>CAWFEC010000007.1:0-227097 GCA_963814735.1 uncultured Acidobacteriota bacterium | reverse complement strand
CCGTCTTCGGGGCGCCATCAACCAGGTCCTTGGCTTCTTTCAAGCCCAGGCTGGTGACTTCGCGGACAGCCTTGATCACGTTGATCTTGTTCGCGCCAACTTCGGTGAGGACGACGGCAAACTCCGTCTTCTCCTCAGCCGGCGCCGCGCCCGCGCCCGCCGCTCCACCCGCAACCATCACAGGAGCCGCCGCAGCCGCCGACACGCCGAAGGCCTCTTCCATCTTCTTCACGAGATCGGAAGCCTCGAGCAGCGTCAGCCCCTTGATCTCTTCCAGTATTGTCTCTACTTTGCTAGCCATTGCCGTTTTCTCTCCTCTTCAAGAAATGAAAATCTGATTGCAGAAAATTTCGTCCAGCGGCTCGTTACGACTGAACCGGTTCCGGCGCCGGCGCGCTTTCGCCTGCCGCGCCTCCGCCTCCGAATTTGTTGGCTTTCACCGCTTCGCTCGTCACCACCGCCAGATTGCGCGGCACCGCTGCCATCGCCGTCGCGATGCGCTGCGCGGGCGCGTTCAGCAGGAACATGATCTTGCTGATCAGTTCTTCCTTGCTCGGCAGCAGCGCGAGTTGCCCGATCTCCTGAATCGAAATGACGCGGCCCTCGACCCATCCCGCGCGGAATTGAAACGCCGGAACATCCTTTGCCACCTTCGTCAGAATCTTTGCGAGCGACACAGGATCGGTCGCCGTGTACGCGATCGAATTCGTGCCCTTCAGGTCCTTGAGCAGCCCCTCGGTCGGCGTGCCCGCCGCGGCGCGCTCCGCCACCGTGTTCTTCACCACTTCGTAGTGGCCGCCCGCTGCCTCCACCGCTCGCCGCAGCTGCGTGTCCTGCTCGACCGTAATTCCCTGAAACGTCGAGAGAATCACAGTCGAAACATTCGCGAGCTGGCTGCGAAGCTGCTCGGCCTTCTCTATCTTTTCGGCTTTCTTCTTCATGATGCCGAACTCCTCCGGTTCCGACTTCCCCTACGCCGCCACCGCCGTGGCCGCTTCCGCTTCCGCGTGATCGATCAAAATTCCCGGGCCCATCGTCGATGTCAGCGTGATCTTCTTGATGAACTTGCCCTTCGCTGCCGCCGGCTTGGCCTTTACCACCGCGCCAAGCAGTGCGTGCGCGTTTTCCGCCAGATTCTTTGCCGGGAAGCTGATCTTGCCGATCGGCGAATGGATCAGCCCCGTCTTGTCGAGACGGAACTCCACTTTTCCGGCCTTGATCTCCTTCACCGCGCGCGCCACGTCAAAAGTTACCGTCCCAATTTTCGGGTTCGGCATCAGCCCGCGCGGCCCGAGCACCTTGCCCAGTCTTCCCGCGGATTTCATCATGTCCGGCGTCGCGATCACCGCTTCGTAATCCGTCCAGCCTTCGGTGATCTTCTGGACCATGTCGTCGCCGCCGACGAAATCGGCGCCCGCGTCCTGCGCCTCGCGCACCTTTTCGCCGCTCGCGATCACCAGCACGCGCTTCGATTTGCCCAGCCCGTGCGGCAGCACCACCGTGCCGCGCACCATCTGGTCCGACTGCTTCGGATCGACGCCCAGATTCAGCACCAGCTCGACCGTCTCGTCGAACTTCACGAAGTGCGCCTTGCGAAGCACTTCCGCTGCCTCTTCCAGCCCATACGGACGCGCCTCGACCAGCTTCCGGGCACGATCGATATTCTTTCCGCCTACTTTTGCGCTGCGGCCCATCGATTCTCTCCCTACCCCTGTCTCCTACTCGGTCACTTCGATGCCCATGTTGCGGGCGGTTCCCATCACCGACCGCACCGCCGATTCAAGCTTCAGCGTGTTCAGGTCGGGCAGTTTCATCTTGGCGATTTCTTCCACCTGTTTGCGCGTCACCTTCGCAACCTTGTTGCGGTTCGGCTCGGGCGAACCCTTCACGATCCCTGCGGCGCGTTTCAGAAGTTCCGAGGCCGGCGGCGTCTTCAAAATGAATGTGAACGTGCGGTCGGTGTAGATCGTCACCAGCACCGGAAAAATCATGCCGTCCGGCTCTTTCGCCGTCTTCGCGTTGAACTGCTTGCAAAAATCCATGATGTTCACGCCGTGCGGGCCGAGTGCGGTGCCCACGGGCGGCGCCGGCGTCGCTTTGGCGGCCGGCAACTGCAGCTTTACCGTCGATTGAACTTTCTTTGCCATATCAGTGCTTCCCTCGCCCCAAGCCGCGCGTTACGCGACTTTTTCAACCTGCGCGAAATCCAGTTCGACCGGCGTCGACCGGCCGAAAATCGTCACCGAAACCTTCAGCGTGCTGCGGTCCGAATTCACTTCCTCAACCACGCCCGTGAAATTCGCAAACGGCCCTTCACCGATTCGCACCTTCTCGCCGCGCTCAAACGACAGCTTCGGCTTCGGCTTTTCCGCCGTCGTCGTGGCCCGGTTCAAAATGTTCTGCACTTCCTCTTCGCTCAAGGGCGACGGCATCTGCCCCGAGCCCACGAAGCCCGTCACCTTGGGCGTCGACCGCACCACGTGCCACGTGTAATCATCCATATCCATCTCGACCAGCACGTAGCCCGGATAGCACATCCGCGGCGAAATCACCTTTTTGCCGCCGCGCACCTCCACCACCGACTCCGTCGGAATGATGATCTGCCCGATTTTGTCCGTCAGGCCAAATGCGGCCACGCGGCCTTCGAGGCTTTCCTTCACCTTCTTCTCAAACCCCGAGTATGTGTGGACGATGTACCACTGTTTCGACATCCCGCTTCCTTCTTGTTCAGTGTGAGGCAAGGTGGAATAACCAGTTTGCTGCGCGCGTTAGAATCGTATCCGTCAAAGCAAAAAATACCGCAAAGAAAGCCACCGTCACGACCACCACAACCGTCGTCGACGTCACATCCGAGCGCGACGGCCAGTTCACCTGCTTCATCTCGACGCGCACTTCGTGAATGTAGTTTTGAAGCCGCTTCGGATAGCTACCCAGCTTCTGGGCCGGCTCCATCAGCGAAAATCCGCTTACGCCGTGGGACTCTTCTTCTCGATTTCGTCGTATCGCGTCGGCCATTTGCCGCCTGCTCTCGTCCAGCCAATCCCAGCCAACCGCCCGCCACTTCCGCCGCCCAAAATCTGGCAGGGGAGGAGGGATTCGAACCCCCACATCCGGTTTTGGAGACCGGCGGTCTACCGTTGAACCTACTCCCCTGAATTTTCGGGCCGAAGGCCCGAAAATTCACCCTGAGCCCGCCTCTCAGGGCGAAGGGTGAATTTGGTTTTGGAATCTCGCAATCAACTCCAGCTTCTTCTCTCTCCGCCAACCCTTCAACTCCGCCTCGCGCCCACGTGCCGAACGCTGGTTCACGTGTTCTTCCTGCCAAACCAGCTTGACGGGGCGTCGCAATGCTGTGTGTCGCGAACCGACTCCCCAGTTGTGCCGTTTAACCCGCCGTTCCGGATCCTTCGCCACTCCCACATACAGCGACTCATCGCCGCACTGCAGGATGTAGCAAAACCAGCGCTCTTCACTTTCTGTCATGCGGCGCGTGAATCCGCTGCAACGGATTTACTTCACCTCTTTGTGCGCGGTGTGCTTCCGGCACGTGTTGCAGAACTTCTGCAACTCCAAACGGTCCGGATGCTTCTTCCGGTTCTTCGTGGTTGTGTAGTTGCGGTTTTTGCAATCGTTGCACTGTAGTGTGATGATTTCGCGCATAGTCGTCTACTCGATGATCTCCGTCACGGCTCCGGTTTACCCTGAATTCGCGCTAGCGAATGAAGGGCGCCCGCACGTTACTCGATAATCTCAGTCACCGCTCCGGCGCCCACGGTGTGGCCGCCTTCGCGGATCGCGAACCGCAGCCCCTTCTCCAGCGCCACCGGCGTGATCAAACTGATCTCCGCACTCACGTTGTCTCCCGGCATCACCATCTCCACTCCCGCCGGCAGCTTCACGTCTCCCGTCACGTCCGTCGTCCGGAAGTAAAACTGCGGCCGGTACCCCGTGAAGAATGGCGTGTGCCTCCCGCCCTCTTCCTTCGTCAATACGTACGCTTCCGCCTTGAACTTCGTGTGCGGCGTGATCGACCCCGGCTTGCACAACACCTGCCCGCGCTCCACTTCATCCTTCTCCGTCCCGCGCAAGAGCAGCCCCACGTTGTCGCCCGCCATCCCCTCATCCAAAAGCTTCCGGAACATCTCCACGCCTGTCACCGTCTTCTTCATCGTCGGACGGAAGCCCACAATCTCAATCTCTTCTCCCACCTTCACCTTGCCACGTTCGATTCGCCCCGTCACCACCGTGCCGCGTCCCGAAATCGAAAAAATATCCTCGATCGGCATCGCGAACGGCTTATCCACATCCCGCGGCGGCAGCGGTATGTGCTTGTCCACCGCCTCCATCAAATCCAGCACCGACTTCTCCCACTTCGCGTCTCCCTCAAGCGCCTTCAGCGCCGAGCCGCGTATCACCGGAATCGTGTCCCCCGGAAACTGATACGTCTTCAGCAGCTCACGTACTTCCAGCTCCACCAACTCGAGCAGCTCCGGGTCCTCCACCACGTCGCACTTGTTCAGGAACACGACAATCGCCGGCACGCCCACCTGCCGCGCCAAGCAGAATGTGTTCCCGCGTCTGCGGCATCGGCCCGTCCGTCGCCGCCACCACCAGGATCGCTCCGTCCATCTGCGCCGCGCCCGTGATCATGTTCTTCACGTAGTCCGCGTGCCCCGGGCAATCGATGTGCGCGTAGTGACGGTTCGGCGTCTCATACTCCACGTGCGACACCGCGATCGTGATTCCGCGCTCCCGCTCTTCCGGCGCGTTGTCGATCGTGTCGAACGCTCGGAACGACACCTTCGGGTTGTTCTTCGAGAGCACCTTCGTGATCGCCGCCGTCAGCGTCGTCTTCCCGTGGTCGATGTGCCCGATCGTCCCCACGTTCAAGTGCGGCTTACTCCGCTCGAATTTCTCCTTCGCCATCGCGCCTCACCCTCGCATCACTTGCTTCGCGGCCGCAGTCGCGCCCCGCGCATTCCCTACTTGAGTCTCAATCGCCTCGAAGCTCGCTCGCCATCGTCCCTATGCTGGAGCGGGGGACGGGGCTCGAACCCGCGACCATCTGCTTGGAAGGCAGAGACTCTACCACTGAGTTACCCCCGCTCATCCCAAAACGCCCATTCCATCTGGAGCCTGGGACCGGGATTGAACCGGTGACCTCGTCCTTACCAAGGACGCGCTCTACCAACTGAGCTACCCAGGCCCGATCCGGCCTCCCGGAAAATTCAGACTCCACAGGACACTGGTGGACGGGGGAGGATTCGAACCTCCGTAGCCCGCAAGGAGCGGCAGATTTACAGTCTGCTGGTTTTAGCCACTCACCCACCCGTCCTGCTAGAAACCCTCGGGACACAAAAGTCGCGTCCCACGAACTACGCCAGAATTGATCGGACTCCTGTATGGGGTACTCCGCAATGCAGAAAGGGCTGTGTCCGCAGACACCAGCCCTGTTCGCTTATCTCGCGAGGAAGCCGTCCCTATACTTGAACTAAAAATGCCGCTTCCCTCAAACTCAGCTGGCGGAGGGATTTGAACCCCCGACCCTCTGATTACAAATCAGATGCTCTACCAACTGAGCTACGCCAGCACTGCCAAACCTACCGAAGTTATCACAGCGGCAATCGAATTGCAAGCGGGGCTTCCGGCCCGCAGCACACCCATTGCCACCCTCAAGTTTATTATAACCTCTTAATCAGCCTATGCCCTATTGTGCAGCCGGCTTTGTAAAGACACTATCATCCAACAGCACATTATGCCGGACTTCCGTGACGGTGATCGTCACGACCTGATCGCCGGTACTCTCTTGAATCCTGAATGGACGCTTGATTCCGTCCACTTCGCGATAATCGTCAAAATCCTCGCGGAAGTCAACGACTCCCTGCGGGCCGTGCCGGTGGCTCACGACTCGCACCGGCAATCCCGTCGCGACGCTAAAGTATATCTCGTCCGGAGCGCCCTCTGGAACATCTGCTTCCACTTCGTACGTATCCTGGTCGTCGACTTTTTCCGGGCCGACTACCGCGAGTCTCGTGTACAGCTTTTTCATATCGAGCGGGTGATAGAAATCCGCGTCGCGCCGCGCTTCGCTCAGCTCCGCACCACTCTGCTCGCGAAGGCCATTCTGCGGATCGTCGGTCCAGCCCACCGTGCCGTCGAAACCTTGCCGGAAGAGAATGCCCGAAATCCGAATCTCGGAAAGAATCCGGTCGGGCGCTTTCTCGCGCAGCTCAATCGTCCCGGAAAGATTCTGCGCCAGCACGTCGATCGTTCCCATCGTTACGCGCGATGTCAATTTCAGCCACGCCCCGCGTCCTCCGACAGCATCAAGATAATGATCCAGTATCCGATCGACGGAAGGCAGCGGCGCGGCGGGTGGCGATTGCGCCGGCGCTTGCCCGCGCGCGGGCGCGGCCAGCGCGATTCCCATCACCGCAACTGCGAGCATTCGTTCGAATTTCATCTCGTGTTTCCCGTTCGCAATCGCGCTGCGAAACATTACACTAATTGCGGCACGCCACCATGCCTACGTCCGCCACAAAACGCGCGCCCATCGCACTCGCGGCGCTCTTCCTGCTCGCAGCTGCAGCCACGGGAGTCTATCTCTACCGTGTCCGGCGGCCAATGCCCGCCGCTGCTCCAAGCATCCTTCCCGTTCCCAGTGTTCTTAGTGAGCTTCCACCCGATGCGCCCGGCGTTGCCTACTTAGATGTCGCAGCGCTCCGCAAGTTGCAAGGCTCGCCGCTGGCGGCGATGCTGGGCCTCGCAGGCGCCAACCCGCAGAGCGACCGCGACTACGCCGACTTCGTTCGCGGCACCGGCTTCGACTACACGCGCGATCTCGACAAAGCCGCAATCGCCGTTTGGCCCGCCAGCCATATCGCGGCGCAGGGCATCTTCGACCGCGCCGTCGCCATCGCCGAAGGCCGCTTCGATCAGCCGAAAATCAAAGCCTACGCTTTGCGCACGGGCCACGTCATGATGCGCGGTTCCGACGCAATCTACGAAGTGCCCGGCAACCCGCCCACCGCATTCGAGTTCCTCTCACCGACGCGCATCATCCTCGCCAGCGGGAAAAACCCGGCCAGCCTGCTCGGCCCGTTCAAAACGGGCCCGCGCGATCCGGCCACACAGGCGCTGATCGATCGAGTAGCCGCGGCGCCCATCTTTGCCGTGGCTCGCACCGATAATTTGCCCCCGGCTTTCTACAACAATTTCAGCAGCTCTCCGCAACTCGAACAGCTCGCCCGCAATATCCAGGGCCTCACGCTCGTCGGCCAGCCCAAGGCCGACGATCTGCAACTGGCGCTCGACGCCAAGTGCGACTCGATGACGCATGCCATCGAAATGTCGACACTCCTCGAAGGCTTTCGCATGATCGGCTCGATGGCGCTCGCCGATCCCAAAACCCGCCGCGAAATGAGCCGCGACCAAGTCACCCTCCTCAATGCTCTCCTCAGCCAGGCCAAGCTCACCCATCAGGATCGCTGGGTGCGCCTCTCTCTCGACGTCACGCCCGCCATGCTCGGATCGAAGTCCGCCGCCGATCCCAAGCCCTAGCTCGAAAACGCCGAAGCGGCCCACGCGCGCGGCGCTCGCCCTTCGAATGCATCTTCGAGCAACGTCCGAATCCCTTCCTTGGTCAGCGGCCTCGGATTGTAGAAAGTCGCTTGCATGGCCAGTTCCGTGGCGCGGTCCAAGCCATCCGATTTCATCCCGAGCGATTTCAGCGACAGTGGCGCGCCTATCGACGCTTCAAGTTCGTGCAATCCAGCCGCGGCGGACTTCCCGCTCGCTTTGCCGCCGAGCGCCCGTGCGATTCGCTCCATCGCATCCGGCGCGCCGCCCGCGTTGTACGCCGTTGCGTGCGGCAGCAGCACCGTATGCGTCTCCGAATGCGGCAGATTGAATGCGCCGCCGAGAATGTGGCACAGCTTGTGATGCAACGCCGTGGTCGTGGCGCCCAGCACCATCCCGCCAAGCCACGCGCCGTAAAATGCCTGCGAGCGCGCCTCCATATTCGCCGGCTCCTTCACCACCACCGGCAGACTTGCCGCAAGCGCGCGAATTCCTTCTTCCGCCTCGAGCGACACGATCGGATTCCCGTCCTGCGCGTAGAGCGCTTCGACGCAGTGCGCCATCGCGTTCATCCCGCTTGTCGCTGAAAGCGTCGCGGGCATGCTCACGGTCAGCGCGGAATCATAGATCGCCGTCTTGGGCTGTGCGCGAGCGTCGCGCATCGTTTTCTTGATGCCGCCCTCGGTAAATCCCCACGTTGGCGTCATCTCCGATCCGGAATAGGTCGTCGGGATGGATAGGATCGGCCGGCCCGTCTCGGCTGCAATCGCCTTCGCGACACCGGTCGCTGAGCCGCCGCCAACGGCGATGTAGCCATCCGCGCGCAAACGCTCCGCCTCCGCGCGCGCCTCCTTCGCATTCTCGATCGGCACATGCATCACCGCGCGATCGAAAACTCCCACAGCTTTCGCTCTCAATCGTGCCGCCAGATCGTTCGCCAGCTTGCGCCGCCCCGGCGTCGCAATGATCAGCACGCGCTCCGCGCCCAGCCGCCCAATTTCCTCCGGCGCTTTCTCGATCGCGCCAATCCCGAAGACGGCGCGCACCGGCGACGCCTGGTACACAAATGAAAGCTTGGATTCAGTCGTCATGCGCGGCTCCATCGGCTCGTTTTCATGGCGGCGACGACGCTGAAAATTCAATGGAAAAGGCACCGTTGAACGGGTTTTCGGCGGGCGACAAAACCTCCCGCTACCGTGTCGATTAGAAAAAGTTTCGCGCCGTGTTTTCAGTGAGATAGCTCGATTTCTAATCGCCAAATGTCGATTAGAAATCAGCGAAAAATGGCCGCCGTCAGCGTGACGAACCAAACTCCCGATCGTGCGCGCCGCGGCATTGGTTCTGCGCGCCCTCGCCCCGTTCGCCGCTCTCCATTTCATTCGCCACTCCTCAAATCTGACGCTAACTACTCAATCTACGCTTGCACGACGGCGCGCCAGTTTCAAGGGCTTACATCCACTAAAAAGGACAGGGACTAGAACTAGACCAAACTTGCACGAAAGGCCAGTCGGAGTTTGGTGGTTGGTCAGTTTGAATTCTTGGGAGGTAGTTAGTTACGTGGCTACTTCTTTGCTTGATCGAAGAATTGTCCCTTATATCCCTTTTCAGGGGTTCCGAGTGTCTGTTCAAAAATCAACTGGCATATTGGCATTCCGGGCATCAGTCGAACCCTTAGAAACCCATGATTGCACATTTCGAGTTGAATTGGCCCTTTAAACCCGGCATGAATTGTCGGAGCCGTAATGTGGATGCCGATTCCAAGTCTCGCCAAAGAACTCTTGCCTTCGACTCTGGCGGCGAGGCGAGAGTCTACGGGAAGTTCAATGTTCTCTTCTGTCCAACCGAGCGTGAATCCTCCCGGCTCCAAAATGTGACCGTCGCCGGACATCTCCCTAGCTTCAGAATACTCGCTAGCGAATTCGTTAAAGGAATAGCCCGGCGTCGCCGGAGAAATCACGTTCTGCTCGACACCTTTGGCTCCGCTGTGTTTTTTCCATTCTCGAATTGATTTTGACAGCCTTAAGTCAAGACTCGTGGAGCTGTACGCTGACTGGTCAGGGGCAGGATCAATAACGATCTGATGCGTTTCAATAGCGACTTGTATCTCACGGTCCGTGAGAACCAAATCTAAGCTCCTATCGACGATGAATTGACCCAAACCCTCCAGCGCCCAGAAGCACTTTCCCTAGGAAGCTCGACCAGGACCTTGTTCTCAGTTCTCCCTATTTCGCTGGCCTCTAGCCTGCCTCCGCTCAAGTTCTTCGTTGATACGGTAACTTCCTCCCAGCTTCCGTCCGCTCCCTGAATGTAAACAGTCTTCTCGGCAGGGATGAACCCGTCTTTCACTTTGCAATCTATTCTGATCCGCAATGTCTTCTCCCAGTTTTTGCTTGGTCTTCGCCCACTATATATAGCACAGGTTTGTCCAATTTCTACTAGGATGATAATTTTTCTTTCCATGACGGCTCACGGCAGGGCGAAAGCGATGACGCTGTCGCCGGGCGTGTCGTTGAAGTAGCCGTTGACGGCGACGATGCCGGGCCCGCCGAAGGCTTCGACGACCACGTACTGCTTGCCGTCTTTGCCCCTGTACGTGACCGGAATGGCGTGCGAGCTGGCGTCCATTTTCTCGGTCCACAGGGTTTTGCCGGTGCGCGCGTCGAAGGCGCGAAATCGGCCATCGTTTGTTGCGCCAATGAAAATCAAGCCGCTCGCGGTGACGATCATCGGTCCTGTATTCGGCGCGCCGGTATCGGGAAATCCCTTTTCCGCGAGCGCGTCGACGGTGCCGAAGGGCTTGCGCCAGACGATGTCGCCCGTCTTCGCATTCACCGCGAAGATTTCGGCCCACGGCGGCTCGATGCACGGCCAGCCGTTTTTCGGATCCCAGAAACGCGCGCCGTAGCGCGAAGGCCCGCCGGGAAACACTTTGTCGTACGGGCCGCCCTGCGGATTCGGATGATCCGCCTTGACGATCCGCCCGGTCTGGCCGGCGTTGAACGCAGTGGTGCCAAAGATGTAGTCGAGCTTCGGATCGAACGCCACGCCAGCCCAGTTTCCCGAGCCTTCGCGCCCCGGGAAAATCACCGCCATTTTGTCCGGGTCCATGCTGTAGGGCATGAACGGCCCGAGATTGTAGAGATGATTCTCGTCCCAGAAATTCCTGCAGTATTCGGCGTGCTCGGGCGTGAGCGTGTAGAGACCGCTTTTGCTGATGCTCATCGGAGCGAGCGGCGGCGGCTTCAGCGGAAAGGGCTGCGTGGGCGAGGTCTCGTCGCTGGGAACGGTGGTCTGCGGCACGGCGCGCTCTTCGAGACCGAAAAGCGGCGCGCCCGTCACCCGGTTGAACATAAACAGCAAACCCTGCTTGCTGAATTCGGCGACGCCCGGAATCGTCTTTCCGCCGCGCTTGATATCAAAAAGCGTGGGCGCGCCCGGCACATCCCAATCCCACAGATCGTGATGGACGAGCTGCCGATACCAGATCAGCTTTCCGGTGTTGGCATCGAGCGCGACGACGCTATCGCTGTACAACGTATCGCCCAAGCGCACGCCGCCGTAATAGTCGGGGCCGCCAGCCGGCGCGATGGGGACGTAGACGACGCCGCGCGCGGGATCGAGCGTCATGAAGCTCCACACGTCCGTGCCGCCGCGAGCGTTCCAGCTATCGTCCTTCCAGGTGGCGTGCTCGGGCGTGCCCGGCTGCGCCTTCGTGTCGAATGTCCAGACGAGCTTGCCCGTGCGCGCATCCCAGGCCTTTACCGCCTGCACGCCGTTTTGGCCCGCGATCACCAGATCGTGGTAAACCACGGGCGCCGAAGCCGCAGCAGCGTCCGCCACCAATCCGTCCTCGCCAAAGCCCTCGGCGGGCTTGCCGGTCTTCGCGTCGAGCGCGAGCATCTGCCGCCCGGCAACGCCGAGGAAAAGGCGCGGGCCGGTGGTCGCATCGCCGGGCCAGTAGGCGAGCCCGCGGCGCTGCGTTCCCTTCGTTTCATATTTCCAGATGAGCTTGCCGGTATCCGGATCGAGCGCGAAAACATTTTTCCCCGCGTCGAAGTACATCACGCCATCGACCACCAGCGGCGCGCCCTCGGAATTCACGTCCGCGCCGACTTCGCCGCCCGTGTGGAACGTCCACGCGCGAACCAGCTTCGTCACGTTGTGCGGATTGATCTGCGTGAGAGGAGAAAAGCGCGTCGATTCAGGATCGGAGCCGGGATATTGCCAGTTGGTGCCCTGCGCCTTCAGCGCAAGCGGCAGAAGAAAAAAGAAAAGAGCGGCGAGTTGTGCGCCGCTCTTGGAAATTCGAAATCAGCCGTTTTCGCCCGCAGTCAGCCACCCCGCTAATTGGCCGCCAGCAGCGGGGCGACGTCGTGCTCCATATCGGCGAGCGTGAGCGCCTTCTCGTAGAAATGCGCTTCCTTGCCGTCCTTATCGAAGATCATCGTCATCGGCAGGGCCTCACTCTTGGCCCAGCGCGCATCGATGCCCTGGTAATACGAGTCGTCCGTGGTGGACGCGATGTAGACCGGGAATGGCGGCTTCTGCTCTTCGAGATACTTGGCCATTTCGGTTTTTTCGGCGGCGTCCGTCACGTCGTTCATCGAGACCTCAACCACCTGGAGCTTGTCACCGTACTTGCTCTGGAGCTTCTCGATGTCGGGAAATTCCTTGTGGCACGGGACGCAATAGGTGGCGAAGAAATTCAGGAAGACGACCTTGCCCTTATTCGCCGCGATCAGATCCTTCACATCCTGCGGCGCAACGACTTTGATCTGCGGCGCGGCGGCGTCTTGAGCAGCGGCGCGGGGCGGAGCCGCGAAAAATATGCAGGCTACACCCAGCGCTACGCTTGCGAGCTTGATCGACACGCCCGACTTCATTGACCGTTCCCCGAACTCGGCGCCGGCGCCGATGCGAGCATCTTCGTCGAAGCCTCGACAACATTCTGGAACGTGGCGTCCGTGGTGTTCACGAAATTCGCGTACACCTGACGGCCGATGTCCACAAGGATCGTGTTCTCCGCCGCCGGATTCAGTTTGTAAAGGCGCATGCCGGTATCCGACGTGCCCCTCGCGAAGTAGACCATCGGAATCGTGATGCCCTTATCCGCCGCGAGTTTGGTGAGCCAGTCTTTCGACTCAGCTCCATTGATCATCACAACGAAGCCCTTGAGGTTCTTATTCGCCTGCACGAGGGCGTTGAGCTTCACGATCATGTCGGCCGCCTGATCGCTGGGCTTCGGGAAGAAGCCGATCACGGTCGGCGCGGTGCCGTACTCGCACACGTAGCAGGTGTCCTGCCCCTTGTACTTTCCGGTCACGTCGATCACGCGCAGCGACGGCGTTACCGCTCCCACCGGGCGTCCCGAGGCGATCGGGCCGCTCGTGGTCGCAACAGCTGTATCTGCCGGAGCCGCGGGCGCGCTGCTAGAAGAAGCAGCGCCGCCGGTCTCGCCGGATGCCGCGGCTGCATTGGCTTCCTTGATCGCGTTTGCGGCGTCAGTCCCCTCGACGGGGTACTTCAGCGCAACCCACTTGTACCATCCGCCTTCGAGAATCTTTGTGTTGAGGTAGCCGAACTCGGCGAGCTTCTTGTACATGTCGATCGAATCTTCATCGTGGTTGCAGGGGCAATAGAAGACCAGCATCTTATCGCGAGGCAGGCTGATCGGCGGCGTCACGCGCGGTACCCACGGGTAATTGATCGCGCCCGGAATGTGGCCGTCGGCGAAGGCCTCCTCGGGCTGCGTGTCGACCAGGACGAAGCTCGTGTCGTGGTCCTGCATCATCTTGAGAACTTCGGCCGGCTTGATGAACTGCGGCGGCGGAACCATGCTGGCATCGTCGGGCAATCCAAGATCATCTTGCGCCAACGCGCTCGAAGAACAGAACGCCAAGGCAATCACAACGAACAACGCTGCAACCCACTTCATCATAAGGACCTCCCTCATAAATGATCGGCCGAAACCCTCACTACCCGTTAGATTCCCGGCAAGGCCTGCAGGATACCGTCGAGGAGCAAGTCGATTGTTTGCCGTCACTCTCATAAAATTGGCAAAGCATCCAAACCTAATTCGCGCCGTTACGCTGAATGTTACTCACCGTCCCGGAGGGTGTCAAGGGAACCACTCCCCACCATATAAATAGACGCAACAGGCCCGCTCGGGTTTCAGAAAACTGCCAAAACGGGGCGGCCGAGGAGCGCCGATTCTAGCGCGCGGGGAGTGCGAATCCGTACACCACGCCATCGACGGGAAACACCACGTACTGGCGGCCATCGAGCTCGTAGGTTTCCGGGCCGGTGCCAAACTGGCCTCCCGGGTACACATGCCAGAGCGTTTTGCCCGTGGCCGCGTCGAGCGCGACCAGATTTCCCGAGGCTATCGGCGGTGAAGAGCAAATGCCCTGCCGTGGTGAGGATGCCGAATTGGCCGCCGCGGCCGAGTGTGTCGGCCGTCCAGCGAACTTTGCCCGTCTGGTAATCGATGGCCTTGAGCATCGATTTCGATGAGAGGAAAAAGTCGCGGCCCGCCCAGCCTTCAGCGCTCTTGCCCGGCATCGTCAGATAGAAGACGCCCATGGACTCGCGTGAGTTCACATAGAAGAGGCCGGTTTCCGGATCGAAGCTGGGCGCCTGCCAGTTCGTGCCGACGCCGCCGGTGACGAGCACGCCGTCGGTCTGCGGCTCACGCTTGGGATCGGGGATTGGCTCGCCGTTCTTGTCGAAGCCCTTGAGCCAATTCGCCGGGACAAACGCCTCCGAAAGCAGCGCTTTGCCGTTCGTACGATCGAGGACGAAAAACAGGCCATTCTTGTTGGCCTGTGCCAGCATCTTGCGCGGCTTGCCCTTGAACGTCCCGTCGAAGAGGACGGGCGTCATCACCGTGTCCCAATCGTGCGTGTCGTGCGGCGACGATTGGAAATGCCAGACCATTTTCCCCGTGTCAGGATCGAGCGCGACGATGGTGCAGGTGTAAAGATTCGCGCCAACGCGCGTGTCGCCGTTTTCGACCGGATGCGGGTTGCCCGTGCCCCAGTACAGAAGATGGAGCTCGGGGTCGTAGGTGCCGGTGAGCCACGTCATGCCGCCGCCGCGCGTCACGACGTCGGTGTGATCGTGCGGCCAGCTATTCCACGCCACCGTATCGTCGGGCTTGGGCATCGCGTCCCAGCGCCACTGGATCTTCCCGGTCATCGGATCGACCGAAAGGAGAAATCCCGGCAGGTCGGCGGTATCGCCGGAAGTGCCCACAATCAGGTGATCGCCAATCACGAGCGGGGCGACCGATCCAAACGCCTTCAGCGCGGGATCATCAATCTGAATGTCCCAGAGCTGCTTCCCATTGTGCGCGTCGATGCAGAGCAGGTGATCGTCGGGCGTCGTCATGTAGAGGCGGTCGTGCCACATCGCGGCGCCTTTGTTGCCGCCACCCGCCGCCCCCTGGCGCTGGAAGTGCCAGACCTCGCGGCCAGTGCGCGCGTCGATCGCCCACATCTGATCCGCCGATGTGACGTACATGATCCCGCCGATTTCGATGGGCATCGATTCGATCGAGCGCGCGTGCGTCTGAAACGCCCACGCGAGCGCGAGCGATCTCACGTTTGCCCGATTGATTTGCGTCAACGGGCTGTAGCGGCGGCCGGTGTAGTCGCCGTTGAAGGTCGGCCAGTCGTTCGTGGGCGGCTTCAGAAGTTCGGCGGGATCGAGCCACTGGGCGGGCATGCCGTCAGGCGCGGCGAGCGCCCTGATGGATGGAAGCGCCGCTAATAGAAGTCCAAAACCGAAAAGCAGCAAAAGGGGCAGCGCCCTTTTCATTTCAAAGTCTCCAGGTATGTGAATACGTCGTGCATCTCCGCATCGGTGTATTTATCGAGAAGCGCGGCGTGCGCGGCGAGCGGATCGTGCACCTCAAGCTTCACGGCGCTGCGCGGCCACGAGTGATACCACCCGTCCGTTCCCTGAATCCCGACGTTGAAGCCGTCGTTCAGCACCAGCGTGCCCTCGAACGTCTTGCCCGAAGGCAGCGTCACGGTTGCGGTGTCCGGCACGCCGGGCGGATAGAGGAAATGCGTTTCGAGATCGGGCGGCTCGAGCTTCTTCGCGATTCCCGCGAGGTCGCCCGTCACCGAATGGCACTTCGTGCAGCCGCCGGGGCCGTCAAAGAATGCCTTGCCTGCCTCGACGCTTCCCGACGCCAAACGCGAAGCCGGAATATCGTTGGGATAGCCGCCGGGAATGCGCGTGTGCAGGTCGAAAAGCGTAAGCTCCGAATCAATGTAGGCAACGATGTCGGAGACCTGGTCCGGCGAGAAGGAGAACGAAGGCATGCCCTTGTCCGCGCGGCCGTTCAGCACCACGGGAGAAATCAGGTTGCCGCCCTTGTCGTGGCGCACGAGCGACGAACGAATCAGGTCTGGCCCGCGCCCGCCGGTAAGATCCGCGCCATGGCACACCGCGCAATTCTGCTGGAAGAGCGGCTCGCCGCGTTTTGCCGCAGCAGCTTGCGCAGCTTCGCGGCCTGCGCGTTCATTCGGATTCGGCGCACCCGGATAGCCCTGCTGCGCCTCGAGCGAAAAAATCACGGCGAAAGCGGCAAGCGCAAGAAGCGCAAGTTTCCTCAATTCGATTCCCCTCTCCGCATTCTTAGTGAGACGCACGCTCGCCCGCGCCGGTTGCCGCCGTTTCGCTATTGGCCCCCTCATAAAGACTTCCTCCGGTGGAAGGGCGGGGTTTCAACCCCGCCGTAAGGCCGTTAGAATCTCCCGGCTTCAGCCCCTGAAGCTAGGGGTCTTCGCATCCACCCGCAAACATTTATGAGAAAGCTTCTATTGGCCCGCCTTGGTCAAAGTTGCTCCGGTAACTTTCTTCGTCTGGTGCGCCCAATTCGTCCCCGGATACGTAAACAGCAAATCGTATCCCGGCGAGCCGCCCGCCACGACGATGTGAAAATCGTCGGGGCTCTGAACGACCGGCACCATCCCTCCGGGCTTCAGACTGTCCAGAAAAATCTGCGCGCGGTCCGCCCGGATTCGGCCGTCGGCCACCGACGCTCGGATAAAGGCCTCCTCGCTGCCCTCCCCGAATGAAACTTGCTTGGCCAGCTTCTCGTATGGCGTGCGGGTATGTTCGTAGAAATACTCCTGCAGGCTCTTTCGCGTGTAGCCGAGGTTCGCAAGCTCGACTGCGCAATCCGGATGCAGCACGACGATGTGTTTCTGAGCGTGAGGCCAAACCGGCCCTCGTTCCTGAATTCGCGCGGCCATCTGATCGATCACGCCCTGCGCCGTCCACGGCGCCACCGCGCCGCCGCCGAAAATCACCGGAGTTCCGGCCGACGACACCGTCACCGTGCTGTCTCCCGCCTGAAAGCCCTCGCTCACGTTGAACGGCTCCCACGGGCTCTTCGCCGTATCCTCCGCGAACGTGTAGAACGTGTATCCTTCAAGCCGCCCGGTAAGGCCCATGAAGTTCACCTGCGGCCACGTTTGCCCGAGGTTCAGGAGCGAAAGCTCGAGCGCCCGGCCCACCGTGCTGTTCGCCTGCCAGCCGATTCCCAGCATCCCGATCCCGGAATTGAAATCGAGTTCCTTGGCGATCGGACCGTCCACGATCACGACCGGCGTAAACGATCCCGTCGACGCCACCACGTGCGTCAGATCGTAGTGCTTGTCGAGGAAGCCCTCCATCGCCGCCAGAATCACGGGAAAATATTCAGGCTTCGCACCGGCCATCACTGAGTTGATTGCGATTTTCTCCACGGTCGCCGTTCCGTTTTTCGGAGCCACTTGCCCGAGCACGTCCTGCGGCGCGAGCGTCGTCCCCGCCTCCATTGCTTTCACCAATTCGGGAGTCGGCGGAACAATCGGCAGGCCATCCGCCCAACGGCTGTCGAGGAACATCTCGTTCACCTTTGCGTAGGCGTCCTCGTAACTTTTGCCGGTGGCCTTGATATTCGCGCTCTCGAGTTGCTTCTGCACCTGCGACGGATGCGCTTCTTCCGCCGTCAGCGGGCGCGTCAGGTCGTCCACCATCTGGGCAAAGAAGGCGTCTGCGATCGGCTGCAGCCGCGCCTTGTCGCCGCGCGCGACGTAATACTTGTCCGCGGGAAGCGCCAGCGCGCGCATTACCGGCATGCCACGATCCCTCGCGGCGGATTTTGCGTCATCCAGAAATTCTGTGGTTGTGAAGTAAACGCCCGGCATCCCTGTCTTCTCGATTTCAATCGTGTCGTGGGAACCCCACCACGTGCAGCTCCCTCAATCACCAACGCCGAAGACGAAAAGATCGCCCTGCTGCTTCACCGTCGGGTACCACTTCGGCAGATCGGTGATCGTCTGCGCGGCCGGCTTCGGATACATCACAACCGTCGCCGTCGGATATTTCTCCTTCAGCATCGCGGCGAGCACGTCGAGGAAGTTGCTCGCTCCATATTTGCCGTTGTCGATCAGCACAATTTTCTTTCCGTCGAGGCTTCCGCCGCGCGGGCTGATCCCCAGCGTCTTCGGCGGAGGAATCTCGCCCCGCGGATTCATCACTTCAATCGTCACCTGCGCCGCAGCCGCCCCGGACACAAACAAACCGGCGACCAGGCACGCAATGGCCAGCAAGAGGCTTGTGCGCTTATTCATGTTGTCGGCTCCTCGGGAAAAACCGCAAGGGGAAACCACTCGCGCCCACACGATAGCCAGCGTGTGGGCGAATGTCAATCCGGCGCGAGGGCGAACGCAATTAGCGGAAATCGAACTGTTGCGCCCAATCGGTTGTCTTTCCTGCCTGCCGGACCCGCTCTGCGAAGGCGTCGTTCTTTTTGCGGCTGCCGAACGCCACGTGGACCGATTTCAGCTTCGGCATGCTCAACAAATCAGCGTACCTTTCCGGGGGAATGTTGCTCGCGAAGGTGTGGTTAAACTCTTCCAGCGCTGGTGCGCTGAAGATCGCGCTGACATCCTGTAGCCCTTTCATGTTCGCTAGGGATAAGCGGCGAAGGTTATTGAGCCTCGATAGGTCAGGGATTCCGATGACGTTCCGCAAATCCTGCAAGAAGAGAAATTGCAAACCTGTAAAAGTCGACACAAATCCAAGGTCCGCAAGGCCCCTGATCATCCAGAGCTCCAAATATTTAATGCTCTCTTTGCCGATCAGCGACGAGAAATCGCGGATTCCACCGAGCTTGATGTCCAGTGACCACAAGAGCGGGAGCTTCGAGATATATTCGACATTCTGGGTGGAGATCGATCGCAAGGTTACATCTTCGAGGGTCTTGAGGTCTGAAAGTACTTCTATACCTTGCTGCTGGCCTTCCAGGAAGAGCAGGCGCAGCGAGTGAAACCGGGCCAAATGATTCAAACGCGGCTTCTTTGATTTCGTGGTCCACAACCACAGTTTCCTGATACCCACCGGAATCGACGCGAGGAAATCGAAACTCTGCAAGTCGTAGATACCCACCGAAAGCTCTTCGAGACTCTTCATGCATGCGAGGTTTTCGACGCCGATAGCATGCATCAGACAATCGGCAGAAAAACGCCGGGCATTGCTCAGTCGACTGACAAAAGACAGATCGCAAACCGAAGAATCGAAGCCGTAGACCCTGAGTTCGATATCCGGTCGTTGTAAACAGAGAGTGTCATTTAGAAGATCCCACGTCCCCGGTTCAGTCGGAGACGATGACTGCAGGACACGAACCCTGGGGTTTGACACGACCTCCCCGATTTCGTTTGGCGTCAGCTGACCTCTAAACTCAACTCTCGTAGGGTCCGCGTAATTCCAGTTGGTGGCCATTAAGTAAGGTCTTCCCGCCGAAAGCTAGCCTGGGTTACTGCCAATTCGAGGTCGCGCCGTAGGGCAGCGTCACCATCACCGCGACGACGTCGTGGAGCTTGCCATTTTCAACCTTGAAAAGCTCCGCCACTTCCTCGCTGAACGGCCGCGTCGCCGCCGCCGATTCGTCCACTTTCCCCACTCCCGGCACGTCGACGGACCGGATCGTTCCCGGCGTGTTGAACATGAAGATCCCGAGCACCAGCCCCTTCTGCTGATCGACGGTGATGTAGCGCCGCGGCCGGATCGGCTTGATGTAATCGAAGAGGTGCGTATCGAGCTGCTTCTCGCAATCGAGCGGCCCCATTTTCGAGCCGGGGAAATTGGATGGGCAGGTCTGTGTGCCGTTCTCGATGCGCGTGACGTCCTTGTCGAAATGCGCGACCGCGCCATTGGCCTGTTCGATCGCGTCGAAATACAGATCGGCCGCGTCCACCAGTTGCTGCCGCGTCGGATGGTCGGAGGCAGGGAGATCCTCGAGCATCGCCGGCCTCGGCGCCGTCAGGTTCTCGGGCCGCGTGAATCCTCCGCGCGTCTCCTGCCGCGTGAGGACCACTTCCATCTCGCTGATCTTTTTATCCACTACCTTCACGCGCGCCACCAGAATCCCGGCCATGCCGCTTTCATCCGTCGTGCCAAAAAAGCTGACCTCGCCCGCCGTCGGATCGTCGATGAAAAGCTGATAGCTTCCGAAACCGGTAAGTGTCCCCCACAGCCCGTCGCCGATTTTTAGCTCCTGCCCGTTCTCCGTGTAGCGCGCGTCCTTCGCCAGCGGCAACTCCGCCGGATTGTGATCGAGCATCGCCACGCGAAACTTGTTCATGAAATTGTTCAGGCACTTGCGGTCGCAATCCGGATCGGCCACCGCTGCCGGCGGCTTCGGCGGCGTCACGGCCCACGACGCTCGCACGTTCGTGCTCCCCGGCCCCCATCCCGGCTTCAATCCGTACTGCGCCTGCGTCGGCACGCCCTGAATAAAAGCGATCTTGCCCTTCTCGACTTTGAACACAACGCCGATTTCCCACGTCAGCGGATGCCGCAGCGTTTCCGGGAAGGTCGTGCCGTCGGTGGTGGTGATCGACTTTACGGTGCCGTTGTGATCGAAGAAGACGAAACGCAAACACCAGCCCGCGCTCGCGATCCACCACCATGAATCGCCGGTCGCGTATCCGCGTCACGAACTTGAAGAAGCCGGTCTTGAATTGCGCCTCGCAGCCCATGCTGAAAATCGGGTAGCTGTAAGGACGCGATGCGTCGATCGCAGGATTGTTCGTGGTCTGCGTGCCGCCCTCGATGCGGTTGCAATCGGAGGTGAAGAGATTCGCGCCGTTCCCGTTGCTTCTTTCCAAGTCGGAGAAATACCGATTCGAGACCTTGATCAATTCCTCGCGCGATTCGCGCTCCGCCTCCGGCACCGCTGCCGTCAACCTCGGATCGGGCGTACCAATTTTGTCGAGAGCGGTCGCGCCGGGGATATCACGATTCACGATCGTCTCGATTTCCGTGATTTTCTTATCGACGATCTTCAGCCGCAGCACGAGAATTGCTGGACGGTCCCACTCGTGCACCACGCCGATGAATCCCACCTCGCCCGCGGCCGGATCGTCCGTGTACAACCGGAATTTGCCGAGCCCGTTCGCCGTTCCCCACAATCCTTCGCCGAGCTTCAGCACCGTGCCGTTTTCCGTGAATTTTACATTGCTGGCCACAGGAAGCGACGAAGCGTCCCGCGTCACGAGCGCCGTCAAATACTGATCGACGAATCCGTCGAGGCACGCGCGGTCGCACGCGTCTGGCCGAGACTCCTGCGGCGCGGCTTTGCGCGTCGCGCCATGGCTGTTTCCCCCGCCCCAGGCCATCAACACCCCAATCGCGCCGGCGCA
Organism: uncultured Acidobacteriota bacterium; assembly: GCA_963814735.1. Classification (GTDB taxonomy): domain Bacteria; phylum Acidobacteriota; class Terriglobia; order Acidiferrales; family UBA7541; genus Palsa-295. The sequence goes on along the minus strand of CAWFEC010000007.1, from coordinate 205,816 downwards.
AACCACACAACGCAAGAGTCTCGTCATTCACCGCCCCCTTTGTTGAATTCCGTTCGTCGTCATGCGGCCGCACACAAGGCCCGAATCGAGCTTCAGATCGCACCCATTGGCGTCCCCCAAATTTCCAACGCGGTGCGAATTATTACACCGAAATCTTCGCTGTCAAGCGCCGCCGCCTCTCGAATCTTTCGTGGTACCTTGGCGCTTAAGCAAAATAGAACAAAGGCGGGTCAAACGTGCCGCATGGAACAGTGGTTTCTCTTTTCGTAGGCGAGTCCGCGGGCCGGTCGCTCTCGCCGGTCCAGGAAGTTCGCGCCGTGCCCGGCAAGGGTCTTGAAGGCGACCGCTACTTTCTTAATGCGGGAACTTTCTCGAAGCCCGAGCAGCAGCCCGATTTCGAGGTCACTTTAATCGAGATCGAGGCGATCGAAGCCCTGAAGCGCGATTACGGAATCGAGCTCGCGCCGCACGAAAGCCGCCGGAACATTCTCACGCGCGGCGTATCCCTCAATCACCTTGTCGGCCAGGAGTTCCACGTCGGAGACGTCGCCCTGCGCGGCCTTAGGCTCTGCGAACCCTGTTCGCACCTGCAAGCGCTCACCCGGCAAGGCGTGATAAAAGGATTGATTCACCGCGGCGGCTTGCGCGCCCAAATTCTCACGCCAGGCGTGATCCACGTGGGCGATGCAGTGCTGATGATCACGGCAGGCCGAGGCTGCCGTACGCCCGCGGATACGTGAGGATGCCCCACGGTGTCTGGAATCCGCCGATCACCTTGATCTGCTTGTAGGTCTTGGCGTCGAGCACGTACACGTCGTTCGATCGCCCGCACGCAAACAGCAGCTTCGAATCATCCGGCGTAAATGTGAAGTGCCAGCAGCGCTTCCCGAGCGGCGCTTCGACCACCTGCTGCAGCGTCTCCGCGTTGAACACCTGCAGCTCCTGCGCCGCAGCCGCCACCACGAAAATCCGCTTGCCGTCGCGATCGAACGCGACGCCGTAAGGTTTCGCCGCCGTCTGCGTCGCATGCACCACATTGAGATTCGGATCGAGCAGCAGCAGCGTGCCCGATCCCTCCATCGTCACCGCGTACAAGTTTCCCTGCGGCGACACTTTCACTCCGCGAGGGCGCCTCCCGTACGCTTCCAGGTTGATATTTCTTATCTGTTGGCCTGTTGCCACGTTGTACACGCCGAGATTGTTCTGCGCCTCGTTGGCGACGATCAGCAGTTTGCCGTCCGGCGAAAATTCCAGGCCTTCCGTTTCCTTGCCGGCGATAAAACTCAGTGCGCGCGTCCAATCGTGCGTGTTGAATTCGACGACCTCCGACGGCGGCTCGTTCTCGTTTTCCTCCTCGTCCCCCGGGCCCGGGGGTCCGCCGGTCGAGCCCGGCTCGTACGACGTGAAAAGCCACTGCCCCGTCGGATCGAGCTTCACGAACTCCGGGTTGTCGCCCACGTGCAGCCTGCGAACCACCTTCATCCGCCGCGTGTCGATCACGGCCGCGTCCGCCGTGTCTTTGTCCGCCGTCACGAGATACTTGCCGTCGAACGTCAGCCCCTCGCCGCGCGGCGCCACGTCCCTCGGATGGATCGTCTTCACCACCTGAAGCGTGTTGAGGTCGATCACGCTGATGCCGCCGTCTTCGTTGGTTACGTATGCGACGTTCGTGGGAATCCGGAAATAGTGCCTGTATGTAAGATACGCGGCGCCGGCGATCACGATCAGCGCCACCACCCATCCCAGCAGCTTGCTTAAATTCATTCGCACCTCTCGCTCTCGACATGCCTCGCCGAGGAATCATTGCAATCGCCAGATTCAACGTGGCAATCGCGGGAAAGATTACCCCAGATGCAATTTCTTGTCGCGCCAAATGTGAAACTTGCGGAGCAAGCGAAAACGAATTTCACTTCACTCGCTGCGTTCCACTTCCCGATCGAGATGGCGCGGCAGTTCCGCGAGGCTGTCGAGCATCAGGTCCGGCGGGTGCGCTCGCATTCCCTCGAGCCCCAGGCCATAGCTCATGCCGACCGCCCACGTCCCCGAGTTGCGCGCGGTTCGCACATCCACATCGGAATCGCCGACCATCATCGCTTTGCGCGGGCTTGCTCCGAAATGCCGCAACAGCGTGTTCACGCCCTCCGGGTCCGGCTTTTTCGTCGCGAAGCTGTTCCCTCCATAAACGTATCGGAAATAGTTTGCGAGGCCCAGTCCCCTGAGGATTGCTTCGCTGAATCGCACCGGCTTGTTCGTCAGCACCGCAAGGTCGCGGCCTTTCAGCAATTCGAGCCCTTCGCGCACGCCTGGATAGGCGACCGTATTGTCGAGCATGTGCGCGCGATAGTACGCGAGGAAAAACGCATGGCCCTTTTCGATTTCCTCCGGCGTCACTCCTTCGCCCAACGCCCGTTGCACCAGCGTCTGCGCGCCATTTCCGACGTAGCTGAAAATCGTGTCGTCGGCCAGCGCCTCGCGGCCCATGTGGCGCAGCGTCGCATTCACCGAAATCGCCAGATCGAGCTTCGAATCGATCAGCGTCCCGTCGAGATCGAAAATCAGCGCGCGCACTCCGGCAAACCGCGCCCGCCCGTTATTTTCCCCGCCATCCCGGCCCATTCTTTTGCGCTCCTGCGCGAATCAACATTCATTCTATGTGCCGCCCGCGTTCGTGTCACGCCGTTGCCGCATCCGTGGCGGGACTTTCGCCCGTTACCGAAAACGCAAAGGGCCGAAGCTTTTTGGCGCGCCCGTGCCGCTGCGACGTTATCGTTTGTATATAGGCGAAGCTGCCTGGCAACACTTGGGGATTGCCTTGAGCCGCATCTGGGAAGCCTTGAAGCAGGCGCAGCAGGAAAGGTCGCGCGAACGCTCCGCTCCGCCGGAGGATGTAGCCGACTCGCCTGCCGCTTCGGATCAACGCAAAGGTTTGCGCCATCCCCACATCGTTCCCGTTCTTGTTTACGGCTCGAAACTCGACAACCAGCCGTTCCACGAAGAGGTAAACACGATCGATGTCGGCGAACACGGCTGCCTGCTCGTGATCGAAACTCCCGTCGTTCGCGGCCAGCGCCTGTTTCTCGCCAACACGCGCACCCAGGCGGAGCAGGACTGCCGCGTCGTTCACGCCTGCACGCTTGGTTCCGGCAAGACGCGCGTTGGACTCGTCTTCTGCTCTCCCTCGCCGAATTTTTGGTTTCGCTCCAAATCCTCATAATGTTGGGCCGCTAGCGCCGCGCTGCTACAATAACCTGCCGCATCGTCACAAATTCATCCCGAGGCCTCATGGCAGAAATCCAGCCCTTTCGCGCATATCGCTACGACACAAATCGCGTCGCGCCGAGCGACGTCCTCACCCAGCCCTACGACAAAATCACCCCCGCGATGCAGGAGCGCTACTACGCCGCGAGCCCCTGTAATCTGATCGCGATCGAAAAAGGCCGCGTGCTTCCCGGCGATTCGCCCGAAAATAATGTCTACACGCGCGCCGCGCGCACGGTCGACGAATGGATCGCCGAAAAAATCCTTGTGCCCGATCCCGCGCCCGCCATCTACATCTATGCCGAGGAATTCGAAGTGCCGGGCACGCGCACGCACCGCGAGCGCGTCGGCTTTATCGCCCTCACGCGCGTCGAGGACTACGACGCCCAGGTCGTTTTTCGCCACGAGCGCACTCTTTCCGCGCCCAAGGCCGACCGCATCGAGCTTCTCCGCCGCACGCGCGCGCAAACCGGCCAGCTGTTTCTTCTCTACGACGACCCTTCGCAGCAAATCGATCGCTGGCTCGACGAAGCCGCGCGCAAAAATCCGCCGCTCGCCATGACGGACGAATACGGCGTCACGCACAAGCTCTGGCCCGTCTCCGATCCCGCCTTCGTCGCGCGCATTCAGAAAGCGATGGCCCCGAAAAAGCTCGTCATCGCCGACGGCCACCACCGCTACGAAACCGCGCTGCACTATCGCGACGAATGCCGTGCCCGCGCGGGCAGGACCGATCCGCTTGCTGCGCCCGAATTCGCGATGGCCACATTCATCAACACGCATTCCAAGGGCCTCACGATTCTCCCAACCCATCGCACGGTCGCGAATCTCCCGAATTTCGATTTCGACCGCTTCCGCAAATCTCTCGCGCCCTATTTCGATTGGTATTCCTATCCCTTCCTCAATCCGGAGGAGCGCCAGTCCGCCTACACCGAATTCCGCAAGGATCTCGAAGGCCGCAGCCATGGCCGCCGCGCGCTCGGCATCTACGCTGGCTCCGGCAGCGCTGCCGATTCCAAGGAAAAGCCGGGCCCTGCGTTTTATCTCTTCGCCCTGCAGCGAGGCATCGATCTCGAGGACGTTATGCCCGAGGTGCCCGAGGCGCAGCGCGAGCTCGACGTCGTCCTCTTGCATCGCCTGATCCTGCAGAAGGGCCTCGGCATCACGCCCGAGGATGTCGCCTCGGAAAAAAGCGTCGGTTACGAGCGCGAAATGGACGCCGCGCTCGCCGCAGTCGACTCCGGCCGCGCGCAGATCGCCTTTCTCCTGAATCCGGTTCCCGTGAAACAGGTCGTCGAGATCGCCCTCGGCGGCAACGTTATGCCGCAAAAGTCGACGGACTTCTATCCCAAGCTTTTGAGCGGAATTGCAATCTACCGGCTGGAAGGCCGAATCACGGAATAAAATTTTCGGCGGAAGGGCGGGGTTTAAACTCCGCCGTAAGCCAAATACAAAAAACGCGCGGCCCAATCGCTCGATCGGGCCGCGCGCCGTGAATTCCTGGCGCCCGAAAAGAGGGGGCGCCCAACCGCCTAGTTGAAGCTCTGGATCGCCGCCGACTCGCTGTCGTAGGTATCGAAGACGGTCATCAGTTTCGTCACCTGCAGCACTTCCTTGAACTTCGATCCCAGGTTCGTCAGCTTCAGCGTGGCGCCCTGCGACCGCGCGCTGTGAAACGTCGCCACCAGCGTGCCCAGCCCGGCGCTGTCGATGTAGGTCACCTGCGCGAGGTTCAGCACGATCTTCTTTTTCCCCGCTGCCAGCAAGCTCTTCACTTTTTCGCGGAACGAGTTGCTTTCTTCGCCAAGGACGATCCGTCCCTCGATGTCGATCACATCCACGCCGCTCACTTCCCGATCCGTCATTCGCAGTGCCACGTTCGCGCCTCCTCGAAAGTTCGATTCAATCTTGCGCTTGCAGTTTGAATGGCCGTCTGACGCCTCGGCCGGGTGTGTCTTCCCTCAGTAGAAGTCCGAACAGGACATATAATAACCGCATCCGGGACATATCATCTTGCAGCTTCGCGCCGCCAGCCGCGCCGAACATCGCGGGCAATACTCCGAAGCAAATTCCGTTTTCCCCTTGCCGCCGGGATCCTGCTCCGCAGCTTCGAGAATCTTCCCGGCGTCTTCCGTCGGCGAAATTGATGCCTCTCCCAGTTGAGCCACCTCGCTCCTCAATTGGAGCGTCGTTTATAGCACATCCCGCCCACAGGGAAAAGCAAACCCGCGCCGGGGCGGCGGGTCAGTTTCCGGTCACGCGACTTATCGGGGACCTAGCCGACAACTTTAGACCAACAGCCTTGCTGGTATTCATTTGCTCTTGCGCTCGTGACGAGATCCATTAGACTGCGAATCAAGTATGGCCGACCAAGATCGCGGTTTCCCATTTCGATGGGTGCTCCCGTCTGTTCAGCTCGTAGTTTGTGTTGCGCTCCTATGGCCCGTCCGAGGTAGCTTATTTTTCGGAGTCAGAGAATCCATTGATTCGTACTCGCACCCGACCACAAAACGTAAAGTGGTCTTGGACCCCAAGTGGCTTGTTGTCTCGCCGACAACTCCCGAGTTGCAGCCCACAACTGATATTGCGACAAAGCTTGCGGAGATACGAAGGAAGGCGCCGTTGGCGCTAAATCTCCCAGTCGGGATAGCGCAATTGCCGTACGTTCTAGTGAGTCCGGCGAAGCGGGAATGGGTTCCGAAAGGAATGCTCCCAAACACTTGGAGAGCCCTGAGTTGGCCGTTGGTGGGCATTTTCTTTTGGTGGTTTTTGGGTAGAAGTGTTGAGGCACTTCCCACGGCGCGTCGATCAGTTGTATATCCGCGAATCAGCTGGATCGAAACTGCATGCGCTGTGATCCTGTTGGGTACTGGTCTCGTGGCGCTGATAGGAATGCTAACCAGCACGCCAGCTGATCGGAGTGACCTACAGTTTATGACGCTGCTCGCTGGGGGGCTTCTGTGGGGCCTTCTGGCGACTGTGACCATTACGGCGCGCTTTTTGCAGTGGCGGGTTGCGAAGCGGAACGTCGCAGCGAAAATCAATATGGACCCATCTCCCGGATAGGATGTGACCCGAGCAAGTCACGATGGTAGGGGTAACTCCTGATAAACGCGTGGGGTGTGCACAAGGGCTATCGCGCGGCCGATGCCCGCATTCGCTGCGCGCCTTCCGCGTTGATCCACAGCGCGCCAGCCGCCGAAAGCGCCACTGAAAAGACGACATTGCCGAGCGAAAAAGCCCGGCCGCTCGCGGCGATCAGGATGTACTCGAGGAGCAGCGGCGGAACGACGAGCGCGAGGGCAAAGAACAACCAGGCTGGCGCCCCTTGCGCTCGCCCGGCTTTCAGGAAGATTCCCAGCGCAACTCCCGCCGGAAAAAACACCATCCCGTAATAGATGTCGCTGTAGCCGTCGAGTTCCTTTGGTCTGACCCACCGGACAAAACGTGCGAGAGCCGCTCCCGGCCCCAGCCGATAAGGAAATCCCGCACGCCGTCCGTCTATGTAGAGCGACAGATCCGCACCATCGTAGGAATACACGATGTTTCGCAATTCATTCGGTGCGAGAGCCTTCGGGACGCTGAAGGCAATTTGCGCGTGCCGGGCGGATAGCGGGCTACGGAACCAAAAGGCAAGACTTTGATCTTCCTGCCATACGTTCAAGTTCGGCATATACGGTGACCGCGAAATCGAAATGATCCGGCTGTCGGGCCAATTGCCGCCGGCGGGCTTGCAAAGGATATGAATCGCAAACTGATTCGTCCGTTGCAGGTGCGTAACCAGACCCGTAACGGGCGCCGCCGAAACGAGCCACGCACCACCATCGAGGACGAGTCGGTTCGGATCCCCCTGTGCTTGCACGCCGCCAGACCATGCGAGATCCGGAAGAAATTTCATCTGGTCGCGAAAGGGAGGACCGCCGGTGAAATCGTATTCCGCCAGCGCCCCGGGCGCACCGGCTGGGGAGACCGCCCCGCGCGTAAGCGCCAACGCCACCTGAGGCGAGAGCGCCCGATCCCAGAACTCCAGCTTGGAAATTTCACCCTTCCACCCCATGCCGGCTCGACCGATCACGTCGCTGCCTATCAGCAGCCGGGAATCCGGAAGCCAATTCGTGAGCCTGGTCTCCGCCTGCAATCGGGCCGAAACTGCAAACCAGCATGCGAAGTAAATCAGCAGGACGATCGCGAGCCGCCTTATGGAAGCGAAGGATTCGATCGTTCGTTCCGTCTGGCTGAGGAGCCTCAGCAGAGCACTCCCCAAGACAATGAAGAGGAAGAATCCCACAGCCGATCCGGTGCTATTGGTGAGCACATCCTCCCAGCCGGAATCACGGCCGGGAATATACAGTTGCGTGAACTCAATCGCGTAAGACAGAAAGAACCCGGTGATCCATACGACAAAGAAGGTCGCCGTTCGCGACTTTCCCTTTTCCAAGAGCTTCTCGGACAAGCCAAACCCGAGCGGGATGAACAGCAGCACGTTCAGGAAGTCATCGAAGACGCCCGGGTGCTTTCCGAAGGTGTTGCCCAAAAGGAAAGGAGAGCCGCCGTCGGGCAGCCTGGCGTGGGACATGAACCTGAACGGGAAGCACGTGAGGAAGAGGATCCCCACCGTTGCGGCGATCAAAATCCGGTTTGACCATTCTGGAAAATCTGATCGGAAGTTCGGCTGGGTTGCCTGACTCTGCATCACTTTCGTGGTTTCCCCGTTTGGCTCGACCAAGTCTAGCATGTTTGGTTTCGTACCCTGTTCGTAAGGGAGGGGTCAGGCCCTTTCGCCTCCGACGCTTCCGGCTTTCGCCCCGTCCGAGCGGGAAAGGACAATGAGGGTGGTCTCCTAATCTATTCATTTACTTATGGATAGACGTGCTCCGTCGCGCCGAGGACAGGCAGACTTGAGGCCATTCGGACAGGCGAAGGGTCCTGCACCATCTTTGTTCTGTCGTCCAGTAGAACCGTCATCGGTGTGCTCCCTAGACTGAGCGTGCCATGACAAACCAGCCCAATGCCAGTAATCGTCAGACCCGTAACTCAGGGCGCGAGTACCAGCCGAAAACCCCATTTCGCCGCTCGCTCGGCAGCTTACTCGCCACCCTCGCCGTCATACTGACGGCCATCACTCTGACGAATTGCGCCGGCGTCACAAGCGCAGCATCCACCGGGTCAAATGGATCGGCAGACCCCGGTACCGGCATCCTTTCCGCCAGCGCCACGACGCTCTCCTTCGGAAGCGTGGCCATGGGCAGTACGGCGGTGCAAAGCATGAGCGTCACGAATACGGGCACCGAGGCCGTGAACATCACCCAGGCGTCGATTTCCGGATCCGCCTTTACCGTGATGAGTGGGAGCGGAGCCGCCACTCTCGCCGTCGGCCAGAGCGCCACCGTTCAAATCCAGTTCGCGCCCACGGCGGCCGCCTCCGCTAACGGCGACCTGGTCATTTCGAGCAATGCCTCCAATCCCACGCTCACGATTGCATTGAGCGGGACAGGAACAGCGGCGGGCGTCTCGGTCACGCCATCGAGCGTCAGCTTCGGAAGCGTCCCCGACGGAACGACTGCGACTCAGTCGATCACCCTGAAGAACACGGGAACCGCGAACTTGAATGTCTCCTCAGAAAGCGTGACCGGCACCGGATTCGCCGTGACAGGTTTCTCCGCGGTCACTCTCGCCCCGGGCAGCACCATGAACTTCAACGCGACGTTTACGCCGGCCTCAACGGCGAGCGTTTCCGGCAGCATCTCGATCGTTTCGGACGCGGCAAGTTCCCCGACCACGGTTGCCTTGAGCGGAACCGGCACCTCGCCTGGAATGTCCGTGACGCCGTCGAGCGTCAGCTTCGGCAACGTGCCCGATGGCACGACCGGGACGCAAGTCGTCACACTGAAAAATACCGGAACAGGGAGTTTGGTGGTTTCGTCGGAGAGCGTCACCGGTACGGGCTTCAGCGTCACGGGCTTTGCTGCGCAAACGCTGGCCGCCAACGCCAGCATGACGTTCCACGCAGTTTTTTCACCGACCGCCGACGGAAGTGCGTCCGGCAGCATCTCGGTCGCCACCAACCTCCCGACTTCTCCGACCACGATCCCGCTTAGCGGAACGGGGACTCAGCCCGGCATTTCGATCACGCCCTCAAGCGTGGCTTTCGGCAACGTCGCGGATGGCGCAACCGGAACGCAGCCCATCACGCTGAAAAACACAGGGACTGCCAACTTGGTCGTCTCATCGGAGAGCGTGACTGGAACAGGTTTCAGTGTAACTGGCTTCGTCGCGCAGACGCTGACTCCGAATAGCAGCATGACGTTCAACGCTGTTTTCTCGCCGACAACTCCCGGAGCCGTCTCGGGCAGCATCTCCGTCGCCACGAATCTCTCAGGCTCTCCCACGGCGATCGCTCTTACCGGGACGGGCACACAGCCGGCGATGTCCGTCACACCGTCGAGCGTCAGTTTCGGCACCGTGACGGATGGAACGGGTTCCACGCAAGCGATCACTTTGAAGAACACGGGCAACGCGAACCTGGTGGTTTCATCCGAGAGCGTCACCGGTACCGGATTCAGCGTTGTGAACTTCACGGCGCAGACGCTCGCTCCGGGAAGCAGCATGAGCTTCAACGCCGTCTTCGCGCCAACCACGCCGGGCGCGGTCTCGGGCAGCATTTCCGTATCCACGAATCTGCCGGGCTCTCCGACCGCGATCCCGCTCACCGGCACGGGAGCCAACCCGGCGATGTCGATCACGCCTTCGAGCGTCAGCTTCGGAAGCGTCGTGGACGGCACGAACAACTCGCAGACGATTACGGTGAAGAATACGGGAACCGTGAACCTGGTGGTTTCGTCGGAGAGCGTTACCGGCACGGGCTTCAGCGTCACCGGCTTTACGGCAAAAACGGTAACACCGAATAACACCATGGCATTCAACGCCGTCTTCGCGCCGACCACTGCGGGAAGCCTCACCGGAAGCATTTCGCTCGGCACAAACGTTCCCGGATCTCCCACCGCGATCGGTCTCACCGGCACGGGCACGGCCGCGACCTTCTCGCTTGGCGCGAACCCCACGACCCTGAGTTTCGGCAGCGTGAACGTTGGCACCAACAGCTCGCTCGGCGTCACCCTGAAGAACAACGGCAACTCGAATATCACCATCTCCGGGATCAGCGGCGCGACCGGCGGATTTAGCACGAGCGGCGTCAGTGTGGGAACAATCCTTACGCCAAATCAGTCGGCCACGCTCAACGTTATATTCACGCCGACCACGTCAGGGGCCGCGAGCGCCACAATCACAATCAACAGCAATTCCACGACGACTCCTTCGATTTCCGTGTCTGGCACGGGAGCCGCCACCGCGTCTTCGGTGAGCCTGTCGTGGGCGCCCAGCTCATCGTCGGGTGTCGTCGGCTACAACATCTACCGCGGCACGATTTCGGGCGGACCCTATACGAAACTGCCCTCGTCCCCGGTTACATCTTCGCCGGCCACCGACTCCACCGTTTCCTCGGGCACCTACTACTACGTCGTTACGGCCGTCGACTCGAGCAACAACGAAAGCACGGACTCGAACCAGGCAACCGCCTCAGTCCCTTAGGCTCGTGCGTGCGCTTGCCGCAAGGGTAGAGAAAGAAAACGTTGAACGAGGAAAGAGCGTTCGCATCGAAGTGATCGAAAAGAACTCGCGGTAAGCCTGCCTCCACGCGAGGTCCACGGAAGACCTGTCCCGGCGGACAGGCTCGCATACCTGTCCTCGACATGTACCTGCGTCCAGTAGTTTTGCACACCTGCCCCAATTGACAATGGCCTCCGATGGGAGATCCTCGCACTCGCGAAACGTCTCGCGGCGATCGGTGGTTGAGTTCTGCTCAGCGCTTGCGTACAACATTTCTTCGCGGCCTCGCTATTGCCGCGGCTCTCTTCGCATTGCTGGGATCCGCCGGCTGCATCGGTCTGACGAGCCCGAAGCCACTGGCGCCGGGCGGCTCGAACAACACTCTTTCCGTCAACGTTTCTCCCTCGACGATCGCGTTCGGCAGTGTCGTCGTAGGCACAACGAATTCGCAGTGGGTGACCTTGACGAACGAAGGCAGCGTCAGTGAGACGGTTACGACGGTCCAGCATTCGGGATCCGGCTTTATCTATGCCGGACTGCCCACGCCCTTCACGATTGGCCCGGGCCTGAAAATCAGCTTCACCATCTCCTTTGCGCCGAGATCGGCTGGGGCTTCTTCCGGCAACATGTCGATCGGGACCAGCGAGGCTACATTAACGGTGAGTTTGTCCGGCACGGGCATAGGCTCGGCACCGCAACTTTCCCCAAGCACTTCGAACCTCACCTTCGGCAGCGTCACCGTGGGGACGCCATCATCCTTACCGATGACCCTGACGAACACGGGCACCGGGAACGTGAGCATATCGGGCGTGTCCGCCTCGGGGACCGCCTTTACCGCGAGCGGCGGGGCAGGCGTCACCCTGGCTCCGAATCAATCGACCACTGTCACAGTCACGTTTGATCCGAACGCCGCTGGGTCGGTCACGGGTGGACTCGTCATCGCCAGCAACGCCGCCAACTCGACGAACGTCGCCTTGTCGGGCACCGGCGTCGCCGCTTCCTCCTCTGCGTCCACGCAACATTCGGTGGCCCTCAAATGGAGTCCCAGCGCAACGGCGGTAACCGGCTATTTTGTCTATCGCGGCACGGTATCCGGCGGACCATACTCGAAGCTCTTCGCATCCATCGATACATCACCGAATTATAAGGACAGCAGCGTCTCGGGCGGCCTGACCTACTATTACGTCGTGACCTCCGTCGATTCTAGCAGCGTCGAAAGCGCTTTCTCGAATCAAGTGTCCGTCACGATACCGAGCCAGTAGCAGCTGCCCTCCGTTTCTTGAATTTCTCTTCCGTACTTCAAACGCCCCAACCTGCCCAAGGAAGCCCGGCCCGTGTGGCATAATGGTTGTCGCTGGGGGCGTCCCACGTAAGCCGATGGCATCGAAGAAATCACTTCGCAGGAAGTTGTTGGCCGCGCATCGCAAGCTGCGCGCCGCGCGCATGATCGCGAAGGGCCTCGTTTCGACCCGCCATCCGCTGCTCGTGCATATTATTCCGGTGCGGCGGTGCAACCTGGCCTGCACGTATTGCAACGAATTCGACGATTTCTCGAATCCTGTGCCGATCGAGGAAATGTTCCGTCGCATTGATCGCCTCGGCGCGATGGGCACCTCCGTTATCACCATCAGCGGCGGCGAGCCCTTGCTCCATCCCGATCTAGACGCGATCATCGCCCGCATCCGAAAAAATGGAATGACCGCGGGCCTCATCACCAACGGCTACCTTCTCGTCGCCGAACGCATCGAGCGCCTGAATCGCGCCGGCCTCGAATATCTCCAGATCAGCATCGACAACGTCCAGCCCGACGACGTCTCGAAGAAAAGCCTCAAGGTTCTCGACAAGAAGCTCGAGCTCCTCGCCGAGCTCGCCGAATTCGACGTCAACATCAATTCCGTCCTCGGCAGCGGCGTGCGCAATCCGGAAGACGCGCTCACCATCGCGCACCGCGCCATCGGTCTCGGCTTCACCTCAACCGTCGGCATCCTCCACGACGGCAACGGCCAGCTTCAGCCGCTCGGCCCTCGCGAACAGGAAATCTTCGAAGAGATCATGTCGCTCGGCAAGCGCTCGTTCACGCGCGTGAATCGCTTTCAGCACAATATCGCCGCGGGCCGCGAGAATACGTGGCGCTGCCGCGCCGGCTCGCGCTACCTGTATATCTGTGAGGATGGGTTGGTGCACTACTGCTCGCAGCAGCGCGGCTATCCCGGCATCCCGCTCGCCGAATACACGCTCGAGCAGCGCCAGCGCGAATTCCTCACCAAGAAAGGCTGCGCCCCGCGCTGCACCGTCTCCTGCGTCCACCAGATCTCGGTCGTCGACAGCTGGCGCGCCCCGCAAACCCTCGGCGGCGGCACTCCATCCGCCTCCGGCTCGCTCGTCCAAGTCACCGGCTCTGCCACCCGCGAGTAACCCGCCGCGCGCCCCTCGCGTCTGTCATCCCGAATCGCGCCGTATCTGGCGCGCATGAGGGATCTGCTTTTTCTTCACTAGCCACTCGCCACCGCCGCCCACATCGGTTCGCATCGCTAATACTCGACCGGGTCTGCCGTTCCATCCGACCATCGGCCCACGGGAATCATGAATACGTCGATTGGTTCCGGATGGCCATCGAACTGTGGATTCAGCATGACGGGAGAGTGGTCCACATCCGCGCCCCAAGCGGCGCCGCTCATCAGCGGAGTGTAAATCATCACGTGAGCGATCCAATTGTGCGGGCTGCCATCGGTAAGGTACTGCCCTTTCGACATCATGTAGCTCATGGCTCCCGGCTCCAGCGGCGGCAGTTTTTGCTTCACGAATATCTTGATGCCCGCGATGATCTGAGCTTTGGATTCACCGGCCAATACCATCTCCGTTCTTTTATACGTCATCGGCAGAATCGAGCGGGCAGCCGGCGGATTGAAGCACAGCGGCCCTCGAAGTTTGGGGTTCCAAAAATTAGCGGCCAATTCGCCGTGGAATGGGCCCATCCACCCTCGCTCCACCGCGCACACGAAACCGTTCTTGCCTTTGACCGCGGTTTCGTAGCCATGCCTTCCCAGGACGAGGATTTCAGCATCGCGCGAGATGGCCTCCGGGGCCGCGCTCCGCGCCATGGCAATCTCGGCGTTGCGCTCCATCAAGTATTGATCGAGTGGAGCCATCTTCGGATAAGGTTCTTTCGCCTCCTGCGCTCGCGCTTCCCGCAACCCGCCCAGCCCGATCACCAGCGCAAAAGTTCCCAATGCAATCATCGCGATAATTTTTCGGCCCATTCGCTTCATCGATTCCTCCCAGGGAAATTAAGAGACCAATCCATTCCCGCATGGATGTCCTAATCGCGATTTCCGACGTGCCTCACTCTCTCGCGCATCGTACATCCGTCCCGCCTTCGACACCACGAACTTGTCACCGAAGCAGGCGCACCGGTTCCAACCGCTCCTTGACGCCTGCGCGACGCCCTCCGAGATTCAAACGTAGCGCCGGCTCGCCCTGACGAAGGAAGGGGTTCTTTAACCCGGAGGTTTCTGTCTTCGCAGTTGTGGCGGACACCTAGCATTTCAGACGGGCGCGTTTTCTGGATCAACACACGGCAACGGCGGCGGCAACAGCAGATCCCTCACGCGCCGGAATGCGGCGGATTCGGGATAACAGCAAAGGCGAGAGGCCATTCCGGGCTAAAGAACCCCTTCCTTCGTCAGGGCGAGCCGGCGCTACGTTTACACCTAGATTCAAAAGACACGGCGACGGCACGACCGGGGCTACGATTTTGAATTTGTAGCGGCCGCCTTGTTTTTAGGCGGGCGCCTTTGCTGCGCGACGTCGGCGCTTACCGAAATATCCTGGGTAAGTATTTCAACGGAGGAAATCTCGGCTCCTACGGATATATATCTGGGTACATAAAGCATAGATCGGTCGAGCGCCGGAGGCGCGATTGTAATTAGCCCGGCACGAAGCGCAGCGGAGTGCCGGGGATCCCTGCGAAAAACAGCGAGTCCCGGTAGGGACGATTGACCTCCGCCGGAGATTTCGAACATCCAATCGCCATGGCGCCCTCCAAGATTTAAATGTAGCGCCGGGGACTTCAGCCCGGCATCTTCGTCTCTCGGCCCTCGCCACCCCAGCGCGGTACGCGCGACACAAGTTAGCCCCGCCCGGAAGGGTGGGGAAAACGAAAACAAAAAGCACCCAAGCGCCGTAGGTGCGACACGCCGCTCTTTCCCGCCTCCAATCTCAAATCTGAAATCTCCAATCCCGCCCTCGCGACCGCCTTTGTAGCGGCCGCTTGCTTTTAGGCGGGCGCCTTTGCCCGCCTTCCGAGACGTAAATGTAGCGCCGCGGCCTTCAGCGCGGCATCTTGGTTCAGCGCGGTACGCGCGACACAACTTAGCCCCGCCCGGAAGGGCGGGGAAATGAAAACAAAAAGAACCCAAGCGCCGTAGGTGCGACACGCCGCTGTCATTAAGTCATTGACCACGCGGAAGCCTACGAGGCATCGACTTGCTTCCATCCGTCAGAAAACAAATCAAACTCCTCAACCGTTGTAATGGCCCGACTGGGCGGCCAGATGACATTGGTGGGGGGAAGCTCGGGCCAGAATGGAACCGCCAAGAATTTGTCCTTCCTGGCGAGTTTTGTAAACCCGCTGACCTTACAGGCCACGAGTTGCAGAACCAAATGTTCTACGAGAAAAGTACACACATACATCTCAAGAGTCTTGGGGGCGGGAAGATCAGCTCCGTTATAGAAGGTGTTGGCTTCCCCCCTTCCCGCAGGCGCAAAAGCATTAAGCCACATGCGCACATGCGAAGGTATAACCAAAGATTCTCCAAATCTGTGACGAACAGAACGATCAAAAAACGGCTGCGGGTTTCTCGTAAGATGGTCAAGAACAACGGCGGTTTTAAACGTAAAAAGAGCAAGTGAATGGGCGCGCTGGGGATCAATCGGGATATTCGTCTTTCCGAGCATTAAGTCGGCCATCGCAGGCTTGGCATGCTTGTTCTCTATATCGCTCATCCATTCGTTGTTGCAGGTTTCGCAAACCACTTTGATTTTCCAATCAATCGTCGGAGCGACCCGAGTCGTAATTACTTCGCGATTTGGGCCTCTCATGGTCAGCCGTTTCTTGCCGGGAAGTAGTCGGCTCATCCACTCGCTCCACAGATGCTCGCCGGATAGCTTTGCGGTAGAAGGACAAAAGGCACATTCGGTCGCCATGGCAACAGTTTAGCTTATTGGTTAGCCTTGTACTGCCGCCAGGTCGGTCCCGTAACGGTTTCCCTGCCGACAGGTGGCGCACCGCCCGCCCGGATGCAACAATATCCCTAGGTGCGCTACTGTCTGAGTTGATAAACTTCGGCCGCGATGTCGAATAGTACCTTATTCGGTCTTCTTCCTAACTGGCGTGTCGCCGCGACCGTTGGGTTGCTCTTTCTGATATCGCCGGTGATCTCCGCCCAACAGATGATCGACTGCTCGAAAGTGAACTCGGCAGGATGTAGTTCATTCAACGAATTGTTGAAGGCACAAGACGAGGAGATTTTTAGTGCGGTGAACAGTAGTGGTACAGCCGCCCGCGTATGTTTCGTCGAGCTTGAAGACACTTTCATTGTGCTTGCTTTCGAGATTCCACCGGAATTTTTGTGGCGAAAAGATAAAGATGGAGTCGAGTATCACAACGGCCCGAGAATCGCTAGTCTCAAGCGATATCAAGATGGTGTGCTGGACAACTCTTTCTACGTCCCGCTGATATGGCATAGAGTCAGCAAGGATGACGACGACCTGATAGCTGAGGGAAAGAGTGTCGCCGCGAACGCAACCCTTTCCATCGACCCGGACGAAACAAATTTCGTCGCCAGATGGCCGAATAAGATGAATACCATTACGGCGTACCAACTCTCGATCCGCATCGCCACAGGTCGGTTCAAAGAAACCTATGACTGGAAAGATGAAAAAGGACACGCTCAAGAAGGAATCGACGAGGGCCACTGTTTCCGGTATGAGGACGGAACAGTTGAATAGGGCGGGTGGGCGGGTGGCCCGGAAACAACTTCCGATTTTGGCGGGTAGCGGGCGGGTGGCATACCTTCCGCTCCGGTTCTAACACCGCCTAATTTCACCCACGCCTAAACACGTCACACCCGAGTTCACTCAAGCCTTGGAAAAGCTTGACAGGGTGCCGCAGCCCTTCGTTTTCCAGAAGGGTGCGCGAGGTAACGTTGCGGAGCCCTAGGAACGCATTCTTGTAAGCGTTTAGGCTTGCTGATATTGTAAAAGCGCCTGGAGGGAATCTTCGTGCCTCGCAAGAAAAAGACACGCGCTGAAATCGTCTCCCAGGTGACTGACATCATAGTCGGGCATCTGGAAAACATGCCTCCCAAAGAGCGAGCGCAGCGAATGACCGCTTTCAAGGAAACTATGGGCGGGAAGCGCGCGCCTGCTCATGCCAAAGCCACATCAGTTTCTTCCACTCGGCGGAATATCATCGAATCCCAGCTCAGGTAGAGTCCTCGCCTGCCGCGCCGAAGCTCTAGCGAAGGCGGGCCACTGCTCCCCTCACTCCTCGTCCTCATACCAATTCTTCAACTCCGCGAAGAATCTCACCGGATTCCCCTCGCGCAGCTTCCGGCAAATCCGAAAGAGCGTTTCCTGCTCCCGTCCGTCGAGCGCGCGCATCATCGCCCTCACCAGCTTCGCGTGAATCGAGAGCACGCTTCTCAGGAACTTTTTCCCCTCCGCCGTCATCCCCACCACTGTCAGCCGCCGCCCTCGGCGTTTTTCGCTCCTGCCTCGATTTCGGCAAATGCGCCTGCTCGAACTCCACCGGCGGCATCGATACCCTGGCTCGCCGCAACAACCCGCGCCTCTGTAGCCGCTGGATCATGGCAGACACGTGGTGCCATTTGCTCCCGCGCCGCCGGACCAGCTCCACCACCGGCAGCGCCCCCTCCCGATACAGCACCTCAAGGAGACGAAATTCCGTCAGTGTCAGCTCAAACGACTCGAGCGGCACCCGCACTTCCCCCTTCAGCCAGTCGGCCGTGTCGAGCAGCTCCGTGTACCCTCGCAGGGCCCGCTCGACCCTCTTCTTCGGGCTCAGGTAGTGCGCCATCGTGTCAAAACCCCGCCAAAATCGGCTTTTTAAGGCTCTTTAAGCCGTTTTAACCGCCCGACGACTCTACATATTGTGTATGTGTCGGAGCCGCGATTTCATCCGTTTGAATACCGAAATTTCGATGCGCACTTTTGCGGATGAAATAAATGCTTTTTAGGGGGTCGGAGCTTAAAGCTCCGACATTAGGAGTCAAAGAACAGTGGGCTTCAGCCCCTGAAGAAACTCTGCGGCCCGTCGCCTTGAGGCTCCCGAACTCGCGGTGCTATTCTGTTCGCGGGGGAATGCACACTTATCGTCCCGCGCTTGCAAATCGGTTCTTTCTGATTTTGAATCACGCGTGCAATCTTAGGTCTTGGGAATGAACGCACGGAAATTTCTGTGCCCGGAGATGGATGAGCTCGACCGCTGAATACGCGCAGGCGCAGCCCGTGCCGGAGATCAATCCGTGGCTGATCGCGGCCACGGTGATGCTTGCGACGTTCATGGAAGTGCTGGACACGAGCGTCGCCAACGTCTCGCTGCCGCACATCGCCGGCAATCTCTCGGCGGGCGTCGACGAGAGCACCTGGGTGCTCACGTCGTATCTCGTGTCGAACGCGATCGTGCTGCCGCTCTCCGGCTGGTTCGCTTCGATTTTCGGACGCAAGAAATTCTTCATCGCCTGCGTGGTGATCTTCACGATCAGCTCTTTCCTCTGCGGCATGGCGCCTTCGCTCCCCATGCTGGTGCTCTTTCGCGTGATTCAGGGAGCGGGCGGCGGCGGCATGCAGCCGACCTCGCAAGCCATCCTCGTGGATAGCTTTCCGCGCGAGAAGCAGGGCATGGCCATGGCGATCTACGGCATGGGCGTGGTGGTGGCGCCGACGATCGGGCCCACGCTCGGCGGATGGATCACGGACAACTACACCTGGCGGTGGATCTTCTTTCTGAACGTTCCCGTGGGCGTGATTTCGGTCGTGATGATTTCGCTGCTCATCATTGATAGGCACTCCGATTCGCGCGCGGGCAGAAAAGGCCTCCGAAGCGGATTCAAGATCGATTTCCTCGGGCTCGGATTCCTGGCTCTCGGCCTGGGCCTGCTGCAGGTGGTGCTGGATAAAGGCGAGCGCGACGATTGGTTCGGCTCGCCCTTCATTCTTTGGTCGACCGTGATCACCGTGTGCTCTCTTGTGGCGCTGGTGATCTGGGAATTCATCACCGATCATCCCGTGGTCGACCTGCGCCTATTCAAGGACCGCAACTTCGCCATTTCCACATTTATGATGTATACGCTCGGCTTCGTGCTCTACAGCACCACGGTGCTGCTGCCGATCCTGCTGCAAACTCTGATGGGATACACGGCGATGCAGAGCGGGCTGGTGCTGCTGCCGGGAGGGCTGGTGCTGCTGGCGATCCTGCCGTGCGTGGGATGGCTGCTGGGAAAATTCGAGCCGCGCTGGATTGTGGTGACGGGCCTCTGCACCATGGCGCTGGGACTGCATTACCTTTCGCTTTTCACGCTGAACGCGGGCCAAAGCAACGCCGTCAACGACTGGATCATTTCGCGCGCCGGGACGGCGTTTCTGTTCGTGCCGATCAACGTGATGGCTTTCTATTTCGTGCCGCCGGGCAAGATGGACAACGCCTCGGGCCTGATCAATCTGGCGCGCAACGTCGGCGCCAGCACGGGAATTTCTTTCGTCACCACGATGCTCGACCGCCGCGCGCAATTTCACCAGAACGTGCTTTCGAGCAGCGTGAATGCCGGCAGCCCGCTTTATCAGCGGGCCATGACGCACATCACCCAGGAGATGATCACGCGCGGCATGGACGCGGCGCACGCGGCGGTGCAGGCGAACGCCACGATCTACATGCAGTTGCAGCGGCAGGCGACGATGCTGTCGTTCGTCGACAATTTCTGGATCATGAGCGTGATTTGCGTCGGCGTAATCCCGCTGATGTTCATCATGAAGAAGCGGAAGGGCCCGCCCGCCGCCCGCGTCCGGGTTCACTGAGGCAAAAAACGACCGATTGTCATTCCGAGGGCCGGCTTTGCCCGAGGAATCTGCTTTTTTCTTCGCAATTGTGCAGACAGCAGATCCTTCGCTTCGCTCGGGATGAAAAGGGGAGTCTACTGCGTTCGTCGCGCGAGGATTTTCACGAATGAGCCGCTGCGAATATCCTCTGGGGAAAGCGTGGTGAGGCTCTCCACCTCATCCGCTTTCAGCGCGCCGCAATTCACCGCTTGCAGAAAATAATTCAGCAAGCCTTGCGCCATCGCGGCGTCGTCGAAGACGTGGCCGATGCGCGTGGCCTGCGCGGCCTTCTCGATGAAATTGCGCAACCGTTGCGCAGCCGAATCCAGGTTCTCGAGGAAAAACGAGTAGACAGCCGCATAGCGCGTCGGCAACTGCGCGGGGTGCAAGTCCCAGCCCTGGTAGTAGCCGTTCGCGAGGCTGCGCCGGACGCAATCGTAGTGCAGCTTCCATGCGGCGTGCACGGTCGCCCGATTTGCTTCCACCTGGCGCGCGCTGAGCGGCTCGCCATCCTTCACGGCGCGGTGCGGCGGGATCGGGAGAATGTTCACCGGTCCGTCGGAGATGCGCACGCCCGTTCCGGCAAGCGCCAACTGCATCATCTCGCGCGCAAAATCGGACGCCGGGTGCGTCGTCGCCTGCTGCGGCGCCGCGATGCTGAGCGAGGCGGTGTAATCGTAAGGACCAAAGTGCGCGGCCACGCACCGCCCGCGCGCTGCGCTCACGAGCGGCAGCAGATTCACCTCGCCGCGCTCGTTGAATATCGACTGCGGCGTTTCGATCATCAGCTCGATGCGCAGCGCGCCGGGCTCGAGATCGAGCAGCGGCTCGAGCCGCGAACACACGTCCGCGAGCGCCGCGACCTCGTCCGGCAAACTCACCTTCGGCAGCGTGATGCAAAATCCTTTCGGCAACTCGCCGCGCGATTTCGTTGCGAGTTCGGTGAGGAAAATGTCGAGCGTGCGAATGCTGCGCTCGCGCAGCTCTTCGGTGAAAGGCTTCACGCGGATGCCGATGAACGGCGGCAGCTCGCCGGCGTTCATGCCGGCGCTCACTTCATTCGCGGCCGCCACGGCGTGGCCATCCTCCTCGCCGTCGGGGCGATTGCCGTAGCCATCCTCGAAATCGATTCGAAAATCCTCCACGGGCTCGCGCTGCAATTTCTCTCGCACGCGCTCGTACACGGTGTACGCAAACCATGCAGAATAATTCTCGTGGCGCGCGGCTTCAGTATCGAATTCAATCGACTTCGCAATCGCCGCGGCCGCGTTGTGCGCGTCGGGCAGCGCAGCTGCGCCCGGCATTCCGATTGCCTTTGCGAAGGCGGCAAAATCGGGCGCGTACTCATCCAATGATCGCAGCGCGAGTTCCCCCAGCCGCCGCGTGGTGCCCGAGCGAAATAAATGTGCGCCGCCGTACACAGCGTGGATCGGCTGCCGCGTACTAGGCGGGCCGGGATAGCGCCGCTCGAGCGCCTTGTGCGCCTGTTCCAGCCGCGTCGTCAATCTCGTGAAGCGATTCGGGAGAGAGCGTTCTTCGCATGATTCCTCGCGCGATTGCTGCTATGCTCCGGCCAGCCGCTGCCGCTAACCGGCGCGTTGATTCCGGGTTGTCCCAGGGGACCGGAAAGGATACATTGCTTCGTTGGTGCCTGAAAAAATACTGATCGTCGACGACGAATTCTCCGCGCGGACCGCTCTGGCCGCTCTTCTTCGCCGCCAAGGCTACGAAGTCCGCGAAACCAGCAGTGGCGCCGGGGCCCTCTCCGAAAGCGCCGCCTTCCAGCCCGACCTTATTCTTCTCGATATCGTGATGCCCGGCATCAGCGGCTTCGAGGTGTGCCGCCAAATCAAGGCCGCGCCCGAAACACGCCTCACGCCCATTATCCTGATCACCGGCCTTTCCGCAACCGCCGACCGCATCAACGGCATCAACGCGGGCGCCGATGATCTGCTCAGTAAGCCAATCGACTTCAACGAACTTCTGGCGCGCACGCGCTCGCTCCTGCGGCTGAAGCAGTTCACCGACGAGCTCGAGAACGCCGAAAATGTCCTATTCAGCCTCGCGCAAAGCATCGAGGCGCGCGACCCCTACACTCTCGGGCACTGCGAGCGTCTCGCGAATATGTCCGCGCGGCTCGCGGAGAAACTCGGTCTGCCGGAAGAAGAGATCAAAGCGCTGCGCCGCGCGGGAATCGTCCACGACATCGGCAAGGTCGTCGTGCCGGATGCGATCCTGCTGAAGCCCGGGCCGCTCTCGCCGGAAGAGATCGAGGTCATGCGAAAGCATCCCGTGGTCGGCGAACGCATCTGCGCGCCGCTGAAAGCCTTTCGCCTGGTTCTGCCGATCATCCGCCACCATCACGAGAAGCATGATGGCTCCGGCTATCCCGACGGCCTGCGCAACGGCGAGATTCCGATCACCGCGGCCATCCTGCAGCTGGCGGACGTCTACGACGCGCTCACAACGAATCGCCCTTATCGCAAGGCTTCGCCATCCGACGTGGGTTTGCAGATCATGGAAGACGAAGCGGCGCTCGGCTGGTGGGACAGGAGTTTGTTCGACGCTTTCCGCGATATGATCCGCAATGGCCACGCCGCCCCGCGCGTCTCGCTTCGCAAAGGCGCCGCCCACTAAGGCAGACTCAGCCTCTCGCCGCCATGCCGATGATGTTGTAGGGGCGCCTGCTTGCTGCGCCCCGGACTCGTGCAAAATCCCGCCATCCCGATGACCGCGTTCTAGGCCCTGCGCGCCAGCCGCTCTTCGCCTGCGTAGACCACGAACCGCTCCCCGCGCAGAAAACCAATCAGCGTGAGGCTCATCTCGCGCGCCAGCTGCACGGCCAGGCTCGACGGCGCCGATACCGACGCGACCACGGGCAGTCCCGCCACAATCGCCTTCTGAATGATTTCGAATCCGCCGCGCCCGCTTACCAGCAGCGCCACATTCGCCAATGGCATGCGGTCGTGGCGCAGCGCCCAGCCGATCACCTTGTCGACCGCGTTGTGCCGCCCGATGTCTTCGCGCAGCACCAGCAGTTCTCCGCCGGCATCAAATAGCGCCGCTGCATGCAGGCCGCCCGTGCGCCCGAAAACGGCCTGCGAAGCGCGTAGCGTATCGGGAAGCTTCACGAGCACTTTGGGATCGAGCCGAAAATCCGGATTCGGCGGCTGCATCGAGCGAGCACGAACCGAATCGATCGATGCCTTCCCGCAAATCCCGCAGCTCGACGCCGCAAAAAAATGCCGGCGCATCTTCTCGAAGTCCGGCATCGCCTCCGCATCGAGCTCGACGCGCACGACGTTCCAGCGATTCGCTCCCGGATTCTCCGGATCGCCCGGATCGTGCTCGAGCGCCACGATCTGCTCCCAGCGCTGCACGAGGCCTTCCGTCAGCAGAAATCCCGCCGCCAGATCGAGATCGTCTCCCGGCGTGCGCATCGTGACGCTCAACGGATGCTCGCCGATGCGAATTTCGAGCGGCTCCTCGGCGGCGAGATAGTCCTCCTTGCGGCGGACCTTCCCTGCGTCCCATTCCGAGACTTGCGTCAGATCAACGCTGCGCTGTTTTCGTGGCAAGCGGCATCTCCGGTCGGCATGTCGGACCCATTCGACGAACCAATCGACCAAGCATACATCGGAGGCGCCGCAACTGTGTGCCCTCAAAAAACTAGCCCGTCCCGAAGGCGTCGGGACGGGCTAGGGGGCGTTGCACTGGCGTGAGGTGTACTACGGGGATTCCTTTGCCGCCTCAGTCCGGTTGATGCGGCAGCACGACTCCAGTGGACGGATCGAGAATCAACTTGTGCGCCGTATGCCCGTCGTCGAAGTCGAACATGCCGTTGAGCCTGCCGGCCTTCACGTCGCTCGAGTTGCCGCCGACCCGGCCGAGGTCCCAGTTGTCCTCGATGAATCGAAGAATCGAAGACTGGTCGGTCGTGCGGTGATCGACGTAATTCTGCTTCGCGTAGGGAGAAATCACGATGATCGGCAGCCGCGGGCCATAGCCGCACTGACCCTGGCTAGCAACCGCCGTGGCAGAGCCGCAATCCGCGGCTCCGGCCAACTCATCGTCCGCAACCGCCGACTGGTTCACGACCGGCCCGAGCACGTGATCGTACCAGCCGTCAGAATCGTCGTAGTTGATGATGATCGCCGTATCCTTCCAATAAGGGCTGTTCATGACCGCGTTGATCACGCCCACGACGAAAACCTGCTCGTCGATGGGATCCGAATAGCCCGGGTGCGCATCTTGATACCCAGCCGCCTTCAGATATGTGACCGCGGGCAGACGACCCTCGCCGAAAGCAGTCCAAAAATCCGTCAGATCGTACTGGTGATTCGCCCCGTCCGACGATGTGCCGATCAGCGAAGGATCGCTCGGCCGAACGTGATGAAGGTTCTGCGTGCTCGCATAGTATTGGAACGGCTCATGGTGCGGAATGTAGTCGCCCGTTGTCGTGACGAGGTCGTCGCCCGCGAGTCCGGCGTGATGCGCGGCGCAAATGGCGCGGCCCATCGAGTCGTAACCAGTCGGCGCAAATCCGCCCTGGAACCATCCCCAGGTAATGCCCTTCTTGTTGAGCAGATCGCCGACGTTCGTTCCCGCCATCGAGATTGTGTTGGTGTTCTGCAAGGCCGGGCTCGTCAGGACGCACTCATCGCCTGCGGGCCGCGGGTCGCCGATGGCCGGGCCGGTCGTCAGACCGTTGGCGATATTCCCGGACGCGCTCGCGGGCTTGCCATTAGGCCTCGTCGGAAAGAGAGTGGCGGTCGCTGTGGTCCCCGCAATAAGATTGAGAGCTCCCACCGCCGACGGCCCGAACATCGTGCCGTAGGAGTTGTCGTTCATCGCGAAGTGCTGCGCGTAATTCCATATGGCTTGAACGGTGTTGCCGTCGAAATATCCCATCACGACGCCGGTGCCCTTGCCGTAATCGTTGCACGGAGAGGACGAGGACGACCCCGATCCGGTTGACTCCGGATACTTGTCCATCAGGCCGTGATCCGTCGCCGATTGTTCGGGCCCGTAGCTATGGTTCTGATCGCAGGTCACCGAAGCCACGCCCGTGTCCATTCGGAAGGGCTGCGTGGAATTTGGATTCTCCGTCAGAAGCCCGCCGCTCAGGAGATTATTAACGCGCGGCGTGTCGTCCTTCGCGTGGAAGGCCGGTTCGCCCTGCGGATTCGTTGCGTATGGGTACGTGGCGAAATAGTGGTCGAAGGAAATGTTCTCGCCGAAGATCACGATCACGTGCTTGATCGGCGTAGTCGTCTCGATTTTCTCGGCGTCGCCTTTTCCGTGATCGGCCAAAAGGCTGCCCGGCATCACCAGAACAAGATTGGAGGCCAGCGCGATCGCTGCCATCCGGCGAAGATACGTCCTGATCATGAGCTCTCCTTGAAGTTCGCGATAATCTCGGTCTGATACCGTGTCGCCTCGCAGGATCGGCAGCCGTTTAAAGCTGCGGCAGAGGCTTTCGGAATCAAACGCGTGCAGCAAAGGGATACGCGCCCGTTGTTATTGCCAGATGACACGCGCGTTAAAAACTGGCCGACCCCTTCGCGAGCTCCGCGAGATTCGCCTTCACACTCTTCGCGCGGTAGGAAATTCGGACGGATCGCCTTCGGCTCGCGGAACCTGCCAGCCCGCACAGCGGACGCCCGGCGTACGCCTGCGCCCCTAGAAGATTGCGCGCTACCCTTGGGCACAACCCGAATCACGCCCATCATTCCGCCGTCCTCATGCTCCAGCAGATGGCAGTGGTAAACGAATGTCCCTATGATATTTGGATCGCGGAAATCCATGCGCAGCTTCACGCTCGGGTATTGCTTGCTCTTGCCGTCCCAGTACGCCACGTTGATCGTATCGCGCAGAAACGGCTCATCCACCGGGACGCCATTCCATTCCACGAGCAGGAAATGCAGCTGATGGATGTGGAATGCATGCAGTTCCTGCGAACGGTTCTCGATGATCCAATCCTCTACGTCTCCCTGTTGCGCGATGATGTTGGGCGTCTTGTCGTTCGGATCGAACACCTTCGGCTTCTGCCCCTCGACCGTAATGAAGAAATCGGTCTTGCTCTTCGGATCGCTCGGATCGTGAGGCCGTTCGGAGAAATAAAGGGTCCGCGTTCGCACCGGTTTCACATCGCCAAGCCACACGGAACTCGATGGAGGAAGCGGTTTGGGCGACACTGCCAATCGCACGCCCGGTTCGGGCGCGTCCGCCGCAGCGACGATCGTCGCCAGCGGCCGCGTCGGATCGTTTTCGCCGGCCGGCCCCGTGTCGACCGTGCGCGTCACAAAGCTTCCACTCTCCCCGAGGGACAACCCTTTCACGATCACGCCGACCCGCCCCGCCGGCGGCAGCAACACGTGGCTCTCCCAGATAATCCGATTCCGCGCCATGCCGTTTTCGTCGATCGGCACTCCGTCGAGCGAAACCACTCCCATCATTTCCGGCTTGTTGTTGACCACCATCTGCAAATCGAGATACGTGATTGCCGACGCATTCAGCACGCACCAAAGCTCTTTTTCGCCGGGCCGAATCTTGATAATCGCAGGCGGATACTTCGGGTAAGGCACCGGCACAAAATTGATCGACAGATCTTTCGCGGGTGTGCCTCCGCCAGAATTCGTGTTCAGGATGTCGCCCTCGACATCGCGAAGAACAAGCGGCGGTGGCATCGAACTCGAGGTCGCAGGCGGCGCGTTCGGATTGAGCAAACCCTGGTCGCGAATGATGAAGACTCGCTCCGGCAGCCCCGCGAGCACCGGATCGGCCCGTTCAATCCCCTCGACGATCAGCGCCCCCGACGCTCCTCCCTGCACCTGCATGTTCGTGAATCCGTGCACGTGCGGGTGATACCAGTAGAGCCCCGGAGGCTCGTTGCGCGGAATCCTGAATCGGTATTCGAAAGGCCGGCTGCCCGGCTGAACGAACGTGTTGAGCACGTCGTCCTCGTGGCACACCGGCGGAACCGTCAGCCCGTGGAAGTGCAGGTTTGTCGACGCCGCCGTCATTCCGCTCCCCGTGCATCCGCCGCGCATCCCGGCCATCGCACTCTCAGGCACTTTGTTGCCGGACGCCGGCACAGCTGCGTGCACGTCGTTTTTCAGGTGCAGGATCAGCAGATCGCCCGGCTTCAGGCGCAGAGTGGGCGCCTCGCTGCCGTCCTTGTAGACGTAGCAGTAGCGCATCTGCCCATGCGCATCGAGAAAATTGTGGTACGTGAAGTCAACGCGCAGCACGCCATTCCGGCTGCTCAAATCCTCGGGTTCGTGCACCACGCTGCCCGCAGTGGGACGAACCGGGCACGGCCCGGCCGCCGCCTTCTGCGCCAGTGCACGTCCCGGAGCCAGAATCAAACACACGAGCGCGCACCCAGTAATTGCCAAGGCGCGGCAATATCCGATGAATTTCTTTGCGATGAGCGCCATCCTCGACGACCGGCAAAACAACAACGATCGTCTGCAACTCTAGCTTCGCGTGAGCGGCGAAGCCACGTATTTTCGTCCATCGGCACGCGCTTCTCATGAATCATCCGTGAACGTTCGTTTACAGAACTGTCTTGCTCCCTCTTCGCCATGCGCCGCGATCCGTTATTAGATTCTACGGGCCTCCGTGACCTCTGTGCTTCCTCTGTGCACTCTGTGTTTAGCTGGGCGTTCAAGTCCACGCTCCAGTCCAAATCACGCCACTATATGAGCGCCGCCCATTTTCTTGTTTGTTTTTGGCGCTGCTGCTAAACTATC
The DNA here is from genome assembly GCA_963814735.1 of uncultured Acidobacteriota bacterium. Lineage (GTDB taxonomy): Bacteria > Acidobacteriota > Terriglobia > Acidiferrales > UBA7541 > Palsa-295. The sequence continues at coordinate 178,079 of CAWFEC010000007.1, read as the reverse complement.
GCGGCGAGAGCTAAGAGGCCGCTCCTGCTAGACTTCCCTTAGAAGGTTACCTATGTCTGGACACTCGAAGTGGGCGACAATCAAGCACAAGAAAGCGGCCACGGACGCCCGCCGCGGCAAGATTTTCACCAAGCTCATCCGCGAGTTGACGATCGCGACACGCACCGGCGGAGCCGACCCGATCACCAATCCTCGCCTTCGGACGGCCATCCTGACCGCCAAGAGCGAGAATATGCCCAACGACAATATCGAGCGCGCGATCCAGCGCGGCGCGGGCACCCTCGAAGGCGAGACTCTCGACGAAGTGACGTTCGAAGGCTATGGCCCCGGCGGCGTGGGAGTGCTCGTCCAGGTCGTCACCAGCAATCGCAACCGCATCGTCAGCGAGATTCGCCACATGTTTTCGAAGAACGGCGGCAACATGGCCGAGACTGGCGCCGTGGGCTGGATGTTTCATCGCAAGGGCGACATCGTCGTCCCGAAGGAAGCGGCGGACGAAGACAAGATGATGAGCATCGTGCTCGATGCCGGCGCCGAAGATCTCAAGGACGATGGCGCGGCTTGGGAAGTCACCTCGCCTCCCGAGGCCATGGAAAAGGTCCGCGAAGCGCTCATCGCGGCCGGGATCACGCCCGCTTCTGCCGAAGTCGCATGGGTGCCGCAAAACTACGTCAAGCTCACCGGGCCGCAGGCACAGCAGATGCTGCGCATGGTCGAAGCCCTCGAAGATCACGACGACGTGCAGCACGTCTACGCCAACTTCGACATCGACGAAAAGGAAATCCAGGCCGCCGTCGCCGGCTGAGGCTTGGCGACCCAACCGCCCTTCAGGGCACCCGCCCCCGTGGTCGCATTCCGCTCTACGGATTTCGCTTTTCGAGTTTCGGTTTTCTGATTTGCTGCCCTTACGCTATCGGCTCCACTGAGCGATAACGCGTGGTTCCCGATTTCCAATTTCAAATTTCCAATTTCCGATTTTCAATTTCCGTCCTGTTTCCCTTCGCGCCGCTCCGCCGCAAAATAGCACTACCCGCGCTCGCGCGCAGCACGTAGACTGTGCCCGACCATGCCTCCTACATTCGCGCCAACCGCCGCGAGCGGACGCAAGTTGCGCGTCCTCGGCGTTGATCCGGCCGTTGTCGGCGCCACGGGATTCGGCGTCATCGAAGTCGACGCCAGCGGCGCTCGCTTGATGAGATTCGGCGCGTGGAAACTACCCTCGAAGGTCACGTTTGCCGTCCGCCTGCGCGAAATTCATTTCCTCGTTTCGGGTATCGTCCAGCAGTTCGCGCCGGATGCTGTCGCGGTCGAATCCGTGTTCGCCGCGCTCAACGTCGGCACCGCGCTCAAGCTCGCCGAGGTTCGCGGCGTCGTGCTCCTCGCCGCGGCCCAGGCGCAGATTCCCGCGCACAGCTACTCGCCGCGCGAAGTGAAGGCCAATGTCACCGGCTACGGCGCCGCCTCGAAACAACAAGTCCAGCAGATGGTGAAATCGCTTCTCGGCCTCGCGGAATGTCCCGAGCCAGCCGACGCTGCCGACGCCCTCGCCGTGGCCCTCTGCCACGCCCAGACTTCGCGAGCGCGCGAGCGCTTCGCCGCGTCCACCAGCCTCCGCCGCCTATCCGTCGCCTCGATCAAAGGATCGCGGTCTGCCCACATCTCAATCCCCCGTGCGCGATGAAGGCTGTCTCGTTCGGCCCAATCTCACCTCGCTCTGGAATCGGAATCCAACCCTGAGTTAATCTTGTCCCGACTCGAATGATCTCCCAGCCCAATTGCAAAGGATTGCTCGCCGTATTCCTGCTCGCCATGGCGTTCGCCGCCCTCATCCCCGCGAGCGCGCATGCGACGCCCGACGGCGAGGCCACCATCACCTACCTCAAAGTCTTCAAGTCCAGCTATCCCGAATATACCGAGATCAAGATCGGCCAGTCCGGTGCGGCCACCTACGACATTCGCCAGCTCAGCGACGCCTCCACGCCGCAACCCGCTCAAATCTCCGCGCCGCTCGTGGCCCGCATTTTCAACCTTGCCGCGAAGCTCCACGATTTCGACGGTATCGACATCGAGATGCACCACCGCATCGCCAATCTCGGCCAGAAGACGTTCACCTATCAGCGCGGCTCCGAGACACACTCCGTCTCCTTCAATTACACGCTCAACGAGCCCGCCTCTCAGCTCCTGGCCATTTTCGACGATCTCGCGCGCCAGCAGACCGACCTCTCCGATCTCCAGCGCACCATGCGCTACGATCGCCTCGGCGTCAACGACGTCCTGCTGCAAGTCGAAAAGGACTACGACAACAAGCTCTTTCTCCAGCCCGATCAGTTTCTTCCGGCCCTCGACCAGCTCGGCGCGGACGCCCACTTCATCGATATCGCCCGCGAGCGCGCCCGCAACCTCGCCGCCCGCATCCGCGCCTCCCGCTGACCGCGTGCCTCTTGCGCGGCTGCAACCGCACAGGTCCGGGCACCTGTACCGTTTCTATACTTCCGGACAGCAACTTTTTTGCCCGCCACGTGATTGAATCAAAGTACCGGCTTGCGGGTTGGGGAGGCATGGGAAAGGGCGAAGCCGGCTCGTTTCCCTGGAACCATTTCCGTACTTGGCGGGAATTACGCACGGGCAGAACCGCGCAACCGCGCCTCTTTGCTCGTCTTTACTCTTAACGCAATCGTTTCAGGATCGGCATCCATCCCGGAAGGCGGCTGGTAGCATCTGAGGTATCCAACATGCGAACACCACATATGAACGCGAACAAAGTGATGCTGGCCTTTGCTCTCCTTTCGCTGGTCGTCCTGCGCGCATCGTCGCAGGCCACCTACTCGCGGCCCCGCATCAACGCGGCTGTCGACGACTCGAAATTGACCGTGCTGCATGGCAACACGCACCCGCTCGCGCTGGCGAAGTACGACCGCGGCCCGGCGCCGGCCAATCTCCCGATGCAGCACATGCTGCTCGTCCTCAAACGCAGCCCGGCTCAGGAAGCCGCGCTCCAAGCGTTCATGGCCGAGCAGTTGGATCCCTCTTCTCCGGAATACCATCACTGGCTCACGCCAACAGAATTTGGCCAGATGTATGGCCCCGCACAGCAAGATATCGACGTCATCACGAAATGGCTCCAGGCTCACGGCTTTCAGGTGAACAACGTCGCGAATGGACGTATGACCATCGACTTCTCCGGCAACGCTGCCCAGGTCCAGTCAGCCTTTCATACTGCGATCCATCAGTACGTTGTGAAAGGCGAGCAGCATTGGGCCAACTCGAGCGACCCGTCGATCCCCACCGCGTTTGTGCCCGTGGTCGCCGGCGTCCGGTCCCTGCATAACTTCTATCCCAAGCCGGCTGTTCAGCCACGCCGGGCTTCTTCGGCGCGGCCCAACTTCACGTTTAACGGTGGCGGGTGCGACATTGCCGGAACGTCTCAGGATTGTTTCACGGTCGGCCCCAACGATTTCGCCACGATCTACAACGTGCAGCCCTTGTGGGACAACGGTATCGATGGCACGGGCGAAACCATCGCCATCGTCTCCGATAGCAACATCAATCCTCAGGATGTCTCGCAATTTCGCTCCCTTTTTAGCCTGCCTGCGAACGTCCCGAATGTAATCACCCCGAATGGCTCCGTGAGCGTCAACAGCGACGAGATCGAAGCCGTGCTCGACACGGAATGGTCCGGGGCAGTTGCGAAGAATGCCACAATCGATTTGGTCGCTTCGCCGAACGGGGCGACTGCCGGCATCGATCTTTCTGCCGAATACATCATCAACTATCCCAACGCCACCCACACAAACACCAGCACGGGCCTCGCTCCCATCCTGAGTTCCAGTTACGGCGACTGCGAATTCGACCTCGGAACCACCGGAAATAGCTTTTACAACACGGAATGGCAGCAGGCCGCGGCGGAGGGGATCACCGTTCTCGTGGCGTCGGGCGATGCGGCCGCGGCGACCTGCGATGTTCCGGCTCCTTTTAATGCACTGGGCTGCGGCTTCTCGTCCAATGCTTTACTGCAACCGGCCCAGTGCGGCCTCGCCGTCAACGGCATCGCATCGACTCCGTACAACGTCGCTGTGGGCGGCACCGACTTCAACGATCTTGGAACTCAAACCCAATATTGGAGCACCGGTAATCAGGCCAATCAGTCTTCCGCTCTCAAGTACGTTCCTGAAGACGTATACAACGACACGTGTACGAACGCGATCCTCTTCAATCTCGTCAGCGTGAATCCCCCGATTACGACTCCGGTAGCCAGCTGCAGCGATTCGACCATTCAGAATAACAACCTGGTGAGCGTCGTCGGCGGCGGCGGCGGCGAGAGCAACTGCACGAACGGAGCGACGACGATTTCGGGCTGCTCCGGCGGCAACACCAAGCCTGCCTGGCAGGTCACCGCGGGCACGCCTGGTACCACGCGCGATCTTCCCGATGTCTCCCTTTTCGCCGGTGACGGTCTCGCAGGCCACTTCTACGTGATGTGCGAAAGCGACAGCAACCAGCAGAACGGATCGGCCTGCGCCCTCGGCGTATCTCCGGTTTTTACCGGCGTAGGAGGGACTTCAGCCTCCGTGCAGGCGTTCGCCGGCATCATGGCTCTCGTCGACCAGCACCACGCCGGCACCCGTCAGGGCAACGCCAGCTCGGTCCTCTACCCGCTCGCTGCCACACAAAACAACGCCAACTGCAGCGCCTCCGCGCCGGCCGCGAACTGCATTTTCAATGACGTCATTACGGGGACGAACTCGACGCCCTGCACAATCGGCAGCGTCGACTGCACCACCACTGCAAGTGTGCTGGGTTTTCCCGCAAGCCCACTCTCGCCTGTCACGATTCGGGCAATACGCATCTTCTGTGCTCTCGGCATCGGACTTTTGCTTCTCATCGGCCTCCGCCGCAAACAGCCGCGCTGGGTCACAGCCGCGGCCCTCTGCGGCACGGCTGCCTTGTTAATCGTCAGCGTCGGCTGCGGCGGTGGCAGCAACAGCTCAGGCCAGACTGGTGGCGGCCAAGGCACGCCGGAAGGCGTCTTGACCGGCTACGACGCGGGGGTGGGCTACGACCTCACTACGGGTCTCGGCTCGGTGAACGCCGCGAACCTTGTGAACTCCACAATGTGGGCAGGTGTTCCGCCCACCGTTCCTCCGGCCACAATCGATCGCCCGACGGTTACCGTACCGGTCGCAGCGCTCGCGATAATCTGCGCGCTCTGCCTCGGCTTCCTCTTCGTCGGCTTGCGTCGCAGGCAGCTTCGATGGACCACGGCCGTGCTGCTGCTCGCGTTCGCGCTCTCGATCCTCAGCGCCGCGCGCACCAGCGCCAGCACGCGCCCGCATCATCTGGTGTCACGAGCCCCGGCCGCCATGCGCCTCGCCTCGTTCACCGGAAGCCATCGATAAACGAAACTCTTCTCGGGCGGGTGGCCGTTGGCTCGTGGGAGCTGGAGCTAATCAACCATACCCGCGATGACGCTCGCGTTAGAGAATTCCCCGAGGCTGTTATTCAGCTTTCTCTTTCAACTCAGCAATTACCTGCATGACCTTCGAATCCTTCGTTACCGGCTCGATCATGACGATCTGGTTGGCGTTCAATATCGTCCGGTCGGGTGCGTGCCACTCGTCGCCCCGCTTCACCAGGACCGAGGTAGGCTGCTTCCCGGGGTTTTGAGCGCTTCGCACGTAATAGACGTCGGTCAACACCGGATAAGCCGTTCCGAGACCATGCAGTTCTCCGAACAATACCATTCCATTGCTCATAAGCACGGCCCGAAAATCTGTTTCCGATGATTCTTGACCGTAAGTCGGTATATCGCCCGCGCCTTGCTTTTGTCCCAGGACGTCCTGCTGTGCGCGATGCAAGTCCGAACACCCCAGCAGCAGTGCTATTGCCAGCGCTGGCGCGAGCAAAACCCCCGCTTTCCACGCAGTCATTCGAATAGGAGATTTCATTATAGCCCTCACAAGTTGTGGGCTTCCGGGAACAGATTACCACCGTGTTGGCGGGATTGCGCTTCTGCAGTTGAAACGCAGCTCTAGCTGCGCGAGCTGCGACCGCTCGGACTCCACCAACTCAACCGGGCGGAGCCCGTTCCTAAGTCCTTACGGCGCCGTTGCGGCGCCGCCTGAAGGTTGCGATCCCCAGGAGTCCCAGGCAAAGCAGAGGGAGCGTTCCCGGTTCCGGAGCCGCGGTAACATCCGGAGAGGCGGTGATATCGAAACTGTTTCCCACAAATGAATTCCATCCCAATAGGGAAAAGCTGTTGTTGAAAACACTGAAGCTGGTCACTGGGAAGGTCTTGCCCGTATTTACAAGCGGCCCAGCGCTGCCCCCTGGAAAGGTCAGCCCCAACGCCGAGAACCCTAAGCTCGCGGAAAGCGCTCCGCCGACGTTGTTGTCCAAGTTTGCCGACATCAGGTAGTCAGGCGTGATGACGGCGGAAGTGTCGCCATCTGCGAATATAAAATCAAACGGCGTACCAACCGCCATGAGTCCTGAGCTGAAACTCATCGGATTCGAACCCGTCTCCGACACGTTGTAGTCAACCATCGGAGTGGCGTCCAACGCGAATGCTTGTGTCGTATCCAGGCTGAGGCCGGCGGTAAGATCCACAAGATTGTAGCCGACGCTTATTCCGGGCACCAGACCGAAGGAAGCGCTCGTCGGTGGAAGACCGAGTCCGCTCGCAACCAGATTCGTGATATCCGCGCTCAAGCCCAGGAACGGGGATGAACCGCTCGTCGAGATGGACAGGCTATTCGAAGAACTCGTGCCCGTCCCGCTGGTCTGGACGTACGGAGCACTGACCGACAAGGTCACATTGTCACCCAAGTCCACCGACGCTGGCGGTAACGTCGCGCTGTTGACGGAAAACAAAGTATCACTCCGGTATCCGGTGTTAAACGTTGTCCCTCCGGACACGCAACCGCCCAGGCATCCGGTGGCCGTGACCCCTCCACTCAGATCCGCGAATGCGTTCAGCGATGCTTGAGCTGTCGGTGAGGCGGTGCTGAGCGACCCCGTGCCAAACATGGCTGACGAAGTGATATTCACCGTACCGTCGAGCGGCACCGCGTCCGGAAAGCCAAGTCCGATGTTTACCGGCACGGCAGCGTTGACCGTCCCTCCGTTTACAGAAATGTTTGCATTCAATCCGACATTCCCGCTGATGTTCGCATTAACGTTAAACCCGGCACTCGCGCAAACACCAAGAAAACACCCCGTCGTCGTGCCCGGCCCGAAATTGGCATTGACGTTCACCGGAATAGTTACGAGCGTTGGATCGTAGTTGAACGTAAACGCCGAACCTGAACCCCACATGCTCTGATCGGTCGTCGCAAAATTCAAAGTTCCGCTCTGGGTCCCGTCCGCCCTGCAAAGCGGCGTCAGCGTGCCGAAGAGCAGCGCGGTCGCCGCGAAGATGAATAGTTTCTTCATAATGGAAGCCCCCATAAAAGCGCTGAATGACCGCACAAATCAAGACACACACAACTTACACGTACGAGGAACAAGCACCCCAGACCCCTTCGGGTGCAATTCCCCCGCCAGGATGCGCCTTTTGGGGGATTCTTTTGGTATATACATTGTTAAGTATTAAATATAACGCCTGAACGTAATACCTAAATATAATACAGCATCATAGATTCCCAATTACTTCCGGCCGGGGCTGAAGGCAAAACTTTGCACACTTTCGGAAATCACTTGCCGCCTATATGCATCACGCTTCCTTCGATGCCGATCGTATTCCGCGCCCGCCGCGTTTCTCGCGCACGTTCCGTCGAGGGCGCCGACGGCAAATTGTTAACCAGGGATTGGCTGGCCAGTGAACATTCGCGTGGCGCATCCTTTGCCCCCAATCCTCTACATTATTAATTATTAATATTGATACTGGCCGAGTGCGCGGCATTCCAACCAACGGCTGAGGTTATCGGCCCAGCGGATGCGCACCTTCCGGTATTGAAGTTTGCGCGATGCGGCCGCGTCTTGTTTTCGCGCACGACATTCGAGTGGTCGGCGGGTGGCGGATACATCGGGGCAATCGCGAGCGACTGACACCGGAGTCTATTCAGGCCCCGAACAATCTTGAGGGGTGCCGCACTCTTCGCGTCGTTTGCGAAGGGTGCGCGAGATAACCGCCTCTGACTCGCAATTTTCAACTCTTAACTCTCAGCCCTCAACCCTGAACTCGAAACGCCCGCCCCCTCATCCCCCGTCGCGCCGCAAGCCGCTCCAACTCAGCCACCGCCTTCTCCCTCAACTCGAGCGCTTCCTCCTCTTCGTCCATCATCATGATCTCCCCAAAAAACTTCACCGGGTCTCCCTCGCGCAGCTTCCGGCACATCCGGATCATCGACATCTGCTCCCGCGAGTCCAGCACGCGAAACAACGACTTCACCAGCTTCGTATGCCGCGGCAGCACGTCCCGAATGAAATTCTTCCCCGCAGCCGTCAGCCCCACCACTCCTATCAGCTTTCCTCTCCGCCCCTCGCCCTTCCGGGACTTCGACTTATGGCTATCCTCGAATCCGACGGGCGGCAGCGTCACGATCCGTTCGCCGACCCATCCTCGCTTCCCCAGGTGCTTGACCATCCTCCTCACATTTTGTTTCTTGGCTTTTCGCGCCCGCATCACGTCCCGCGTCGTCAGCGCGCCCCGGCGATTCAGCAGTTCGAGCAACCGAAGCTCGCCCATCGTCAGGTCAAACGACTCCAGCGGCACCCGCAGCTCGCCTTTGAGCCAGTCGCCGGTATCCATCATCTCCATGTAAGCTTCCATGGCCCTCTGAGTCTTTTGCCGGTGCGTGAGACGTTTCTTCATAGCGCCAACCATGCCAAACGTGGCAATTCTTGGCTTTTTGCCGCCGTTTAGCGGCCCGCCAGGGTCATCCTTGATGCCCGTCTTATTGCAGGAAAATTACGCGAATTCGGAGGAAGAAAAAATCCGTACTTCTACGGACGTGGAATCGTGGAAATCCCGCGTCGTGTACAACTCGAAGACATGCTGCGGATAATTCTGCGCGAAGGAACGCGCCCCCCTGCCGCGAGGCAGGCTCCGCCTTTTGAACAATCGGGCCCCGGCAGACGAAGCTCTGCACAATTCGAACTCAGGTCTCGGGGCAATTTGCGAATCCAGTGAGCGCGCCGCTTGCACGGCTCACTCTCGGGCGAGAATTGTCGGCCACGACATCTGGCGACGCGAACTTTTCGTCGCGGGTCGGAGCTTGAGCTCCGACGAACGCCTTTTAGGAGGGCGGGGTTTTCAACCCCGCCGAAAAAGATCCGCGCGAAACGCGTTCCGCTGCGCAGGGTCATTCGCAGCATGTCTTCGAGTTGTGCCTCATGCCCCGCAGGAACTTGTGGCGTGCGCGAGGCAATTCAGAATGCAAACACTTCCGGGCTGAAGGACCCGGCGCTACGTTCAAACCTTTACGCGGAGGTGATCGCTTAGGATTTTTCGCGGCCGGCGCCTACTGGCTGCGGCTCTGCGCCGGGCTCTTGCGGGTGGACGAATGTGGGCGAGGCTTGCGGCGACACCGGGGCCTGGGCCGGCGGCGGCTCGGGCGCTACGATTTCCCAATCGCAATTTTCGCGGATGCACGAGCGGAAATTGCCCTGCTTGGTCCGCTTCTCGACGATGAACGGCGCGCCGCATTTCGGGCACGGCTCGGGGAGCGGCTCGTACGGCGTGGTGAAATCGCAATCGGGATAGCGCGAGCAGCCGTAGAAGATGCGGCCGCGTCCTTTGCCTTTGGCGGTGCCGCGGCGAACGAATTCGCCCTCGTTGCACTTCGGGCATTTGATGCCGAGCGTGATCGGGCGCGTGTATTTGCACTTCGGATAGTTCTGGCAGCCGATGAAATCGCCGAAGCGGCCGGCGCGGCGCAGCAACACGCCTCCGTCCGTGGGGCACTTTTCATCGAGGATCACATCGGGCTGCAGCGCTTTGCGCGTGCCGCTCGCGAGCCGCCGCGTGGTCTTGCAATTCGGGTAGCCGGTGCAGGCGAGGAACGTGCCGAATTGGCCCCGCTTGATGACCATGACCTTGCCGCAATTTTCGCAATAGATCGTGCCCGTTTCCTCGGTATCGTCGTGGCCGTGCTCGGCGAGATCGCGGATGAAATCGCAATCGGGATAGCGCGAGCAGCCGAGGAAAAATCCGTGGCGGCTGATGCGCTCGAGCAATTCGCCCTGGCCGCACTTTTCGCATTTCTCGCCCGTGGGAATGCCGGCTTTGTAGGAGACCATCGAATCGGCCGCTTTATCGAGATCGACTTCGAAGCGATCCCAGAATTCCTGCACCGACGTGCGCCAGGGGAGCTTGCCTTCCTCGATTTCGTCGAGTTCGTCTTCCATGCGCGCGGTGAAGCCGACGTCGAAAATATCCTCGAAGGCTTTCACCAGCAGCTCGCCGACTTTTTCGCCGAGGAGCGTGGGCGTGAAGCGGCCCTGATCTTTGGTGACGTATTCGCGCTCGACGATCGTGGAAATAATCGCGGCGTACGTGGACGGGCGGCCGATGCCTTTTTCCTCGAGCTCCTTCACGAGCGTCGCTTCCGTGTAGCGCGGCGGCGGCTCGGTGAAATGCTGCTCGGGGCGGACGGATTCGAGGCGCAGCTTGTCGCCTTCGGTGACGCGCGGCAGCGTGCGGCTGTCGGTATCGCCCTCGTCTTCCTTTTCTTCCTCTTCCTTCACGATCTGGTAGACGGCGAGATAGCCTTCGAACTTGATCACGGATCCGGTGGCGCGGAAGGTGTAATCGGCGGCGGAAATGTCGATGCTGGTCTGATCGAAAACCGCCGGCACCATCTGCGAGGCGACGAAGCGCTGCCAGATCATCTGGTAGAGCTTGAACATATCGTCTTCGAGATAGGGCTTCACGCTTTCGGGCGTGCGCGCGACGTCGGTGGGGCGGATCGCTTCGTGCGCTTCCTGCGCGTCCTTTTTTGATTTGAAGAAGTTCGGCTTTTCCGGCATGTACTTCGCGCCGTAGGCCGTGGCGATGTGTTCGCGGACCTGATCGAGCGCGTCGTTTGAGACTTGCACCGAGTCGGTGCGCATGTAGGTGATCAGCGCGACGGAACCTTCGTTACCGAGCTCGACGCCTTCATAGAGGCGCTGCGCGAGCATCATGGTGCGCTTCGCGGTGTAGCGCAGGCGGTTGTAGGCGGCCTGCTGCAATTTCGAAGTCGTGAAGGGCGGCGGCGCGTAGCGGCGCTTTTCCTTTTGTGTGACGCTTGCGACCTGCCATGCGGCGCGCTCGACCGCGGCGACCACTTTCTGCGCTTCCGCTTCGTTCGAGACTTCGATGTCCTCGCCCTTGTGCTTGATCAGCTTCGCTTCGAAGACAGGCGGCTCGCCCGCGGCCAGCAGCGCGTGGATCGTCCAATATTCTTTCGGCACGAAGGCGCGGATTTCGCGCTCGCGCTCGACGATCACTCGCAGCGCGACCGTTTGGACGCGCCCGGCGGAGAGGCCGCGGCGAACTTTGTCCCAGAGCAGCGGCGAAATTTTGTAGCCCACCAAGCGATCGAGGACGCGGCGCGCCTGCTGCGCGTCGACCAGGTTTTCGTTCACCTGCGTGGGATGCTCGAACGCGGCCTTAATTGCCTTCTGGGTAATTTCGTTGAACATCACCCGATAAATCTTCGGCGCCGCACCGCGCGTCTCCGGCTCGGCCTTCTTTTCGGGCTTGGCCTTCGCGGCTTCTTTTGCGCCGTCGCCATTCGCGCCATTTTCCTCGGCATGCTTCTCGGCGGCGGCCGCGACGACCTTCGTGTACTTCTTGGGCTTGCTCAAAATTTCCTTGAGGTGCGCGCAGATCGCCTCGCCCTCGCGGTCCGGGTCGCCCGCCAGGTAAATGGCATCGGCGCCAACGGCGGCTTTCTGGAGGTCGCTGATCACTTTCAGCTTGCTGGGGATGACTTCGTAGGTCGGCTCGAAAATATTTTCCGAGGTGACCGGGATCGGCTTCGGGACCCTCTTTTCCGCGGCTTTCCCCTTGGCCTTGGTTTTGCGCTTCTTCTTTTTGTTGCCGTTTTCGCCGGGCAGCAGGATGCCGATAGTCTTCTTCGGCAGGTCCATCACGTGGCCGTAGGAGGCCTTCACGTTGTAGCCGCGGCCCAGATATTTGTTGATGGTCTTCGCCTTGGCCGGCGATTCGACGATGACGAGTGATCTTGCCATTCGCTTTCCTAGTACCTCGTTGCCTTTTCTTTCTGGCCCAAAAGATGCGCCCGAAGGCTCATCCGATTCACAAGCTTCCGCGCCCCTGCCAGAACCACCATCCTAACCTGTTGTGGGCGCGATGATTACAACAGGACTTTCAAGAATTGCTTCCCAGGTAACTGGCGTACCACGCCTTTAAGCTCCAAGTCAAATAGGGCGGCCAGGACTTCGGAGGAGCTGAGGCCGGAATTTTCCACCAGATCGTCGACGTGGCGGGCCTCGTCGACGCTCAAAAGCCCATATAAAGGCCTTTCCAGGGGCGCGAGGCCCTCCTCGATCAGGGCGGCGCGTTCGTCGTGGGAGGCGGATTCGACGGGCATCAGCTCGGCGCGAACCGGGGTTGGCAGCTCCTCGACGACGTCCTCCCAGCTTGTGACGAGCTTGGCTCCCTGCTTGATCAGCTGATTGGGGCCGAAGCTTACCTCCTGAGTCGCGTTTCCCGGGACGCCGAAGACCTCGCGGCCAAATTCCATGGCCAAGCGGGCGGTGATCAGCGAGCCCGAATACTGCGCTCCCTCGACGACAACCACGCCAAGGCCCATCCCCGCGAGGATGCGGTTGCGGATCGGGAAATTCTGGGCGCCGGGGAACGTCCCCAGGGGAAATTCGCTGATGATGGCGCCGCGCTGGGCGATCTCCTCGAAAATCTTCCTATTCTCCTTGGGGTAGACCACATCGATTCCGCAGCCGAGGACCCCGATCGTGGCTCCGGTGGCGGAGGCAAGGGCGCCTTTATGGGCGCAGGCGTCAATGCCGCGGGCGAGGCCGCTAGCGACGACGAGGCCGCGGGCCGCCAAATCCCTAGCCAGGCGCTCAGCCATTTGATTCCCGTAGGGCGTCGGGCGACGCGCGCCGACGATCGAGATGATGTGGCGCCCCAGAAGCTCAATGTTTCCTTTGATATACAAGAGGGGAGGCGGATCGTAGATCTCCTTGAGGCGCTGCGGGTACTCGGGCTCGTCCCATGTAAGCAATCGGCAGCCGGCGGCCTGGACCTGAGCCAGTTCCTTGGCGGCATCGCTGACGGGGCGGCGCGAGTGGAGGGCCTGGGCGACGGCGGCAGGTAGGCGCTGGCCTTCGAGGGCGGTGAGCGAGGCCGAGAAGATGGCGTCCGGGCTGCCGAAGTCGCGGAGTAGCTTGCCAGCCATGCGCGCGCCAAGGCCGGGAGTCAGCGCGAGCGCCAGCCAGCCTACATAATCGTCAGAGTGCATCGAGAGGGAAACCCGCGGTGAGCCTACGCAGGGGTCGGCGTAACTGTCAAGCTGGCGGGCGATCAATCACTACGGATGCGCGCCTCAGCATTTCTACGCGCACCAGATGCGGCGTCACCTACGCGATCTCTCCGCGCTCAATGCGTGGCTGGGTAGATCAGGTCGCGGTGGCAACCCGCCCGAAGGGGTTATGCTATATTTGTCGGTCAGCAAGGCAACCGAGGAGATCGTGGGCAAGCTGCGGATTTCGATTGTCGAATACCTGAATACGGCGCCGCTGGTGTGGGGATTTACCGACGGGCCGCTGGCGGGGAAATACGACTTGTCGTTCACGGTGCCGTCGCAGTGCGCCGAGGCGCTGCGGCGCGGTGATGCGGACGTGGCGATCATCCCGTCGATCGAATACCAGCGGATGGAAAATGTGGGCGCGCTGCCGGACATGGCGATTGCGGCGAAGCGCGAAGTGCGCAGCCTGCTGGTGGTATCGAAACGGCCGATCGACATGGCCAAGCGGATCGCGCTGGATACGAGCTCGCGGAGTACGGCGGCGCTGGTACGAATCCTGGCCCGCGAGCACTGGGGGATTCAGCCGGAGTTTGTCGATGCGGCGCCCGATGCCGGCGAAATGCTGAAGCAGGCGGACGCGGCGCTGGTGATCGGCGATCCCGCGCTGCGAATCTCGCTGAAGATGGAAGCGCTCGCGGGCAAGACGCCCGGCGGCGGCGATTGCTGCCAGGGCGATCCGGACGACATGCCCGTGCCGGGATTCGAGACGATCTTCGTCTACGACGTGATCCACCAGTGGCGCGAGATGACCGGATTGCCGGCGGTGCTGGCGATCTGGGTCGGAAAGCGCGACGTGTTGACGCCAGAAGTGGTGGCGGATTTTCAGGCGTCGAAGCGCTATGGCATCGAGCACGTGCGCGAAATCGCCGAAGCGGCGTCGATCAAGCTCGATTTGCCGCCGAGCGCGCTCGAGCGCTATTTGACGGACAACATTCATTTCGATCTGGACGAGGACAATCTCGCGGGGCTGCGGCTTTTCCACGAAAAAGCAGCCGAGGCGGGATTGATTCCGCGGGCGCGTCCGATCGAATTCGCGGCGGCGGGCGCGGACACGGAGAACCGGGCGAATCACGCGCGGCTGTAAACGAGGATCCTAGGCACTCATGGGAATCACACAAAAAGAAGCGCTCGATCTCTTCGACTCCGATGACCTGATCGGCATCGGGATGGCGGCAAACGAAGTCCGCCGGAAGAAGACCGACCCGCGCGTGGCGACGTATCAGATCGACCGCAACATCAATTACACGAATTTCTGCACGGAGTATTGCTCGTTCTGCGCGTTTTACCGGCCGCTGGGATCGAAAGAGGGCTACATCCAGCCGCTCGAAGCGATCTACCAGAAGATCGAAGAGATGCTGGCGCTCGGCGGGACGGGCGTGCTGCTGCAAGGCGGTCTGCACCCGGATCTGAAGATCGAGTGGTACGAGAACATGCTGCGCTCGATCCACGAAAAGTTCCCGCAGGTCCACCTGCACTGTTTTTCGGCGCCCGAGATTTTGTGCATTGCCGAGGTTTCCGGGCTTTCGATTCGCGATACGATCGCGCGGTTGCGCGACGCCGGCTTGCAGTCAATTCCCGGCGGCGGCGCGGAAATTCTGGACGACGAAGTGCGGCACCGCATCGCGCGGCTGAAGTGCAAATCCGAGGAGTGGGAATCGGTGCACCGCGAGGCGCACAAGCTCGGCATGCGCACCACGGCGACGATGATGTTCGGCTGCGGCGAGGAATATCGCCATCGCGTGAATCACTTCGAGCGCGTCCGGCGGCTTCAGGAAGACAACGGCGGCGGGTTCACCGCGTTCATCCCATGGATTTTCGCGCCGGACAATACGCCGCTCGGGAAGAAAGTGCCGGAGACGACCGCGTTCGATTACCTGAAAACGCTGGCGATCAGCCGGCTCTATCTCGACAACATCGACCACGTCCAATCCAGTTGGCTGACGCCGGGAATCAAGGTGTGCCAGGTGGGATTGCAGTTCGGCGCGGATGATGTGGGCAGCATTTTGATCGAAGAGAATGTGGTGTACGCCGCCGGCGTACGCAATCGGACGAATGAAGAAGAGCTGCGCCGAATCATCTCGGATGCCGGGTACATGCCGGCCCAGCGCGACACCTTGTATCGTTCCTACATCTGGAAGCCGCCCGTCGCCATTCAAACTGCCGCGTAGCCGGTTCCGATATTCGGGTCTTCCATGAAGGGGATGCTTTGGTGGGACCCTCGAAGAAGGGCGCCAAAGGAAACCACCGCCGCGGTGCGACTGCACTTGCGTACGCTGCGAAATTGGGAACCACTGCTGCAGGAAACCGGACTGCCAACATCTGACCTGGAAGGACGTTTCTAGCGCTGCGCCGCAGCCAAAGCGGCCGCGGAAGTAGTCTTCGACTTACTCCGGACGCCGTGTTTGCGCATCCACTCCGAGAACAGGGTCTCGAACTCTTCGCGAGTATAGATCCCCTTGTGAATGAGAAGCGTATTCATGGCATAAACCGTCGCCATGAACCGCTCGTCTCGAGAAGCCAATTCCAGCATTTCGTCGAAGGACATCGCCACTCCGCTGAATCGAAGAAGATTGGACGACGATAACCCCGCGTGCAGCAAGCGTCAAACCATTTTCGCGGATAGATTCTACATCACGCGTTTGGAAGTGAGCGGGTAGGATTGCACGCCTGGGTCGGTCGTTGGGGCGATGGGAGTTTGGGGAGCGGCGGCGGGGAGTTCGATGGCAACGCGCGCGCCGTAGGGCTGATTGTTCGCCAGCGTGATTTCGCCGGAGCACTCGTGGATGATGCCGTAGCAGATGCTGAGCCCGAGGCCGGTCCCTTTGCCGACAGGCTTCGTGGTGTAGAAGGGATCGAACGCGCGGTTGAGATCGGCAAAGCCGGGGCCCGAATCATCGCATTGAATCAGGATGCGGCCGTCGTGATGCGAGGCGCGCACGTCGATATCCCGGTGGGCGCTTTCGCTGACGGCATCGATCGAATTGTTCAGAATGTTGAGCAGCACCTGCTTCAGCTCGTCTTCACCGATTCCCGCGGGCGGCAGCGCTTCGTCGACTTCGAGCTTGACGTGGATGCCGCGCGCGCGAACGTGATATTCGCGCAGCTGCAGGACGTCGTGGAGCGCGGCCGCGACGTTGGCGGAGCGGAAAGTGGAATTATTCTGGCGGCCGAAGCGCAGCAAGCCGTCGACGATCCTCTGCATGCGGCGGGCCTCGTTCGCCAGTTTTTCGACACGCGCCCCCACCTTTGTTTCACGCAATTCATCGTGGAGCAGGTCCGCGTAGCCGATCACGCCCGTGAGCGGATTGTTGAGTTCGTGAGCGACTCCGGCGACGAGCTGGCCGAGGCCTGCGAGCTTTTCCGAACGTACGAGCTGCTGATGCAGGCGCACGTTTTCGAAGGTCACAGCGAGATCCGAGGCGAAGACCTCGAGCTTGACCATCTCGGATGTCTTCGAATCGCCTTCGTGCTTCGAACCCGATAGATACAGGCAGCCCACGTGCGAGCCACGCCAGGAAACCATCGGAATGAGGACGAGATCGGTTTCGTCCGACATGCGGAACGACTGGCTGCCGGATTCGTGCTCCGTGGCGCGATGTTTCAAAGATTCGATCGCGTAGCCGCCGGAGTGTTCGCGCAGTATCTCCTCTTCCTGGGGCGAGAAGCCGCTCGAGCCGGCAAGGTAGAAGCGGCGATCTTCGCCGAGCAGAAAAAGCGCCGCGCGGCTGAAGGAGCTCGTGTCGGTGATCGCCTTGGCGACCTCGCCGCACAGCGTGACTGGATCGTTTCCCGCCAGTAGCCGCGACGTGATCTGCGAAAGGCGACCGAGCAATTGATTCTCGGCCTTGGTTCGCGCCGTGGTGTCTTCGACGGCCCTGGATTTATCTTCAAGCAGCGTAAGCACCATGCCGAGAGCCACGAGAATTCGCGGCACGTTCCAAAAATCCAGATTGGCCTGAAATTTCGGCGCCAGAAAGTGCAGGATCGCGCCGATCGGATATTCCGCTCCCCACGCGAAGAAGCCAACCATCACGGTGCGGACGCCAAGTGAGGCCCGTCCGTAGAGCCGGCCGAAAAACAAGCCGGTGAGACCGTAGGTGAGTCCGAGGATGGCCGCGACCGCGACCCACACATTGCCAACCAATTGCTGGTGAACCGCTCCAATTCCGATGGCGAGAAGCCCTGCGGCGAAGTAAGGACCCAGGCGCCGCGATGCCAGGAACGAGAGGGCGGCTGCGCCCAAAAAGACGGCGGCAGTCGATCCAGTCGCGAGCCAGAGTATTCCCCAATTGAAGCCGATAGAGAAGGACTGGGCCACCATCGGCAGGCCCAGCAGCAGAATGAGGCTGGTGCGTTTCTGCGCGTCGTTGGGCTCGAAGAGGACCGAAGAGAGAAATATGAGCCCCGCGCTTTCGAGAGCGGCAAAGTCAACCGCGGTTAGAAAGCTGCCAAGCACTCCTGCGTGGATTTCGAGGGCTTGCGCGAAGAAGTGGAGGAAGGTGAGCGCCCAGGCGAGCGTCCACAGCCGCAGGCGCGGCGAGGGAGTCTTGCGTTGTATGGATACAAAGATTCCGACCAGGACGACCAGCACGATCACGATCGGCAAGGCCGCCGGAAAAGTAAAAAACACGTAACCTCCGAGTCAACATGGTAAAGATCGCCAACAGAGGACGCAATGGAGCGCGGGTACTAACGGTGAACAATGAGACACGCCGAGGCGCGCGAGGCTAGCCAGACGTCGATGGCATGACGCTAAGTCTCATTTATTCAATATGCTGCGAATATCGAGAAGGACTTCGGTATCTTCGGGGAGATCGAGTGGCTCGTGCGGGACAAGAACACCTCTCGTAAATTTTGCGCGGATGCGCGAAGGATGCGATGCGGGACGAGCAGCGGCGGCCTCCGCGGGCGGGGTCGCCGGTGACGCCTGAGAAGTTAGCGGCCGAAGCTGCCGAGCTGAACCCGCCGGAATCGAGCGCGAGATTGGCCAGGGCGTCCGCTTCGCGATTGCTCTCGCGGCGCACGTGCTCGACGACGAAGTACTCGAACTGGCGCGCGAGCTTTGAGGCCCGCTCGTAGAGCGGCTTGAGGTCCGGGCTCTTTACCTTGTAGCGGCCCTGCATCTGGCGGACGAGAAGTTCCGAATCGCTGCGGATGCGTAGGGCGCGGATGTTGTGCGAGGCGGCGTAATCGAGAGCGGCGAGGAGCGCGTAGTACTCGGCGACATTGTTCGTGTCGCGTCCGAGCTTTTTGCCCAGCTCGAGGATGATTTTGCCGTTCGGGTCGCGCATCACGACGGCGTAAGACGCCGGACCGGGATTACCGCGCGAAGCGCCGTCGATATTCGCAACGTGGACGCCCGATGGGGGCGCTGCCGGGCTTGAATCCGAGAAGAGGCGGGCGCTGGCGTGCGGCGGAGTCTTCGGGGTCATGTCCGGCGAAAAGCCTCAGCACTCACCGTGCGCTGCCGCCGACTCGGACGACTGCTGGGCGGGACCGGAAGCCGGGACGCTGGAGTCGTCCGCCTCGATGTAATAGAGGATGCGCGTGCAGGTCTCGCAGTGGAAGAGGTCGTCTTCGCCCTTCGCACGGCGCATCTCCTGTATCACGTGCGGGCGCACGATCATGCCGCAGGCGCCGCATTTTTCGCTGCGAACTTCGGCGAGCGCGATGCCATTGTGTTTGCGGACGATGCGATCGTAGTGATCGAGAAGGTTTTCGGGGATCTCCGCGACCGCCCGGGCGCGTTCGGCCTCGAGCGCGGCGATCTCCTTCTGCTCCTCCGCTTTCTCGGCGTCGATTTTCGCGCGCTGGCCGCGGGCGGCATCCTCGACTTCTTTTAAATCCTTTTCGGAGGCTTTCACGCGCCGGTCGTATTCCTCGGCGTTGACCATTTGTTCGAGGAGGCGGTCTTCCGCTTTGGCGATTTCGGCTTCAGCCATCTCCACTTCGTGCTGCAGGGCCTTGTAGGCCTCGTTGGTCTTTATCTGCGAAGTCTGGTCGCGATACTTGCGGACGCGCTCTTTCCACTGCTCGACATCGAGCTCGTATTTCTTGCGTTCCTTGATGGTGTTGAGCTGCGACGCTTTGCTCTGCTCGACGGCAGCCTTGGCGGCCGCTACGCGCGCGTCGACCTCGGCGGTCTTTTTCGGCAGGGTAGCGAGCCGGGCGCGGACGTCGTGGAGCCGGACGTCCACGGCCTGCAGATCGAGCAGCGTCTGGAGAATCTTTTGCACGGCAGCGCGCATTCTAGCACAGTGTTGCGTCCTAGCCCGACACTCCCACCCCGACGGAGGCGTGCCGGGGCATGGGTCAGCATGACTGCGCTTTTCCTTGAATATCAGGAAATTTCCGCGTTCGCGCACCTCCGGGGGGCTGCGCCTCAATTTATGTCTTGACAACAATTGTCCGCCGGTGCTATTGGGACAGTCGCTCAGGGGATGCATTGGGTGGGGAGGGGTCCAAAGTTTCATGGGGGTGTCTTGGTATGTCGCGGCATACCTGCCTCTTTCCTCACGCCTTCACGCACGGGCAGCAGTTCTAATCCAGCACGGCTTTGGAGGGATCACATGAAGAGGATCTCAGCCCAGTTCGTCGTATTGAGTATGTTGTTTTTGGGATGTTGTGCTGGAGTTTTCGCGCAGGCCACATCGCAAATCTCAGGAACCATAACGGACGCCAGCGGAGCGGTGGTGGCGGGCGCGCAGATTACCGCGACGCAAACCGATACAGGAGTCACTCGGAGCGCGACGTCGGATGCGAACGGCGTGTATTCGCTGCCAAGCCTGCCGCTCGGTCCGTACCGGCTGGAGGTCAAGAAGGAAGGTTTCACCACGTACGTTCAGTCGGGCATCGTTTTGCAAGTCGGCACTGCTCCGACAGTCAACCCTGTGTTGAAGGTGGGTGCGGTCAACCAAACCGTGCAGGTGGAATCTACGGCGCCGATGGTCGATACGACGACTACGGGTGTCGGCCAGGTAGTCAATTCTCAGTCCGTTGTCGATTTGCCGCTGAATGGACGCCAGGTGACGCAGCTCATCACGCTGGCGGGCGCAGCGAATTCCGTGCAGTACGGCTTTGGCGGGGCGCCATCGGTCGGAAACCTGGTTTCCAGCAAGAATTACCCGAATGAAGCGCTCGTAAGCGTCGGCGGCGGAATGCTGAACGGAACCACGTACCTGATGGACGGGGGAACGTTCAACGATCCGTTTAATAACCTCAATTTGCCCACGCCTTTCCCGGATGCGATCCAAGAATTCAACGTACAAACGAGCGCGCTCCCAGCCGAGTACGGCCTACACACGGGAGGCGCGATCAACATCGCCACCAAATCCGGCGGCAACCAGTTTCACGGCGACGCGTTCGAGTTCGTTCGCAACTCGGCGTTCAACGCCAAGGATTTCTTCAGCGTAGGTAAAAACAGTCCGAATGGGCTGAGCGACGGCTTGAAACGCAATCAGTTCGGAGGCACCATTGGCGGGCCGATCAAGAAGAATAAGCTATTCTTTTTCCTGGGATATCAAGGGACGCTGATTCGAGATAAGCCTCCCGCCAACCAGGCCATTCTCCCGACAACCTCGGAGCTTCAAGGCAACTTCCAGAACTATGTAACAAATTGCTTGCCGCCCGATCCTAAGACTGGCCTGCCTGTTCAATTGAAAGGCCCCTATTATTCGAACAACATGCTGAGCACCACTCTCTACCCCAGCGGGGCGCCTGCGGACGTTCTGGCCTTTGCGAGCCACTTTCCGGTTGGCCCGGAGCCGTGCGGCCTCACGACGTTTCAACTTATCGCCAATCAAAACGAGCACATGGGCATAGGCAGGGTCGACTATCAGATCAACTCGAAGCAGACCCTGTTCGTGCGCTATTTCGGGACTCACAGCTTGGTGCCATCCAGCTATAACGGCAACGAACTAACCGTTGTAAATGCGGGCACGGACGACACCGTAAATTCGCTCGTGCTGGGCCATACGTATCTAGTCAGCACGAATATGCTGAACTCGTTCCACTTCACCTACAACACCGACGGCATCACCAAATTTCAGGTGCCGATCGTCACTCCCGCCGACGTCGGCGTGCAGGGCATGTACATTTCGGCAGCTCCCTTCACCCACTTTTCGAACATCAACATCACTGGCGATTTCCAGAGCGCCGGCGGATTTGCCACTCCGGGCCTTGTTAACACAAAGACCTGGCAGCTCGCGGACGACTTCAGCTGGACGAAGGGCTCGCACCAGTTGCAGTTCGGCGCCAGTTTCATCCGTCCGTCGCAGACTTCAACGTTTTGCGTCTATTGCAACGGGCTTTTTACTTTCAGCGGTGCGCTCAGCGGCGATCCCATGGCGGATTTTGTCGCCGGAGCGCTCGGTTCGATGGTTCAGTTGAATATCTCGCACGACAACGAGAACTGGAGATACCTGGGGGTTTACGCGCAAGACAGTTGGAAGGTCAATCCGCGCCTGACGCTCAACTACGGCCTGCGATGGGAACCCTACTTCGGAGGCAGCTTTCCGCTCCAACAAGTCACTCACTTCGATATGACTGATTTTCTGAATAACGAGCATTCGACCCAATTCCCGAATGCCCCGGCGGGTACGCTGTACCCCGGCGATCCAGGATTCAACACCGGCAGCCGGCCGAACTATACGAGGTGGAACAACTTCGCGCCACGGATTGGGTTGGCTTGGGATCCCACGGGCGGCGGCAAAACGCTTATTCGGGCGTCCTGGGGAATGCTCTTCGACACGCCGGAGACGCTCTTCTTCTACAACTACGCGGGGGAACCGCTATGGGGTAGCAGCGTTGCGATCATTCCTCCGGCTGGGGCGGCTGACACGTTCGCCAATCCGTGGTCCTACTATTCGACGGGCGCAAACATATTCCCCACCACGCAAAATTCCACGACCCCGTACCCCACTTATTCGTCGTACGAGACAGCTCCATTGCACGTGCGCAATGCCTATATGGAGCAGTGGAACCTGACGATTCAAAGGCAGATCGGGGCAGCCTGGCTCTTGAAAGCTAGCTACCTGGGGAACGACCTCGTGCACCTGTGGACGATCAAGGAAACGAATCCCGGGGTCTATATCACCCCGGATTCGACCGGCATCAACATTGGCGGCTGCACGTTCAATGTCTACAACCCCAGCCACCGGGATCGTGGCAGCCGAAGACCTATAATCCCTGCGACACGAGCAGGAACACGAACCAGCGGCGCTTGCTCTCGCAATTGGATCCGGTCCAAGGGTCATTCTACGGAGGGTACGCGCAACTGGATCCCAGCGGGACGGGCAGCTACAACGCGCTGCTCCTTTCAGCGGAGCACCGTTTCTCAAACCACTTCTCGATGCTGGCGAACTACACCTGGTCGCATTGCATCTCCGATCTGTGGACCCAGGCGATCAACGCCCCGGAGTACACCAATCCGTCCAATCGGCGGTTTGACCGCGGAAACTGCACGTCGGTTGACGTCCACCATAACTTCAACCTCTCCGCCGTTCTGCAATCGCCGCATTTTTCCTCGCGGGTGCTTCAATGGATCGCCGGCGATTGGCAGCTTGCGCCAATCTTTTCGGCGCACACCGGCAGTTATTTCACGATCACGATGGGTGGTTCGAACGCGGACCTCGCGGCCAGCGGAATCGGCGGGCAACGTCCCAATCAGGTGCTCGCAAATCCCTATTGCACACCCAAGCGAGTCTCGCCGTATTTCACTTCGGCGGGGAACTGTTGGATTAACGCAGGCGCCTTCGCCTTGCCGGGAGGAGGCCTTGACGCATTCGGAAACGAGCCTGGTGTCCTTGGAAACGAAGGAGTTAACAATATGGAGGGCCCGGGGTATTTCGACGTGGATGTCGCTTTGTCGCGCCGGTTCCCAATCACGGAAAGGCAGTCCATCGAGATCCGCTGGGAAACCTTCAACGTCGAAAATCGAGTGAACTTCGTGAATCCTGGAACTGCGGGCATTGCTGCCGTCGGTACGAGCAACACCGTCCTCGGAAGCGGCCCCACATTCGGCATGATTTCATCCGATGTTGCCCCGAGGATCATGCAGTTCGCGCTGAAGTATATGTTCTAAGTAGCGGGTGTGATTTGAGAGGGTGCTACTGGGAGTAGGTGTTGATTCGAGCGACCAACGCCTACTCCCAAGGGGCTTGCCCGCGCAACCAAGCGGCGCAAACAATCACGCAGGCTTTTGGGTCCACACGCGAATAGACCTGACAGGGTTCGTGGGGCACACGACCTCGCACGCTCCGCAGCCGACGCACTTGTCGTTGACCACAGGATAGGAGATGTACTGCGCCTCGTCCCAGGTGATTTTCACCGCATCGTAGGGGCAGGCAAGCTCGCACGCGTCGCATTCCTTCTTACCGAGGGCGGTGAGGCAGATATTGTTGTCGACGAGCGCTTCGCCGATGATGTACTTGTTTTTCTGCTCGAGAGGAAGCGCCGTCAGCGCGCCGGTGGGGCAAACCTGGGTGCAGGCATCGCACGTCTCCAGACAATACTTGTAGTCGCGGTCGAATCGAATGATGGGCGCGCCAAAGCCAGCCAGCCCGCCTTCGTGGCCCGTATCCGGGTGAATAATTTTCGTCGGGCAGGCGTGGACGCAGTTGTTGCAACGGATGCACAGTCCGGCGAAACGATCCTCCGGCACGGCACCGGGAGGACGCAGCAGCGTATCGCTCTTGCGATATCGCGCCGCACCGAGCCGACGCGCGCCCAGCGCCAGCAGAGCGCCACCCGCGCCAGCGAAGAATAGGCGGCGCGTCAAGTTCGACTGCGGCGGCGCGGCAGTGATTTGGACCAGCTTGGCGCCGGAGCTCCCTTCGGCCGGGCTCAGGGCAGGAACGCTGCGACCCCCTAAACGGCTTAATCTGGTCCACAAGGCTTTCCTCGCGGCAAAAAGCATGTCCTGGAATCCGCTGAGCGGGCAGATGCGGACGCACCAGGCCATGCCAAAAACAAAGGTGGCTCCCACGAGAACGCCCAGGCCGAGCGAGACCAGAATCACGGTGACCGGATTCGTCGCCCGGTTCATCGCGAAGGGGCTGCTGAAAATGCAGAGCGGATCCATCCACATCAGCACCGGATATCCCGCCACGGCGCCCACGAGGGTGAGTATCGCGACATATCTGCCGACCGGGGGCAACTTGCCCCACCAGCGCGTGCGACGCAGGCCCACGTGGTTGGTGTTTTCCAGCAGGAAGCCGGTCGGACAGAGGTACAGACAGAACCAGCGCTTCTTGAACGAACTCACGACTGCGACGATGAGCGCGAGGATCGCTCCCACGCCGACGGACCGCGCAGCGATGCTCGACGAGAGAGCGACGAATGGACTGATTTGCTGGAAAAATCGCGGGGCGATAGCCCAGGGCAGCAAGGGCCAAACCAGCACGACCGCGCCGACGAAGCAAGTCAGCTGAATCACCCGCCGCGGCACGCGCCGGAGAAACATCATCCCAAATACGCCCCCTGCTGATGAAGCAGATCTTGCAGCTTCGCTACATTTACGTGGCGAGGCTTGCATTTATCCTGGATGCACAACGCCGCAGCCAGGCCCGCAGCCTGTCCGGTGACCCAGCAGACCGGAATGAGCCGCGTGATATCCGCGACGTCGAATTCGGCCGATATGCATCGCCCGGCCGCAAGAACGTTTTCGACCTTCGCTGGAACCAGCGAGCCATAGGGAATCTGGAATGCGGGAGCATTCGCATAGGCGCCGGAATAGCCGATTACATCTTGAAATTTGGCGCCGTTGCGGATTTCGTCGACTTTCAGTTTTTTCACGCCTTCGAGGAGCCGGCTGAGCCGCACGCCGAGTTGAGGGGCGGTTTCGGTCAGATAGACCTGCTCGTTTCCCGCCTTTTGGCGAAGCTTCTCGACATTGCCCCAGGTTCCGATGCGATGCTTGAGTTCGAATTCGGTCAGATCCGAAATGTCCAGTGCGTCGCCGACCGGGCCTCTCATATTGAGCCAGTTCACGTGGGGCGCGGGCGTGGAGTTTCCGGCGTGGCCGCTGAAGTCGTTCACGCGGCCCTTCGAGGGCCTGCCTCCTTCATCGGGCTTGCCTATGGAAGGCTTGGTCGGATCTTCCGATCCCTTTCCAGGTGCCATATCGACTTCATCGATGTTTCCGATTCGGCTGATCAGGCCGATGTTGGTTTTGACTTTGTCGAAAGCCGCTCCTGCGGCCGCGTAAATGTCGCCGTCTCCCGAAGCATCGATCACAATATCGGCGAGGATTGCCTGCCGCCCCGACTTGCTTTCAAAAACGGCGCCGCGCACGGCGCCTTTGGAATCGACGATAGCATCGACGCCCCAGCAATCCAGGTATGCAGTGATCCCCGAATCGAGCACCATGCTAGCCAGCAGATATTTGAAAGCTTCCGCGTCGATCGTCGGGTAAATGGGCGCCTTGTTGCGATCGATGATGCCGTACTTGAGCACATCGAGCTTCTTCATGAACTCTTCGCCGATGCCGAAGATCACCTGCTTGTTCTCGCGATTGTAGAGCGGAAAAATCCCGAGGACGAGGCCGCCGGTGGCGAGCCCTCCGAGATAGCCGTACCTCTCGACCAGAGTGACGTCGACGCCCAGCTTCTTGGCCGAAAAGGCGGCCGCCGTTCCCGCCGGGCCGCCCCCGACAACCAGGACGCTGGTCTTGTGCAGAACCGGCACGTCTCTGCGCGGTTGCACCACCTTGTCGCCAACCATCGCCGCCGGGACTCTGTGCTCGGTTTGCTCCGCCGCTCGCCCGCCAGCTTGATCGGCTAGCGCCGACGAAACCGGCATCAAGGATCCGGCCGCGAACAATCCGCCAGCCGCAATTGAACGACTCATCAATTCTCTTCGCGTCAGATCCTTTGGCATATTTCCCCCCGTCCGGCGGTTAGCCGATCCGAACTCAATTCCCGCGCCCGAAATCTATCCGGCGCCAATATACACCCAGCGCGAACAAGCAGCCAACTCTTGGAAAATCGGGTTGCGGGATCCTCGTGGGCGCCGGTTTGCAGGGTTCCGATAGGCGTGTTTGCCGGGACTTCGCGGGATTTT
This sequence comes from uncultured Acidobacteriota bacterium, assembly GCA_963814735.1. Classification (GTDB taxonomy): domain Bacteria; phylum Acidobacteriota; class Terriglobia; order Acidiferrales; family UBA7541; genus Palsa-295. Next base: position 151,524 of record CAWFEC010000007.1, on the reverse strand, counting down.
TTGCCGGCCATTCACCCGGGGCGAAGATGTGGGCGCCAGGCTATTGCCCTGCGCCCACACACGAGTATTCCGGGGCCGTCGCTGACCGGATTCTTCTACAGTACCTTCAGAAAATCTGCCAGGTCATGCTTTTCTTGCTCGGTTAGATTCATTTGGAAGCGGAGGTTGTAAAATTCCACTACTTGGTCAAGCGTCGCCGCAGCTCCATTGTGGAAATACGGAGCGCGTGCAGCGAGTCCGCGCAGAATCGGCCCCTTCCCTCGACCCACGTCCGCGCACAGCCCTGAGAGTGTCGCTTTGCCGGGATCGGACGTGTAGGTGATTTCGCCGGCATCGGGTCCTTCGTTGCAGACGATTTGAAACACCGGGAGATCCGGCATCGAGAGCTGACTGACTGCGGCTTGAATCTGCGGATTTGTTTCGAAGTCGGGGGAACGGCTCGTTCCGATTTCCAGCGGAACCGGCAACGAGTGATCGCCTACGTTCGGCGTATCGTGGCAGGTCGTACAGGTCCCATTGATTACCGGTTGGTTCAGCGCATCATTCAAACCGCGTACCTCCGTGATGAAAAGCGGGTGCGTGTTGAAAACCTCCTCGCCTCGGGCAATGGATCGGCGATCCGGATCTCCGGAAGTCGCCCATCTCGAATAGAGCGCGAACGCGTTCGGATCAAATGCCGCGCCTGTCGGATTCCCGCCCAAGGGATCGTTGATTCCCGGGAAAAAGGGCACGGTGCTGAGGAACTTCGGGCCGCCGCTGGCGCCCTCGCTATTCAGTTGACCTGCTTCAAAATCCACGGCCTGCGCGGAATTCAGCCCGGTTTCGAACGCAACAATCTGCATCAGCTGTGAGTCGCTTGGCGTGACCGACGCTTGAGCGTGAGTTAGGGTCGCATCCAGTGCTTGATGTTTCAAATCCGTGATGAGATTAGCGGCAAAGGTGTGCCCATTGTTCAGCGGAGCCACCGTCTCCCGTCCATCGAACTGCACCGCAGTGAGAAAGCCGAGATTCGTTGTAGGCAATGGTCGCCGGTAAACGGAAACCGTAACAACGCCCGTCTGCGGATCCGTGACCAGTGCGCAGCCATACGGGTCGTGCAACGCTGTAATCGTGAACTGCGGATCCGCGGCGAGCGGCAATCCGATGCGAATCAATCCGTTGTGCCGAAGAAGGTCGAAATTCAGAGGGTGACCTGGTGTCGCGTCCGGGCAGGCCGCTCCATCGAATGTGGCGAAGAGCGGGTCGCGGCCGCGGGTGCGCTCGTAAATTCTCTCCGCATGCGCGGCGCTTAGCCCGAAACCATTTTGGGAGACATGGCAGGTAGCGCACGTGCGCCCATTGGTTCCCAGGACTTGGAAAAACGGATTGCTGGTGTCGCTCCGGCCGTTCACGTTGTACGTGGCGATCACGCCGGTGGGATCGAGAAATGCCAGTAACTGCGGGAGCATGGCCGCGGACGCGACGCCCACAAAGCACAGGACTGCAATTACAACGAGCCATTTGCGGGACAACTTTGCGAAAAATAGAGTCATAAGTTTCGAACGCACAGGAACCTCCAAAGTCCGATGACTAAATGCGCGGCCGCCTCGCTGTCTGGCCCGATGTCGCGCAGCAGTGATAGCAACTGCATTTATGGCCTTCTATCTAGGTAATCGGAATCGGCGGGCAAAAGACGACAAGGCTGGGCTAATTAGTTCCAGGCAGGGATTGCGGTCCGAACCGCGTTTGGACCATGGCAACAAGGGCGGCGAACCGCCGGTCGCCGTGGAGAGAGGTGAACAATGGATCCGTCGGCAGCCCCTGTGCTATTCGGGGAGCCAAGCCGTGTTCAACGGCGTGCCGAAGCAGCGGAAGCGCCTTCTCTCTCTGCCCTTTCCGCACCAGTACGGAAGCGAGGTCGTAGTTCGTGACCGCTGTTTCACCTTGGTCGGGTCCGAATAAGCGATTCTCTATTTCGAGAAGCGTTTCAAACGTATGCTCCGCATCGTCTTCACGGCCGGCGTCCCTCTGAAACTCGCCGAGATTGAGCATGGCATTGACTGTATCTAAGTTCTCTCGGCCGGAGACGCGAATGTGCCGGTTCAAAGAATCCTGCTCCAGCTTCAAGGCTTCATCCAGGCGGTTGGCGCCGGCCAGCATGATCGCCAGGTTGTCCATTGTCACCAACGTGTTGCGGGCATCGGGTCCAAGAGTGACCTGCTGTCGCTCCAGCACTTTGCCGGTCAGCCCGATCCCCTCCGCACACGGTTCTTTGCCTTTGTTGCACACCGTCAGCGCAAGTTCCTCCATCGTCGCCAAGGTGTCGCCGTCATCGGGTCCAAACATCCGTCGCTGGGTTTCCAAAAGCGTGCGTTCGGTGCTTTCGGCCTCGGCGATGCGGCCTTGCTGCATGATCGCCCAGGCGAGATCGTGGGTCATGCGGAGCGTATCGCGGTTTTCCTCTTGTCCGAGGGATTTGCTTGCCTGAATGCCCTGCCGAAAAAGCCCTTCCGCTCGAGAGAAGAGCCCCAGATTCAAGTACGCCCGTCCCATCACGTGCAGCAGCTGAGCACGAACTTCGGGCTCCTCGATCAAGTTGTTGTTGATATCTTCCGAGGCCTTCTCGAGAAGCTGCCTCGCAGTGACAGTCTGGCCAACCGTTTCGTGCGGGTCGGAAACCTTGAAGATTCCCGTCATGAAGTCTGCAATGCGATTCGCCCGGTCCCGCTCGCGCAAGGCTGAATCGCGTTCTTTCCGGGCCGTGCGCGCTTGGATGAGCGTTCCAACCAACCCGCCGGCCAGCGCGATCACCGCGATTGAGGTCAGCGCAACCGCCAGCCGATTCCGGCGCACAAACTTGGAGGCACGATAGGTGACTGCGTCGGGGCGAGCGCTAATTGGTTCGTGATCCAGGTAGCGGCGAAGATCCTCCATGAGCGCTGCGACGGAACCATAGCGTTCCTTGGGAGCCTTCTTCAGCGTCTTCAGTAAGATCGTATCGAGATCGCCGCGCAGTTGACGCCGGAGCTGAGTCGGTGTGCAAGTTCTCTTTCCGGCGAGAGCGGTGCTATGAGTGGCTTCCGCCCCGAGCTCGGCGGTGGAAAATGCCTCGGAGGGGCGCGGAGGCTCCCTATCGACAATGCCTTTGACTAGGTCCGCGGTCGAGGTTGAACGCGACAGGACCCCGACGGGGTGCTGGCCCGTCAGGAGCAGATAGAGCAGCGTACCCGCGGCATAAAGATCTGTCGCCGTGGTGATGGCGCCTCCGGTCAGTTGCTCGGGCGCGGCGAAATAGGGAGTCAGGCCCGCGCCACCCTCCATTGTGAGCAAAGTGGCCGCATGGGAATCACCGTCAGGCGCAAGCAGTTTGGCAATGCCGAAATCGAGCAGCTTGACTTGTCCCGCTGCGCTTACCAGCACGTTGGACGGTTTGATGTCGCGGTGAACCACCAGATTGGCATGCGCGTGGCCCAGAGCGCTGAGCACATCGAGAAAGAGACGGATTCGCGCGTTTACATCGAGGGCGTGGGCGTCGCAGTATTCGTCAATCGGCTCTCCCTCGACATATTCCAGCACCATGTAGGGCTGCCCATCCGGCATCACGCCCGCGTCGATCAGCTCCGCGATGTGCGGATGCACTAGTGCCCCAAGGATGCGGCCCTCACGCTTGAACCGTTCCGCGCCTGCTCGCGTGGCCACGGAGAATTGCAGGAATTTTATAGCGACGCGCCGCTCGAACCGTCCGTCGTTGCGCTCGGCGAGCCAAACTTTGCCCATCCCGCCCTCGCCGATTGAGGAAATCAGCGTATAAGGCCCGACGCGCTGGCCCTGCAAAAACGTCCCGCTTCCCGGTGCACTGGGCGAGAATTCGAGAAAGCGTTCTTTTGTTAACGCGCGATGTTCCTCCAAAAGCCCCCGCAGCAACTCTGCCAAATCGGGCTTCGTCTCGGTCAGCGACCGCAAAAGGGCCTCGCGCTTATCCTCGGACAACGAAAGCGCCTCATCGAGCAAGGGGCTTATTTCCTGCCATCGATGCGCACTAAGCTTGGACACGGTCTCTTAATTCTCCAGATCGGCGCGCATACTGCGATACAGGTAGACGCGAGCTTTCTCCCATTGCCGTTGGGCCGTGCGCTCCGATACGGCCTTCATCGCCGCGATTTCGGCGAAGGAAAAGCCGCAGAAGAATTTCAGGTCCACGATCTCCGCCAGCGAAGGCTCCGCCTCGGCAAGGTCGTTGAGCGCCGCGCTGATTCGCTCGAGCTCTTTGTCGTCGACGCCGATCTCATGAGCTTCCGTGACGAGCGAGGTAATCTCGAATTGGCCGCCGCGTTTCTGTGCCTGCCGGTTCCGGGCATGGTCGATAATTAAGCCGCGCATCACGCGGGCAGCATAACCCATAAAGCGCGCGTGGTCGGGAAACGACGGGCCCTCGCGTTCGGCCATGTCCAGATAGGCTTGATGCAGCAACGTGGTGGCGCTGAGGCTCACAGGGACGCCCTGGCGCGCAAGTTCACGCTTCGCCAGCCTGTGAAGCTCCGAATAGAGCATAGCGAAGAGCGCCGCGGACGCGGAATCGTCGCCCCCGTCAGCCGCGCCAATAAGCGATGCAACCGTAGGATCGATACGATTCTCCATGTGCTCGCCGTGTTGGCGACAGCCTCCCGTAATCGACCTGATTAGTCAAGTCGGGCACGCAAGCAGCGACACTTAAGCCGAGTTCCGGCTATCCAATCACTTCTTCGCGCCGCATTCGCATTAACCCTAAAGGCAATCCGTCTGTCGACGTTCTTGTTGCGTCTCAATTCGGCATGCTACGTTCACTTTTGGCGTGCATTCCCGGTTAGGCGAGCACGCTTCTCAGGATCGGATCCGGTGTCGCGCGCAACTCCTTTATTTCAAGAATAACGCATGCGCAAATTCCTCAACGATCTGAGCATTCGCGGAAAGCTGGTGCTTCTGATCAGCGGCTCCGTTTGCGTCCTCACGGCCGCCGTGCTCACGGTCGTTTGGTTTCAGAGCGTGCGGCAGGTGCGCGCGATCGTCCAGGACCAGCTTGATGCAAATCGCCAGCTCCTTGCCTCCGCCGAGCGCAACCACTATCAGTCTCGTGTTTACAAAGGCACCGCACTTGCGGCTTCTCCGGCGGTCGTTCACGCCCTGGAACGCAACGACCGAGCTGCCGCTTGCGCGTTTCTCTCGCAAGTCCTGACCTCTCCGCGCTTCGGTCCCAATGACGATGACCTCGATTACATTTCCATCCGTCCTCGCGATGGCTCGATCCTCGGCTTCGCCATCCAGCACCATCCGGTCTGCGATCCGCAGATTCTTTCCTGGCATCTCGCGGACGTGCATGAGGCGCTCTCCGGGGCTCCCGAAATCACCACGTGGAGCGGGCCCGACAACGCCGTGTATCGCATTTTTGCGTTTCCCGTCCGAGGCGCGGACGGGCCGATCGGCTTTCTCAATATCGGATTCGAGGAAGATGACGGCATCGCGGCCAGCGCGAAGCTTCGCTCCGGAGTGGATGTTGTCACCTGGCAGCAGGATGAGGACAACCACGTGCACATCCTCGGGGTGAGCGATCCGAGCCTCCGAGGACCGCTGACGGATCTCTTCGCGCGCGACCCCGATCTCCAGCATCCTTTCGATTTTCACACGCGCAACGGCGAATACGAGGGCGAGGAAGTGCTGGTGGCCGACACCGGAATGATCGAGCACAATCCCGCCGGCGTGCACATGGCGTTCATCGAATCGGTGACGCGCCGGATGAAGCCTTTCCGAATTCTCGAGGAATTTCTGGCCGGGCTCGCTTTCGCCGCCCTCGCGCTGGGCACCGGCCTGGGATTTTTCTTCTCCGGCGTGATTTCTGCTCCGCTTGTAAATCTCGCTGGCGCAGCGCGGGAAATCGAGCAGGGCAAGTATGACGCGATCGAGTCCTTTCGTTCCGTGCATGCGGACCGCTTTGAGGCCAGGGACGAAATCGGCGATCTCTCCCGCGCATTCGTGGACATGGCCCGCGGCCTCAAGCAACGCTTCGCGATGTCGAAGTACATGTCGCGCACAACGTACCAGATGCTCGAGCAAGGCGGCTCGGCAAATCCGGCGGGTGAACGAAAGTGGCTCGCGCTCGTTTTCTCCGATGTGCGCGGCTTCACCGCGTTTTCGGAGAACCGCGATCCGGCGCTCGTGATCGAGCGGCTGAATGAAGTCCTCGGCCTCGAGGCGGATGTGGTGCGGCGCCACGGCGGAGACGTCGATAAATTTGTCGGCGATGCGATGTTCGCATGGTTTTCCGGTGCCGATCGCTGCCGCCACGCCGTCGACGCCGCGGTCGAAATTCTTTCCGGGCTGCAAACCCGCTTTGCGGGCAAGGCTGGCACGGAAATCGGCTTCGGCATTCACGTCGGCGAAGTCGTCGTCGGCAGCATGGGCAGCCAGGATCGCCGCGACTACACCGCCATCGGACGCAGCGTGAATCTCGCCGCGCGCTTGTGCTCCGCTGCCAAATCCGGCCAAATTCTCGTTTCGGAGGCCGTTGCCATAGAACTCGAGGGAACCCTTTCCCTGAATCCGCTTCCTCCCATCTCCGCGAAGGGATTTCCCGAGCCAGTCCGCGTCTTCGAAGTCCATCCCGCTAAACCGTCGCCCGACGCGAACTCTGTTCTGCCTCCCGTCACGAGCCTTTCCTAAAGAACGCAATTTGCCTGGAAAGCGACGGCTCGCATTCAGCCGCAAAACTGAACCGCCACCCGCGCGGAGAAGAGAGAAAAACTTGGATTGGGGTAACGGCGCGGGATAAAATTCTGCCCCGGTCGACGACGGGTGGGCGGGGTGAATTTCGGCATGAAGGTTTGGAAATCGCTCGTTCTGTCCATCGCTTTACTTGTGGTTGCGGGAGCGCATCGTTGCGGTTTTGTTGCTTGAGCGTGGCTTTCGCGCTACGTCCGAGCCGTCGGCTGCCGAGGCCTTCGTAGCCCGAACCTTCCGCAACCTGGCCATTCCGCATCGCGCCAAAGAGGAAAGAAATCCACTCGAACCTTCTTCGCAGAATCTGCAGGATGGCGAGGAACTTTTCCTGGCGAAATGCGCCAATTGCCACGGGCACGATGGCAGCGGCCTGACACCGATGGGCACTTCTCTATATCCGAGAGTGCCCGATCTTCGCTCCGCACAGACTCAGCACCTCACCGACGGCGAAATACACTACATCATCGAAAATGGCGTTCAGCTAACCGGGATGCCCGCATGGGGTGATCCCGATCGAGCCGCAGAACGCCGACGGCTGGAAACTCGTCCTTTTTATTCGCAGCCTTCGACCGCTAGGGAATACGGAGAGGGCCCAAGAGGCGCAGACCGCTGCCTCGGCCCACTACGTAGGCTCACAAGCTTGCGAAAAATGCCATGCGGGGATTTACGCTCATTGGAAGAAAACGCCCATGGCAAACGTTGTTCGCGATCCGCGCCAGCATCCCGACGCTATCATTCCCGATCTGGCGACGAACACGGTTTACAAGTTCTCCAAAGACCAGGTCGCATTCGTGTATGGCAGCTTATGGAAACAACGTTACTTCACAAAAATCGGCGACGACTATTTTCCCCTGCCCGTGCAGTGGGAAGTGACGAATCACAAGTGGAGCAAATATGTCGCTCCTCCTACGGGCGCCGACTGGTGGACGCGGTTTTATCCGGGCGATAACATGCACCGGCCCACTGGCCCTCTGTGCGACGGTTGCCACTCCGTTGGCTACGACATTCACACCAAGCAGGTGGCTGAATGGAATGTGGGTTGCGAGCGCTGCCACGGTCCCGGCAGTGCGCATGTGGCGCACCCGACGAGAGGAAACATCCTAGATCCCGCCCGCATGGACTACGTCGCGGCGAGCGACACCTGCATCCAGTGCCATTCGCAGGGCCAGCCGCTCTCAAATCCCATCGAGGGCAAGTATTATGACTGGCCCGTTGGCTATAACGTGGGACTACGGCTGCAGAACTTTTGGAAGTTGGAAGACCATGCGCTCGGCGAGCCCGCCAATTTCTTCTATTATCCCGATGGCACCGCGCACAAGAACCGCATGCAGGGAAACGATTTCGTTCAAAGTGTGATGTACCGCCGCGGAATCACGTGCTTCGATTGCCACGACGTACACGGCACCGGGAATTATGCGCAACTCCGAGAGCCCGCCGATAAGCTCTGCCTGGAGTGCCACGGACCCATGTCGCCCAATGGGCCGCGGACGGCGACTCTTGAGGAGCACACGCATCACAAAGCCGGCAGCGCGGGCAGCCAGTGCGTGGCCTGCCACATGCCGGCGATTGAAACCGAAGGGCCTCCCAACACCTTCGTTCATGCTCATACCTTCCGATTCATCACGCCTGCGATGACGGACAAATACAAGATTCCCAATCCATGCACCTCATGTCACGCGGATAAGTCCACGTCCTGGGCCGAAGAGGCAATGAGCCACTGGGCTGAGCGTTCCCCGTGGCGACTTGAATAGCGGATCACGATGGACGTGACCAGCGACTCTCTACCAAGTGGACGATTGGTTGTGCCGGCTCATTGAGCTAGTGAATCTGAGTACTCGCTGGCTTGGCAGTGCCGGCCGGCGGCCATCGACATACACAATCCCGGTCAGCCCGCCCATCTCACTCAACAAAGTCTTTTCGTCCGATCCATCGAGATTGGCGCTGTAAACGTTGCCGCCCAAATCGGTGAAAAACATGCGTCCGTGACTCAAATCGAGCGAAATCCCGATTCCCGCGCGCAGTCCGCTCACGAGAATCTGCTGATCGGTGCGACGCGCGGAATCGTATCCCGCGGGAGGGTCCATCGGGGCGCGGCTCACGGTGTCCGCTGCGGGCCCGGTGCCTCCGTCTGACGTCCAGTACATCGTCCTCGTCTTCAGATCGAGTGCCAAATCGACCGGTTCCGGCAGCCCGTCGAACAGCACCTGAATGTCCGCCCGGTGCGCCGGATTTTCTCCTTTCGGAATGCTCATGCTCACCCGCCGAATGCTGCCGTCGTTGGAACGGCCGCCGCGCTGCGTCCAGTAGATTTCGTTGCGCGTCAAATCCAGCGCGATTCCAACGCAGTAATCCTTGGGATCACCTCGCTGGCCCTCGATTCTCTGCCCCGTTTCGACGAGCGTCTCCACGTCCGATCCATCCAGATTCGAACGCATCACGCGCATTCCTTCCCGGTCGGACCAATACAGTTTGGCGTCGCGCAGATCGATCGTCATCTGTTTCGGGCGGTAAGTAAGATCCCCGCCGCTGGGCACCACCGTCGTCACGCTGCTTCCATCCAAATTCGCGCGCTCGAGCGAACCCGGTCCGAACCGTGCTGCCCATCCTCCAGGGCCACTATCGCCGCCCGAATCTTCGGCGTTTGGGCGGAATGTCATCATATTCGTCCAATAAAGATGTCCAGTCGCCTGATCGACGGCAATCCCGTCCGGGCTGCCTTTCGCCTGCGCCAGCACCTTCACATCCGATCCGTCGGGATTCGCGGACATCACCTGATGCCCGCGCGTATCGAGAAAATACAGCCGGCCCGTCGCCGCATTCCGCGCGATCGCACCGGCAAGCTTGGCTTTTGATCTAGCCGGCGCGCTGCTCGCGGAGAACATCGTCAGCAAAATCACGCTCGCCGCCAGTCCCGTAAAAACCAATCCCGCCCGCCGGCCAATCCAACTCATCCGAGTCCTCCTTGCCCCGAAGCGGTTCGCGTCCCAATTCTGCGCTGCGTCAAATTGTATGACGTACGCCGCCGCGTTCTGGTTTGGGCCCGGAACCAAAGACCAATAGATATCCGCGTTAATCGCGCACTGACCGCATTCAGAAATCGCCTGAGGGCAGGCGGGGCACTCGCTGCGTTCGCAGTGGCGCTCGCGGCAGTTCCTCCGGCGTTAGCCAGCACCGCTCGTTTAGTTTGCGTGCTCCAGCAAAGGAATGTGACGCAGCGCACTGACAAGTTGCTCATAAAAATATAGACAAGAGACCCAGCTTTTTGGGGAGGTGTGACACTTTTGCTGGAAAGGCTGGATTTCCACAACGGACCGAAAAACGGTCGTCCGAATGTAAGGTAAGGAGAACAAGCATGCGCAAGGTAAGAATTGCGGCGGCCATAATGGCGTTGGTTCTTCCGATGTTGGCTGCGGCACAGGATAAACCGGTTGTGAAACGGGTCCCGGTCAAAACGAACTCGGTCGTGTCGGGGAAAGAAATGTTTCAGACGTACTGCAGCCCGTGCCACGGTAAATCGGGCACGGGCGACGGACCCGCAGGACCGGCCATGAGGGTTCCGCCTCCTGACCTGACGAAACTCGCTGCCAAGAACAACGGCGTATTCCCTGAGGCGGAGGTTGCCGAAGCATTGCGGGAGGGCCCAACCGCGACCCACACTACGCCGGCGCACGGCTCAGAAACCATGCCAGTTTGGGGGCCTGTTTTCAGATCCATGAGTCCCCAGACAGCCGGAATGACAAACCTACGGATCCACAATTTGGTCGAATACGTGAGGAGCATTCAGGCGAAGTGACGTCGGCAAACATGTAGGCGTTGCTGGAGGCTGACCCTTTTGTTCAGCGCAGGCGCCATTGTGGGACGGCTTCTGCGCCGAAGCTTGTGTTTTGCCTTGTTGCCGTTTGCGGTGGATTCGAGATCCGAAACGCCCCTCATTTGGCCACATAAATGAAATCAACGATTGCAGTCCCTCCCGTGCGAACGCTTACTTGGCGCTCCTGGGTTCCGAAGGTTGCCGTCCATACAGCCAGCGTGTAGTCACCCGACGGGATCCCTCGTATCGCAAAAACGCCGTCGTCTCCAGTCACGGCGAAATATGGATTCGTCACGACTCCGATGTACGCTTGCATCCATGGATGAAGGTTGCAGTTCACTGAAATCATCACTTGGGGACTCGAAAACCTCGTCGTGACCGGATCCGAGCCCGGCTTTTGGCTCACGTTCAAGTGACGGCCGTTTCTCGGCGAGATGTGAATGTTGTGTGCCGTAGGGTCCTCCGTTACTACCCGGAGCGGCTGCCCAACCTCGATTCCCAAAACGTGCGGCTCGTAGCGGCATCCCTTTTGCGTAATGGTCACCATCTTCGTCGGTGCAGACATGTTGAGATTGCCGCTGCCCTTGGCGATGTAAACGAAGGCGTTTGGCAACGTGTTGTTCGCGTTCACGCGCCCGTCTTCGGGCAACACCTTCCCCGATTGCTCCGATGCGCAGACCGGATCAGCGCCCATCAGAAGTGCGTGGAGTTGCGGCGGCTTCCCGCGAAAATTCACTTTGCCCGTGATATCGCCCGCACCTGATTCCGTTGCACCAGCTTGCCTGGACGGAGTCGCAACTGGCCGCGCTCTCACATTCCTTCCGAAACCTACTCCAACCAGCAGTAGCGTTGCTTCCAGAGTTGCGCATGCCATCCTGAACTTCATGACCATCTCGCTCCTTTTTCCTAAATGCCCACCACACCGGACGTTCCGAATGGCCGGGGAAGCGCCGTTTCAAGGGCTTTTGTACCACATCGGGCGTTTGCATCGACGGTGCGATTCTGGTGTAGAATCCATGCATTATCGTGCTCTTTCCGGGGGAGGAAGGCACGGAATTCGGGGGGTGTGGAGAAATAAATGAGTAGGGTGCTGAATTTCAGTCTCATCGCCGCCGCCGTTGTGCTGATGGCGAGCTCCACCTCTGCTCATCACTCGCACGCGATGTTCGATCTCGACAAGCAAGTCACGCTGGTCGGCACGGTGAAGGAATTTCAGTGGAACAATCCGCATTGCTGGATTCAGGTGCTTGTGGCCGATCCGAAGGACGCGAACGCCGCTCCCGTCGAATGGGGTGTGGAGATGGGCGCGCCCATCCAGCTGATTCGTCACGGCTGGAAGCCCGACAGCCTCAAGCCCGGAGACAAGATCACGGTGGTTGTCAATCCATTGCGCGATGGCCGGCCCGGAGGTCAGATCGTTTCCGCAATAGGGCCGAACGGCAAGCCGATCGGTGCGGTGCCGCAAACGAGCAGCAAGTAGGCGAGCCAAGTGAGTGAATTCGGAGGAGGATCGACCATGATTCGCCGGGCGATTGTAGTGGTGGCGGCACTGCTCGCGGCAGGCTGCGTCCACTTCGCTCACGCACAAACATCTTCGAAAGCGCGCATCGCGGCTTTCGCCAAGCTGCCGGATTGGTCGGGACTTTGGGAATTCGACATTTGGACTGACGAACTCGACGGGCAGCAAATGGGTCCCAGGGGAATGGAGAGGGCGAAAGTCTATGCCGCCGAGATGCAAGCAACCTTCACTCCCGCATGGCAGGCAAAGCTCGCCGAGCTGAAAAAGGTGGCAAACGCCGCCAAAACCGCCGATGGCGACCAGCCCCCCGCATTCGAAGAATTCGGCCGATTCGGCGGCTGCGGCTGGACGCCCGGATTTCCGGCCACGATGCTGCCCGGAACATACGAGTGGCGGGTGACCCCTGAAGAAACGACTCTCATCAGCCTTCTTGGTTCGGTGCGCCACATCTATACGGATGGGCGCGCGCATCCGCCAAAGGATGAGCTGTGGCCGATGAGCGAGGGCGATTCCATCGGACACTGGGAGGGCGACACGCTGGTGGTCGACACCGTTTCGATCAGGTCGCCGGTATATCTTCCAGGGCTGGCGCGAGGAGCGGGAGTTCCGTTCGTGCCGATGAGCAACGAACTTCACACGGTCGAGCGGATTCGCATGCTGAGCCACGATCAGATGCAAATTCAATTCATGATCGAAGATCCCGTCGCGCTGGCCAAGCCCATCAACGTGACCTTCACGTGGAACCGCGTGAAAGACATCGACCGCATGGAACAAAACGCCGACGATTGCGACGATCCGGCGACCGACCGGAATCCGATCATCGATGGCAGATATACGACCGTCATAAAGCCGACTCCCACGACGCCAACTGAGCCGCCCGCCCACTAGCCGCCGCGCGTGTGCAGACAAGCGGAAATCAGCGTCGTCGGAAATAATCCTGCTTGGACGACAAGCCAGCTAACCGGACAAATATCCGGTTAGTACTCCACTTTCCCCGGTTTCCGCGTTAATTGGGCCTCACAGTGTCGAATATCTGGTATAAGACATTTATCAGTAGGGTACGCAGCCAGATTGAATCTCATTCTTGCTCTGCTATCACCCGCTGATAACTGGTTCGATTCCAGACTGTGAAAAGGTCACCGCAAAAACTGCTAGGTGGGATCGGCCTTCGGGCGAATCGGACTCCGGCTCTGTGGGTTTAGCCCCCCGTCGGACCTCGATGGTTCCACCGAAGCAGCTTTCTGGAGGCTATGATCGATGCTTGAATTGCTATGGGCTGTGGTGCTGGTGGCCGTCCTTTTATTAGTAGCCGTAAAGGTCGTCCCCGTAAAGCGAGTGACTGTGTATGAGTACCAAAAAGGCTTGAAGTATACGAAGGGTCGATACGTTGGTACGCTTGACCCGGGGCAATATTGGATTTTCCGAACTTTCTCTTCCGTGGTGCCCGTCGATACTCGTCCGCAGTTTGTAACCATTCAAGGCCAGGATGTCCTCAGCGCCGACGGTGTAACTTTGAAAGTCAGCCTTGCAGCCGAATATCAGGTTGCCGACCCCAATGTTGCCATCAACAAGAATGCTAACTTTCAAAATAGTCTGTACCTGACCCTTCAGATGGCCGTCAGGGAGATCGTTGGCAAAGAGAAGATTGACACTCTCATTGAGAATCGCGCTGGATTTAGCTCCAAACTGACTGAGCTGACATCGGGCAAGGCGGCAGAGTATGGTCTAAAGCTCATTTTGGCGGACATCAAGGACATCATGTTTCCGGGCGAGATGAAAAAAGCCTTCGCGCAGGTTGTGAAGGCTCAGAAAGAAGGACAAGCAGCGCTGGAAAGAGCTCGTGGAGAGACGGCTGCACTGCGTAGCTTGGCCAACGCCGCCAGGATGATGGACGACAATCCTAATCTGCTCCAACTTCGGGCATTGCAAGCTGTGGCGGAGACGGGCGGGAACACGCTCGTTCTAGGATTGCCGAACGGTTCCGTTCCATTGGTTAGGCGATCTGAAAGGACCTCCGTTCCTCCGAGCAAGGAACCTAAAGAAGAGGAGTAAAATTTTCGCCTCTCTTACGACCCAATCGGGAGCGCACGCCGTAGACGCATGATTCCGCCGCACGAAGGTTGAAAACGAGCGCGATTCAGCGATAGCATCACGCCGCCAAGATTATGAGGATGCGAGGCGATGGCGCCTTGCACTCGCGCGATACGCAAAAGGACGCACGTAATAGGGGGAATGATGCCGGGAACACCGTATCCGAAAGAGCAGATGCATCGCATCGCTTACACGAAACTCACGCCAGAACAGATTGCCGACAAGCTGGGCCCGTCCGCCAAGAGCGGGCCGACGAGCGCCTCGCCGCTCGCAGACGTATTCGCGGGCAAGTCGATCCGGATCGTCACCGATAACGGCGGCCCGGCGCTGGCCTACAAGTTCAGCGGAAACAATCGCCTCTCTCTGGCTGAGAATGGCGGCAGCGCGGTGGACGCGGGATATGGCGCGCTGACGTTGGCGGACGTCGCTTTCTTCTCGCACATGATTCCGGGCACGCAGCGCGGCTACGCCGTGGCGATCGACCAGGGCACGAACCTGGCGACGGTATTCGAGCTGTGGTTCAGCGGCTACAAAGACAATCGCGAAGTGCAGCGCGAGATTTATTACGGCTACGTCGAGCAGCCGGGGCAGGAAGCGCCGAAAGCCCGCCACGTCACGACGAACCGCGTCGAGGGCAAAGGCTTCTATTGGAAGCAGGACACGGGCGCGGAAACGCTGGAGTTTTATCCCTCGGCGGCGTATTCGAATTTTGTCGAGCTGTCGCGGCTGGGCGGCGAACTGAGTTTCTGCGGGCCCTCCGACTACATCAAGATCGACCAGGACCGCTACATCTACACCCGCACCGAGTGCGAATTCTCCGGCACGTTCACGGCGTACGTGATGGACCTGAACCGTATCGAGCAGGTCGGCGTGCGGCTCGGCTTCGACGCCGAACGACGCGCTCGAATATTACGTCTTCCGCGGCAAGGGCGAATGGCTGGGGCAGCACGCGCAGTTCGAAAAATTCGGCGACGAGAGCGGCTCGCCGGTTCCAGCGGCCGCGCCCGGCCAGACTGCAAAGAAGGGCGACCGGCGCGTCTACCGGCCGTTTCAGACGATGGCGAAAATGACCAAGGCCGAAGTCGATGCCGTCTGCGCCAAACACACGTCCGCCTTCGCACCGCGCGGCATTTCGCCCGGCGCCAACGCGCCCGCCGCGTCGATGGCCGGCAATCTGGGACCGAACACCGATTGGCTCGCAGGAAAGAGTTTCACTCTTCGCTACGACACCGCACCCGCGATGGAGTACCGCTTTGACGACGCACAAGACCTGCAATGGCGCAAAGAAGGCCAGAGTAATTGGACCAAGGCGCGTTATCAGGCCTTCGAGTCGATGCCGGGAGCGATCCTCTTTGGCCACCTGCTGGAAGGCGAGCCGAATCATGACGGCCACTGCATCGTCGCGGATTTTCACGAGGGCCTGGTGACGTGTTTCAACGGCTACTTAAACACGCCCTACTTCGCAAACGAGGCTGGCGTGAAAATCCACTTCGGCGTGATCGAGATGGAAGGGCTGATTCCACCGAAATATCGCCGCCACGTTCTCACGGACGAGATGGTGGGGCGGGCGGTGAGCCAGAATTACGCGCCGGGCCTCACCTCCATGCACCTCTACGCGACGCCGCATTCGCTCTCCTGGATCATCTTTACCGGGACTGATGCTGGCGGCTTGGAGTGGAGCGGGCCTGCCTCGTACGTAAAGATTCGCAACGGCCTGTACTTTATGTATTGGCTGGAGGAGGCTTGCAACGGCACACTGGGCACCATCCTCGTCAATTTGCATACCATGCGCGACGTGGGGATCGGTTATAACTGCGGCGCAAACGGCTTGAACATGAATGCGCTGGGCGCGCACGAACGGCTCGCCGGAGAGTTCGATATCAGGCGCTTCTATCAGGTGAAGGCATCGGGAGGTGTGGCATGAGCAAGGACACCGCTTCCACGCGCCGGTCGTTTCTGAAGCGCGGAGCACTGCTGGCCGCGCCCCTGGCCGCTGTCGCGGCGCCCGCCGCAATCCTGGCGGACGACGCGCTGAAGGCGCGCCTCGCGAAGCTGGAGAACGAAGCCGCAATCCGCGAACTGCATCAGGCGTGGCTGCGGCGGATCAATATAGACGACAACGCCAGTGCGCGCGACGCTGCTGCGGCGCTGTTCGCGAATCGCGAAGGTGCCGCATTCGACCCATCCGTGCGCCGCATCGCGCCGGACCAGGCTGGCGAGCCAGACACGATCGAGGTCGCCGCGGACGGCAAGCGCGCCGACGGGCGCTTCCACTGCGCCGTCGAAATCGAAACCGCGATCGCGCAGGACTCGACGCTCGCGTCAAATGGCGCACGCGCAAGGCAGCGGCTTCGTTCGCCGGACGGAGCGCCGCGTGCTGAAAGTAGAGTACGTGAAGTCTTCCGGCGCGTGGGCGATCGCGAAGGCCGAGTTCGCGCCAGCCTAAGCTCGTCGTCTCGCTTTCCCGCGTTACCATATAATTCGCCTAATGGAGCAGTCCAAAAACAAGCCCCGACTGATCGAGAACAGGCGTGGCGCCGTAGTCGCGTTGTGCTTGACTGGGTTTGTCGCGGCGCTGAGTTTTCGGCAGTTTCTCTCTCACGCGCAACACAAATCCTATTGGCTTGTTGACCTGCGCGGGATACTGCCGGCTCCGCCGCGGCGGTTGTTAATGTCGGGTTCTACGCATACGTAATCTGGTTAGCGGTAGTGTTTTACCGGGGCGCCCAGAGCAAGGAGAGAGTTCTAGTGGCCGGCTGGATCGGGGCCATATTTCTTGGCTGGATCCGAAATCTAGTTTCAATGCCCCTTGTGGCGACCCTTGACTGGGCAAACGCCGCCTGCATGTTGATGGCGTTCCTCGCTGCCGTGGGTATCCTCCTAAGGACCTTCGCGGGCAACCGTTCTAGCGCCTATCGGAAAACCTGACAGGTCAGCCGCGGACGTCGTTCGCGCGATCGTGGGTTGTCATGTAGCCGAACAAGCCGGCTATGCCCCAGCGTCCTTTCTTGTATGTAATCACGTCCAATTCCACGCTGTCGTTGATGTACTCGCCGCTTGTGGTGTACCGGCTCGCGCCTTGGAGCGCGTGCACCTTTTCGACGCTCGCGTGGAGAACGCGCCCTCCAGGCGTCGCATCGGCAAGATCCCATCCCCAGTTGCCCAGGCCGAGAGGCGCGAAGAGGGCGCGATAGGCTGCGAAGTCGACGCGAGTGTTGTCGAGCATCTCCTGCGTGTAATTCTGAGTGGACAACCGAGTTTTGACACCTTTCACTCGAAGCCCCTCGAGCGCCTTGTACCCTCCTTGCGGAGCAAGCTCCCACGAAGGTCCGCCGGCGCCGACGCTGAAATTCAATCCCAGTTGGCGGATCGGGCCCCATACGGCCTGCTGGTCCATGTTCATGTAGGCCAGGCAATGATCCTGGCGCAAGCGTTTTGCCGCCGCGATACTGTCGTTATAGGCCACGTGAATCATGTGCGCGGGTGTGAAAATTGTGGACATCGCCTGGATCGCCCACTTTCCGTCATTGTTGGTGACGCAGTAGATCCCTTCGCATCTCAGGAGTTTGTGGCCGCCGCCATCGTAGCGGTTGTAATTCAGCGACAGGTTTACGGCCACCGGATTGGAGTTGAATATCTCGATGCCGTCGAGGACGTCGTAGCAACCGGGCTTCAGGTAGCCGTCGTGATCGGTGAACCGTTCCGGGTGTTCGGTCATGTTCATCGACGCCGGCGCGTGGGCGATGAGTTCATCCGGAGTGTTGACCACGATCGCGTCGGTCCGTTCAAACGTGCCAAAGGGAAAGTGCAGCATCTCCGCGATGCCTTTGAGGTCCCTCTGGCCCACCGCAGCGAAGTACTGCGTCATCACTCCCACGGCAGCGGGCACGCAGTCCTTGTAGCAGATCGGAAACCGGAGGTCGGGAATGCCGCGCGACGACATCCCGGCGGGCGGCTTGAGATTTGGCTCCGCCGTCTCCGCTTGCTGCGCCGCTTGAGCTTGAGCCGGCTGGCCGAGCGCTGATGCCACTCCGGCCGCGCCAAGCAATCCGGCCGCAGCGGCACCCTTGATGAAATCGCGACGGTCGGTTTGGACCTCATTCGCCTGAGGAACTGCTTCTCTCGCATTCGCGTCAGCAGCCATCACCGTTCTCCTTTCACGACCTTAGCAATCGAAGCGCGCCCGTAAAGACCTATCTCAGGCGCTGCCAAACAGGCGCAAGAGTAGCATTTCCTCTTCGCTTCAAGTGAGCGCTCACACCACCGCGCGAGGAAGCTATTCACGTCTACGCTCATGGTACAATCCACTTATGAATGTGATTGTCAAGGATCGGGATATCCTTGGAGGCGCTCCGGTCTTTCGCGGGACGCGAGTGCCGATCCAAACCCTATTCGACTACCTGGAAGGCGGCGAAACACTCGAAGACTTCCTGCAGGGCTTTCCCACCGTCACGCGCGAATCGGCGGTCGCCGCGCTCGAAGAAGCGAAGGGCTTTTTGCTCGCCCACTCCTAGATGCGCGTTCTGATCGACGAATGTATCGACGAGAGATTCCGAAACCATTTGCCCGGCCACGATTGCCAAACGGCGCGTTACGCCGGATTGGCGGGACGGAAGAACGGCGAGCTTCTTACGACGGCGGAAACCGCCCGATTTGATGTCTTCGTCACCACGGATCAAGGAATCGAATACCAGCAGAATTTAACCGGGCGGAATATCGCCATCATCATCTTTCGCACGAAGTCGAACCGCTTAAGAGATCTGTTGCCCCACGTGCCTGCTTGCCTTGCACACATCGAATCCGTTCAACCCGGTCAGATCGTGCGAATCGAAGATTAGGCGGCTCGGACCCGCCTCAGCCGCGCTCAAGGCGCGATCTGGACGGTCATCGTCTGATCGATGGAATAATTGTGGCAACCGGGAAGCGGGGGCGATGTGCAGGTTGCCGTCGCCTGGAAAGTTTGATCGGATGCGTCCACATCGTACGTGTAGCCTTTGCGACTCGGCTTGCGCATCTGCATGGTGCCGTCCGAAACGAGTTCGTCGAGCGACGCGTACTTGCCGTTTTGAACCTGATACATGCGTTCGGCCTGCCCGATGGCGATCAAATCGTTTTGCGCGCCTACGGCGTCGATGGTTGCCACCGGCGTGGTTGCGCCTACGGATTGCCCGGAAGTAAGGAAGTACTTGTAGATCATCGCCGCGATTAGCGCCACGATCAGAAGACTGATTACGCTTCCCAAACCCTTCATGATCCACCTCGCATTTTGCTCCTTCTATGGCACCACGCCGGCCCGCGGGTCGCAACTTTTGATGGCGCGGGTGTGCCAACTTGGAAAACAGGCGAAGCTGAGGCGTAGCCGCGAGTGATGCTCGCCTCCTGTCGGCATGTGCGCCGCAAGGGGCGCAGCAAGCAGCGCCCCTACAATGGAAGATCGCGGATCGTCCGTCTTTGAGTTGAAACACCCGTAGGCGACCGTTGCAAAAGCGCGCGAATTCGCTGCCCGTCCTAGCGAACGGAGAGGATCACCTTGCCGATGTTCTTGCGATCTTGGACGTACTGGTGGGCGTCGGCGGCCTGTTCGAGGAGAAACGTCTTGCTGATCACGGGCTTGATCTTGCCGTCGGCGTAGAGACGGAAAATATCTTCGAGTTCCTTGCGCAGCAGCGAGCCGCGCGAACGCACGCGCCCAAGGTTCACGCCGATCACGGCCGCATTCTTCTCCATCAGCTTCAGCGGATGAAAGCGCGGAGTTTCAAGATAAGCGCGGGCAAGCCGCAGCGGGCTTCGTTTTCCGTCCGAACTCGCCCCGGCCGAGAAGCCGTAGACCACCAGGCGGCCGACCGGCCCCAGGCACTTGAAGCTGCGCGAAAAGGATTTGCCGCCGATCGGGTCC
The DNA here is from genome assembly GCA_963814735.1 of uncultured Acidobacteriota bacterium. GTDB lineage: Bacteria > Acidobacteriota > Terriglobia > Acidiferrales > UBA7541 > Palsa-295. The sequence goes on along the minus strand of CAWFEC010000007.1, from coordinate 131,478 downwards.
ATCACCATCTCGACGCCGTCCGGCGCGTATTTCTTGACGACTTCCACGAAATCGCTTTTCTCGTAGTCGATCGCATGATCCACGCCGATCTTGCGGAGAAATTCCTGCTTCGCCGGCCCAGCAGTCCCAAAGATGACCAAGTCGCGAGTGTGCGCGAGCTGCACGGCGGCGATTCCGACGCCGCCCGCGGCTCCGTGGATCAGGATGCGGTCGCCGGGCTGCAGATTGCCCATCGTGAACATCGCGTGGTAGGCGGTCAGATAATTCGCGGGGATCGCGGCGCCATCCTCGAAGCGCATCCCGGGCGGCAGGCGGTGAACCTGCGCCGCCGGCACGGCGGCCCATTCGGCGTACGCGCCGAAATCGGGGAAAGCCATCACGGCGTCGCCGGGCCTCAGCCCTTCACCTTCGACGGGCTTTCCGCCCTCGGCAATTTTCTCAACCACCCCTGCAATTTCGAGCCCGGGAACAAACGGCGGCTTCGGCGAGCCGGGATAGATGCCCATGCGTTGCATCAGGTCGGCGAAGTTGACGCCGATCGTCTTGACGCGGATCAGCACTTCACCCGCCTTCGGCTGCGGATCGGGCAGTTGCTGAAGTTCAAAAACGTTGGGCGGCCCGTACCGCCTTACGACGAGCGCGCGCATCTAACTCTCCTTCGTGCCCAGTCCGTGCGTAAATCCGGTAACCAATAGTCGCCCACTCTCGTCCTTTACACCGGAAGACAACCGCCTCCGGGTTTTCATTTGGGAAACGGACCATCCTATCTTAAACTGTTGGACTTTGCGCAATCATGAAAAGCAAATATAGACGCAGTATCTCTGTGACCGCCGCGGCGCTGCTGGCCATGGCTTGGACATGTCTCGCAGCCAACCGCCCGCCGGCGAAACCAGCCGAGGCGCAGCCGCCCGTCCTGACGGCAATGCAGCAGGAGCTCGACCGGTCGTTCGCGACCCTCTCGAAAGCCGATCCGCCCGCCTACTTCATCAGCTACACGCTCTCCGACCGGCGGTACGCCGACGTCTCGGGCTCAAACGGCGCGTTGCTTTCGAGCACGGAAGATCGCGGCCGATGGCTTGAGACGCAGACGCGCGTCGGCAGCTACCAGCTCGACGACACGCACAAGCTGCCCAACCAGCAGCCCAGCTGGACCAGCCCCGGCACGTCCGCGATCCTCGACAACGACATCCCCGTGTTGCGCCGCGAAATATGGCGCGAAACGGACCAGCAGTATCGCGCCGCCGTGCAAGCCCTGATCAAGGTGAAAACGAGCGAAGAGGTCCAGGTGCAGACCGCCGAAGGCGCAGCCGCCGATTTCTCGCACGAGCCGCCGCAAACCTATATCGGCCCCTACGTGGACATTCACGTCGACCGCAAGCCCTGGGAAGAGCGCGTGCGACGATACACGGCCGCCTTCAGCCAGTCGCCCGCGGTGTTGAACTCCATCGCGACGTTCACGGCGCTGGCGACGAATCAATATCAGGTCAACACCGAAGGAACGAAGCTCGCCTTCGGCCTGATTCACTACCGGCTCGAACTTTTCGTGCAGAGCAAGGCTCCCGATGGAATGGACATCGAGCGCTACGCCAATTTCGACTGGCTCGATCCCAAGGATGAGCCGACCGACAAGACGATCTTCGCCAGCATTCACAAGCTCATCGAAGAAACCGAGGCGCTAGACAAGGCGCCGCTCGTCGATCCGTACGCCGGGCCCGCGCTCTTGACGGGCCGCGCCGCCGCCGTCTATTTCCACGAAATGTTCGGCCATCGCGCCGAAGGATTCCGCGAGAAAGACATCAATGAAGGGCAGACCTTCGCCAGCAAGATCGGCCAACAGATCTTGCCCGATTTCATTTCGATCAAGGATGACCCGACGGAGAAAACGCTCAACGGCCAGATGCTGCTCGGCTACTACCCGTACGACGACGAGGGCGTGCCGGCGCAGGACGTGCATCTCGTCGATCGCGGCGTGCTGAAGACGTTCCTGATGTCGCGCTCACCGCTGATCAATATCCCGCATTCGAACGGACACGGGCGCCGCCAGCTTGGCTACGCTCCGGTGTCGCGCCAGGGCAACCTGATCGTTTCCAGCTCGAAAACGATGACCAACGCGCAGCTTCGCGAAAAACTCATCGAGCTGGTCAAGGAGCAGGGCAAGCCCTTCGGCTTGCTGATCGACGATATCTCCGGCGGGTTTACGTTTACCGGTCGCAGCGAGCCGCAGGCATTGCAGGTGACTCCCCTGGTCGTCTACAAGATTTTCCCCGATGGCCGCCCGGACGAACTCGTTCGCGGAGTCAATCTCGTGAGCACGCCCCTCGTCTCGCTGGGCAAGATCGTCGCGACCGGCGACACGCCCGAGATTTTCAACGGCTATTGCGGAGCGGAATCCGGCTCCGTGCCGGTATCCGCGGTCGCGCCTGAGACGCTGTTTTCCGAGATGGAATTCGCCAAGAAAGAGACTTCCACCGACCGGCCGCCGATCCTGCCGCCGCCCGCGCACGATCCCGACGCAAAGGGGCAGCAGTGATGAAACTATCGACGTGTATGCTGCTTCTTGCGATGCTTGCGATGCCCGCGTGTGCGGCCGCGAAAGGCGCCCACGGAGCGGTAGGGACCATTCCGGATGACGTTTCGGCCGCACTCGCGGCGCAGACCACCGCCGTCGAAAACGACAGCGATCAGACGCTCCACGCGATGCATGACGAAATGGAACGCTCGCGCGCGCGGCTGGTGCTGCCCGACGCGCAGAAGCCGTTCTTCATCCAGTATCGCCTGCTCGATCTCGACGTGCGCAGCGTGACGGCTACCTTCGGCTCGCTCATTTCGAGCTCGGTCGCTCGGGAGCGGCTGATGAGCGTCAACGTGCGCGTCGGTGATTACCACCTCGACAGCTCGAATTTCCTGAGCGAAGACGGCTTTCAGGGTTTTCTCGGCTCGACCGGCGAAGTCGGCATCGACCGCGATTACAATTCGCTCCGCCAGGACCTCTGGCTCGCCACCGATCAGGCCTACAAGGCCGCCGTCACGCAGATGTCGCTCAAACAGGCCTTTCTGCGCAGCCTCACCAAGCCTCCGGAGATCGATGATTTCGCGCAATCCTCGCCCATCATCAAAATCGAGCCGCATGCGGAGCCGGACTGGACCTCGCGCAACTGGGACGATGAAGCGCGCGCTGCTTCCGTCGCGCTAAAAGACTATCCGCAGCTTTACGGCACGCGCGTCACCTATTACATCGTCTATGCGACGACGTACCTGATGACGAGCGAAGGCACCACGATGCGCACCTCCACCAGCCTCGCCTCGATCGAGGCCGCGCTCGACACCGAAGCTGACGACGGCCTCGGGCTGCACAACTTTTATTCCGTATACACTGCGAAGCCCGGCGATTTGCCCGATGCTGCGACGGTTTCGAAAGCGCTCACGCAAGCCGCGACCGATCTGCTCATTTTCCGCGCGAGCCCGCTCGCCTCGGACTACACCGGGCCGGTGCTCTTCGATCCGCCCGCGGCCGCCTCCGTGATCGCGCAGGTGCTGGAGCCTTCGCTTTCCGGCGCGCGTCCGCCGCTCTCCGCGACGCAGGATTACGATTCGTTCATGGACCGCGTCGGCGGCCGCAACGAATGGTCCGGCCGCATCGGCACGCGCGTGCTACCTACGACCGTCACGCTCGTCGACGATCCTACGGCGACGGATTTTCAGGGCCAGCCGCTGCTCGGCGCCTACGATATTGACGACGAAGGCGTGAAATCGCAGAAGGTGACGCTCGTCGAAAACGGCATGTTGAAAAACTTGCTGATGTCGCGGCGCCCCGGCCCCGATTTCCAGATGTCCAACGGCCACGCCCGCTCGTCCGGGCTGTCCGATCCGCTCCCGCTCAGCAGCAATCTTTTCTTCCAGTCGAGCGCCGCCATCAGCCCGGCCGACCTGCGCACGAAATTCATCGCCGCCTGCAAGGACGATGGCCAGCAATGGTGCATCGAAGTGAAGCGCATGGATGATCCCGCACTTTCCGCGCTGCGCCAGCAGGACTTCGGAGATTTCATGGGCCAGATCGGCGGCGATATCGAGAGCGGCGCGCGCCTGCCGCTGGCCCTCTATAAGGTGTATGTCTCCGACGGCCACGAAGAGCCGGTGCGCCAGGGCATCATCGAGGGGCTCACCGTGCGCTCGCTGCGCAACATGCTCGGAGTCGGCAACGACCTTAGCGTCTACACCTACATGCAGCAGAATTCCGCCGCCGGCCTCGCCGGTACGGCGCTCGGCTCGTTTGGTTCGGCGCAGGGCGGCATTCCCAGCACCGTGATTGCGCCATCATTCTTGCTCGACGAAGTCGAGATCCGCGGGTTCCACGGCGAGCCGCGCCGCCTGCCGCTCGTCCCCGCTCCGCCGTTGACCATCCGATGAGGATGGTCATCCTGAAGCCGACGCTTTTGGTTTGGGTCGGCTGAAGGATCTGTCTTCCATCCGACGAGGGTCGTCATCCCTTCTTCTAATCGCCGACGGCCCTTCGCTTCCGCTCAGGGCAAGGAATCGTCATCCTGAGAGGCTGTGACTTTTTTGATTTTTCGCGAAAAGTGATCCTGAAAACACTGACCTTAGACGCGACAAAATCGTCGAACCGCAATAGAGTCACACCCTCTGAGCGGAGCGAAGGATCTCTCCTCATTTCTTCGCGAAGTAGACCTCCTTGCCGCGCAAGCCGTCATGCGAATGCCGCAGCGGCAGCGTACCCTTCGGCATCTGCCGCAGTTCGTCGGGAACCATCATGCCGGGGCTGCCCTTCGCCGGCGTCACGCCGCCATCGGCCAACAGCAGCGCGCCCGTGATGTAGCTCGCCTCATCCGATGCAAGGAACGCGAAAATATTCGCCATCTCTTCCGGCGTGCCGCGCCGTCCGAGGGGGACCGATCCGTTGATCGTGTCCTGTATTTCGGGGCTGAGCGGGCCGCCCGGGCCGCGCGTCCACGCCGTATCGATCGCGCCGGGGCAGACGCAGTTGGCGCGCACGCCGTATTTCGCCTGCTCGAGCGCCACGCCCTTCGCGAACGCGTGCAGGAATCCCTTGCTCGCGCCGTAGGGCGTGAACATCGCTGAGCCGTTGATTCCCGCCTCGGAGCCGGTGAAGAGGACGTTGCCGCGCGTCTTCTGCAGGTGCGGCAGCGCGAATTTCGTCATCAGGAACGCGGTGCGGATGTTCGCGCGAATCGTGCGCTCGAAATCCTCGACACGGTAGGCGTCCGTCTCGGCGTTCGCGATGAAGACACCGGCGTTGTTCACCAGCACGTCGATGCGCCCGAAGTGCCGGATCGCCGCGTCGACGCACGCGCGCGCCTGCGGCTCCTCCGCCAGATCGCCGAGATACACTTCGGCCTCGCCCCCGCCCGGCGCATTCGCCGCCGCATTCGCAGCAACGATCGCATCCGCCACATCCTTCACCGGATCGCTCGGCAAACCCGCCAGCAGCACGCGCGCACCCTCGCGCGCGAATTTGTGCGCGATCGCCTCCCCAATCCCCGTCCCCGCCCCCGTGATAATCGCCACCTTGTCCTTCAGTCGCATGTGTTCCTCCCGTTCGCCGCCCGATGATACGCCAAAGTGCATCCCGTGAGGCTGCCTCGGCATTTTCAGAAGCCCCGAAGCGTATAATCGCGGGAATGGCCGCACAGGCAGCGGAACGAGAATCGGGCGCACAGCGAGTGGCGGAATCCGCGCAAGCAGCCGCGGCACGCGCTGGTTCGGCGGCGAACGCCGAGCTAAACGCGCGGGCGACGCGCGAAAAAAAATTGGCGGCGCTCGGATCGGTGGCGTCGGCGCTCGTGCTCGTCACCTTGAAGGTGATCCTCGCCGTTGTCACCGGCAGCCTCGGAATTCTCTCGGAAGCGCTGCATTCCATCCTCGATCTCGTCGCGGCGGTGATCACCTATCTCTCGGTGCGCGTCGCGGACAAGCCCGCCGACGCGCAGCATCTCTACGGCCACGGCAAAGTGGAAAGCTTCTCAGCCTTCGTCGAGACGGGCCTGTTGCTGCTCACCGCGGTCTACATCATCTGGGAGGCGTTTCAGCGGCTGCTCTTTCGCACGGCGACGATCCGCCTCAGCCTCGGCGTGATCGTGATTCTCGGGCTTTCGATGGGGATCGATTTCGTCCGGTCGCGGGCGCTGCGCCGCGTGGCCAACAAATATCCGAGCGAGGCGCTCGAGGCGGACGCGCTGCATTTCTCAACCGACGTGTGGAGCACCTTCGTCGTCGTGCTCGGCATCACGGGCGCATGGCTCGGCCAGCGCTTCGGCATCCCATGGCTCAGCATGATGGACGCGGTCGCCGCGCTCGGCGTCGCGGCCGTGATCATCTGGATCGGCTCGCGCCTTGGCAAGCGCACGATCGACGCGCTGCTCGACGTGGCGCCGCGCGGCCTGCACGATCGCATCGCGCGCGCGGTCGACCAGACGGAAGGAGTGTTGAGCACCGAACGCGTGCGCGTGCGGCGGTCGGGCCAGCGCTATTTCGTCGACGTGACGATCAGCGTGCCGCGCAAGGCCAGCCTCGAACAGGCGCACGCGGCGAGCGACGCGGTCGAGCGCAACATCGAGAAAATCGTCCCGGCGGACGTGGTGGTGCACGTCGAGCCGCGCGCCCCCACCAACGAGCACCTCTTCGATACGATTCGCGCGATCGCGCAGCGCCGCGGCCTCGCCGTCCACGAGCTATCGGCGCACCAACTCGATGGGCGGCTCTTCATCGAGCTGCATCTCGAAGTGGACGAAAACGCGAGCCTCCGCGAGGCGCACCGGCGCGCCACCGAGCTTGAGGACGAAATCCGCGCGGCAACCGATGCGCATGCGCTCGTCAACATCCACATCGAGCCGCTGGGCGCGCGCATTCCCGGCGCCGAGGAGATGAAGGAACTTTCGCAGGCGGTGCAGGATTTCCTGAATTCGCTGCCGAAGGAATATCCCGAACTGCTCGACTGCCACGAAGTCCACGTCCGCAGCGTCGAGCACAGAATTCTGGTGTCGTGCCACTGCGCGATGGATGGCGACCTGCCGATCACCCTGGTCCACGACATCACGGCGGCGCTCGAAACCCGCGTGAAGGATCACTTCCCGCAGATTTTTCGCCTGACGATTCACCCCGAGCCGGTCGAAGAGAGCTGAGTGGCCGCTCGCCTGCGCCACGGCATGGAAGACGCCTGCGCGGCGAGCGCGATCGCCGCGGGAAAACATTCGAGGACGTAGCGAGGCTCGGGCGTTTCGACGAATCCCGCGATGAAAATCGTGCGCACCAGAATGAACGCAACCAAAATTCCCCAGCCGCAGCGCCCGCGCGCGAACCACGCACCGATCAGCGCCAAAGCGAGATAGAAGCCGTTCATGGCGATGAACGAAAGCGTGACGAGAAGATCGACGCGATCGTCCTCCCACTCGCTCGCGAACGGCACCATCTGGCCCGAGTAGGGCAGCAGCTCGATGCGCGGCGTGAACCACAGCGCCAGCGAGCGCAGTAGCGGAATCTTGGCGTAGGTCCGCAGCGGATCGCGCGCGGTGCGCTCGTGGGCGATTTCGGCGAACTCGCCGTCCTCCTCGCGCGTCAGCGTGTCCGTCTTGTCGTATTCATCGAGCAGGCTTGCGACGCGCTCTCTTTCCTGCGACGAATCGAAGGCCGACGCAGGCAGATCGCCGATGTGAATGGCTTCGCTGTTGATCGTCCACAGCGTTGGATACACGTCGTGCATCCGCCAGAGCCACGTCGCGGTCCAGCGGTCGAATCCCAGCGGCTCGAACTCGCCGGGCAGCACGCTGTAGCGCGGCGCGAGGAATCGCACTTCGTGCAGCGTGCGCCAGTTGCGCGCGGCCCACGGCGCGAGCGGCAGCGCGAGCCCCGCCGCCATCAGCACGCCCGCGCGCGCCAGTCTCCTCCAATCGCGCGGACGCCACCAGCGCAGCGCGAGCGCGAGACCCGTCGCGGCGAGCAGGAGCGGAGTCTCCGGCCGCACGAGCGTGCCGAAGCCAACGAGGATCCCGCCGAGAAACCACGGGCTCAGTCCGCGCGCGCCGCCCGTGGCGGATGCGTCGAGCATTTCGCGCCGATTGGCCTCGAGCAGCACGAGCAGAGCCAGCGCCGTGAGGAACGTCACCAACACTTCGGTCAGCACTACGGCCGAGTAGTTGGCCGTGAATGGGCACAGCGCCGCTAGCCAGAGCGCAGCGATCGTGACGCGGCGCCGCGACGCCTCGGGCGCGAGCCGCGCGGCGATCAGCGCGATCACGAAGCATCCGGCGACATCGAGCGCGGCCTGCGCGAACAGTACCGCTCGCGGCGTCCTGCCCGCAAACGCGAAAATGGCCGCGAGAAACGCCGGATAGCCCGGAACGCGCATGTCGACCGGGGTCAGGCGCCCGTTAATCGAAAGGCCATACACGCCATTCTTCAGCCAGTTCCACGCCAGCTCGATGTAAAATGGCGCATCCCCCGAATCGCTTGCGGGGAACTTGAGAATGAAGTAGAAACGCAACACCAGTCCGGCGAGTGCAGCAAAAACCGCGTGTGCACGCATCTTAGCTGTGGGGGTCCAGTTCATCTCTTGGTCTGGTGGATGATTAGCTTGGATTGTACGCATGCCTGAACGCAAGCCCATTTTCTACGATCAGGAACGGCGGCGCTGGCGGAGAACCCGGCTCGCGCTCGAAATCGCCGGCGCTTTTTTCACGCTAGTCCTCCTGATCTTCGTGCTCAACATCGGGCGGAATCCCGAGCTGCCGGAGATTCTGCGCACGGACACCCACGCCACCCTGCACGCGATCCGCTGGAAGCCCAAAAAGCCGCTGCGAGAGCGAAGGAAAAAGGTGGCGGCGTTGGGCAAGGTGCCGCAGAGCTACGTCCCGCTGCGGGCTGCGTTTTACGTGAGCGACGACTACACGGCTCTCACGTCCCTGGAATTGCACTATAAAGATATCGATCTGCTGATTCCCGAAGCGCTGGCCGCCGTTTCGCAGGACGGAAATCTCACGGTGGATCCCGATCCGAAGCTCGCCGCATTCCTGCAGTCGCTCCAGGCCAAGAGCCCTTCTGTCGACATGCAAGTGATGGCGATGGTGAATAACTACGACGCCAAAACGAACGTCTGGTGTCCGCCCACGATGCTCCAGATGCTGGCGAATCCGGTGGCGCGGGCGCGGCTGGCCACGCAGATCGAAGAGTACGCCGACGCGCGGCACGAGCCCGGAATCGTGGTCGATTTCGAATCCATGCCGGAATCGAGCATGAAGGATTTTCAGCAGTTCATCCACGACCTTTCGGCGGACCTGCACGCGAAAAATCTGAAGCTGATGGTCGCGCTGCCTGCCGCCGACTGGAGCTACGACTACAAATATTTCGCCGCGCAGACGGACGCCATCATCCTGATGAACTACGATTTCCACTGGCCGACGTCGCTGCCGGGGCCGATCGCACCGCAGGATTGGTTCGTCAGGAACATCGATAACATGGTCAAGCTGGTGCCTCCGGATAAGCTGATCATGGGAATCGCGACGTATGGCTACGATTGGCCCGTAAAAACGAAAAAGGATGCCTCGCAGCCGGTGGCGAAGGCGATCAGCTTCCAGCAGGGAGTGGTGACGGCCGTCGAATCGGGATCGGACGTTCTCTACGATCCGGATTCCTTCAACCTCCACTATTCCTACGACGACGAGAACAATCAAGCGCACAACGTCTGGATGCTGGACGGCGTGACGGCGTACAACGAACTTCGGGCCGCCGAGCGCGCCGGCGTGCGCGGCACGGCGATGTGGCGCCTCGGGCTCGAAGACCCGTCGATGTGGGATATTTGGGACGCAACGCATGCCGACGATCCGACGCGCGCCAAACTCGAGCAGGTTCCTCCCGGCTATGATCTGATCCTCGAAGGCGCGGGCGACATCTGGCGGATTACCGGGACGCCGCAAAACGGCTCGCGAACACTTGATTACGACGCGAGCTCGGATGATTTCGACGACGAAAGCTTCCAGAGCTATCCCATGTCGTGGCGCATTCAGCAGGTGGGCGCCGCGCCGCATAAAGTGGCGCTGACCTTCGACGACGGCCCCGATCCGGATTGGACGCCGAAAGTCCTCGATGTCTTGGAACAGAAAAAGGCGCCGGGAACTTTCTTCGTGATCGGCGAAAATGCCAACGCGTACGACAACATCGTGAAGCGCGAGTATGCGCTCGGCGAGGAAGTCGGCAACCACACGTTCACGCACCCGGACTTCGAGACGATCAAGAAATCCGACCTCGAAATTCAGTTGAACCTCACGGAACTCCTGATCGAAAGCAGCCTCGGTGTGAAGACCACGCTCTTCCGTCCGCCGTACGGCATCGATCACCAGCCGGAATCCGCGAGCGAAATCCAGATGCTGCCCGTGCCGCAGGAGATGGGCTACGTGCTCGTCGGCGGGCGCATCGATCCGCACGACTGGGGCGAAGCGGGAGGAGAAAAGCCGCCCGCGACGGACGACATCGTGCAGCGCGTGCTTTCTGACGTCGAAGCCAACAAGGGCAACATCATCCTGCTGCACGATGGCGGCGGCAATCGCATTCACACCGTCGAGGCGCTGCCGCGGATCATCGATGGATTGCGCGCCAATGGCTACCAATTCGTTTCCGTCTCGGATCTGCTGGGGCAGACGCGCGCGCAGATGATGCCTCCTCTTTCGCACAAGGAATGGCTGATGGCGCGCGTCGACGCGTTCATTTTCGACGTGTTCCGGCTGCTGCGGCAGGGCATCGCGTTCATATTCATCGCCGGAATCGTGCTGGTGAGCGGGCGCGCTCTGATCGTCGGCGTGCTGGCGCTGATCGAGAAAATGCGTCCGGCGCCGCTCGACCATCCGGAATATCAGCCGCGCGTGACGATCCTGATCCCGGCGTACAACGAAGAATCGGTGATTGTCGATACCGTGCAGGCGGCGCTCGCATCCGGCTATCCGCGCCTCGAAGTGCTGGTGGTCGACGACGGCTCGGCCGATCGCACCGCCGATCTCGTACGCGAAAATTTTGGCCGCGACCGCCGCGTCCGCTTGCTGCAGCAGCCGAATCGCGGGAAGCCCACCGCGCTCAACCACGGGCTGGCAGAGGCCACGGGACAGGTGATCGTCTCGATCGATGCGGATACGATCGTCGATCCGGAGGCGGTGCCGCGACTCGTCCGGCACTTCGCGGATCCGAAGGTCGCCGCTGTCGCCGGCAACGTGAAAGTAGCCAACCGCAACAAGTGGATCACGCGCTGGCAGGCGCTCGAATACATCACCAGCCAGAATCTCGAGAAGCGCGCGTTCGACCTGCTGAATTGCATTCCCGTGGTGCCGGGAGCTGCGGGCGCGTGGCGCGCGGACGTCCTGCGCGAAAGCGGCGGATTCTCGGGCGATACGGTCGCCGAAGACACGGACCTCACGCTGACCATCCGGCGCAACGGCTGGAAAATCCTGTACGACGAAGACGCGATCGGCCGCACGGAAGTGCCGGAAACCGTCGACACGCTGATCCGCCAGCGCTTCCGCTGGACCTACGGCACCCTACAGGCGGTGTGGAAGCATCGCGACACGGCCGGAAATCCGAAATACGGCACGCTCGGATGGGTAGCGATTCCGAATATTTTCCTCTTCCAGATTATTCTGCCGCTCGTTTCGCCGGTGATCGACCTGCTGTTTATTTTGTCGCTCGTGCTGTGGGGGCTAGCACAGCTGCGCGTAGCGGAATTGCCGCAGCTGTGGACTTCGCAGGACGTGGAGCGCTCGCTGATTTTCTTCGCGCTCTTCATGCTGATCGACCTTTTCACCTGCGTGGTGGCGTTCGCGCTCGAAAAGAAGGAAGACTGGACGCTGCTCGCGCCGCTCATCATCCAGCGCTTCTATTACCGGCAGATGATGTACGTCGTGCTGTTCCGCTCGGTGAAGGAAGCCGTGCGGGGGCGGCCGGTCGGTTGGCGCGGCGTCGAAACTCATCAGCCGGCGGTGGCTCCGCCTCCGGAGCCCGTCGCGCACGTTTGAGATTTCCGAGTCAAGTTCAGGATTTTGGCGCGGCTGGATGCCCCGATCCGCCAGCCCTCCTTCCAATCTAACCCCCTGTTCACCCGCTCGGCAGCGAGCCGCTCGCAGCCAAGCTAAGGCGTAAATTTCGTGCCCACCGCTAACCTTCTGGTATATACTCCCGCCCCATTTAGGTTCGCCAGAGGGTCCCATCTTTTCGAACAAAAGGAGAGCCCGATGTTAGGAAACAAACGCAAACTCGTCGTTCTGGCCATTCTAATTTTGGTCGGCACGACGTATAGCTATGCGCAACAAGCAATTCAAAGCAGGCAACTGCCGTCCAGCGCTCTGCTCAAGATGAAATCCTTTAGCGTCCTTTCCAGCCAGACTTCGAAGAAGTACGGCGCTGCGAAGGCATTTGCAAGCACAGGCACTGCGAACGGGGGACTCAACACTGCCTCGTCGTCCGGAATCCCAGGCATCGACAGCCTCGTGAACTGGGGCGACCAATTCTATTACCCCGGCTTTGACGGGAACGGCAATGCCCAGTCGGTGTGGCCCTTCACGATGGTAGGGAATCCTCCTGAGTCGAGACGGACCACGAATATCCGCGCGCCCATCGTGCCCGTCACGGTGCAGCTCCTGGGACCTGATGGCAAGGTGGCCCTAACCTTCGCTCCCAATACCAGTATCCTTGAAGCCGCTCTGAATTCGCCTGAATTTGAACCCAATCCGTACACGAACGGGGTCGGTCAGTTTAACGACCAGATGATGCGGGCCGAATTCGCCGACCGTCTTGGCTACGGAGGAAAGTACGCAGGGGAGAACCAGGACAACGGCTGGCACACGATCCTGCAGCCGAAGCTCCGGGCCGGGCGAACCATCCAGGTCCCATTTTTCACTGCGACCGGTGCGAATGCCTGGTATTACTTCGTCAATGCCCAGGGCCAACCCGTGATAGGCGCGATCGATTACGATACCTTCGGGAACCTACTTTTCCCGTCAACCTATCCCTTCGACAGCAGCACTCCGGTCGGGGCGGCAGAACTCGCGGGCGACATTACCACCCGTGATATGTCCACCTTCTTGTTCAATAACACTGTCCTGTTCGTGAACGGCAATATCAGCGATTGCTGCGTCGTCGGGTTCCACACCTATGACTTCGAGCCCGGAATTCCCCAGAATGGAAATCTCCCACGCCTCTATGTGCTGAATTATTCTAGCTGGCTGTCGCCCGGGCTCTTCCTCTTCGGATTCGAGGACCTAACGGCTTGGAGCCATGAGATGGCGGAAACTTTCAACGATCCGTTCATCAATAACGCAACGCCGTGGTGGTTGAGCGTGGATCCTTTCACCGGCGCAGGCAACTGCCAGAACAACCTGGAAGTGGGTGACGTGATTGAGGTTCTAGATTCCCTGAACCCTGTCTCTACAATTCCGGGGAAGGGACTGACCTATCACCCGCAGAACATGGCACTGTTCCCGTGGTTCGCCTTCGAGTCACCATCGCCGGCCAACCTAGGGGCTTACAGCTTCCCGGATGAAACAACGCTGATGTCGCTTTCTCCGGGGCCTCTGCTTCCCGGTTGCGTTCCCGCTCCCTGATGAGTCTGGTCCACCGACGCCGGGCATTCCCGGCGTCGGTGTCCTTTTCCCATCTTGAATCCCGCTTCGTCGGGCTCTTGATTTTTGCTGGCTGGTTTTATCGCAAATCACTGGTATTCCTGGCCGGCACCCTGCGCAGCGAATCTTTGCGGCGCGGGCCGCGTTCTGCTAGGATTACTCTGTTTGGTGGGCTGTATCCCGAGGCTTGGGAGCGGCACCAGGGGGTAACATGAGTATCGTTCCGCACGCGGGCAACGGGAAGGTGTCCGTGCCCGACATTCTTTCGCGCAAAACTGTTTCGTCCGCCGGCTCTTCCGAATCGCAAAACAAGATCACCTGTCTCACGGCATACGACTGTCCGACCGCGCGCCTTCTCGATGAAGCCGGCGTGGACATCATTCTCGTCGGCGATTCGGTCGGCATGGCCGTGCTCGGCTACGACAGCACGCTGCCGGTCACGCTCGACGAAATGCTGCATCATGTTCGCGCGGTTCGCCGCGGCACGCGCCACGCGCTGCTGGTCGCCGACATGCCCTACGGCAGCTTTCACGTGTCGATCGAGGATTCGGTGCGCAACGCGATGCGTCTCGTGAAAGAGGGCGGCGCGGAAGCGGTGAAAGTCGAGGGCGGCGAGCGGCGCCTCGAATTGATTCACCGCTTGGTGGAAGCCGAAATTCCTGTGATGGGCCACGTCGGGCTCACGCCGCAATCGATCAATGCCATGGGCGGATTTCACGTGCAGGGCAAGTCGATGGACGCGGCGCGGCACGTCGAGCGCGATGCTCGTGCGGTCGAGGCCGCAGGCGCTTTCGCCGTGGTCCTCGAATCGATGCCGCGCGAGCTCGCCGCAAACATCACGAAGCAATTGCGCATTCCCACGATCGGCATTGGCGCAGGGCCCGATTGCGACGGCCAGGTGCTCGTGTTCCACGATCTCGTGGGGCTCACTGAGGGCTACACGCCGAAATTCGTCCGGCGCTACGCCGATCTCGCGGCGGAAATCACGCGCGCCGTCACCGAATATTGCGGCGACGTCCGCAGCGGCAAGTTCCCGTCGGACGCGGAGTCGTATCATTCGACGGCGGAGCTGCGCGAAAAGCCGGTGAAGGTAAAGATTTAAACGTAGCGCCGCGGCCTTCAGCGCCGCACTCTTCGCCTCGGCACCCGGCGCGCACAGGCCGAGTCGTAGAGCCAAAGAGCTGTCATCCCGAGCGAAGCGAGGGATCTGCTCTTTCCTAGCTGTCGAAACGCGGCGTCAATCCGCAAAGGGAGAACTCGCATGGACACGAACGATTTTCGCCTGCTCTACGATTTCAACGCCTGGGCCAACCACCGCACGCTCGATACCTGTTCGAGCCTCGCGCCCGAGCAATTCACGCGCGACCTCGGCTCGAGCTTCCGCTCGCTGCGCGACACACTGGCCCACATCTACGGCGCCGAATGGATCTGGCTCGAACGCTGGCAGGGACGCGTCGCGACTGGACTGCCCTCGGCCGCGGATTTTCCGGATTTCGAATCGATCCGCAAACGCCTGACGGAAATGGATAGCACGCTCGTCGATTACGTCGGCGGGCTCACTGCAAACGACATCCAGCGCGTGGTCCAGTTCAAGACGATGGCCGGCGTGGCGTTCTCGCAGCCACTCTGGCAGTGCCTGCAACACCTCGCAAATCACGGCTCCTATCACCGCGGACAGGTCGCGACCATGTTGCGCCAGTTGGGCGCGAAGCCCGTGTCGACCGATCTGATGGGCTTCTACCGCGAGCGCGCCGCGGCGCAGGCGAGCGCATGATGATCCGCCGCGTGCTCGCCGGCTGAACCCGCGGTCCTTCGCGTGGAAATCATTCGCACAACTGCGTGGATGAAGCAGATCGCTCGCGACGCGCGCGTGAAAGAGCGCATCCTCGGACTCGTTCCCACGATGGGCGCACTGCATGAAGGGCATCTCTCGCTCGTCCGCGAGGCGCAGAAGCAGTGCTCGCCCGTAGTCGTGTCGATTTTCGTGAACCCGACGCAATTCGGCCCGAACGAAGATTTCAAGAAATATCCGCGCACGTTCGACACCGACGCCGCCACCCTCGAGGATTTGCGCGTCGATTACATCTTTGCGCCGCCGCCCGAGGAAATGTATCCGCCGGGATTTCGCACGGCGGTCACGGTCGAAGGTCTGGGCGACCTGCTCGAAGGCCGCGTGCGGCCGGGCCATTTTCGCGGCGTCACCACCGTGGTGCTGAAGCTTTTCGAGATCGCGCAGCCGCGCTTCGCATTTTTCGGCCGCAAAGACGCGCAGCAGGCGCGCATCATCCGCCAGATGGCCGCCGACCTGAACATCGACGCGGAGATCGTCGTCTGCCCGATCGTGCGCGAAGCGGACGGCCTCGCGCTCTCCTCGCGCAATGCGTATCTGAAGGGCGCCGAGCGGCAAGCGGCCACAGCGCTCTATCGCTCGCTCGACGCCATGCGGCAGGCAATCGCGAAAGGCGAGCGCGATGCCGCGCGCCTGATCGCGGCCATGCGCTCCGTCATCGTCGCCGAGTCCGGCGTTTCGCTCGACTACGCCGAGATCGTGGACGCGGATGCCTTCGAGCCAGTGCTCAGCCTGCGAAAAACGTGCTACGCGCTCGTCGCCGCGCGGGTCGGCGCCACGCGCCTCATCGACAACGCCCTCATCGAGCAGCAATCCGATTCCTTCCGCGTCACACTGTAACAATTTACGATCGCGGGTGCCGGGCGCTGGGACTGAAGTAGAAGATTAAAGGTCGTAGGGGCGGGTTTCAAACCCGCCCGCGCCGCAACCTACTCCGCCTTGATCGCGGCGAGCACATCATCGGCGTGGCCCTTCACCGTCACTTTGGGCCAGATCTTGCGAATCTTCCCGTCGGTTCCGATCCAAAAGCTGCTGCGCACGATCCCCAGCGCCGTCTTGCCGAAAAAGCTTTTCATCCGCCGTGCGTCGTACGCCTCGATCACGTCGAAATTCGTATCGGCGAGCAGCGGAAAATTCAGGTCGTACTTCTCCTTGAATTTCGCCTGCGCCGCCACCGAATCGCCGCTCACGCCGACGATCGCCGCGTTGGCCGCTTCGAAATCGCCGAGCATGTCGCGAAACTGGATCGCTTCGCTCGTGCAGCCCGTCGTATCGGCCTTGGGATAAAAATAGAGAACGAGATTGCGTCCTTTGAAATCGGCAAGCGCGACCGTCTTGCCATCATCCGCCGTACAGCGAAAGTTCGGGGCCTTGTCGCCTTCCTTGAGCATGATGATCCTCCGTCGCACGGCATGGGGATGAGCGCGCTCGATCTATTCGCCTAGAACGCGTTTGACGATTTCGTTGACGAGCTGGGGATTGGCCTGGCCACGCGTCTCACGCATCACCTGGCCGACGAAAAACTTGAACACGCCTTCGTTTCCGGCGCGGTATTTTGCCACATTCTCCGCATTCTTCGCGATAATCTCGCGCGCGATTTTCTCGATCGCGCTCGTATCCGAAATCTGCGAAAAGCCTTCGGCCGCGATGATCTCGGCCGCGCCTTTTCCGGTTTCGAACATCTTCGCGAATACTTTTTTCCCGCTCGCCGCGGTGATTTCGCCCTTTTCGATCTTCGCAAGCAGCCCGGCCAGGGCTGCGGGCGCAAGCGGGCAGTCCGCGATCTCCTTGCCTGCGTCCTTCAGGTGGCGCAGCAGCTCCCCCGAAATCCAGTTCCCGGCGGCCTTCGCCGGCGCGCCGGCTTTCACCACCGCCTCGAAATATTCCGCCAGCGCGCGCGTCGCCGTCAGGACGCCCGCGTCGTACGGCGTAATGCCATAATCGCGAAGGAAGCGCGCGACCTTCGTATCCGGCAATTCCGGTATCGCCTTGCGCACGCCGTCAATCGTCGCCGCCGAGACCGCCACCGGCAGCAGGTCGGGATCGGGGAAGTAGCGGTAGTCGTGCGCGAATTCCTTCGAGCGCATCGGCTCGGTGCGCCCCGCGGCGACGTTCCACAGGCGCGTCTCCTGCGAAATCGTGCCGCCCGCCTCGATCGCGCCGACTTGCCGCTCGATTTCGTATTCCAGCGCGTGCGCCAGGTAGCGGAACGAATTCAGGTTCTTCACCTCGGCCTTGGTCCCGAATTTCGGCGCGCCGCGCAGCCGGACGCTCACGTTCGCGTCGCAGCGCAGCGAGCCTTCCTCCATGTTGCAGTCGCTCACTTCCGTGTATTCGAGAATCTGCTTCAGCGTGTTGAGGTACGCGTAGGCCTCGGCCGGCGTGCGCAGGTCCGGCTCGGAAACGATTTCGATCAGCGGGACGCCGCAACGATTGAAATCGATGTAGCTCCAGCGGTCGGATTCGGGGAAGCCTTCGTGCAGGCTCTTGCCCGCGTCGTCTTCCATGTGCAGCCGCGTGATGCCGATGCGCTTTTTCTCGCCCTCGACTTCGATCTCGATCGCCCCCGCCAGCGCCAGCGGCAGCTCGTACATCGAAATTTGGTAGCCCTTGGGCAGATCGGGATAGAAATAATTCTTGCGGGCGAAACGCGACCGCGGCTGAATCGTGCAGCCGATCGCCAGCGACGCGCGCAGCGCCAGTTCAAGCGCTCGCTTGTTCAGCACCGGCAGCGCCCCCGGCAGCCCCAGGCACACAGGACACGTATTCGAATTCGGCGCCGCCCCGAATTTCGTCGAGCAGGCGCAAAACGCCTTCGTCACCGTATCGAGCTGCGCGTGCACCTCCAGCCCGATCACAGCCTCGTACCGCGCCATCGCCTCCGCTGTCACCGTCGTCATATCTTGTGCAGTCCTGCTCATGATAGGCGCACGATTATAGCACCGGGGGTTGGCCACGAGATGCCGCGTCGCCGTGGCTATGGTTGGGTCAGTTCGAAGACGAAGATGGCGCCGCAACCTCGCGTCCAGGTGAGTACGGGGCAATTGTCCGCTTGGGATTCAGCCGAAGTTGTTCGGGCAGTCTTGCGATTCGGACTGGAGCCCTACCAGAGACTCACGCCATCCGTTGATTTCCCCGGCAGAAGTTCTACTCGGAGGCGCTTGGCATCAATGCGACCTGCCAACCCATAGCAAGGGCCCAACGTCAATCGAATGGCCTTTTCCTTCGTCTGGTCTATCGCCTCTTCGATCCCCAACGAAGAGATCACATTCTGCCCACTGAAGTCCGCTAATTCCACGTCAGTTATTTCTTCGAAAATGAAATCAACAGTTGCCGGTTTCTCGGGGTAATACGGATAAACCCGGAGAACGGACTCCCCGGAGCGGGCCAAGTTCAGGCTGATGATTTCGGCGTCGTGGAAGCTTGGCCAACCGCCAAACCACTGCGTGACGGCATCGGAACCGTGCAGCCTGACGCCTATATCGTCGGTTGTCATGAAAGCAGAGTTTGAGATAGAAAATCG
Organism: uncultured Acidobacteriota bacterium; assembly: GCA_963814735.1. Classification (GTDB taxonomy): domain Bacteria; phylum Acidobacteriota; class Terriglobia; order Acidiferrales; family UBA7541; genus Palsa-295. Next base: position 112,478 of record CAWFEC010000007.1, on the reverse strand, counting down.
TTAATGTCCAGTTGCCTTATTGTGATGAAATCCCGATGCATCGGATTCCCGGATATTTGCCCGACCAACATCCGGGGCTTGGGAACGCCAAGCCCCATCGCAACACAGGGGCAGGTTCGCGAAACCGCCCCAAACCGGGCCGAGGAACGCTAGCGGCTCGCGCCCGAAGATTCCGCCGGGAAATTGAGTTTGATTCCGGAGACGAAATTCAGCCGCAGGGCCGGATAGCCGAACGACTCCTCGTAGTGCTGGTTGAGCAAATTATTCAGCCGGGCGTAGATTTCGACGCCGCGCGGAAGTTGATACGCAAATCCGGCGTTCACGTCGACATACCCCTGGCTCCAAAACAGGCATTGCAGTCCGAGCGTGCAAGCGTAGCTGCCGTAATTCGGCTCGAGATCGAGGACGGCGCCGCGAATGCTCGCATTGGAATTGAGCATCAGCCGCCGGTGCGTCCACGTCACATCGTACCCCGCCGAGCTCCGCGGCCGACGGATCAGCTGCTGCTCCACCGAGAACGGCAGCGCCACATCGCTCGTCGAACCATTGAGCGCGAGAATCGCCGTATTCAGCCACGTATATTCCGCGGCGATTTGGAGCGAGCGGATCGGATGCAGCCGCAAACTGTTTTCGAGCCCATACGCGCGCGAATTCGCGATATTCGCCGACGAAAACGTGCTCAGATTCGCAAACGACCCGCCCAGCGTGACGATCTGATCCTTGTAGCGATTGTAGAAAAACGTCGTATCAAGCGCGCCCTTGTCTCCCCAGAATCGCTGCTCGACGCCCGAATCGAAGCTGATATTTTTCTCGGGCTTGAGCTGCGGATTGTCCGTGAAGCCGAGCTCGAAGCCGTCCGGCGGGCGAATGCCGGTCCCAAAGCTGCTGTGGATGCGCGTCATGCCGAAAAATCCGTCGCCCGATTCCCGCGCCAGATACGCCACGGAAATCCGCGGGTCCACCTGAGTGATCGAATTCGCCGGAATGAACGGTCGCCCCGCATCCGTCTCATCCGCGGGCAAATCGCCGGTGCGAATGTTGTCCACGCGGACACCTGTGCTGAGAAACCAGCGATTCCCCGCGTTCCACCGATTCTCGGCGAAAAACGCGTAGGTATCACGCGGCAGCGTGAACGGCACATAATTCGCGTCGGTCACGTAGGTGTCCCTATACGTGTCGCGATCGAATTCGAATCCGGCGACGAGCGAATCCTTCGCCGAAATCGCGATCTCGCTGCGCGTGTTGGCGACGATTCGCACATTCTTGGTGAACGAATTGCCGTATTGCGAGGGAAACGAATATTGATCGGTCGCCGCGCTCACGGTCGTCACCTGCTGGAAGCGGCTCGAAAACTGTTCGGTGTAATTCGCCTGATAGCCGAAGAGATCCTGCTTCTGAAATGTTGCGGCAGCCGCAATTCCCGGATAAAGTCCATCGGGATCGGAGCCCCACGGCCCCGGATTTTCTTCGCGCCCCGCATCGCCAAAAAAGTGAATATTGAACTGCCGCCGGGGGCTGCGCGAATAGCCGAGGCTCACGAACGATGTTTGATTGCGATACGTGTCGTACGGCACCGGCCCCTGGGTGCTGAGCCGCGCGAGGCTGTATGACCAGCTCAGCCCGTGCGTGAGCCCCGCGCCGCTGGTGGCGATTCGCCATGTATCGTAGCTGCCGCCTTCGCCGAGGAAGCTGAAGTGCGGCGTGCCTTCGCCGGGTTCGCTGATCACATTGATCACGCCCGCGACGGCGTTCTCGCCGTAAAGCGCGCTTTCCGGACCGCGCATCACCTCGACGCGATCCACGCCATCCACCGGAAGCGGCATAAGGTCGAGGCCGCCGCCGAAATCGTTCATGGGAATGCCATCAATCATCACGAGGTCGTAGTTCGAGTTTCCGCCGCGAATAAAAGCGCTCGTCACCGCGCCAAGTTGCCCCGTGCGGTTAATCGCAACGCCGGGAACATTCCGCAGCGCGTCCGCCAGCGTATCGACGCCTTCGTCCTGAATCTCCTGCTGCGTCACCACGCTGACCGACGAGCCCGTTTGCGAAGCCAGCGCCCCGCCGAGCGACGCCGAAACCACCACCTGTTCCTGCACAACGGTGAGCTCCAGATGCAAATCGGAGGTGTGCGTTTCGCCGCTCGCGACGACGACTTGCTGCGCGAGCGCCGTAAATCCGGGCGCATTCGCGGCGATCGTGAACGTCCCCGCAAGCAGCCCGTCGAATCGATACTCGCCCTTCGAATTTGTCTGCGTGTCGGCGACCGCGACCATCGCGGAAAGCAGGCTCACGCTCGCGCCCGGCACGGCGCGCCCCTGCGGATCGTACACGGTTCCCTGAATCGTGGCGGTGCGTGACGAACCAGATGTCTGTGCGGATGTTGAGTGAACGAAAAGCAGCGGAGCGGCTAAGAAAAGCAGCAAGGAAACACGAAGTCTCATGGTGTCCTCCTCTCCCTCTCGCGCGGGAGTTGAAGGTTGTCCCGATGAGCGCCCGCAGGGCGCGACATCGGGATTGAGACTCCGCCGGTCTCCTGGCTTGGCGGATCGCCCCGATAAAATCCATCGGGGCTGCGGCGCGGCCTTCCCATCCCGGCAGCGAATCGAATCGCTTCGATTCACCGCGCGGGCCAGTGGCGCGCGCCGAAATTGCTCCGCCTTACAGTCGCGCGGCGGCGACGGATTTTCACCGTCTTCCCGTGCGCGGAGTCTCGGGTGATTGTCGACGCCGGCTCAATTGCGAAGCCAACGTTTGCGAGAGCGCAAAAGCGCCCCCGCGAAGCAAAACAGAAAATCCCTGGAAGCTTTTTGTTTGGCCCTTGAAGTTCCGGGTGCCCCATCCTAGGTTTGTGAGGGTGGGGCCTTTGCGTTGATCTACCGCGCGCCTTCTCATCGAGCACCAAGCCGCGGTCACCACAAATCGCCCGCTACGCATTCCCGCGCAAAATCACGCGCGGCTTGCCCCCGGCGCGCATCTCGACCTCAATCGGCGCGTCGAAAACCTCGGTCAGCAGCGAAGGCTCGTAAACCTCCGCCGGCGTTCCCACGCGCAAACACTTGCCCTTATGCAGCAGGACGACGCGGTCGGCAAACTCCGCTGCGAGATCGAGCTCGTGCGTCACCACCAGCACGGTGTAGCGGTTCCCATCCGCCAGCTTCCGCAGCCTCCGCAGCAATTCCACTTTGCCGCCGATATCGAGGTGCTGCGTCGGTTCATCGAGCAGCAGCAGCGAAGGCTGCTGTGCCAGCGCGCGCGCCAGGATCACGCGCTGCTTTTCGCCGCCGGAAAGGCGGTCCATCCAACGATCGCGCAGCGCATCGGCGCCCACTTGCGCCAGCGCGTTTCCAGCGAGCAGGCAATCCTCATCCGATTCGAATCGCAGCCGCCGCCCGTGCGGGTAGCGCCCCTGCAACACGTATTCCCACACGCGCAGCGGAAACAACAGCTCGCTTTCCTGCTGCACCAGCGCGATGCGCTGCGCGCGCGTCCGCAGATCGAGCTTGCCGATTTCGGCGCCGTCGATTTCGATGCGGCCCGAGAGCGGCTTGGCCAGGCCCGCCAGCAGCCGCAGCAGCGTCGATTTGCCGCTGGCGTTGGGACCGAGGATCGCGACCAACTCTCTCGCGCGCGCCTCGAAGCTCGCTGGCCCAAGCGCGAATTTCGGCGCAGAGCGATCCGTCGCCGCATAGGCGTAGCTTGCTTGCTCCACCTTCACGCGCGGCACGTTCGCGCCAATCGCAACCGGCGCGGGTGCGGCAAGCGATGGCGAGGGAGTCGGCGTTGGCGTGCTCATCGCACCCTCCGCCGCATGAGATAAATGAAAACGGGCGCGCCGGCGAGCGCCGTCATCGCGCCAACCGGCAATTCCGTCGGCGCCACCACAGTGCGCGCGAGCGTGTCCGCCACTACGATCAAAATCGCGCCGCCGATCGCGGACGCCGGAATCAAAATCCTGTAATCGCTGCCGAAAAGCATGCGCATCAGATGCGGCACCAGCAGCCCCACGTAGCCGATCGCCCCGCTCACCGAAACCGCGAGGCCGGTCAGCACCGATGCGGCGACGTACACCACGATTTTCACGAGCCCGACGTTCACTCCCAGGTGACGCGCCTCCTGCTCGCCGGTGAGAATTAAATTCAGGTCGGAAGACGCCCCGTATATCGCCCCGGCCGCGATCGCAAATACCGTGAACAACGCCCCAAACCACGGCAACGGATGAGTCGGCATCGTCATCTGAAGATCGCCCATCAGCCAGAAAGCCATGCCGCGCAAATCGCGCGTGCTGAGCAAGGTCATCAGAAACATGATCACGGCCGAAAGAAACGACGCGGTGATGATGCCGCCGAGCAGCAAAGTTGCGCTGTCGAGCTGGCCGCCGCGACGCCCCAGAAAATAGACTGCCGCAATCGTGGTGAGCGCCCCGGCGAATGCGGCCACTTGAATCAGGCCGGCTGTGTGCGGCGCCGCGATCAGGCTCAGAATCGCGCCGAGCGCCGCCCCGCTCGAGACCCCCAGCACGTAAGGATCGGCGAGCGGATTGCGCAGCAGCGCTTGAAAACCCGCGCCGGAAGTGGCGAGCGACGCTCCCACCAAAATCCCCAGCGCGATGCGCGGCAGCCGCAGCCCGAATACGACGACATTAAATTCGGAAGGAATGTCGTTCCAGCGGCCCAGCGCGCCTTGAACGAGCGTGATGACAATGTCTCTGATGCTGATCGGATACGCCCCCATGCGCAGCGAAACCACCACAGCCGCAAACAGCACCAAGCCCAGCCCGAGGCAGATCATCGCCACGCGGCGCGAAGTCAGCGGCCGCATGAAAATTCCCCCTTCGAATCACCCTGCGTTCCCACCGTTGCTCCGCCTTCCGTTCGCAATCGCGATCGCCCGTAGGGGCGGGTTTCAAACCCGCCCTCTTTATTGTCTGCCTGCACTCCCACCCGCCTCGGCCTCGGCCCCGAATGCAAGCCGCGTTTCGAATCTCGTATTTCGAATTTCGCCTTTTTCCGCAAATGCGTCCGGATGGATTTCATGCGCGAGCTGCTCGATCGCATCCACCAGTCCGGGCGCAGGCCGAATCGACTCCTCGCTCAGATTCACCACGTGACCCTGCTCCACAGCATCGAGATCCCGCCACACAGGCCGCGCCCGCAAGCCTGCGAGCTCGGATGCCGCCGTATCGCCATGGCCTCCCGCGAAGATGATGTACTCCGGCTGCAGCCGGACCACCTCTTCGAGGCTCAGCAGCGGCCAATTCTGATCGGTGTCCACAATCGATTCGGCGCCGGCCCAGCGCAGCGCATCCGCGATGAACGTCTTCTGCCCAATCGTGATCAGCGGGTCCTGCGAGACCACAAAGAGCACGTGCGCCATCGGCCAGCCGGCGAGCCGCGCGTGCAGCGCATCGAGCCGCGCCCGCAGCCTCGCCACGACGGCTGCGCCCGGCGGCCCCGCGCCCATCAGGCCACCCATCTTCGCCATCGAATCGAGCATTTCCAGCATGGTCTGCGTGTCGCCGGCCGTGGTGTAGACGGCAATGCCGAGCCGCGCCAGCGCATCGGCAGTCTCCTCACGATTGATCGAAGTGGTCGCCAGCACGAGATCGGGCCGCAGCGCTACAATCGCCTCGAGGCTCGGATCCTGCGGATCGCCGACGTGCGGCTTCTGCTCCGCGGCGGGCGGCGTGTCGCACACGTCGGTATCGCCGACGAGCTTGTCGCCGAGCCCGAGCGCGTAGACGGTTTCCGTGAGGTTCGGCGCAAGCGTCACAATGCGATTCACCTGAGCCGGCAGCACCACGTGCCGGCCCACGTCGTCGATCACCACGCGCGTGCCCCTCGCCTGCGCGCCATCACTCGCCGAGAATCGCGCGGCACCCGCTCGCGGCGCGGCACACGAAACCAGCGCCGCCATTAGCGCAGTCGCCAAGCACGTGCGCCCCGGCCGCTCGCAAAAACGCGACGTCATTCTGCCTGCCCTGAGCATAACGAAGGGAGGGCCGTCTTTCGGCCCGAAGAATCTCTCTTCCTCCCGCGCAACACCAAGCTCGGTCTCCATCCAACAAAAAAGCCTCGCGAGGATAGCGAGGCTGATCGCCGCTCTCTTTCTCGCGAAGAGTGCTAGCTCCGGCTGGCTCGGGAACGTTCCTGACTCTCAGCTCTGCGCTTACTCTGCGCCGCGCTGATCACAGTGGCGGGACCGTGGCCGATTTTCACGGCCTTCCGAAATCCCCGCGCCAGTTCAATTGTCGTTCGTGAGTGTATGCTGCGCTTGCGATGGTGTCAATCAAGCAGCCAACACAACTTAGGCAGCCTGCATCGAGTGTCGCCTCGACGTTGCTTACTTATGACCTTTGCCAAGGGCCATTTTCGACATGAATTTCTTGCGCTGCGCCTTGTAGTCGCGCAGTTCTTCCCCCGTGAGGCCGAGCCGCACAACGATCGGATGGAGAACATGTTGTTCCTTGCGCTTCTTTCGGAGTGTCTTCCCCTTTTGTGGGCCGGAAAAGGCAAGCGAAAGCCAGTAAGCCTTTTGTACCTTGAGCTTCGTTATTGCTTCATCCAAGCTCTTACGATCCTTTTTCTTGATGTTCACCTCGTTCCACTTCAGTTCGAGGGCCACGGCGGGGTACTCATTCTTGAAGATCAGAAGATCGACGTAATGCCCAGTTCTTTTGACATGCTTGCGGGCAAGCACCCGCCATTTAGGATCTTCACCGATGTAGCGGCGAAGATGATGATAGACGGCACACTCCAAGTCTGCTTCTTTAACAATCCTGAGGTTCTGAAGATCGCGGAGAAGCTTCTCGCGGAGGCCCCGTGGGCGCTTCTTGCGGATGAAACTCTGTATGTCCTGAAGCGTGCGCTTCTTACCTTGTGGCACTGCAAGAACCTCGCGAAAGCTCGGCTCAGCGGTTCTTCCACTTCGGGGCGCGCTTTTCCACCAGCGCGCGCAGGCCTTCCTGCGAGTCTTCGAGTTCGGCGAGTTCGTTGAGGAAAACCTTCATCGAGTTGCGGACGCCTTCGCGCAACGTCACGCCGAGGCTGCCGAGGATCGCCTTCTTCGCCATGGTCAGCACGGGACCGGACTGCGCCGTCACCTTCGCGATCACATCCTCAACTTTCTTTTCCAATTCCTCTTCGGGTACCAGCCAGTTCACCAGCCCGATATCGCGCGCGCGCTCCGCCGAAATCGTCTCGCCCGTTAGGACGAGCTCGAGCGCCTGCTTCGGCCCGAGAATATACGGCAGCACAGCCGCGGCCAGCGGCGGAAAAACTCCCAGCTTGATTTCTGGCTGCGCGAATTTCGCCTTCGGAGTCGCAATCACGAGGTCGCCGAGCGACGCCAATTCCGCGCCGCCGCCGAATGCGGGGCCATTCACCACCACCAGCAGTGGTTTCGACGTATCGAGCATCGCCGCAAACGCCCCGTGAAACGCGTCGAGCAATTGAAAGACGCGCCGCTGCGTGTATTCGCCGAGCTCGATGCCGCCGCAAAAAGTCTTGCCCGCCGAATCGAGCACGATCAGCTTGATTGCGTTGCGCTCGCCGAGCGTGTTGATGCCCGCGGTCAGCTCGGCGATCATGCGCTCGTTCAGAAGATTGTGATCCGGGCGATCGAGCGTGAGCCGCGCGACCGGCGGTTCGACGCGCACCTTGACGAATTCGAACTCCGCAAGCTTCGGCGCGGCCAGCGCCAGCGTTCCGAGGACCTCTACTCCGCGTCCCTGTGGGGACATAAAATCGCTCCGATAATGCGGGTCTTGGAAACGCGAGCACAGGACCAAACGCCCGCCGTACCCTTGAAAGCACCCTAGGAAAGATTAGACCGTTTCGATTTCAACCGCCACGCCCATTCCGCCGGACACACACAATGTGGCAAGACCCCTGCGGCCCGTCCACCTTCGATTGCCAACCGCCGTCACTCCAAGTAAGATCACGCCCGCGGTTAAGGTTTGAGTGTAGCGCCGCGGTCTTTTTACCCTGAGCGAAGTCGAAGGGCAGCGCGGCATCTTCGGCGTAACGGCCTGCACATTCGATCCAACGAGGAGCCACTCGACGATGAGACGATTCGCATTCCCATCAACGGCAGCCCGCACAGCATTGCAGTCTGCGCTCGCACTCGCGCTCCTCGCGATCTTTTGCAGTCCGGCCCACGCGCAAATGGCCAAAGCCTCCGACTATCCGCCGCCGAAGCCCGCCTTCCCCGGCCAGACCAATGCGCCTCCGCCCGCGAAGAAATCGCCGCCGCTCCAGGTCGACACTGTCATCACGCGATTCATGGCGCCGTGGTCGCTCGCGTTTCTGCCCGACGGCCACATGCTGGTCACCGAGCGTTACGGCTTCATCCGCGTCGCCCAAATGAACGGCTTCTACTCCGCGCCGATCACTGGCGTGCCCGACACGAAAATCGTTGCCGCCGAATCGCTCCACGACGTCGCCCTCGATCCCGATTTCGCGCACAACCGCCTCATCTATTTCACATACTTTGCTCCGCCGCCTGGAGAAGCCCCCGGCGCGTATCCGATCGACGATTTCTATAAAAATGTTTGGGACGCCACCGTCGCCCAGCGCCGCACCATGCGCATCGGCGAAGAGCGCGTCGGTCGCGCGCGCCTGAGCGATGACGAAAAGCATCTCGAAGACGTGCAAGTGCTGATCGACGGCGTGAATCGCCGCATCGTCTTCGCACCCGACGGCACCATGTTCGTCACCGGCGCCGACCGCTTCCGCTTTTACGATGCGTCCTACGACAGCTCGAATCACGAGACCACCGATCCCGACATCCTCCGCAATTTTACTGGCCGCGTGATCCGTATAAATACCGATGGCTCGATTCCCAAGGACAATCCGTTCCTGAGCGATCCGACCGTTCTCCCCGAAACATATTCCTACGGCCACCGCGATCCCGAAGGCGCAGCCATCAATCCCGCCACAGGACAGCTTTGGGTCGTCGAGCACGGCCCGCTTGGCGGCGACGAGGTGAATATCATCAAGCCCGGCGGCAATTACGGTTGGCCTAACGTCAGCTACGGCCGCCGCTATAATGGCGACCCCATCGCGGGCACCGGCGCCACCTCCAAAGCCCGGCACCGCGCAGCCCATCTATTTCTGGTATCCCGACGTCGCTCCAAGTTCGGCGATGTTTTACACCGGCGACATGTTCCCCGAATGGAAGGGAAATCTTTTCGTGGGCGGACTGGCCGCAAAATGCCTGATTCGGCTGGTCATCGAAAACGACAGGGTCGTCGCCGAGGAACGCTTGCTCACGGATCTCAATCAGCGCATCCGCGACGTGGTGCAGGGCCCCGACGGCGCCCTCTACATCCTCACCGACGACGGCCACCTCTACCGCATCACGCCCAAGAAGTAGCGGGAGACCTGGCGGCGGCTTCAACGCTTTCGCCGCGTGCCGCCGCACTCAGATGATTTCCCGAATCCGGTGAAGGAACCTACTGAGGGGATTGCGGCGAGCGATGACGACGACTTGCCCGGTGGTTGCTGCGACGATAGCGCCGACTTCTACGGTCTCTTCTGTCGGCACGGCAACATGTTGGCGAACGGCTGTCTCGAAGCCCGGTATCTGGATCTTAATGTCATAGGATCCCCGCGGTAAATTAGGGACTTCGATTTCGCCGCTGCTGTCGGTAGTTGCCAGCGTATCTCTTCCCGTCGCCTCATTGGTGATCGTTACGCGAGCGCTGGCAACCGGCGCGCCCGTGGGATCGGCAACCCTCAAGGAAAGGCCCCGTTGCGCATTTTCAATTTGCGCTAACGGCTGTTTGGCGCTTGGCGTTGATTGTCCCAGGGCCGGGCGCATGCTTAACATCGCCGCCAGCGTTGCGCTCGCCACGCGCGTGGCCCGCCAGAGCGCGGCGCGAAATCCGACGGGACAATTCTTCGTCAGCATCGTTCCATCGGCCCGCTGGTAAAAGCGCGCGCACAATCGCCCCTCGCGCCGTGAAACGATCCGCTCCACCTCCGCTGCGGTCATTGCCGAAAAGTTGTACACGTTGAGATTGCATTCGGGGCAGAAACGGACGCGTTCGTCGCCGGCCATCTTCTCCCAGTTTGCCGGGCAGGGTGACGCGATGCGGATTAGAGGTGTCATATGGCCGTGAATACGACGTCCCTTGTCTGATCTGATTCGAGTGGCCCTTTGCCTGGTTGCCCGGACCGTATGGAAAGGTGTGGCCAGCGGGTGCCCTCGACGAAACTCCCGATTGACACCGCGAAGCGCCTTCTGCTATATGCTCGCCCCATAACTTGGGCCAAGCACGAAAGAGGGACTGATCTCCTGTTAGGGGGGGATATGAGATCTAAGTTCGTCATCGGGCTGTGCTTCTTCTTCTCTTGCGCAATTCTCTCGGCGCAAACCATTTCCACATCTCAGATACGCGGCACGATTGTCGACGCAAGCGGCGCGCCCGTGCCCGGCGCTCAGATCACTCTGACGCAGACGGCCACCGGCGCCGTGCGCACCGCCACCAGCGGCACCGACGGTGGCTATACGTTGCCCGAACTGCCCGTAGGGCCGTATCAGCTCACGGTGACGAAGACAGGCTTCAGCAAGTACGTACAAAACGGCATCGTGCTCCAGGTCGGCGTCAATCCGACAATTAACGCTACGCTGCAGGTTGGCTCGATGACGCAGGAAGTGACCGTGCAGGCCGCCGCGCAAATGGTCGATATACAGAACACCGGCGTTGGCCAGGTTACCGCCCCACAGGAAGTACAGGACCTGCCGCTAAATGGGCGCCAGCTCACCGACCTGCTCACTCTCGCTCCGGCCACCGGCGAGGGCAGGGCGTTTCGCGCGTCGTATCCTTCATCCGCCGTTATTTCGATCGCCGGTGGCGCGCAAGGCAGCGTCGCCTACTGGCTCGACGGCGGCACGCACAACGATCCGCTGAGCAATCAGAATCTTCCGTTGCCGTTCCCCGACACGGTCGAGGAATTCAAGGTTGAGACCAGTTCGCTGCCCGCGCAATATGGCACCCATCCGTCGGGCACCGTCAACGTGGTCACGAAATCCGGCACGAACGCATTTCACGGCGACGCCTTCGAATACCTGCGCAATTACATTTTCGACTCGCGCAACACCGCTTTCGCCGCCGCCTCACCCGCCTACTACAATCCTGCAACACTGCCGCCCACCGAGACGCCGGCTCAAGCTGCGCTGCTTGCCTCTCCGCGGGACGATCTGAAACGCAATCAGTTTGGCGGCACCATCGGCGGGCCCATCCAGAAAGACAAACTCTTCTTTTTCGCCGGCTGGCAAGATACGATCCAGCGCTCCACAAACCCGGCCACAACAACTCTGCCCACGCAGGCAATGCTCGATGGGAACTTCCAGCCTTGCCTTGGCACGACACCCGTTTTGGGAGCCCCGTACGGCACCGGCGGCGCAGGGCCAAATCAAATTATTGACCCGGCGGCGACCTACAGCCCCGTAATTCTCGCCCTCGAGAGCCACCTGCCGGTGGCCCCGGCAGCGGATGCTTGCGGCACGCTGAACTATCAATCTCCGGCTGATTTCACGGAGAATCAAGGGCTCGCGCGCATCGACTTTCATCAGAGCGATAAGAACACGATCTTCGCGCGCTACTTCATTACCAATTGGGTCCAGCCTCCCGGCGCCCCTGACAAGCTGCCGGATGGAAATCCGGACTTGCTGATCCAGGCGATCGATGGTCAGTCCGACCGCGTGCAGAGCCTCACCCTCGGCGACACCTATGTCTTCAGCCCCAATTGGGTCAACAATGTGCGCGTGACGGGAAACCGGAGCGTGAACCTCACCGTCCAAAACTCGACTGCCAATATGGGCGACTTGTTTACCGCCGCGGGGATAGACCCGGCGACGGTTAACCTCTATCAATTGGGCCCGCCGAAATTCCCGAAATACATGCCGGGTTTCAACGTAGCGGGCGGTTTCTTCGGGTTCCTCGCCTCGACGCCCAGTCTTCAGCCGTATGACACTCTCGAATTTTCCGACGACGTCTCGTTTACGCGCGGTGCTCACCAGATCTCGTTTGGCGCGGACTTCATCAACCTGAGAGCCTTCGCCACGAATTACCTGAACAACCAGGGAGCATTCACGTTCGACGGTTCCCGCACCGGATCACGGCTCCCCAGCGCAGGGCTTGCGGACTATCTGCTCGGCTACACGTCCGCGACGAGCGCCTTTGCTCAGGACGCGCCCATTCCCTCTATTCAGCACCAGAATGTCTTCGCGATCTACGCGCAAGATGCATGGAAGATGAATCGGCATGTGACGGTCACGGTCGGCCTCCGCTGGGATCCTTTCTTTGGTCACACCGATCCCAAGGGCCATGTAGTCAACATCTCTCTTCCCGACATCATCAACAACGTCCATAGCACCAAGTTCCCCACAGCGCCGGCCGGATATCTCTTTCTGGGAGACCCCGGCGGTCCCACCAGCAACAAGCTGACAAAGAACGCCCTCGACAAGTGGAGCCCGCGCATCGGCGTTGCCTGGGATCCCATGGGCGACGGCCGCATGTCGGTCCGGGCCGGCTTCGGCATCTTTTACGATTTCCCGAACTTCTCCTACGACCAGTTCGGATTCGAAGAGCCATACGGCGGCGCCGTCACCGTTCCTGCGAATGGTTGCACGACGACGTGCATCACGGATCCCTGGGCGAACTTCTCCTTCACCGACCAAGGCGGCGTCACGCACAACGGCGAAAATCCGTTCCCGCAGTATGTCGGAACGGGCCCAACGAATGCCGCGTACCTCCCGGGCTCCTTGGTATTTAGCTATCCGCAGAACATCAAGCCCACTTACGTCATGCAGTACAACCTCAGTGTGGAAAAGCAAGTGGGCGCGAGCTGGCTGCTGTCGGCCACCTACCTTGGGAGCCAGCAGCGTCACCTCTGGGGAAACAACGAAGCGAATCCTGGCATGCAAGGACCATGCCCAGTCGCGTACCCGCTTCCGAATGGCGTCTCGTGCACGCCCGGACCGTGCCCGACAGTCGCTCCCTCCCCTCCTTTCCCGCCTGGAACGCCTTTTTATCCCTTCGAGTGCAACGGCATAGCTCCGCCTTTCACTCTGACCAACAATCGCATGCTCCAACACTACGGTTCGCTCTGTTCGCCGACCACCTCCTGCTACGGCGAAACGCTTCTCCTCGAAGAAGGGGGGACGGGAAACTACAACGGTCTCGTCTTATCGGCCCAACATCGATTTGCCGATCACTTCACTTCGACCACCAATTTCACGTGGTCTCACTGCATCTCGGACAACTACACGACCACGCTCGGCTTCTTCCTCGCGGCGGAATCAGTTCCATTCGATCGGCGGGCGGACCGCGGCAATTGCCCCAGCGCAGACACCCGCCTCATATTCAATCAGTCGCTGGTCGCGGAGACACCCAAGTTCTCGGACCACCTTACGGACATGTTCCTCGGCCACTGGAGGGTTTCGCTCTCTGCCATCGTGCAATCGGGGTTGGATTTCTCTCCTATAAACATCCTCGATTTTTCGGGTAGCGGCAACGGGCTTACGCAGCGGCCCAGCCTCCTGCCGGGCGCCGATCCGTATTGCAAACCCAAGGGGCGAAATTGCTGGCTGAACCCGGCCTCCTTCGTTCCGCCCGCTCCGTATACCTTCGGCAACGTGGTTAACAACAGTTTGGTTGGCCCCGGATCGATCATTTTCAATACGGGACTGTCACGGCTTTTCCAAATCACCGAAGGCCAGCAAGTGGAATTTCGCTGGGAGGTTTTCAATCTCGCCAATCACGCCAATCTCTACCCGGCCACGGGTGCGTTCGTGGCGCCGACGTTCGGCAAGCCGGCTCCGGCAAGCACCGCCGGCCTCGGCGCTCTGAACCAGACGGTGAACGATCCGCGCGTCATGCAGTTCGCGCTGAAGTACAGCTTCTAGCTTCAACAAGGCCTCGGAGAGCCGCGCTCGCGATTCACACGAATCGCGAGCGCGCCGCTCCAACACCTCGAACCCGCAATCGCCAACCGCGCGCCAAGCTCCAAGTCCAATTCCGGTATAATCGCCTTGTGGCCGACCAATCATCACAGCAGATGCAATGCATGGAAGTGTGGGGCGGCAGCCAGCTCACGGCGCGCACCGTCGAACTGGGCGGCTTGGACGCTTGGGTCTACAGCAAGCCCTACCAGCAGGCGCAGCGCGGCGGCGATGTCTACTACGCCTCCAGTTGCGCCACCGGCCGCATCACGCGCCTCCTGCTCGCCGACGTCTCGGGCCACGGCAACACGGTCGCCGCCACCGCCGCCGATCTGCGCACGCTGATGCGCCGCTTCGTCAACCACCTGGATCAAACCGAATTCGTGCGCCAGTTGAATCGGGAGTTCGCTGCGTTGTCGCGCGCGGGCTCGTTCGCCACCGCGATCGTCGGCACGTTCTTCGCGCCGACCGGCCGCCTGATCCTCTCCAACGCCGGCCACCCGCGGCCGCTGCTCTATCGCGCCGCCGACCAGCAGTGGAATTTTCTCGGCGCCCAGGATCCCGACGCCTCGGCCGGCCCGCAAAATCTCCCGCTCGGCATCATCGCCGTCACCGAATATCAGAATTTCGATATCGAGCTCGCCGACGGCGATTGCCTGCTCGCCTACACCGACGCGCTGATCGAATCGCGCGACGCGAATGGTGAAATGTTCGGCGAAGAAGGCCTGCTGCGCATCACGCGCCTCCTCGGCGACGTTCCGCCGCACAAAATGATCGACACGCTGCTCGCCGAAATCGCCGACCGCCACGCCGAAAATCTCACCGATGACGACGTGACCGTCCTCATGGTGCGCGCCAACGGCAAAAGACCGCGCGTCTCCTTCGCCGCGAAAGCGAGCGCCGCGTTCAATATGCTCGGCTCGCTGATTCGCGCGATCGATCCCCGCGCCGAGCGCCCCCCGCTCCCCGACGCCAACCTCGCCAACATCGGCGGCGCCATCATCCCCGCGCTCGAGCAACGCTGGCGCGCCCCCACCTCCCGCCAATAGCCGACGGCTTCAACTCCGGCTCTTTGCCTTTGAACTTCCGGGTGCCCCATCCTCGGTTTTTGAGGGTGGGGCCTTTGCGCCCAACCAGCAGATACTCAGCTCAGCTATCAAACACCGTCGCCACTAGTCGCCTCCGTGCGCTGCACCCGCGCCACGCAAAATTGCCCGCAGGGGCGTCAGCGTGCCATCGATGTGCCCGATGCGCAGCCCGAGAATATGTGCGACGAACGGATACACATCGACATTCTCAAACGCCGGCACTTTGTATCCCGCGCGAATATCCGGTCCAGCCGCATAAAAAATCGCGCGCATCGACTTCATCTTCGAGGGATCGTAGCCATGCTCGCCCTTCGGCGCGGCCTCCGGCTTTTCGGGAGCATGCGCGCGAATCAGAAACGGCCCCGTGGGAATCACCACCGGATCGCCAATCCTCGCATTGCTGCTGAAATGCAAATACGCCGGCACATCGCGCCGCCGATAGACGACAAACTTGTCGCTCGCCCCGCGCAGTTGCCGGTACGCGCGCTCGGCGGCCTGTTCGTCCGGCGCGTAGAGCAGCGAGCCCACCGTCGTGAATTTCGAGAGATCGGCGTAGCGATCGAGATCGATCCAGTCGCCCTGCACCGTCGCCATCCCGTGATCCGACACCACGATCAGATCGACCGGCAGATGGACCGCCTTCAAATCCGCCATCAGCGTGCCCATCAAGGCGTCCACGTGATGCACCGCATCGCCCGTTTGCGAGTTTTCGGGCCCCGCCTCGTGTCCCGTATGGTCCGGCTCGTAATAATACAGTGTGATGAAGTGCGGCCGCTGCGCCTCCGGCAGCTTCAGCCACGCGATCACCTGGTCGATGCGCTGTTCGTCGGGAAATGTGTTGTCGAAATGAAAATAATAGGATGGGCGCTCGCCGTCGGTTTCCGCCTCCGAGCCCGGCCAGAAGAAGCAGGCGCTGCGCATCCCCTGTTTTTCCGCCAGCGACCAGAGCGGCACGCCGCCGTACCAGCTCCCATCGCGAACCGTATCCGCATTCCTCGATTCATATGTCTTCATGCGCGCGGGATCGTAGAAATTGTTCTCGACGATCCCGTGGTGCTCCGGATACAGTCCGGTGACAATCGCGTAGTGATTCGGAAACGTGAGCGACGGAAACGAAGGAATCATCCCTTCGGGCGCGCTCGCCCCTTCCGCCGCAAGCCGCTGCAGATTCGGCGCGCCGAATTTCGCCGCGTAGTCGTAGCGAAACCCGTCGAGCGAAACAAGAACCACATAGTGCTTTGCACGCTGCGCCGCCGCGTTCGCGTCATGATCGCCTGTGATCGCGCCCGGAAGCGCCGGAGCTTGCGCGTGCGTCGCCATCAAGATGGCGCACGAAATACACGCCGCCCAAACTGTTTTCCGCAAAAGTTTCATCACCATGCGACTCCGCTCCGTCCCTCGCTGTTCGGGAGCATGCCCGATGAAAGCGATCATAAGCTGGCGACAGCGCTTCCGTCATTGCCTTTCGCCTGAGACCCATCAGCAAAATACCAAGCGTTGGATAGATTTTTTCTACTTGACTGCCCCCATTCCCGAAACGATAATGCGCCCTTCTTGCGAGGCAAACCGTGTTTTCTGCTCATTCACCGTCTATTGATTTCCCTTTCTTCGCTGAGAAATATGGACGCACTACATAAGTTGTGGTGAGTTTGGGCCGAAGAGCACCTGTCGCACGGGGTAGTGGGGTGTGGGACAGCCGCAGTTGGCAGCCCGCAGATAATTCATGAGGGGTGTGCTATGACGCGATCGTTACGGGTGTGCGTTGGGTGTGCCGCGATTCTTCTTCTTGCAATCTATGCATTCGTTCCTTCCGCCGTGTACGCTCAGCAGACTCTCGGTTCCATCGACGGCATTGTCACCGATTCCAGCGGCGCGGTCGTGCCGCAGGCAGGCATCAGTGTGCGCAATGTTGGCACAAACCTGACGGTCACGGCCCAAACGAAGGGCGATGGTTCATTCAGCGTGGCCGCTCTGCCCATCGGCACCTATGAGGTCGCCATCACCAAGCAGGGATTCGAGAAGGCGGTCTACCCGCAAATCCTCGTCCAAGGCAATCTGACGACAACCGTCAAAGCAACGCTTCAGCCCGGCGAAATCACCACCTCAGTGACCGTGGAAGCGACGCCGCTGCTCAATCAAACCGACACGTCCAACGGCTACACGCTCGGAACCGACGTCATTCAATCCACTCCTCTCGGCACGGGCAGTTTCACCCAGCTCGCTATTCTTGCGCCCGGTACCAGCGCAGACTTCCTTTCCGGCTCGGGCAGCAATGAAGGCTTGGGCAACCAGGGCATCGTCGCCAACGGCCAGCGCGACACCAGCAACAGTTTTACGTTCAATTCGGTCAACGCGAATAACCTCTTCAACGGAAACTCCACGAGCAATATCGCGGACAGCCGGTTCACCCTGAACACGGGCGAAATCTTCGGCACCGGCGGGCAAGTGCAAACCAATACTTCGGTATTCGACGCGATCGGCGAAGGCTTGCCCACGCCACCGCCGGAAACCATTCAGGAACTTCAGGTCACCACTTCAATGTACGACGCTTCCATGGGACAGAATAGCGGCGCTCACGTCGAGCTCACCACCATGTCGGGAACCAACGCCTACCACGGGCAGGCCTACGGCTACCTGCAGAATAGCGCCCTCGATGCGAAGCCGACGTTTCTCGCGAAGTCGGCGATCAAAGAATTCTACAACGGCAATGCTCCTCCGCTGCACCGCAGCGTTTTCGGCGGAACGTTCGGCGGACCCATCAAGAAGGACAAGCTGTTCTTCTTTGTTTCCTACCAGCGCCAAAATGTCAGCGACGCTCTGAGTGGAGCGTTTAGCGGCGTTCCCACGCTTCAGGGTCTCACCGATTCAAATCGTGACGCGACCGACTTGGTGAATCTGGTGAATGCCGCCGAGCAGTGCGGGTACCCCAACCCCGACTGCATCACGGTTGGGCAGGTCGATCCTACCGCCCTCAAACTTTTCCAGGCGAAACTCCCGGATGGACAGTACCTCATTCCTTCGCAGAACCTCGCATCGAGTATTTCGCAGAATCCCGAAGCCACGGGCCAGCTGTTCAACTCCGAAATTCGGGGGCCGGCCAGCACCTTCAAGGCGAATCAAGTAAACGGCAATGTCGATTACAATTTCAGCTCCAGCGACCGCCTTGCCGCGAAGTATTACTTTCAACGGAACCCGACGGGTGCCCCCTTCGCCGTCAGCGCCGTAGCAGGCTTTCCCGAAACGCTTCAAGCCGGCAGTCAGGTTTTCTCGCTCGACAACACCACCGTGCTCACGCCCAACACCACCTGGGAACAGAGATTCGGGTTTATTCGCGAAATCGCCAACGCCACCACCGCTCAGCCGTTTACTCCCTCTTCCGTCGGCATCACTCTCCCCAGCGGCCAGCTCTTCCCCGGCATCAACATCAACAACGCAGACGCGGGAGCCGTCAACGCGGACGGGTCCCTCGTGGATCCGTACGGCGGCAACACCATGGCGATCGGTCCGTCGACCAACTTCGCGAACGCCGGGATCTTCCAGAACCAATTCGAAGGATCGTCCAAGTACGAATGGGTTTTCGGAAGGCACACGTTGTCCTTCGGCGGAACTTTCGACTATACCCAGCTCAACGTCGAAAATCGTGAGAACAACGCCGCTATATTCAATTTCAATACGATCGCGGATTTCCTCACCGGCACGCTCGGCTCGGATCGCAGCAGCGGGTTGCTTCTGGATGGCGAAACGAATCGCCATTTCCGCTCGAAACAAGTTGGCTTGTATGCCCAGGATGATTTCAAACTGACGCCAAATCTCACGGTCAATCTCGGCGTTCGGTGGGATTGGGATGGTCCTCTCTATGAGAAAAATGGTTTAATGACCAATTTCTATCCCCAAGATTACGGATATAACCTGGCATCCGATACCTTCAACCCGGTGAATGGAACTCCGGGCATCGGAATCGTGGTTCCGGCAATTAACAAAACCTTCGGCACGAAAGGCGTGGGTCCTTCGACCTTGACGGGCCGCCAGTGGGGTTTCGCGCCGCGCATCGGAATCGCATGGAGCCCGCGCAAGAATTTCGTCGTCCGCGCCGGCTTCGGAATGTTCTACGATCGCGGCGAATACTTCACGGAGCTCTCCGCCAGCGCCGGGCTGGGCATCAGCGGACCGTTTAGCGTTACCACCCAGCAGCCTTTCACGATTCCGCTCAACACGTCGTGTGAGAGCAGCCAGAACTGCCTGTCCAACGCGCCTTTTGGGACCACGCTGCCGCCCGTGCCAAACTCGCTCAGCGGCCTCGCGGCTCTCGTCCCGAACATGCGGCAAATGGCTGCGTGCAACCAGGCGACTGCGCCGGGCTTGCAGCAGCCCAACCAGCCCTATTGCAACGTCAACTCGGGAGAGAGTCGCCCCTTCCTCTTTGGCGGCTACAATCCCACCAACAAGCTGCCGTATTCCGAAAACTGGAGCCTGGATTTGCAGTGGCAGCCCGAGAATGATCTCGTCCTCACTCTCGGTTATCTGGGAAATCGCGGAGTGCACGAACTCTTGCCCATTCCCTTCAACCAGCCCGGAATCGCCACTCCGTCGAATCCGATCAACAATCAGATCTATTCCTACGGTTACCTGGCCGCGAACGGGTCGAAATGCGACAAATACAATGACGCATCCTCAACCTGCTTCCAACTTCCCGCCGAAGAAGTCCAGACTTGGGTTGGCGACTACTCGTTCTCGGACGGCAATGTCGACCTCCGCACGCCCTACATCGGCATCAATCCGAACGCCGACTTGTGGACCGCGAACGGAATTTCCTTCTACAACGCCCTGCAATTGAGCGCTACGAAGAGAATGAGCCACGGCTTGCAGGTCAACGCTTCCTACACCTACTCCCACACTCTCGACGAGGGAAGCGGACTCGGTGCGGGTCTCTTCTTCAACGGCAACAACCCGTTGGATCCGCGCACGTCTTACGCCTCGTCCGATTTCGACCGTCCCCACGTGTTCACCGTCAGCTATCTCTACGACCTTCCGACCATGAAACATGCCTCGGGTCTCCTCGACGCCGCCGTGAATGGCTGGGGCATTACCGGAGTCACGGTGTTGCAGAGCGGAGAACCGTTCAGCATCATCGACTTCTCCGGAACCGCCGGCGGATTTTTCTATAGCTCGGACAATTTCGTCACCAACCCGCTTCTTCCCTTGGCCCCTGGAGTTACACCGGGCGCTGCCAAGACGCCATCTGGTGGCGTAAATCCCAACGTCTTCTCGGTTCCGTATGTTCTGCCGACGGACGGCTCGAACGGCGTGCCGCCCTGCCAGACGATCAGCGGCTATCAGGTTTGCGACAACTTCGAAACCGGCTTCGGCACGACGGGCCGCAACATCTTCCGGGCCCCGTTCGAAACGCGTTTCGATTTCTCCGTCTTCAAGAATTTCAATCTGAGCGAGCGCTTCAAACTGAAGTATGAATTCGACGCATTCAACGTTTTCAATCACCCGAGCCTCGACGCGCCGAACACCGATTTCACGCTGAACCCTTGCTACAACCCCAAACCGTGCTACACGACCACTCCTTCGTCTTCGAGGGGGTACGGCGTCATCTCCAACACGATCGGCAGCAGCCGTTTCCTTCAGATGTCGCTGCACCTCACGTTCTAGCGCGCGTTTGACCGCTCTCCGGCTCGCCCACCCCGGGCCGGAGAGCGCCGTCCGCGAATTTCCACGCCGCGATTCGCATGTATGTCCCCATTGACATCCGCGCTCGGCGAAGTAAGCTACCAGCGATGAGCTCAAGCCAGGGAATGAACCCGAATTCGATGAGCGTCGAGGCGCGCGCCGAATTCCAAAAAAGGGAAGCGGAAGCGGCGCGCAAGGCCGCGCACGACATGTGGGTCGCCGGGATCACCATCGTGGGATCGTTCGTTTTCGTGATCGTGCTGGTCGTGCTCGTCATCATCATCGGCCACATCCAGCTTTTCTGAGCGCGCGCATGAAGGCCTACGAGATTCCGCCGAATCCGAAATCGCTTGACGATCTGCGCCGCGTCGAGCGTCCCGATCCCGCGCCCGGCCCGCTCGAAGTCCTCGTCCGGCTGCGCGCCGCGGCATTGAACTACCGCGATCACGCGATCGTAACGGGCGCGTATCACACCAATCTCACGCGCCCCACGATTCCGTGCTCGGACGGCGCGGGCGAAGTGGTCGCCGTCGGCCCCGGCGTCACGCGTTTCAAGGTGGGCGACCGCGTGGTGCCCACGTTTTTCCAGGTGTGGATCGACGGCGCGCCTCCGAAAAATCGCGGCGCGCTCGGCGCCCCGCTCGACGGCACTCTCGCCGAATTCATCGTGCTCCACGAAGACGGCTTGGTCCCGATGCCGCCCAGCCTCACGTTCGAAGAAGCCGCCACGCTGCCTTGCGCCGGCCCCACCGCGTGGAACGCGCTGATGAACGCTGGCAAGCGCATCAAGCCGGGCGACACCGTCCTCTGCCTCGGCACGGGCGGCGTCTCGACGTTCGCGCTGCAATTCGCGCATGCGGCGGGCGCGCGCGTGATCGTCACCTCCTCGAGCGACGCGAAAATCGAGCGCGCCAAAAGTCTCGGTGCCTCGGCGGGCGTCAATTACAAATCGCATCCCGATTGGGAAAAGGAAGTCCTTGCGCTCACGGGCGGACGCGGCGTCGATTGCGTGATCGAAAATGGCGGCGTGAATACGCTGCAGCGCTCGTTCCAGTGCCTCGCCTGGGAAGGCAAAGTCTCGCTGATCGGCGTCCTCGCAGGCAACGAGGGCCACGCCGACCCGCACGACCTCATGTTCAAGCGCGGCAGCCTGCACGGCATCGGCGTAGGCACGCGCGCCACCCTCGATCAGCTGATCCGGGCCATCGAGATCAATCGCATCAAGCCCGTCGTCGACAAAGTTTTCCCCTTCGACCAGGCCCTCGACGCCTTCCGCCTCCAAGCCTCCGGCAATTTCTTCGGCAAAATCGCCATCGCCATCTGACCTGGTCAGCATTCTCGTTCTTGTGCGGCCGAATTGAGGTAGATTGGGCGCGGCGTGAAGACGACCCGTTACTTCCGCGAGCAAGTGCTCCGCAAACGCCCCTACATTCAAGTAGAGTGGTGCGAGAGGATACTTGCCCAGCCTTTGGCGAAGGCGGTCCAAGCCGACGGGCGAATCCGGTTCTGGGGCGTTGTCCCGGAACTGGGCGGGCGCGCCTTACGGGTCGTCACGCTGGCGGACGGTGAAACGGTGCACAATGCGTTTCCCGATAGAAATTTTCAGGTTCCGGCTCCATAATCGAGAGGCATCCATGAAGCTCCACTATGATCGCGAGACCGACTCGCTCTACATCGACCTGAACGCGCGCCCGAGTGTCGACTCGCGCGAGGTTCAGGACGGAGTGGTCATTGATGTCGATGAAAAGGGCCAGATCGTCGGAATCGACATTCAACACGCCTCCGAGATTCTGGATCTCGCTACTCTCGAAACCGAATCCCTGCCACTCCGAGTCTGAAGTCAAATCGCATCGTCATTCTGAGGCCCGTTTTTGGCCGAAGAATCTCTCTTCGCTCCCGTGCTATGATCCGCGCGATTCGATCGCGTCTGTAATCGCGATCTGCCGGAGGACACGCCATGAATCGCAATCGCCGCGATTTTCTTTCCGCTACCGCTGCCGCAGTCACTTTCTCGACCGCGCTGCCCGCGGCCCTCGCCGCCGAAGAGCCGCGCCCGCATCCGGCCGCGCCGGCCGGACCCGCGGCGCCGCAAACCTCGACCGTGCCGGGCTACGCCGCGCCCACGGAAATCAAAGCCATCGAGATCATCAATCTCCGCGAGCTCGAAGCCGCGGCGCAAAAAGTGATTCCGCCGGGCGGCTTCGGCTACATCTCGAGCGCCGCCGGCGATGAATGGACGAAGCGCGAAAACGAAGCCGCCTACAAGCGCCTCACCATCGCGCCGCACTACCTCTCGGGCTACGCCGCCGCCGACCGCTCCATCACGCTGCTCGGGACGAAACTCTCGATGCCGATCGTCCCTTCGCCGATGGCCGCGCACGGCATGGCGCACGCCACCGCCGAGGCTGGCTCCGCGAAGGGCGCGGACGCCGCCGGCACGCTCTACATCGCCGCCACGCCCTCGAATCTCTCGCTCGAGCAAATCGCGCAAGCCTCGCCCGGCCCGAAATGGTTTCAGTTGTACATGCCGTCCGATCGCGGCGCGGCGACCGAACTCCTGCAACGCGCGAAGGCCGCAGGCTACCGCGCGATCGTCTTCACCATCGACACCGTCGTCGCCAGCAACCGCGAAACCGACACCCGCAATCATTTCCGTTCGCCGCTGCCCGCCGGAAATTTCGCCGTTCAGAACGCCGCCTACGGCCGCCTGGGATTCAAGAGCGATCTCGGATGGGACGATGTCGAGTTCATTCAGAAGACGACCGGCCTGCCCGTGCTGCTGAAGGGCGTGCTGACGCCCGAGCTCGCCGCCGCGGCCATCGACCACGGCTGCGCGGGCGTGCAAGTTTCGAATCACGGCGGCCGCCAGCTCGACGACGTCTCCGCGTCGATCACCGTGCTGCCGCGAATCGTGGAAGCGGTGCGCGGGCGCGGCGTGATTCTCATCGATGGCGGCGTGCGCCGCGGTCAGGACGTCTTCAAGGCGCTCGCGCTCGGCGCGAATGCCGTCGCCATCGGCCGCCCGCTGCTGTACGGGCTCGCGCTCGGCGGATGGATGGGCGTGCAAGCCGTCTTCCAGCACCTCGACGCCGAGCTCGAAATGACCATGCGCCTCGCCGGCGCCCGCAACATCGCCGAAATCTCGAGACGCTACCTCACGGCATGAAGGCAACGGCTGCCGGGCTCAAAGCCCGGCGCTACATTAGGAGCAAATCAACACCCCAGCGCCGCCGTTTCCTCATGTAGCGCCGCGCTTCACGCGCGGCATTCTTCGGTTTGCTTTGTAGCGCGCCGTCGGTGATTACCGAAATTTCCTGCGTAGGTATTTCAACGGATGGAATCCTGGCTCCGACAAGTATCTGAAGCGTGTATTCGTCGGGCGGTTAAAGTGGCTTAAAAAGCCAGAAAAAGCCAATTTTGGCAGGATTTTGCATCATGGCGAGGTTCCCAACCCGGGAGGAGCGGAGCGATCGGGCCTTTCGCGGGTATATGGAGCTGCTGGAGGCGGCCAACTGGCTGAAGGCGGAACTGCGGCTGCCGCTGGAGGCGTTTGAGGTGACGATGAGGGAATTCCAGCTGCTGTACCTGCTGCACCGGGAGGGAGCGCTGCCCGTCGCGGAAGTGGGCCGGCGGCAAAGGAGCGAGCACCACAACATGGTCCACCTGATCGCGCGGCTCGAAGCGCGAGGATGGTTGCGCCGCGCGGTGGTGAGGCTGCCTCCGGTGGAATGGAAGCGAGCGCACCTGGCGAAATCGAGGCGCAGCGAAGAACGCCGCGGGCGGCGAATGACCGTGGTGGGAATGTCGGCGGAAGGAAAGCGGCTCATGCGGCGCATGCTGCCCCGGCACTCGAAGTACGTCCACGCGCTGATGCGGGCGCTCGATGCGCGGGAACAGGATTCGCTCTTTCGGATTTGCCGGAAGCTGCGCACCGGAAATCCGGTGAGGTTCTTCGCGGAGATCATGCACGAGGATAATGACTAAGTTGAGAGGGCGGAGTTGAGAGTTGAGAGTCGAGAGCTGAGAGGCCGTCGCAGCCGTCGCCCGCCACAAAACGCCTACCCGCCGAGATTCAGCACCTCAACGACCGTCACCGGTTGCTCCTCGAATATGATCCGGCGATCGCTCTCAATCATCGTTTTTCGCCGACGGTAGAGGGCAACGGAAACGCCCAGCACCACAGGAACGAACAGGATAAACCAAAGCGGATCGAGAAGCGCCCAACTCTCCAGGGTCGCCGTCGCCGAGGTAAAAGCGAAATAGCCGAGCGCCAGCAGCAGTATGCTGACAATCGCATGGCTCTTGAATTTCGGAAGCGAGCAGGTAAACGGAATTTTCCGGAATCCGACAAGCAATCCCTCCAGCAGCAAGACGCACCAGACCGCGACCAGCACCGTGTGAATCATGGCAACGCGCCACCCCCAGAAATGCGAATACACCGGCAGACAAACGGCCACTAAAGCCGGCGCGACAAACGTAAGAACGATTTTTCTCGCCAGTGGCCTGCACTCGTGCGATTGAGAATCGATGTGGAATCTGAACACCCAGTTCGCACGCAACGGCGCCGGGATCGCGCAGACCAACCACAAGCCGAGTATCAAGAAAAAACCCACTATCAGAGGAACGCTCAGAACTTCCGCCGAGGGGACTGCGCCGCTCATAGTGGGCAACAGTTTCTTGCTCATGGCCGGCAATATGGTTTGCGAGGCGATTACAACCCCGAGGCTCAGGAAACCCCCAAGCACAAACGCCTGCTCCTCGCTGCGAAAGATCGTCCGGAGAGCGAACCGATAGCCGGCGCGCTGGAAGGGGCTCCGCAAAAAGAGTGCATCGAGCACACGAAAAGCTGCGGACGCCGGCGTCGTGCGCCCGGCCGGCAAATTCGTCATCGTTTCCGCGCTCTGCGCGAAACATCGCGCGTAGCACAACGAATAAGCGGCTAGGGACAACAGTAGCGTGCAGAGCATCCCCACAATCGCCGCACGGCTCAGCGACGTCATCACCAGACTTCTCTGCCCGCGCAAAATCTGGCACATTCCGAGAAACCACGCTGGCGGCGGCAACCGCGCCCACGCATGCGAAACATTTCGAAGGTGCTGCATCTTGCGCGGGACGGAAAAGCTCGTCGTAAAGAGCGCCATCAGCATGAAGACGATCGCGCACCGCGCATAAATCGACGCCTTGCGAAAAGCGCGGTAGGGCAGCAGCGCCATGAGAATGCCGAGCAGCGCAAAAACCGCCAGAAATCCGAACACGCTCGCCGCGATGATAGTCACCGTGTGAGTGACGAGGAACACCCCAAACACGTGAGACGTCTGCTGCGCGCAAACAACCAGTGGAAATAGGAACGACGAAACTGCGTTTACGTCGAGCGAAAGAACCACGGCTAGGATCGAAAGCGCGGCCAAATTCGCCAGAAAAATGCGGCTGGTCGAAATGGGCAGCGGCGCTAAGTTTGCGTGGTCGCGGCGGTCGGGCACCAGTCGGTCCCATTTCCAAACCGCCACCGCCCCAGCCACCACGATCGCGAGCACAATGAAAAAGTACTCATCCGATGCAGACTCCGTGTACGGATCGAATCGGATCTGCTGGCCTCGCAGGAACAGCAGCAGCGACCCGTAGTGGTCCATGCAGAAAAGCGCGACGAAAGCGCCCGGCGTCGCGAGCAGCCCCAAAATCGTCGCAATACTGAGATCCAGTTCGCCCGGTTCTATCCCTTCGCTTCCGGAAAAAATACGGTCCACGCAGTGGCGCACGAGCCGCACAAACGGCCCGTGCGAGAACCTCTCCCAACGCTGCTTCACCGATTCCATCGCGATCGAAAAGCCGAGGAAGGCGCGCCTATGCGGCGCCCGCCGCCATCACTTCCACAATCTCGCTCGCGGTCTGCTCGGCGTCCCGATCCGCCACAAGGTGGACGAACGCCTGCTCGAACGAATCCTTCCCCACCATTCGGTGCAGGTCGGCCGTTGCGGCGTGCGCGATTACCCTGCCCTTGCTCAGAATCATCACGTGCGAGCACACCTTCTCCACCACCTCGAGTACATGCGAGCAATAAAAGATCGCCTTGCCGCGCTCGCCGAGCGTCTTGATCAAACTTTTCACGATCATCGCGGACACCACGTCGAGCCCCGAGAGCGGCTCATCGAGAATCAGAATGTCCGGATCGTGGAGCAGCGCGGCGATCAGCAGAATGCGCTGCCGCATCCCTTTCGAATACGATCCGATCGACGAATGCCTATGCGGCGCGAGCGAGAAAAGTGCCAGCAGCGCGTCGATTTTCTTCGTCATCCGCGCGCGTTCCATCCCGCGCAGCGTGCCCACCATTTCCAGGTATTCCCAGCCCGAAAGATACGAGTAGAGTTCCGGCTCCTCGGGCACGTATCCGAGCCGCCGCCTGTACCCAACGAGATCCTTGTGAATGCTCGCGCCAAACGACAGCACCTGCCCGCGCGTCGGCTCAGACAATCCCGTGAGCATTTTCACGATCGTGCTTTTTCCTGCGCCATTCGTGCCGAGGCAGCCGAGCACTTCTCCCGAGTGCAAGCAGAACGTCACATCGCTCACGGCGGGCACCGCCGTGTAACATTTCCTGAGGCCTCTCGCCTCGAGCGCGGCCTCCATTACAAGCCTTTGTTTGGGAGAGCATTGCCGGAGGGAATGGGTTCGACATTCGGAGCGCCCCGCCGCTGCGAGCGCTGCTTTTGCGCGTCCATCTTGCGGATTTCGCCGAGAATGGTGACGGCCTGCGCGGCCTCGCGCGAGAATTCGGCCTCGTCGAATGGATTCGCGGGTTCGCCGAGCCACGGGCTCATCATCAGCCGATCGTTCCAGTCGCGTCCCCGGACCAACCACCTGTCCACGGCGCTCGCCACCGAGTATCCGCACAGGAGGAGCAACGAACTGCTGATCACGGCACCGGCCGCCATTTTCCAGAGGTTCGAACGCAGCACCCATTGGCGCAGCAGCGAAAGCGCGCCATCGGCGAAGAGCCGCACCGTGCCGTCCGGCCCGGCTTCGTCGAAGACGCACATCATCTCGTCGCCAAAGCGTTCCCGGAAGCGCGGCGGATGCAGCGCGATCAGCGCGCGATAGAGAAATCGTCTCATGTGGATTCGCTCGATTTCATTTCGGGCAACGCCGCCTTCGCTTCCTTCAACACGCCTCGAAGCCGCACCAAATCGGCCGAGAGCACGCGCCGTCCAAACACGCTCAGCCGGTAGTAGCGCCGCCGCGGGTCTTCGTTCGTGGATCGCCGCGGCGCTTCGTTCACCAGCCCGCGCCGCATCAGTTTCTCGAGATTGTCGTAGAGCGTGCCGGGACCCAGCTCGTACTGCCCCTGCGATTGCCGCGCCACCTCCAGCATGATCCCGTAGCCGTGGCGGTCTTCGGCCGCGAGCGCCAGCAGGATGTGCAGCGTCGCCGGCGAAAGCGGCAGCAGCGATTTCAGTTCGTCTTTCGGTGCCATTGCCATACTCGAAGTCCGATATATCAGACTCCGAGTATGTTGTCAAGGTTCCCCCGCAATGCAGTCAAGGTGTAAACGTAGAGCCGGGTCCTTCAGCCCGGCGGTGTTACGGACACACGACATCGGCAAACACAACGGCAAGAGCAGATCCCTCACCCGCCAGAATGCAGCGGGTTCGGGATGACAGCGTAACGCTACGGCGAAACGACAAATGCCGCTTTTGAGGCCGCGGCGCTACATTTGAACCTGAGTTGCGATTCGCGCTGCACGAATCACAAGTCACTATTCACGAATCACAGGTTTCCGCTATTCTTGTGTCCCTATGCTTGATCTTGGATATGTGCGGGAACACCTGGATGTGATTGAGAAGATGGCGCGGGACCGCGGCGTGGCGGTCGATCTGGAGGCGTTTCGCGCGATCGACGGCGAGCGGCGGAAAATCATTCACGCGACCGAGACGAAGAAGGCGGAGCGCAACAAGGCCAGCGAAGAGATTGCTCGCCTCAAGAAGGCCGGCGAGCAGGCTCGGCTGGATCAGCTCCTTGCGCAGATGAAGGCGCTCGCGGAGGAATTGAAGCGCAACGACGAGCGGATTGCGGAGCTGGACGAGCAGCTGCGGCAATTCATGCTGACGGTGCCGAACATTCCGCATGCGAGCGTGCCGGTGGGGCATGGGGCGGCGGAGAACGTCGAGGTGCGGCGGTGGGGCGCGCCGCCCAAATTCGATTTCACGCCGCGGCCGCACTGGGAGGTGGGCGAGGGCGCGGGAATTCTCGATTTCGAGGCGGCGATCAAGATCGCGGGGTCGCGGTTCGTCGTGTATAAGGCGCTGGGAGCGCGGCTGGAGCGCGCGATCGCGAATTTCTTTTTGGATGTACATACGCGCGAAAGCGGATTTACGGAAATTCTGCCGCCGTTCCTGGTGAATACGCAATCGCTGACGGGCGTGGGGCAGCTGCCGAAATTCGCGGCGGACATGTTTCACCTGGAAGGCACGGACCTGTGGCTGACGCCGACCTCGGAAGTGGAATTGACGAGCTATCATCGCGAGGAAACGCTCGACGCGGACACGCTGCCCGTGAAAATGTGCGCGTGGACGGCGTGCTTCCGCAGCGAGGCGGGCGCGGCGGGGAAAGACACGCGCGGGATCAAGCGGCAGCATCAATTCCAAAAGGTGGAGCTTTTCAAATTCACGCGGCCGGAGCAGAGCTACGACGAGCTGGAGTCGCTGGTGCGCAGCGCCGAGCTGGTGCTGCAGAAGCTGGGGCTGCACTACCGCGTCGTGCTGCTGTGCACGGGCGACATGGGATTCGCGTCGTCGAAAACGTACGACATCGAGGTGTGGCTGCCGTCGTCGGGCGAATTCATGGAAATTTCCTCGTGCTCGAATACGGAGGCGTTTCAGGCGCGGCGGTCGGGAATTCGATTCAAGGCGAAGGGCGGCGGCGGGAAATCGGAGTTCGTGCACACGCTGAATGGGTCGGGGCTGGCGGTCGGGCGGACGTGGATCGCGATTGTCGAGAATTACCAGCAGGCCGATGGATCCATTCTGATTCCCGAGGCGCTAAGGGCGTATATGGGCGTGGAGAAGATTCCCGCGAAATAGCGAACGGCACGAAACGCGAAATTCGAAACTGGAAAATCGAACAGCAGATTCCTCGCTCCGCTCGGAATGACAGCGGCGTGTGAATGGGGGCGCGGGCGGCGGGGCGAAGAAAAGAAAGGGCCCCACCCTCATAAAACGAGGATGGGGCACCCGAAACGTCAAAGGCAAAGTGGCGCGAGTTAGCTGGCAGCTTCGAGTTTATCGATGGTGAGGACGCCCTTCGCGATGTGGCCGGTGACCTTCACGGGGTGGCCGAGCGCATCGTCGGGGACGATCGAATCCTGATTGGCGATGGGGATGACGTGCTTGGTCTTCTCGTTCACGAAGACCCACTTGGCGTTCTTGGTCTTGACGCAGGTTTCGGCGCAGGCTTTGTGGTCCGCGCTCATGCCTTTTGCGCCGCAATGGCTGTCGCTGATCCAACCGGTCCACGTCATTGCCTTGTCGCTGGCGCGTGTGGTGACGCCGGCTACGCTGATCGCCGCGCCCAACAGCGCGAGCAGACCGAACATGCTGATGGCCTTCCTCATGATTTCCTCCTCAGAATTTTCCTGACTCGTCCAGCTAGCTTTCCCCGCGAACCGCTTTCGATTCGTGCTGCATGGTGGTTGTTATTGTGGAGATGGGTGATCGGTCGCGGAAGAGCCACCGGGCTCCCCCCAGGTCGGGCACCCATCGTTATACCGCAGGCACGGGCTGGAGGCTACAACAAACATTTTCGGCAGGTGGCGTGGCGGGAGCCTGAGCGCGGGATCAGGAGACCATGCCCATTAGGACCATGGGGCCGGTGGGGTGCGGCATGCCGCCGGCGGGCTCGAGCGTCACCTGAAACCATTTCGGCGGCATTCCCTCGGGGACCTTCATCATCCAGTGATCCGGCTGCCCGCCGAAGACGCCCAAGCTGATTGGATCGCCCTTCACCGGAACGAGCCAGAGCTGATAGGTTTTCGCGGCGGGCGCGGGGACGATTTCGCCGTCGTACATCACCATGCCCATTTTCGCGTTGTACATCACGTGCGCGGAGCCTTTTGGCATGCCAGCCTCTTGCGCGAGCGGGACGGTGATCGTGTTCCGCGATGTCATCAACTCGGCGACCTCGCGCGCTTCGTCGAGCTGCTGCTGTTGCTGGTCCATCGAGGCATGCAGCGCGGCGAGGCGGCGATCGAGCGCGCGATTTTCGTGCCAGAGGAAAATCGTCAGCGCCGCGAGCGCGACCGCCGCGGGAACGAGGATCGCGTTCCACCAGCGGCCGAAGACGGCCGTCGCGGATGCGGGCGCAGCTGCGGCCTCGCCGCGAATCTGCGCCATCAGGCGCTGCTTCACGGCGGCGGACGGCGCCACCGGCGGCGCGGCGAGCGCCAGCATGGCCACGCGCCCGCGCGCCTCGGCGAGCTTGCGCGCGCAATCGGCGCACGAGGCCAGGTGCGCTTCGAGCGCCTGCTTCTCTTCGCCTTCGAGCGCGCCGAGAGCGAGCAGATCGAAATCTTCGTCGCGAGTTGGGTGGCCGTTTGTCATATCGCTAGCATTTCCAATTTCATAAAGCCGCCGCACGCAGCGTGCGTTTCAGCGTTTCGACCGCCGACCGCAGCCGCGTCTTGACGGTGCCGAGCGGGTCGCCGGTGCGCGCGGCGATCTCGCTATGCGTGAGCCCCTCGAAATACGCCAGCTCGACGCAGGCGCGCTGCTCCGCCGGCAGATTCTCGATCGTGTGTTTCACGCGTTCGAGCAATTGTTTCTGCGCGACCGCGCTTTCGAAATTCACGGACAGCACGACGGAATTTTCGCCGAGTTCGTCGTCGCCCGCAGCCGCCGGATTGTGCCGCCGCAGCCGCGAAATCGCGCGGTTGCGGGCGATCACCAGCAGCCAGCCGGGGAGCGAGCCGCGCGACGCGTCGAATCGCGAGGGCATGCGCCAGAGCTGGAAGAAAATATCCTGCAAGATTTCCTCGGCGGCCTGGGTGTCGCGCAGAATTCGATTGAGGACGGACGAGAGCATGGCGGCATAGCGGTCGTAGAGCGCGGCGAGCGCCGCTTCGTCCCGCTGCGTGATTCGCTCGATGAGCGCCGCATCCGAGGCCCGCTCCTCCGCCCCTGTCGCGCCATAGCCAGATTTTGGCGACGGCGGATCTGCTCCCATCTGCGAACTCACCAGGTTGGAAGCTCCCTTCTCGAAGGTACGCGGCGGGCGTCCTCTGCGGATTGCCCGGCGAGCGCGGCGTTTGGCCGATGCTGCAGCGAATTGCGAGCCTACATTGGGGTTCAGCGCGCGGTCAACTTGCTTGTTTCCATCAATGATGTGCGCGTCGTGCAATGAGCGCTGTACGCTCGTAACATGCCCATTGTCAGTAGCTTAGGATGGCCTCCGCGCTGCCAAACGCCGTTTCTCACATTACCCAATAAGTGCCCTGAAGCATCGTTTCCGTTGACATCTTTTGGCGCTTGGCTAAACTTCGAGTCTCGATAGACTTACAAGCGCCCGTATCGAAAAACTAGGCCATTTATAGAAGTGACGAAGCGGTAGGATAGCGCAAGCTCCCCACCCTCCAGGAGGAAGGCAAGATGGCCACCGTTGCCAAAGCGGCTCCCCAGCCCATCCCGCGGATCGCTCCGCGCGAGGACCTGAATCCCCACAAGATCGCGCAAATCCAGTTCGACATTGCCGCCGAATACTTGAAGCTCGACGCGGGCCTTCGCCAAATCCTCCGCACGCCCAAGCGCGTGCTCGAAGTGTCGATCCCCACCAAGATGGACAACGGCCAGGTGAAGGTTTTCACCGGCTATCGCGTGCAGCACAATGTGGCGCGCGGCCCGGCCAAGGGCGGCATCCGGTATCACCCCAACGTCACGGTCGACGAAGTGAAAGCGCTCGCCACCTGGATGACGTGGAAGTGCGCCACGGTGAACATTCCGTTTGGCGGCGGCAAGGGCGGCGTGATCTGCGATCCCAAGCGCATGAGCAAGGCCGAGCTCGAACGCATGACGCGGCGCTACACCTCCGAAATTCTGCCGGTGATCGGCCCGGAGCAGGATATTCCCGCGCCCGACGTCTACACGGACGCGCAGACCATGGCGTGGATCATGGACACGTATTCCATGACCAAGGGATATTCCACGCTCGGCGTCGTGACGGGCAAGCCGGTTTCGATCGGCGGCTCCGAGGGACGCAAGGAAGCGACCGCGCGCGGCGTGCTCGTGTCTGTCGAAGAAGCGTGCAAGGTGAAGAAGATGTCGCTGCGCGGCGCGGCCGTGGCGATTCAGGGATTCGGCAACGCGGGTTCGATGGTGGCGAAGCTTTTCGCCGAGAAAAAGGCGCGCATCGTCGCGATCAGCGATTCGCGCGGCGGCGTCTTCAATTCGCGCGGCATCGATCCGCTGAAAGCGATGCGCTACAAGGAACGCTCCGGCACCGTGGTCGGCATGCCGGGCACGTCGCGCATCTCCAACGACGATTTGCTCACGATGAAATGCGACATCCTGATTCCCGCGGCGCTCGAAAACGTGATCACGCTGAATAACGTCGATCAGATCAAGGCGAAGATCGTCGCCGAAGCCGCCAACGGCCCCACCACTCCGCACGCGGATGAAGCGCTCGCGCGCAAGGGCATCATGCTGCTGCCCGATATCCTCGCGAATGCCGGCGGCGTCACCGCCAGCTATTTCGAATGGGTGCAGGATTTGCAGAGCTTCTTCTGGCCCGCCTCCGAGGTGAACCTGAAGCTCGAGTCGCTGATGCGCCGCGCCTTCCTCGAAGTCTACGAATCCATGCGCAAGCACAGGACGCACATGCGCACCGGCGCCTACGTGCTCGCGGTCGGCCGCGTCGCCGACGCGACGCTAGTCCGCGGCCTTTTCCCCTGATTCGTGGCTGAATCTGAGGCTTCAGTCCCGCGAGGGTGCTGGCAGAAGCGAGCTTGACAGTCCGACTCAGAGCAGCGTATAAGCCCCGCACATGGCCGAGGAAGTCATGTTTTACAAAGACAACACCGGGGTCGAGGTAACAGACCGACGTGTGGTTTTGCGCAACGGGAGTCTCACCTACGCAGTTGCCAACATCACGTCGGTGTCTACCCGCATCGAGGAACCCAGTCGTACCGGGCCGGTCCTTCTGCTCCTTGTCGGGCTGGTGGCACTGGCTACCCGAACACCCTTCGGCATCATTCTCGGAATCGCCCTGCTGATCATGGGCTTTTTCTGGTGGCGCGGCCTGAAACCGATTTGGCATCTTCGCATAGCCAGTGCATCGGGCGAGACTTCACCGCTCCAAGGAGATCAGCAAT
Source organism: uncultured Acidobacteriota bacterium (assembly GCA_963814735.1). Classification (GTDB taxonomy): domain Bacteria; phylum Acidobacteriota; class Terriglobia; order Acidiferrales; family UBA7541; genus Palsa-295. The sequence goes on along the minus strand of CAWFEC010000007.1, from coordinate 78,416 downwards.
ATATCTCAGGCGTAGCCCAAGCCATAAGCCGAGCGATGGTTCACCGCGCTTAGATGGTTTTCTTTCCGGGCCGTCCCGCGGTGGTATCATGTCGCGGCACGCGCATCTGAACCGTCTTATGACGGGAACCAGGCAGCCGGGGGGAACCATGGGCAAGTATTTCGACACTTCAGCCGGGTCACGAAACACGTATCCGCCCAGCGGTTTTTTCCGGCCGGGTATCCCGAGGCAGTTCGTTCGTAAAGCATGGGAGATGATGAACGGGGCGGGGAAGCAAGCTCTCGAAGAATACCTAATCCTAAGGCATCCTGATCTGACCGGGGTGCCGAAATATTACGCCGAGCTCCTCGAGGTCCGCAGACAGAGTTCCCTGCATGACGGCGTGGTCTTGGAGCGACGGGCTGCATCATTACTTGAATCGGACGGTTACTTCGTTGCGCGCTGCTCTCCGGTTCAACCGGTCGTTGATTTGGTTGCTTTTGCCACGAATTCCGATCCTGATGCGCCGTCGGTTCGATTGATCCAAGTCAAGGCGGGGCGGTCGGTGGCGGCGCGTCAGAAGGACAGATTGTCCTGGCTGGCCCGAACCGTTGGGCCGAATATCCGTGTCGAAATATGGAGATTTTTCGATCTCGGACCTCAGCCGAAAATCACAGTTGTGAGCCGCGAAAGATGCAACACCAGGAACAAATGATCGAACATTCAGAGAGGCGGGTGGCGCATCCTTCGAAGAATCGCGACCGATTCACACCCGAGTCAGTTCAAGCCTCGACGAAAATTAGGGGTGCCGCATCTTCACGCTTTTCGCGAAGGGTGCGCGAGGTAGCTTGACGCCATTCAGCGTGCTGCAAAAACCCGCGAGCTCTCATCCCGAGCGAAGCGAGGGATCTGCTTTCTGCAGCCGGAGAGAAAGAGCAGATTCCTCGGGCACACCCCGCCCTCGGAATGACAGGTTGTGATTTTCCTGGCGGGAGTAAGAGCATTCACGGCGCTAAAAAGGGAAACCACTGCCGGGCTGAAGAACCCGGCGCTACGTTCACACCTTTGAACCCGCAACCCATTCAGGCTTGTTTTTCAGCTTCGCTAGATACGCGTCCAACTGGTCTTCGGGGATTCCTTCTTCGCGATTGAGCTGATCGAGGCCGCGCCGGATCTTCGCGTCGATCGCATCGCGATTTTCCAAAAGCCAGCGGTCCTGTTCCTCTTGCGTTTCGAGCAGGCGGATCAGGACTTCCTCGACGCTGCCCGAACCCGTCGCCTGAAGCTGTTTTTGGATTCTGGCTTCAAGCGCCGCATCGCGGATTTCGATTTTCACGGCTCAATCCTCGGGAACAGGCTCATCTCTATTTTCATCCTAGTCGCAGGCGCGCAAATGTCAAGAGAACCGCCATGGTCCTCAGGACGCCCGCCTAAAAGCGAGGCGGCCGCTACAAATGCAACAACCAACGTCAAAGGCTGCCGCGCTGAAGTCCGCGGCGCTACATTTAAACCTCAATCCTCAACATCCTCGTGCGTGATCTCGGAAATAAATTTTACTATGTCGCCCTCGCGCAGTTTCCGGCAAAGCCGGCTCAACGTATTCTGCTCTCGCAGAGTGAGCGCGCGCATGAACGCTCTCACCACCTTCGAATGGCGCGGCAGCACATCTTCCATAAGCTTCTTTCCCGGCTTCGTCAGGCCCACCACGCTGATGCGCCGTCCCTCCCGCCGCTCGCCCTCTTTGGAATTTGGCAGATGCGCTCGGTCGAACTCCACCGGCGGCAGCGCCACAATCACCCGGCGCACCCACCCGCGTTTTCCCAGCCGCGCGATCAGCGCGTGCGTATTCTGCGGCTTCATCCTTCGCCGCCTGCCGACGTCCGCCACCGGCAGCGCCCCCTCGCGATAGAGCAATTCCAGCAGGCGAAACTCCGACATCGTCAGGTCAAATAGCTCGAGCGGCCCGTGCATCTCGGCCCTCATCCACTCCGCCGTGTCCAGCAAGTCCGTGTAGGTCTGAAAAGCGCGCTGCCTCTTCTCCCTGGGAGTCGGATAGTCCTTCATAGTGGCAGAAACCTCCAAAATTGGCTTTTTTTAAGCCCGTTTAAGCTTCCGACGAGAGCATGATTCATGCTCCCACCGGAGCAGAATTGCAAGGGTGTTTGAGGCGAAAAAAACAAAGGCCAACACTTCCGGGCTGCCCTTCCGCTGTCAGGGTAAAAAGCACCCGGCGCTACCGCCTGAAGCTGCTTCTGGATTCTGGCTTCAAGCGCTGCATCGCGAATTTCGATTTTCACGGCTCAATCCTCGGGGACGGGGTGCATTTCTATTTTTCATCCTAGTCGCAGCCCCGCAAATGTCAAGAGAACCGCTGCCGCGCCTGGCCAAGCAACCCCCAGCTAACTTTGGACTCTAAACTCTCGACTTCTCAATCCTCCACATCCTCGTGCGTGATTTCCGAAACAAATTTCATGATGTCGCCCTCGCGCAGCTTCCGGCAAAGCCGGCTCAACGAATCCTGCTCTCGCGAAGTGAGCGCGCGCATGAACGCCCTCACCACCTTCGAATGCCTCGGCAGGACATCTCCCATGAATTTCTTTCCCGGCTTCGTCAGGCCCACCACGCTGATGCGCCGTCCCTCCCGCTGCTCGCCCTCTTTGGAATTTGGCAGATGCGCTCGGTCGAATTCCACCGGCGGCAGCGCCACAATCACGCGGCGCACCCACCCGCGTTTACCCAACCGCCCGATCAGCGCGTGCGTATTCTGCGGCTTCATCCTTCGCCGCCTGCCGACGTCCGCCACCGGCAGCGCCCCCTCGCGATAGAGCAGCTCCAGCAGCCGAAACTCCGACATCGTCAGGTCAAACAACTCAAGCGGCCCGTGCATCTCCGCCCTCATCCACTCCGCCGTGTCCAGCAGGTCCGTGTAGGTCCGAAAAGCGCGCTGCCTCTTCTCCCTGGGGGTCGGATAGTCCTTCATGGTGGCAAAAACCTCCAAAATTGGCTTTTTAAGCCAGCTGTAAGCCTCCGACGAGAGCATGATTCATGCTCCCACCGGAGCAGAATTGCAAGGGTCTTTGAGGCGGAAAAAACAAAGGCCAACACTTCCGGGCTGCGGCAGAGCACCCGCCGCTACGTTTAAATCTTCGCCGGCCGACGCGGGGCGGGCGAGTGTCGTGATTGCGAGGCCGAATTACGATTGGGCGGCGCGTTCGAGTTCGGCGATGTCGAGCTTTTTCATTTTCATCATGGCCTGCATGGCCTTCGAGTGTTTCAGGTAGTCGGACATGCGCGCGGGAACGATCTGCCAGGCGAGGCCGAACTTATCCTTGAGCCAGCCGCATTGAACCTCGCTGCCGCCGGCCGTCAGCTTCGCCCAATAGTAATCGATTTCCTGCTGCGAATCGCAGCGCACGACGAACGAAACGGCTTCCGTGAATTTGAAGGCAGGGCCGCCATTCAGCGCGGTGAACTTCTGGCCGTCGAGCTCGAAGGCGATCGTGAGGACGCCGCCTTTCGGCCCGGGGGCGTCGCCGGTGTTGCGCAGTTCGTCGAGGCGGCGCGAATTCTTGAAGACGCTGATGTAGAAGTCGACAGCCTCTTCGGCGTTGGAGTCAAACCACAGAAACGGCGTGATGCGGGGAAAGCCCTCGAGAGCGCTCACGTTAGCCTCACTTTCTGCCTATATTCCACCGCCAGATTGCATTCAACGATAACAAAAGGCAAGTGCTGCCGGGCTAAAGCACCCGGCGCTACGTTTAAACCTGAAACCCCGGCCGCCGCTGTCATCCCGCCTGCCCTGAGCGCATTTGCGAAGGGAGCGGAGTCCCGCGCTCTTGCCTTTCCCCGCGTTTCCCAGCGGGCGCGGGACGCAGAGAGGGATCTGCTCTTTGCTTTATGTTTCTTCTCTGCGGTGCGACGCTAGCTGGGGCCGAGGAGGACGTAGGCTTGGAATTTGCGGAAAGATTCGCGGCGCTCTTTGGAGATGAAGAGGCTGCGGACCGTCATTATCGCGCCGAGGATGCCGGGCAGCCGGATCGGGCGGCCGAGGCGCTCGGCTTCTTCCACCAGGTAGCCGATGCGCTTGGACTGCCAGCCGTGGCTCGCGAAAAATGCGAACCAGTCTGGCGGCGTGAATTTGAATGGAGCGTTTTGCATGTTCCAGCGGACGCGACGCCTGCCCCGATAATTCATCAGCTCGGAAGAAAAATATTCGACGATCCATCCCTCGATGCGGTCGAGCGCGCGCAGATCATCGGCGAGCGACGCGACATCTTCGACGCTTAGATACGAAACCACGCCCTCGGTGAGGATCAGCAGCTTTTTCGCGCGCGCGTTGGTGGCGGCGAGAAGCTTGCGGCGCTCGGCGACGTTCGCGAGATCGAGCGGCACGCGTTCCAGCTTGCATCGCGGCTGCTGGCCCGCGAGGCGCTCGTCCTTGAATTCAATCACGCGCGGATAATCGACCTCGATCCACAGCAGAGACTCGGGCAGGTCCATGCGATAGGGGCGCGTGTCGAGGCCCGCGCCGAGATTCATCACCACATCGACGCCCTGCGAGATGGCTTGCCGGATGAAATCGTCGATCACGCAGGTGCGGATTACGACGATCTGGCTGACCATGTACGGCATGGGCATCGCCGCCGCCATCTTCTTGCCGTGATCGCCTGCGAGGACGCCGGCCAGCGGATCGCGGAAGAGCGCGTCGGCGCGCGCCGTTTCTGCGGCGCGGAAATTCGCTACGGCGAATGCGGTGTCGGAGACGTTTTCGATTTGCGGGCTGGGCATGACAAGCATTGTCTCGCGTTTTTCAAAGAAAAGAGACCACTTCCGCAGGCCAAAAATTGTGCTTGACATATTCCCATATGGGAATGTAATGTCGGGGCATGGCAAGGGCAGCGACAACCTCGGATGCGTTCAATGCGGTGGCCGAACCGCGGCGGCGGGAGATTCTCAACTACCTGGCGCTCGAAGAGCGGCCGGTCGGCGACATCGTGGCGAGGCTGCAGCTGGAGCAGCCGTCGGTGTCGAAGCACCTGCGGGTGCTGAAGGATGTGGGGTTGGTGCGGGTGCGGCGCGACGGGCGGCGGATGCTGTACCGGACGAACGCTGACGGAATCCGGCCGCTGCACGAGTGGGCGGGAACGTTCGAGCAATTGTGGCGGCATCAACTGACCCGGATCAAGGAACGGGCGGAGGCCAAGGTGAAGGAAGGCGAATCCAAGCACAAAGAAGGAGGGAATCATGATCGCAATGGCAACAAGAGTTGAAGATTTGACGCTGAGCATCAATGAAGAAATTCACGTGAAGGCGCCGCTGGAGCTTGACGTTCGCCACGCTGCTCGAACAGATCGGGGCGTTGAATGAAGTGGCCGCAGACCGTCCCCTGCCGATGAAGATCGAGCCATGGCCCGGCGGACGATGGTATCGCGACCTCGGCGACGGCAACGGACACCTCTGGGGACACGTTCAGGCGATCAAGCGGCCGACGCTGCTCGAGATTTACGGGCCGCTCATCATGTCATATCCCTGCATGTCGAACCTGCAATACCGGCTGAGCGAAGAGGCAGGCGGGACGCTGATCAAATTCCAGCATCTGGCGCTGGGACTGATTCTCGACGAGCACCGGCAGGGCATTCCAAACGGGTGGAGGTATACGCACGCGCGGCTGAAGGAACGGGCGGAGGCGCTGCGCACCGGACGCACGGCGGCGCACTGAGCGAGCCGCACACGAAACTAATTTCAAGCGATCGACTGCGTTTCTAACCAACAAACTGAAAAAGAGGAGGAAAGATGAGCGCAATGGCAATGGCAGCAAGAGTCGAAGATTTGACGCTGAGCATCAACGAAGAAATTCACGTGAAGGCGCCGATGGATGTGACGTTTGACACATTGCTGGAGCAGCTTGGCTCGCTGATGGGCGGCGCCGAGGACCGGCCGATGCCGATGAAGATCGAGCCGTGGCCGGGCGGCCGATGGTATCGCGATCTGGGCGACAACAACGGGCATTTGTGGGGGCATGTTCAGGCGATCAAGCGCCCTACGCTGCTCGAGCTTTATGGGCCACTGATGATGTCGTATCCGGTGATGTCGAACGTGCAGTACCGGCTGAGCGAAGAGGCGGGCGGAACGCTGATCAAGTTCCATCACCTTGCGCTCGGCGTGATTCCGGCGGACCACAGAGAAGGATTCGGGAAAGGCTGGAACTACATACACGCGCGCTTGAAAGAGCGGGTGGAAAAGTAACGAAGTGGCAGGAAGCGGTCAATCTTCATTATGAAAAGGAGAAAGGCAATGACGAACGTGGCAGCAGCAGTGGAAAAGGCAAGCAGCGTGACACCAGTGGGTACGGAATTTCGCGAAGAGGCCAAGACGACGCGGCGCGTGCTGGAAAGAGTCCCGGCGGACAAGCTGAGCTGGAAGCCAAGCGCGAAGTCGATGTCGCTCGGACAGCTGGCCTTTCATATCGCCGCGGTTCCCGGGCGATTTGTGGGCAATCTCAAGAAGACGGAGCACGAAGTCGATCCAACCGCCTTCAGGTTCCAGGAGGCGAACAGCACGGAGGAAATTCTCGCGGTTTTCGATCAAAGCGTGAACGACGCGGGAGCCTATCTGGATGGGCTCGACGAAGAGCAGTTGCGCGCCGCGTGGACGCTGAAAGCGAATGGCCGGCCGCTCTTCACCAAGTCGCGCCAGGATGTGGTGCGAATGATCATGCTCAGCCACATTTATCATCACCGCGGGCAACTCTCCGTCTATTTGCGGCTGCTCGATCTTCCGGTGCCTTCGATTTACGGACCGAGCGGCGACGAAAATCCGTTTGCGTGAGCGAACCGGGGCCGCCGCTTCGATCGGTCGAGGCGGCGGCTGACGATTCGACCTCAGGACACACCGCGCGAGAAAAAATTCTATTGCGCGCAGGGTAAGAACGCGCGTACATTTCAATTGCCGGCACGCTCCGAGGTTGGGCGTCGCCGGCATTTGTGCCTCGCGCGGAGGGCACTGGGATTTGAGCAGTCACGCTACGCACACGAACCACGGAAATCACGTCCCACCGATCCTGCTGACGATTGCCGGATTCGACCCCTCGTGCGGCGCGGGTGTGGCCGCCGACCTGAAAACATTCGCGGCGCACAATTGCTACGGCGTGGCGGCGGTGACGGCGCTGACGGTGCAATCGACGCAGGGAGTGCTCGCCGTGCAGGTGACTCCTTCGGCGACGCTGCGCGCGCAGCTCGATGCCCTGGCGGAAGATTCGGCGATCGCGGGCGTGAAAATCGGGATGCTGGGGAATCGCGCGAACGCCGCGGTGGTGGCGGAGTTCCTCGACAAACATAAGTTCGCGAAAGTGGTGCTCGATCCGGTTTCGCGGCCGACGGCGGGAGACGCCGAGCTGCTGGACGCGCCGGGGCTGAAATTCGTCCGCGACGAACTGCTGAAGCGCGCGAGCGTGATCACGCCGAATATTCCCGAGGCTGAATTTCTGACCGGTCTGGAAGTGAAAGACGTGCACGGGATGAAAGCGGCTGCGCAGAAGCTGCTCGAGATGGGCGCGCGCGCGGTGATCGTCACGGGCGGGCACCTCGAAAAGCCGATCGACGTGCTGTGCGAAGGAACCGAGGTCGAAACGTTCGGCAGCGATCATGTGAAAAGCCCGAACACGCATGGGTCGGGCTGCACGTTTTCGTCGGCGATCGCGGCGCAGCTGGCGAGCGGGCAGCAATTGCGCGACGCCGTGATTCTGGCGAAGGCGTACGTGACAAAGGCGATCGAGAAGTCGTATCAGATCGGCAAAGGCGCTGGCCCGCTCAACCAGCTTTTCCGATTCCACCAAGAGGCGCCGCCGCGCGGCGTCCACGAAGTGCCGCAACATGGGATGCATCCCGCCGCTGAGCCCGCCGCACAGTAGCAAACCCCGACAATCGAAAATGGAAATTCGAAAATCGCTCGCGTTGCGCTAAGCTGCAGCTGCACTTGCGAGCGCTTCCATGACCGCGATATTTTGCAGCAAGTTCTCCGGCAGATTATGGCGATCCTTGAGATACACGGGCGCGTTGTAGGAGACCCAAACTTCGCCGGCGGCGTCTTCCGCGATCAGTATCTTTAGCGGAAGGTCGATGGCGACGCTGGGCGACGCGACCATCAGCGGCGTCCCCGCCTTCGGGCTGCCGAAGATCAGGAGCTTGGTGGGCCGCATTTTCAGGCCGACTTTTTCGGCCTCGCCGCTATGATCGACGAGCGCGAAGAGCGCCACGCCCTTGGCCTGCAGGATTCCTTTCAGCTTTTCCACGGTTGCATCGACAGAATGATTGCTGGGCTTGCTGACGATTCCGTTGTCTGCGAGCGAAGGCATTGCGGAAGGCATTGTTGACTCCTCTCCTGGGAAATCCCGAAGTGAACTTTAGACCGAAACAAGATAGATGGCCATGGCGAGGCCGACGATTCCTAAAAAGATGGCGAGGGCCACGCCGGCTCTCGAGGGTTGCGTGAATTCGGTGGTGCCGCGATTCAATTGGCGCACCAGATTTACGTGATGAATGCAGGAGAAGACGTCGACCAACACGCCGGTAAGAATGAGGGCGGTGCCGAACGAGACGGAGTGGGCGCCGCCGACGAGTTTCTGGGCAGCCGGCTCGACCACTCGAAGTTCCTGGAGGAAGAGACCGAAGCGTGCCACGACGAAGCCGAAGCCCATGAAGGCAAGGCCGGTGCGAATCCAGGCGAGGAAGGTGCGCTCCGCGGCGAGGTAGTCGCCGGGGCTGCGGTCGGGATGCTGTGTCGCGGTTTTTTCGGCCAAGGGAGCCTCCCGGCAGAGTGAGAAAGTAACATAAGTTTGAGGCAAGCAAGAGTAAAGACGGATTCACCGCGGAGACGCAGAGGGCGCAGAGAAGTTCGAAGGCAACCGCTAGCGGCAAAACACGATTTTGCCGGCGACGATTGTTGCCATGGGTGCGCCGCGGAAAGCGCGGCCGTCGAAGGGGGTGTTGCGGGATTTGCTGGGGGAATCGGCGGCGCGGAACGACCATTCGTGTTCGGTGGAGAAGATCGTGAGATCGGCGGGCTCGCCCGCGGCGATTTTGCGATTGAGGCCGAGGACGCTTGCTGGACCCGTGGTGAACAGCTCGACCAGGCGCATCAGCGAAAGTTTTTTCGAGTCGACGAGGACCGTGAGCCCGAGCGCGAGCGCGGTTTCGAAACCGGTGATACCGAAGGGGGCGCGATCGAATTCGACGTCTTTGCTCGCGGGGTGATGCGGGGCATGGTCGGTGGCGATGGCATCGATGCTGCCATCGGCGAGGCCGTCGATGAGGGCTTCGCGATCTTCGCGGGAGGCGAGCGGCGGATTCATTTTGTAGTGCGTGTCGTAGCGAACGTCCTCGTCGGTGAGCGTGAAATGGTGCGGCGTGACTTCGGCAGGTGACGCGCAGGCCCTGTTTTTTGGCCCAGCGGACATATTCGAGCGCGCCGCGCGTGGACATGTGCGCGATGTGGAGGCGCGCGCCGGTAAGCGAGGCGATCTCGACGTCGCGGCCCGCGCAAATCGATTCGGATTGCGCGGGAATGCCTTTCAGGCCGAGGCGAAGCGAGTGCGGTCCTTCGCGCATCACGCCGCCGGCGAAGAGAGATGGATCTTCGCAGTGGTCGATCACAGGCAGGCCGAGCGAATTGCAGTAGTCCATCACCTGGCGCATCAGGCGGGCGGTGGCGATGGGCTTGCCGTCGTCGCTGACGGCGACGATGCCCGCATTTTTCATCGCGGCGATTTCGGCGAGGGCTTCGCCTTTGCTGCCGATCGAGGCTGCGCCGATGGGCCAGACGCGCACGGCGCCCGAGGCCGCGGCGCGTTCGACGATGCCGCGCGTGACGGACGCGCTGTCGTTTACCGGCTGCGTATTCGGCATGCAGCAAACGGCCGTGAATCCGCCGCGGGCCGCGGCCTGCGTCCCCGTCTCGATGGTCTCCGACAATTCCCCGCCGGGCTCGCGCAGATGGCAGTGAAGATCGATGAATCCGGGCGCGACGATCAGGCCCTTAGCGTCGAAGATTTCGGCGCCATCGGCGGAGAGATTCGCGCCGACTCGCGAGATGCGGCCGCGCATCGAGCAGAACATCGAGCGGCGCGTCCGTCTTGGTGGCCGGATCGAGGACGCGGCCATTCTTAATCAGAAGCATTCGAGCGGTCCTTTGCGGGATGGGGCGCATCTGCGGGCGCGCCACCGATCAAGATGGTAGAGAAGGGCCATGCGCACGGCGAGGCCATTCGTGACCTGCTCGAGGACGCAGGATTGCGCGCCGTCCGCGACGGCGGGATCGATTTCGAGGCCGCGAATCATCGGGCCCGGGTGCAGCACGAGGGCGTCGGGGCGCGCCAGGCGCAGGCGCTTGGCGGTGAGCTGATAGCCAAGGATATATTCCTCGGCGGCCAGCGCGGGCTCGTGAATGCGCTCGGTTTGGACGCGCAGGACCATAACGACGTCGGCGCCTTCGAGCGCTTCTTCGATGCGCGTGGTGACGCGCAGGCCAGGCGCCATACTTTCGAGTTCGCGCGGGACCCACATCGCGGGGCCGCAGAGCGTGATGCGCGCGCCGAATTTCGTGAGGAGATGAATATTCGAGCGGGCCACGCGGCTGTGGAGAATGTCGCCGAGAATCGTGATGTTCCAGCCTTCGAGGCCGCCTTTGCGATCGCGGATGGTGAGCGCATCGAGCAGCGCCTGTGTGGGATGCTCGTGCGTGCCATCGCCTGCATTGAGCACGGGAATTTCGAGGCGCTCGGCGACGAATTCGGGCGCGCCGGAGGAAGCGTGGCGGATCACGATGCCGTCCGGGCGCATGGCTTCGATGGTGCGGACCGTGTCGATCAGCGATTCGCCCTTTTTCAGGCTCGAGGATTCCGCCTGAAGGGCCATCGTATCCGCGCCGAGGCGCGCCGCAGCCGTCGTGAAGCTGATGCGCGTGCGCGTGGAAGACTCGAAGAAAGCGACGGCGACCGTCTTGCCGCGAAGCGTGGCCAATTTCTTTAGCGGATAGCGCTGGAATTCCTGGAAAGGCTTCGACTGATCGAGAATAAAAGTGATTTGCTCGCGCGTGAGGTTTTCGGTTCCGAGCAAGTGTGACAGGCGCTGCACTGTGTCCCTTTAGTTGAGTTAGCCGCCTCCGAAAGCCCGGCGTCGATCAGGGAACGCGGTCGACCAGAACCACGCGCTCCTCGCCATCCACTTCCTGGAGGCGAACTTCCACAATTTCGGTGTCGCTGGTCTGCACGTTGCGGCCGACGAAGGTGGCTTCCACGGGAAGCTCGCGATGCCCGCGGTCGATCAGGACGCAGAGGCGAATGCGTTTCGGGCGGCCCAGATCGAACAAGGCGTTCATCGCGGCGCGAATCGTGCGGCCGGTGTAGAGCACGTCGTCGACGACAACCAGGTCGCGATTATCGACCGGGAAGGCGATTTCGGTGCCTTGTAGCGACGGCTGTGAGCCGATGGTCGAGAGATCGTCGCGATAGAGCGCGATATCGAGAATGCCCATCGGGACGTCGGCCCGGGAAAACGCGCGAATCGAGCGCACCAGGCGCTCGGCCAATGTGACGCCGCGGCGGCGGACGCCGATGATGGCTAGATCCTTCGCGCCCTCGCTCTTTTCGATGATTTCATGGGCTAGACGCTGGAGAGTCCGATTGATTTCTTCGGCGGATAGCAGCTGACGCTTTTCGACGACGCGCATTTTAGCGACTCATCCTAGCATAGACGGCGGCGGGTCTGCAGCCGCGGATTCCTTGACTGGCGTGATAGACTGCGTGGCAGTGAGTTCGCCCGAGCCGGTACGCATCCCAGAGCGGCCTTCGGGGGTAGACCTCCGAGTTAACGTAGGCACCGTTTCCCTCAAAAACCCAATTATTGCGGCCAGCGGCACGTTTGGCTATGGGGTGGAGTTTGCGCCCATGGTCGATCTGAACCGCCTGGGCGGAATTGTGGTCAAGGGGCTTTCCCGGGAGCCGATGGCCGGCAACCCGGCGCCACGAATGGCCGAGACGGCCAGCGGGATGATCAACGCGATCGGGCTGCAAAATGTCGGCGCGCGGACATTCGTGGCCGAGAAGCTGCCCGAGCTAAGGCGGTATGACACCGCGATCATCGCGAATGTCTTCGGCCAGACCATCGCAGACTACGTGGAAGTGATTCGTATCCTGGAGGATGCAGAGGGGATAGCGGCTTACGAGCTGAACATCTCGTGCCCTAATGTAGAGCATGGAGGGGCGGAGTTCGGAATCGATCCAGTACTCACATCAGAGGTCGTCCGAGCGGCCCGGAAGGCTGCAAAGCGACCGCTGTGGGTGAAGCTCTCTCCTATTGTTGGAAGAATTGGACTTACGGCGAAGGCGGCTGAATCGGAGGGGGCAGACGCCATCGTGATAGCAAACACCTATCCGGCGCTGTGTATAGATGCACACACCCGAAGGTCCCGCTTGGGAAGTACGACGGGCGGATTGTCGGGCGCAGCGATAAAACCTATAACCATCAGGTTGGTTTACGAGGCGAGTCGGGTGATTCAGATACCGATAGTAGGGTTAGGCGGTATTGAAGCCCCGGCTGATGTGGCCGAATATATGCTTGCAGGTGCCTCGGCGGTGGAAGTAGGGACAGCCCATTTCGTGGACCCGCGAGCTTCAGAGAGGTTGGTCGGGAAACTCGAAATGTGGTGCCGGGACGAAAATCTGTTTGAGATCAGCAACTTGCGGGGATCGTTTGGAAGCTAAAGCGGTTGCTTTCACGGTCCTCGGAAGGTTACAATATACTGATTTCAAAAAGGTTAGGTGAATATGAAGGCCAAAATATTTGTGGTTCTCGAGACGGTGTTTTTAGGACTGGGTATGCTTATTCTGACTCCGTCGGCTAATCCAAAGGCCGCAGCCAGAACAGGCAGCCCCGACCAAACAGCCTCAAGCATCGCAAACACCTCCCACGAAAAGGCCAACCCCTCAGCTCAGCCCAAGCCACTGGCTGTCTGGGAATGCACCACTAGCTGGTATGGCGAGGATTTCGACGGTCTGCCGACGGCGACCGGTGAAACATATGATATGTATGGACAGACGGCGGCTCACCCGACGCTGCCGCTGGGTTCGATCGTGCGGGTAGTGAACCCGCGGAACCACCGGAGCGAGGTTGTCCGGATCAACGACCGCGGGCCGTATGTCGAAGGACGCGAATTGGACGTCTCTTATCAAGTAGCCCGGGAGCTCGGGTTTGACCAGCGCGGAACTGCCAAGGTCCGCCTGGAACTGCTGAAGGTGCCCTCACGCCCCACCTCGGATCACCGCAACTAATTGTCGCCCTGGATGTCGATCGCCTGGGGCCGGCCTGCGTCTTGGCACGCCGGCTCCGGGGGGCGGCAGGCATGTTCAAGATAGGCAGCCAGCTTTTCACGGCGGAAGGACCGCGTGCGGTTGAGAAAATCGCCAGGCTGGGCTTCGGTGTCTTCCTGGACCTGAAATTCCACGATATCCCGAATACCGTGGCTGGCAGCGTGGCTGCGGCGGCGGAGCTGCCCGGAGTCCGGCTGCTAACGCTGCATACCCTTGGCGGGATCGATATGATGCGGGCCGCGGCCAAGGCTGTGGCGGGCCGGAAGAAGCGGCCGGCGCTGCTGGGCGTGACGATTCTGACCAGCCACGATGCGGCTACTTTGCGCAGCGTAGGGATCAGCGGAACGCCGGGATCGCGTACCCTGGCGCTCGCCAAGCTTGCCAAGCAAGCGGGGCTCGATGGCGTGGTCGCTTCGGCGCATGAGGCGCGGGCGATCCGACGCACGTGCGGACCGAAATTCCTGATTGTGGTGCCGGGCGTGCGTCCGGCAAGCGCGTCGGCGAATGACCAATCGCGCGTGGCTACGCCTGCGGAGGCCATTCGCGCGGGCGCGGACTATCTCGTGATTGGGCGGCCGATTACAGGAGCGGCGAATCCGCGGCAGGCGGCGCTGGCGATTGACGAAGAGATCTCGGCGGCGGCATCCGCTCGTTCGTAGAACTCCTCGCTTCCTCCGCGTCGCACGTAGCGCGTGCGGGGAGCACGTCCGGGCAAGCCCGGACGGCAAACAGCGGCGGCAAGCCGCCGCACTCCACAGGCGTTTCGGTCGCAGACTACCGAGCGAACACTGTTTGACCCTTCTGCGACGCTTCGTTAGCATCTCCCCGGGGGAATTGCCTTCCGATGGCCACGAGCATCAAGCACGTGATCGTCGGCACGGCGGGGCACATCGACCATGGAAAATCCGCGCTGGTTGAGGCGCTGACGGGGACGAATCCGGACCGCCTCGAGGAAGAGAAGCGGCGCGGGATCACGATCGATCTCGGCTTTGCGTTCCTCGAACTCGAGGACGTGCGATTCGGGTTTGTCGACGTGCCAGGGCACGAGCGATTCGTCCGCAATATGCTGGCGGGCGCGGGCGGGATCGACGTGGTAGTGCTGGTGGTAGCGGCGGACGAATCGATCAAGCCGCAGACGCGCGAGCACTTCGATATTTGCAGGCTGCTGGGAATTCCGAGGGGAATCGTCGCAATCACGAAATCCGATTTGGTGGACGCGGATATGGTCGGACTGGTGCGCCTCGAAATCGAGGAGTTCGTCCGCGGATCGTTTCTGGAGGGCGCGCCGATTGTGCCGGTGAGCGCGAAAACCGCGGCGGGGCTCGATGCGCTGAAAAAGGAGCTGCTGCGCGCGGCGCATGAGACTCCGGCGAAGGATGTGACTCGGCACTTCCGGCTGCCGATCGACCGGTCGTTTGCGACCAAGGGATTCGGGACCGTGGTGACGGGGACGCTGATTTCGGGCTCGGTGAAGGTGAAGGACGAGGTCGAAATCTATCCGGTGCGGCAGCGCGTGCGTGTGCGCGGGCTGCACTCGGGCGGGAAGGCGATCGAGCAAGCTGTGGCGGGGCAGCGCACGGCGGTCAATCTGCAGGGCATTGATCACGGGGACGTGAAGCGCGGGATGGTGCTGGCGCCGCCGGGGATTTTTGCGTCAACGAAACGAGTGGACGCGCGAATCACGCTGCTGCCTTCCGCGCGGCCATTGAAGAATCGCACGCAGGTGCATTTTCATGAAGGCGCGGCGGAGACGATTGCCGAGGTTGTCCTGCTGGATCGCCCCGAGCTGGCGCCGGGCGATTCGGCGCTCGTTCAATTGCGGCTGGATGATGAGATTTTGCTGCTGCCGGGCGACCGCTTCATTCTGCGGCAGTTTTCGCCCGTGGTTACGATTGGGGGCGGGATCGTCGTAGATGCGCGGCCGACGCGCCACAAGCGAAACGACCCCGCGGTGGGGCAATTTCTGGAGCGGGTCGAACGCGGGAGCCCGGAGGGAGTGCTCGCGGCGATTGCGGAAGCGGCGCCGAGAGGGCTGACCCTCGAAGACATGGTGGCGCGGACTGGATGGCTGGAAGGCGATGTCCGCGCGACGGTGAAAAAGCTCGTGGAACAGAAGAAGCTGCGAATTCTAGCCGAGCAGCCGCTGACGGTGGCGCCCGAGCAGGCGCTTACGAAAACCGCGGCCGCGATCCTGGAAGCCGTGGACCGGTTCCATCAGCGACAATCCCGCTGCTGCCGGGCATTCCGAAGCAGGAACTGCGCGGGCGGGTCGGCAAGCCGCGATGGGAGCTTTTCGAAATGGCGCTCGGCGATTTGGCGAAGCGGCAGGCGGTGAGCGTGTCGGGCGACCTCGTGCAGCGCGCGGGACGCGCGATTGCGCTTTCGGCGGACGAAGCGCGCGCCAAAGAAATGATCGAAGGCGAATTCGAGCGTGCGGGGCTGACGGTGCCGAGCGTGACGGCGGTTCTCGGAAAGCTGCCGGTCGAGGCGGCGCGCGCGCAGAAAATTCTGCAGATCCTTTTGCGCGAAAAGGTGCTGGTGAAGATTGCCGACGACCTCGTGTTTCACCGCGAGGCGCTGGCGCAGCTGCGCGGGCTGCTGGCGAAGTACAGCAAGGAAAAGGGCAATCGCCTGCCGATTACGGCATTCAAAGAACTTGCCGGGATCAGCCGCAAATACGCGATTCCGCTGCTCGAGCACCTCGACCGCGAGCACGTGACGCGGCGGGCCGGGGACGAGCGTGTTATACTGTAGCCGTAGATGAAGGGTTTGGGGCGCCCGGCGGCCGGGCCGCGAGGTTGAGCGATATGCGGCGTGCGCCGGACATGGTAGGTTTGGGGCGCCTGGCGCGGTCGGCCGGGTGCGAAAGGTAGGTTTCGATGTTTGACAGCCCAATGCATCTTTTGATTATCGCCGCTGTGGTGCTCGTGCTTTTCGGCGGGAAGAAAATTCCTGAAATGATGAAGGGCCTCGGGCAGGGCGTGCGCGAATTCAAGGACGGCATGCGCGGCGATCCGCCGCCGCAGCCACCCGCAGCGACACCTGCGGCTCCGACAGCGACGGCGCCACCGCCGTCCGTGGCGACGACTGAAGAGAAGAAGTAACGCGGGCGCATTGCGGTATAGCAGGTCTCCGATGTGGGTCGATCCCATACACATGCATGCGGTGATCCTTGCCATCGCGATGCTGTGAATCCCTACCTTTTCCCTGAATTCATTCCTCCGCTGAATTTTCCCAACTGAATTGCTTCAAAAGCGACCAGAGCCGCGCGAGCGGCAAACCCATCACGTTGAAATAGCAGCCCTCGATGCGAGTGACGTAGCGTCCCGCGACGCCTTGGATTCCGTAGCCGCCGGCTTTGTCGAATGGCTCGCCGGTGGCGATATAGGCGGCGATTTCGTCTTCGGAGAGCGGAGCGAAGGAGACACGCGTAATTTCTTCGACGACGCGTTCGATTTCGTCTGGCCGGCGCAGCAAAGCGAGGCCCGTGTGGACTTCGTGTGTTGTGCCACTTAGGAGACGGAGCATGCGGCGCGCGTCTTCGTCGGATTCGGGCTTGGCGAGGATTTCGCCTGCAGCGACGACGGCGGTGTCGGCGCCGATGAAAATATTGCCGCTGGAATCTCGGCGCGCTTCAGCGGCCGCGCGGGCTTTTTCGAGCGCGAGGCGGCGGACGTAGTCGCCAAGCAATTCTCCGGGGAGAAGCGTTTCGTCGAGGAGCGTGATCTGGGTTTCGAACGGGATCGCGGCGTTGCGCAGGATTTCGGCGCGGCGGGCCGAGGCGGAAGCGAGGATTAATTTCATGGGCGGTCTCAGGGACCGAAAAACTTAACACAGA
Source organism: uncultured Acidobacteriota bacterium (assembly GCA_963814735.1). Taxonomy (GTDB): domain Bacteria; phylum Acidobacteriota; class Terriglobia; order Acidiferrales; family UBA7541; genus Palsa-295. Next base: position 61,236 of record CAWFEC010000007.1, on the reverse strand, counting down.
GGGCATAGAAGAACACAGAGAAAGACTGAGAAAACCAAATATACCGCAGAGGCGCAGAGGGCGCAGAGAAACCGCAGAGAGAGAAAGCGCAACAACCTACGTGAGCACGCGCAGGTCAGGAAGAACACTTCCTATTAGTGTCGCGTCCCGTAAGTTCGTTGCATTTCTCTTTAGGGGGTCGGGGCTTCCAGCCCTGACATAAGGCCCACAAAAATGAAATGGGCTTCAGCCCCTGAAGGTATCAGACTTTTCTGAGGTATTTCCGGGACCCCACACGAGCACAACCTGTCATTCCGAACGGAGTCGCGCGCTCTTGCTTTTCCCGCCGCTTTTCGGCGGGCGCGCGACGCAGCGAGGAATCTGCTTTTGGTTTCGTATTTCTCTGCGTCCTCTGCGTCTCCCTGCCCTGAGTCGGAAAACGAAGCGTGCGGTAGATTGAGGTTTTTCTACAGGCTTCGTCAGATGACCACGGATTCGCGGTATTCGCCGAAGGCGCGGCGGAGGGCGTCGGAAATTTCGCCGACGGTGGCGAAGGCTTCGACGGCGGCGAGGATGGCGGGCATAAGATTTTCGGTGGTGCGGGCGCGGCGTTCGACTTCGTCGAGGGCGGCGCGCGATTTGGCGGCATCGCGGCGCACGCGCAAAGCCTGGAGGCGCGCGATTTGCGAGCGCTCGATTTCGGGGTCGATACGCAGCGTGGGGATCGGCCGCTCCTGATCGGCCTGGAAGCGGTTCACGCCGACCACGACTTGCTCGCCACGCTCGACGGCGCGCTGATATTCATAGGCGGACTTCTGAATCTCCTGCTGGACGTAGCCGGTCTCGATGGCGCGCAGCATCCCGCCCATGGCGTCGATTTTCGCGATGTACTCCTGCGCAGCGGCTTCGATTTCGTCCGTGAGCTTTTCGATGGCGTAGGAGCCGCCGACGGGATCGATCGTATTGGCGACGCCGGTTTCGTGCGCGATGATCTGCTGCGTACGCAGCGCGAGCAGTGCCGCCTGCTCGGTGGGAAGGGCGAGCGCTTCGTCGAGGGCGTTGGCGTGCAGCGATTGGCAGCCGCCCAGCACTGCGGCGAGGCATTGGAGCGCGACGCGCGCGATATTGTTTTCCGGCTGCTGCGCCGTGAGCGCCGAGCCGGCCGTTTGCGCGTGGAAGCGCAGCATCATCGAGCGCGGATCGCGCGCGCCGAATCGCGCGCGCATGGTGCGGGCCCAGAGACGGCGCGCCGCGCGGAATTTTGCCACCTGCATCAGGAATTCGTTGTGCGCGTTGAAGAAGAAGGAAAGCTGCGGCGCGAATTCGTCGACTTGCAGCCCGGCGCTGATCGCGGCCTCGACGTAGGCGATGGCGTTCGCGAGCGTGAACGCGACCTCTTGCACTTCGGTCGATCCAGCTTCGCGAATGTGATAGCCGGAAATGGAGATCGCGTTCCAATTGGGAATCTCGGCGCGGCACCAGGCGAAGATGTCGGTGACGATGCGCATCGCGGGCCGCAGCGGATAGATGTACGTGCCGCGCGCGATGTATTCCTTCAGGATGTCGTTTTGCACCGTGCCGGCGAGGCGCGCGAGATTCGCGCCCTGCTTCTTCGCGACGGCCACGTAGAGCGCGAGCAGAATCGCGGCGGTCGAATTGATGGTCATCGAGGTCGAGACGCGCTCGAGCGGGATGCCGTCGAAAAGCGCCAGCATGTCGTCGAGCGAGTCGATGGCCACGCCGACTTTGCCGACTTCTCCCTGCGCGAGCGCGTGATCGGAATCCATGCCGATCTGCGTGGGGAGATCGAAAGCGACGGAGAGGCCGGTCTGCCCTTTTTCGAGCAGGTAGCGATAACGGCGATTCGATTCGATCGCGCTGCCGAAGCCGGCGTACTGGCGCATGGTCCAGAGGCGACCGCGGTACATCGTGGGATAGACGCCGCGCGTGAACGGGAACTCGCCCGGGTAGCCGAGATCGCGCTGGGCGTCCCATCCGACGAGATCGTCCGGCGTGATGACGGCTTCCATCGGCAGGCCCGTCGTGGAGGCGGCTTTGCGCTCGGAGATCGTGGCGGATTTCTTGGCGTGGTCAGTCATTTGCGATAGGGCGTCGGCGAAAGGGCATGTGCAGCAGGAAACTCAGCGGACGCGGCGCGCCCGGCGAAACGACGCAAACGAAAATGCGGCCATCATTATCGCATACACCGCCGCAATGCCCATGAGCCACAGGGCGGGCCGCTGCTTCCACTGCTTCCAAACCGCGTAGGCGGCCCAAGCCGCAAAGACCCCGAAAAACACGCCAGTCGCTTCGTGAAAAAGCTGGCGAGCGAGGCGCCAGGCGACGCGCATCGTGACGATGAACGAGCGCCAGAGCGCGCGAAGCATCCGGGCGGACATAGCTCGATTTTAATGCGGATTGGCCCCGCACGGTGCGCTATTTGCGATTTGCGCGTTAGAACCCTCGTAGCGCTGGCGTCCCGCCGGCCCTTCTTGCCTGTGTGGGGCGCGGCCGTGCGTATTTTACCGAATGTATTTCTCTCTATATCGACGCCTCCCGCGAGCGCGTCTATACTCTTCGGATGATTTCCGATGGGGAACTTCTAGCGGCGCTGCGGCGCTACTGGGGATACGACTCGTTTCGTCCGCTGCAGCACCGCATCGTGCGGAGCCTGCTCGAAAATCGCGACACGTGCGTCGTGATGCCGACCGGCGGAGGGAAGTCGCTGTGCTACCAGCTTCCCGCGGCGATGCTTCCCGGGCAGACGGTAATCGTGATTTCGCCGCTGATCGCGCTGATGCAGGATCAGGTCGCGCAGCTCGCGCTAATGGGAATCGAAGCCGCCGCGCTGAATAGCGTGCTCTCGGATGCAGAGCAATCGGAATTGATCCGCGGGGCGCCCGAAGGGCGGTACCGGCTGCTGTATGTCTCACCCGAGCGGCTCGCCCGCGCAGACACACTCGAATGGCTCGCGCGTGTGCCGATTTCGCTTTTTGCGATCGACGAGGCGCACTGCATCTCGGAATGGGGTCATGAATTCCGTCCGGAGTACAGGCAATTGAGCCGGCTGCGCGAGCGATTTCCCGACCGCCCGATCGCGGCGTTCACGGCGAGCGCCACGCGGCGCGTGCGCCACGACATCATCGACCAGCTCAAGCTGCGCGCGCCCGACAAATACATCGCGAGCTTCCACCGCCCGAATCTGCGCTACATCGTGAAGGAGTGCAACGCGCAAACGCAGCCCGATCTGCTGCTGCGGACGCTGCGGAATCATGCGGGCAGCAACGTGATCGTGTACGCGCCGACGATCGCGCGCGTGGAATCGACGGTCGACTTCCTCGAAGAGAATGGGATTCCGGCGATTGCGTACCACGGGAAGATGGACGCGGCGACGCGGCGGCGCAACCAGGAGCGGTGGATGTCGGATGAGGTGCGCGTGCTCGTCGGAACGATCGCTTTCGGACTGGGGATCAACAAGGCGGCGGTGCGCGCGGTGGTTCATCTATCGCTGCCGAAATCGATCGAGCAGTTTTACCAGGAGGCGGGCCGCGCGGGACGCGACGGAGGGCCGGCGGATTGCCTGATGCTGTGGCAGAAGCGCGATACGGCGCTGCTGGTCCATTTCACGAAGGAGATTGCGGATCCGGCGGAGCGCAAGCGTGCGTGGCAGCGCTACGACGAGATTCGCGGATTCGTCGGGCCGGGGAAGTGCCGCCATCACGGAATCTGCGCGCATTTCGGCGAGAACCCGAAGTGGAAGACGTGCGCGGCGTGCGATACCTGCAGCGGCGAGCCGGAATGGCTGGCTGCGGCCGCCGAGATAGCGCCCGTCGCGGTGTCAGCGAGCGGCGCGAAATCCAGGAAGAAGGCTGGCGGAGCCGCCGCCGTCGCGGGCGACGTCGATCCCGACCTGCGGGAATATCTTCGTGAGTGGCGCCGAACAACGGCGCAAGAGAGCGGCACGCCCGCCTTCATCATCATGCACGACACATCGCTCGATGCGTTGTGCCGGAGGCGGCCGCAATCGCTTGCGGAGCTTCTGCAGGTTCCCGGATTCGGCGAGCGCAAGTGCGAACTTTACGGCGAGCAGATCATCGAGGCGCTGAAAAGCTACGGCGGCGGCGCGCGCGCTGTTGGAACGCTCGAACCGAAATCGAAGCCAGCCGAAGAGACGATGAGGCTCCTGGCGGAAGGGCGAACGTTCGCGGAAATCGCCGGGATTCGCGGGCGCCAGCTATCGAGCGTGGTCGCTATGGTTGCCGATCTGGTCGAGCGAGGGGAAATCGAGTTCGAGCCGCGATGGCTGGGCGATGAAAAGCGCGCGAAAATCGAGGAAGCCTGCGGGCGGCTTGGCATCGAGCGGCTTCGCACGCTGAAGGATACGCTGCCTGACGACATCACTTTCGACGAGATTCGGCTGGTGGCGGCGCGGCTGCGCAGGGAGCGCCCCCAACAGGCTGCACGGGCGGGCAGGTGACAAGACGGATGAGGACCGTGCGGCAGCCCTTGTTTCGTGCTTGCGCCAACTTTACAATTAGGGTAGGAAAGGGCTTCGAGAGGAGGCCACCCCTGTGCAACTCGACGACCGGATGAAGCAGCTCCTGCGCGAGCTCGGGCACGCCATCAACGACAGCGTCTCGGAGTCGGAACGCATCGCCGAGGCCATTTCCAGCATCCGCGCGGCCGGCTTCGATATCGTCCTGAAGCTCGATGCGACGATCGGCCTGGCGAAGCGGACGGGACAGGACGCGAAAATGACTACCCAGGACCGCCGATTTCTCGAGTCGCTGCACATTCGGGTGGATGAAGAGGTCCTTGAGGAAGACGAAGCCGAGCCCAAGGTCGAGATTACGCCACAAGACATCAAATTTCTGAAGTCGCTGAAGATATCCTTCGATGAAGAGCTATAGAATCGCCCTCGAAATTGCCGCCGCGATGGCGCTGGCCCTGATGTTTGCGGCCGCGCCGGCTTTCGCGCAGGTGACGATGTCCGCGACGACGTCGGCGACCCCGATGATCGTGAAGCAGACTGCGCCCAAGAACGTCTGGCTGAAGGCGGAAGTAGTGCATGCGGACAGGCATTCGATGACCGTCCGCGAGCAGAGCAACGAGCTGGCGCTTCATACCTTCACGTATTCCACGAACCTACAGGATGCGATGGGGCAGATCGCCGATGCGGGCGGCTACCAGTACGGCGACAAAGTGAAGATCCTGTATAAACAGGGAGCGACGGTGGCGTTCCGCATCAAGGGCAAACCCTCGCTGTAGGTTCCGTTCGCGCGAGCGCAACGCTCGCCTTAATTCCCATCTAGTGCAATCATCCTGTAATGATTCGCCCACCTGCCGTTGCGGGCTCCTTCTATCCGTCGGATGCGCGGGAACTCGCGCGCCAAATCGATGGATTCACGAGCGCTGCGACGGCTGCGCCCTCCGCCGCTTCGGCGAAAATTGCGGCGCGCGGGTGCGTGGTGCCGCATGCGGGATACATGTATTCGGGACACGTGGCGGGCGCCGTGTACGCGTCGATCGAGATTCCGGCGCGGTGCATTCTGCTGGGGCCGCGGCATTTTCCGCGCGGCGAAGCGATGGCGATTCTGACCGAGGGAAGTTTTGCGACGCCGCTGGGCGAAGCGCAGATCGATTCGGACCTGGCGCCCGCGCTTGCGTATGAGTGTCCGCGGCTGCGGGAAGATGTGGTGGCGCACGAGCGCGAGCATTCGCTCGAGGTGCAGATTCCGTTTTTGCAGCGGCTTGCGGGGGATTTCCGGTTCGTGCCGGTGGTGCTGGCGACGGATCGCTATCCGGTGATCGAGGAACTGGGGCATGCCGTCGCGCGAGTCGTGTCCGCGCAGAAAGAACCTGTGCTCGTAATCGCGAGCTCGGATATGAATCACTACGAGAGCGATGCGATTACGCGCGCGAAGGACGAGCGCGCTATCGCGCGTATCCTGGCGCTCGATCCGCAGGGGCTATACGACACGGTGCGGCGCGAGCAGATTTCGATGTGCGGCTACGCGGCGACGGTGGCGATGCTGGTCGCCGTGCGCGATCTCGGCGCGACAGAGGCGCTGCTCGTGCGCTACGCGACATCGGGAGATATCAACGGCGACCGCGAGCGCGTGGTCGGCTATGCAGGAATTGTAATTCCCTGACGATCCGACGAGGATCGTCATCCTGAACCCGGCGGTTCTTGCCGGGTGAAGGATCTCTCTTCGAATTCCCTACGCCCACTTATCGATCGAGATGCTCACTCCGTAACTCATGTTGGCGGCCTGCGGGTAAGCGTTCGTCTGGCCGCCGGTGACCACGATGTTGAAGCTTTCGGCGCGCGGGAAATGCGGGATCACGGCGTCGTCGGGCATTTTGTACCACGAGGCGTACGGCTCCACGCCCTGCAGCGCGCGCGGATAATCGAAGAGGTACGCGTAGTTGCGGCTTTTGTAATCCTTCACGGTTTGCACGGTGTTCTTGTAGAACCACTGAATCAGCTGCTCTTTCGTGTCGTAGCCCTGTTCCTTCAGCCGCTTGGCGACGAGCGGGTCGGCGATCACCAGCGCGCCGAAAAATCCGGTGAACGTGCTGAAGAGGTCGCTCAACTGCTCGTCGAATTTCGGGTTCACGTTGACGCTGCTGCCGCGCGCCACCTGCCCCGGCACCAGGCCCAGGCCGCGGAAAATGCTCACTACGTTTTCCTCGGGCTTGAATCCGCGCTGCACGTGAAACGGCACCCACGGGCTGCTGGCCTCGTCCTCGGCGATCACCACGTTGTTGTAATTCAGGTTGTTGCCGACCGAGCCGAGGTAGGTGTCGCCGGGGATGCCGCCATTCCCAAGATTCTTCGACATGATCGTCCACGCGCGCCCGAGCGTCGCATTCGGCTGCGCGAACGGCCCCAGCGAGCCGATTCCGTAGTTCATGTTGAGCTTGTCGCGGATCGGCCCGTTGACGATCATCGAAAATGCGAACGAATTCGTCGAGCTGAAAAGCGAGGCGATGCCCGATGACGCAATCGCCAGCACGATCGGGAAATATTCCGGGCGGCAGCCCGCCATCACCGCGTTGATCGCCGCGTGCCGCACGGTGTACGTCCACGGCGGATACGCGCCCGCAGCCATTTTCCCCAAGGGTTCGTCCGGCTTGTGGCTCGTGCCCGCGAGCATTTCGGCGACGGCTTCTTCGGTGGGGATGATGATCGGCATGTAGTCCGTCATGCCGTTGTCGAGATAATACTGCTGGAGGTTTTTCGGCGTGTCCGGCCCATAGGTTGCCGGACCGGTGGAAACCGCGACGATTCCGGATTTGCTCTCCTCGGCGCTCAAAGGCACGGTGAGGAAATCGACGATCTCCGGCATCAGCGGCTTGCCGCTGATCGGATCGGGGCCGTCGACGTAGACGCGCAGCTCCTCCGGCGTTTTTCCCCACACGGGATGCGGAGTGAACGCGATGCGGTCGTGCGGCATTCCGCGCTTCGCGGCGTTGAGAATCGCCAATTCCTTGAACGCCCTCGTCACCATCGGGACGCTCGGAATGCCCATCTTTTCAGTTGTTATGCAGTGACCGACGGTCGCTGGTGTGCAGGTGCTTCAATGGCCGACGGCCATGATGACCGCGTTGCCCTTCGCTTTGATCTCGGCCCAGAGCTTCGGATCGTCTTCGGCGTACGGCCCGGCCTTGCGGCGGAAAACCGTCGTCACGCTCGGCTTGTTGCGGCTGAACCATCCGGCCACCTGCTCGAGCAGCGCGTCCGAGCCGTGAAATCCGGTGTCGACGAGATAGACCGTCTTGCCGTCGAGCGTCGCGAGCCGCGGCGCCATCGGAATGAGCGTGATCGGAGGAGGAACGCCGCGCGGATTGAGCCCGACAATCTTGTATTCGTCGTCGGTGCTTTTTTTGCCGGGCGCGGGCTTTGCCCTTTTCTCCGCCTCGGCCGCGGCAGAGCCCGTTGCGCCCACCAGAATCGCCGGCGACATCCCGATCAGCGACAGCAGCTTTCGTCTGTTGATTTTCATCCCACCACCCCGTTTCCCTCGGCGTGAAAAACCGAAAATCAAACCTTCAGGCAGCCCCCGCTGCCCTGTGATCCTTATAGTTCCGCAATGCGCGGATTGCAAGGCATTTGCCGCGCAGTTTTGTAGACGCGCAGCATCCGCACGCGGTTTCCGTGGCGGAAATGTGCGCGCTATTGCGGGGAAACGCCGAGCTGCCAGAAGAGGAAACTCAGGACATCTCGATTTTCCTCGATGATTTTGCTGATGGGGCGGCCGCCGGAGTGGCCCGATTTCGTGTCGTAGAGAATGAGGATGGGCCTTTGGGAGCCGGTGGCCGCCTGCATGCGCGCGGTCATCTTGCGGGCGTGAAGCGGCGCCACGCGCGTGTCGCCGTCTCCCGTGATAAAGAGCGTGGCCGGGTATTTCGCGCCGGCTTTGACGTTTGCATAGGGCGAGTATTTGTAGAGGTATTCAAACTGCTTCGGATTGTCGGCGCTGCCGTATTCGGGAACCCAGTAGGGACCATCCTCGAACTTCTGATAGCGCAGCATGTCGAGCAGCGGATATCCGCAAACGGCAGCCTGAAAAAGATCGGGGCGCTGCGTGATGGCCGCGCCCACCAGCAGACCGCCATTGCTTGCGCCGTAGATTGCGAGCTTCGAGGGATTCGTATACTTGTTGGCGACGAGATATTCGGCGGCCGCGAGGAAATCGTCGAAAACGTTTTGTTTTTTGTCGAGCATTCCGGCCTGGTGCCACTGCTCGCCGTATTCGCCGCCTCCGCGGAGGTTGGCATCCGCGATTACGCCGCCATGTTCCGCCCAAACAATCTGCACGGGCGCATAAGTATGGCGTTTCGTTTACGTCGAATCCGCCGTACCCGGTCAGCAGGACGGGATTCTCGCCGTCCAGCTTCAGCCCCTTTTTGTAGAAGAGAAACAGGGAGACGCGCGTTCCATCTTTCGAGCGGTACCACACCTGGCGTGTTTCGAAAGCTGCGGGATCCATCGGCACGCTGAGTTTCGACCAGATCGAGGACTTGGAAGTCGCGAGATCGTAGACGAAATTCGTCGGCGGATAATTGAAGCTCGTGAAAGTGTAGAAAAGCTCCGGCGATTCCCATCGTCCCGTGATCTGCGCGGTGCCCAGAGAAGGAAGGGCCAGCGGCTTCGCATTCTTTCCGTCGGCATCGAAAATCTTGATCTCCGAGGTCGCATCGTGAAGGTATTCCGTCACGAGCTTGCCGCCCACCGGCGCGAAGCCGTCGAGCAGCGCATCCGTTTCCGGAATCACTTCGCGCCAGCGATCGCGGGAAGGCGCGGAGAGGCCGGTTTCATAGACGTGCCAGCGAGGAGCTTTCCAGTTCGTCGTGATGTAGAGGGTATCGCCCGCAAGGGACTCACCGAATTGCGAAACGATATCGTTCACAACGGTCACGATCGGGCCATGGTCCTTTACATCCTGAGCGTAGAGCGCGGTCTGTTGGGAACCGGTCCCGTACACAACGGTGTACACGAGATAGGCGCCATCCTCGGAAAGATCCACGACAAGAACTTTGTCCTTGCCGAGGTCCTTCCCGAAAATCATTTGATCGTGGGCCACATCCGTTCCCATCGCGTGGTAATACGCGCGCGGCCCTGCCGGCGTTGTCCTTGCGTAGTAGACTCCGCGATCGTCCGGCGTGGGCATCACGCTGAAGTAATCCGCGGATGGAAAGACGTCGGGAAGATCGTGGCCGGTTTTCAGATCGAGAACGTGCACCGTCACTTCGTCCTGGCCGCCCTCGCGGCGTCCGTAGAAAACGAGCGTGCCGTCGCGGCTCACCGCTTCGAGACTCGCGCTCACCGAATGATCCTTGCTCCAGGAAAGCGGATCGACGAGCACCTCGTCGCGGCCCGCCATGCCGCGGCGCATGTAAATCAGCGAGAGGTCCTGGTCCGCCGCGCGCTTCGTGAAGAAATAGCGGCCGGCGCGCTCGATCGGAACCGAGTACTGATCGTTGTGATAGAGATCCGCGAGCCGCTTGGCAATCGCGTCACGCCCGGGGATTTTCGAAAGCGCGGCGTCGGTGCATGCGTCCTCGGCATCGATCCACGCGCGCGTTTCGGGGCTCTTCTGATCTTCGAGCCACTGGTAGGGATCGGCAACGACGGTCCTGCCGTAGGTATCCGTGATGTTGTCGGTGCGCGCGGGAGGAGGGCACTTCGCAGGTGGCGCAGCCTGTCCTGCGGCTGCTGCAGCGAGGCCAGCAACCAAAATCAGCGCGAAACCGAAACGCAGAAGCCGTTCGCTGGGGCCGATCACGGGCGCGCAGACCTCTCGCCCATCCAGCTCCCGATCGAGTTCAGGAAGCGGTCTCGATGGTCTGGCGCCGAAAACGCTCGATGAGGTATGAAAAATGCGTTGCCGTTCGTGCGGGCAATGAGAACAAAATGCGATGTGTCTGTCACGGTCCGGATCTTGTCCCAGGGAATTTGCGCCTTGAGTCGACCGATCTCGGTCGAGATACCGTCTCGGGATACGGTGAGTGTTCGTGTCGCTGTCTTGCCCCGGACAAATACCCACAACGGTATGAAACAAAGAAAACCGACACCCCAGGCAGAACCCCTGATTACGTCGGTCATGGTAATCGAATGCGATGAAGTCACATGAAGCAGCAATCCGAGCAACGCTATCCCGACGGCGTAAGCAAGAATCGTCGCGAGGAACTTCGGCGACTCCACTGCGCTACGCACGAATGACCGGAGGATTTCGGGGCGGGTCAGCGCGTACTCGATGGTCAACGGTTGCGCCTCAGTCATCTTGACCGGCTCATCGGACCATCATCGCATCTCGATTCCGGCGATCCAAGGAGCTTTTCCGCTCCTATGCCCACTTATCGATCGAGACGCTGCCGCGGTAGCTGATATTCGCCACCATATGATATGGGTTCGTCTGGCCGCCGACCACGATGAAATTATAGGCGTCCGCGCGCGCGTATCGCGGGATCATCGTATCGTCGGGCGTATTTGGATCGGGCACCCAGCGCCCGCCGAAGAGCGTCGAGCGCGCGTCCTTCGCCGAAATCTTCGAAGTTTTCTGCAGCCAATCGGCGAGCTTTTCCTTCGTGTCGAAGCCCAGCTCGACCAGCCCCTTGGCGACCAGCGGGTCCATCACGGCCGTTGCGCCGAAGAGCGGACCGAACGGAATGAAATTGTACGCTAGCGCGTCCTGGTATTGCGGCACCGGTTTCACGCCGAGGCCCACGCCCGCCTGTCCTTGCGAGATGCTGAATCCCACGAAGACGCTCGCGACGTTTTCCTCGGCTTTAAAACCTTTCTGCACGTGGAAGGGCGGCCAGGGTGAATCTTTCTCATTTTCGGGAATGATGAGGTTGCCGAAATTCGTGCTGTTGCCGAGCGTGCCGAGATATGTCTGCCCGGGAATGCCCGAATTCGAGAGATTTTTCGAGAGCATCGTCCACGCGCGCCCAATCGCCGCGTTCGGCTGCGAAAATGGCCCCATCGCGCCGATCCCGTAATTCATGTTGAGCTTGTCGCGGATCGGCCCGTTGATCACCGCCGCCACCGTAAACGAATTCGTCGAGCTCGAAAGTGCGGTCAAGCTGCTCGCCGCGAGCGCCAGCACGATCGGCAAATATTCCGGCTTGCATCCGGCCATCACCGCGTTGATCGCAACCTGCCGCACGTTGAATGTCCAATCGGGATACGATCCCCGCGCGGGACTCATCTTGCCGATGATCTCGTCCGGCGAATGGCTCGTGCCTTTCAGCATCGCGTCCACGCGCTCCTGCGTCGGCAGGACGATCTGCATGAAGTCGGTCATCCCGTTGTCGATGTAATACTGCTGGAGATTGTCGGACGTGTCGATGAACGTCGGCGGGCCCACGCTCGGCGTCACTGTGCCTGTTTTCGTTTCGTCGGGCGTCAGCGGATTGGTGAGCGCGCCGATCACTTCCTTCATCAGCGGCTTGCCGCTTACGGGATCGTTGCCTTCGAGGTACGCGTACATCTCGGCATCCGTCTTGCCCCACACCGGATGCGGCGTGAAGCAGATGCGCTCGTGCGGCATGCCGCGCTGCGCGGCGTTGGAAAGCGCGAGATCCTTGAACGCGATCGTGACCATGGGAGCGGTCGGGATGCCCATCTTTTCAATTGTTATGCAGTGACCGACGGTCGCTGGCGTGCACGTGCTTCAATGCCCGATGGCCATAATGACGGCGTTGCCCTTCGCTTTGATCTCCGCCCACAATTTCGGATCGTCGTCGGCGAATGCACCCGCCTTCAGCCGGTAGTACGTCGTCACGCTGGGCATGTTTTTCTTGAACCACAGCGCGACCTGCGCGAGGAAATGGTCCGCGCCGGGAAATCCGTCGCCCACGAGGTAGATCGTCTTGCCATCGAGCGAGGCCAGGCGGGGCGCCATCGGCACCAGCTGAATCGCCGGAGGAATGCCGCGCGGATTCAGCGCTTCGATTTTCGCTTCGCCAGTCGGGCGCCTTTCCGTCCTTCTTTTTCGCCTTGGCTTTCTCAGCCTCGGCCGCACTCGCGCCCGTCAACAATGCCGGCGCAAGCCCCAGAAACCCCAGCATTTTTCGCCTGTTCATCTTTATGTTCATGGCCGCTCCCCCCGCGTAAATTCGCGCAATTCCACCCGAAAGCGAACGCCTTTGTTATAGTCCGGCATCTTCAAAATTGCAATTGACGATCCGATGCCCCTTCGCGGGCTCAGGACAGGGGATCGTCATCCTGCTTGCCCTGACGAAGGAAGGGAACCCGGCGCCTTTGCTTTTCGCCGGGTGAAGGATCTCTCTTCGATTTCGCTGCGCCCACTTGCCGATCGCGGCGAAAAACGCTAATTGCTTGATTTGTTTCTCGGCGATTTTGCGTTCAATGTCGCCAGCAGAAGCTTTGCGGATGGCGGAGGCGGCACGGCGTGGTTGAGCACGATTTCCTTCGCCGAGATTTCTTTACCATAGAGCCGCTTGTTCGCGTCGTTGTCGGGCCGCAGCGTCGAGCCGGCCAGCGATATCCCGGCGAACAATCCGCGGGCGCGCGAATACGACAGGATCTGGGCGCGCAGCGTCACATCGCTTTCAGCCGAGGCGTTTCTGCCGACCGGCCCCGCAGCCGCCGATACGTCTCCGCCGAGCTTCACTTTGCTGCTCAGGATGCTCGAGGCCGCGCGCTGATTCATCAAGCAGCAACACGAAATCGGTCGCCTGCCCGCCCAGTTGCAGCCCGAAGCTTCCGCCTTCGAGCGCCATCATGGTCGGCGGTCCCCAGTGCCCATGGAAATTCGCCCCGCCGCGGCACGTCATCACGCCGCGGCCATAGCTGCCTCCGATGCCGATCGCAAATTTCAGCACGGATGGCAGCACGACCACGCAATCCGCCTTGTCGATCACGCTCTGTGGAATGTCGTCGGGCACGTCCATGATCTCTTTCATCACTTTGCCGGCGTTTTCGACGCGGTCCTGCTCCTTGCCCTGCGCGGCTGCGGCGGGCGCAAGCGCCATTGCAACAATTGCGGCAAGACCGCACGCCAGCCACACCTTCGCCACAAATTTCATAGCAGCCTCCGCAACCACCAACAATCCTATGCCCACTTGTCGATCGAGATGCTCACGCCGTAGCTCAGGCAGCCGCCCTGAAAAAACGCGTTCGTCTGCCCGCCGACCACCACCACGTTGATGTCGCTCACGTGCGGCCATCGCGGAATCACGGCGTCGTCCGGCATCTTGTACCACGTGGCGTACGGCTCGAGTCCCTTCAGCGAGCGCGGATAGTCGAATGCATACGCGAAGTCGCGGCTCTTGTAGTCCTTCACCGTCTGATTCGTATTCTTGTAGAGCCAGTCGATCAGCTTTTCCTTGGTATCGAAGCCGCGCTTGTGGAGGCTCGCCGCGATCAGCGGATCGGCCACCACCAGCCCGCCGAAAAATCCGGTGAACACGCTGAAGAGGTCGCTGAACTGCTCCTCGTATTTCGGCGTGTCGGTGCTCGTGCCCCGCGCGCCCTGCCCCGGAGTGATCCCCAGCCCGCGGAACATGCTCACCACATTTTCCTCGGCGCGAAAGCCTTTCTGGACATGAAACGGCGCCCACGGGCTGGCCGCTTCGTTCTCGGCGATGATGAGGTTGTTGTAATTCAAATTGTTGCCCTGCGAGCCCATGTAGGTATCGCCCGGAATTCCGGCGTTGGCGAGATTCCTCGAGAGCAGCGTCCAGGCGCGCCCGATCGCGGCATTCGGCTGCGCGAAAGGACCGAGCGCGCCAATGCTGTAGTTCATATTCAGCTTGTCGCGAATCGGCCCGTTGATCACCGCCGCGTACGCGAACGAGTTCGTCGAGCTCATCAGCGAAGGCGTCCCCGACGACGCGATCGCCAGCACCACCGGCAAATATTCTGGCCGGCATCCCGCCATCACGGCGTTTACCGCCACCTGCCTCACCGTGTACGACCACGGCGGGTATGCGCCCGCGGCCATCTGCCCGCACTTTTCGTCCGGCGCGCGGCTGGTGCCCTTCAGCATCGCCTCGACGCGCGCCTCAGTCGGCAGAACGATCGGCAGAAAATCCGTCATCCCATTGTTCAAATAATATTCCTGCAGGTTGTCCGCGGTATCGCTGTAGGTTGGCGGCCCCACCGAGGGTGAAATCGTTCCCGTCTTCGACTCCTCCGCCGACAGCGGCCGCGTCAAATAGTCGATGATCTCCGGCATCATCGGCTTGCCGCTGATCGGATCGTTGCCCTCCACGTATGCGCGCAATTCTTCCGGCGTCTTGCTCGCCACCGGATGCGGCGTGAACGTGATTCGCTCGTGCGGCATGCCGCGCTTCGCCGCATTCAGGATCGCGAGATCCTTGAACGCGCGCGTCACCATGGGAGTGGTCGGGATGCCGAGCTTCTCAACACTGATGCAGTGACCAACGGTCGCTGGCGTGCACGTGCTTCAATGCCCGATCGCCATGATCGCGGCGTTGCCTTTTTCCTTGATCTCCGCCCAAAGCTTCGGATCGTCTTCCGCGTACGGCCCCGCTTTTCTCTTGAACACGGTCGTCACGCTCGGCATGTTGCGCCCAAACCACAGCTGGATCTGCTGCAGCAGCATCCCGCCGCCCTCGAATCCCGTGTCCACCAGATACACGGTCTTCCCGTCCAGAGTGCTCGGCCGCGGCGCCATCGGAATCAGCTGAATCGATGGCGGCGTCCCCTTCGGATTGAACGCCACGAGCTTCGCGCCGCTCGCCTCGACATTCGCTGCCGCCCGGCCCGCCGCGCCCGCCGCAGGCGTCGGCGTCCGAGCCTCGGCCGCCTTGTCGGCGTTCGCAGCCGGGCGCGCCTCAGCCGTCGCCCCGGCCAGCAGCGCCGGCGACATCCCCAGCATCGACAAAATCCTTCGCCTGTTAATTTTCATCGCCACACCCCAATTCGCAGTCGAGCGGTTCCAGCCCGACGGTCGCTCACCTTATAGTTCCGCCCGATGCCGAATGCAAGCGTGAGAAATCGCCAGGGACAAAAAGCAAAAAACGGCGGCCAGCGATTCATCGCTGGCCGCCGTCTTTCTCTCAACTCTTAACTGTCGACTCTCAACTGCTCCTACTGCTGCGGCTGGTTTTCGTGTGTCGGCGCTTGCGGCGCGGGCACCGGTGGAGGCGGCGGGCCAAATGCGTTGTCCGAGACACCGGAAGGCGCCCCAGGGATCGGCATATTGCTGTCGAGCGCGAAGGCGTAGATGCGCGCCTTGCCGCCGCGTCCCGAGAGAACCGCTACATATTGCTTGCCGTTCACCTCGTACGTGACTGGATTCGCGAAACCCGGCCTCAGCTTCGCAGACCACAGCTTCTCGCCCTTGTCCGCGCTGAGCGCGACGAAATCGCCGCTGTCCGAGGCGCAGAACACCAGGTTGCCCGCGGTGGTAAACGTGCCGCCGCCGTTCATCAGATCGGCGCGCCACACTTGTTTCTCCGTGACCGGATCCCACGCCGTCAGGAATCCGTGATTCGGCGGCAGCGGATGCTTGGGGTCCGGCGGGCCGAGGACGATTCCCCAGTTGTACACGCCGAGTTCCGGCCGGAACACCTTCGTCGAAACATAGTGGAAGGTACTGTCGAGCGCAGGCAGATAGACCAGCCCCGTTTTCGGGTTATACGACATCGCTTCCCACGCGTGGCCGCCTGCTGGTCCGGGCGCGACGTCCTTCGGTGAATCTTCGTAGCGCATGTCGGCGGCTTCGTGCGGGCGTCCCGTCTTCGGATCGAGGCCGGTGGACCACGTGACGTGGACGTAGGGCGCGCCGGAGATGAATTGCCCCGTTTTGCGATCGAGGACGTAGAAGTAGCCGTTCTTCGGCGCCTGCATGATCACCTTGCGCATCTTGCCGTTGATCTTCAGGTCGGCAAGCGTGAATCCCTGCGTGGCGTCGTAATCCCACTCGTCGGCGGGCGTGGTCTGGAAGTACCACTGGAATTTGCCCGTGTCGGCATTGAGCGCGACGATCGAGCACAGGTACAAATTCTCCATGCCGATCGGGCTGCGGAAGCCCTGTACCCACGGTCCGCCCTGGCCAATTCCGATATAGATATAATGGAGCTCAGGATCGTAGGCGATTCCGTCCCAAACGTTTCCGCCGCCGCCCAGCTTCCACCAATCGCCCTCCCACGTGGGCGCGGCCGCTTCCATGGCCTTGTTCTCGAAAGGCTTGGTTGGGTCGCCGGGAACCGTGTAAAAGCGCCAGAGCTCCTTGCCTGTTTCCGCGTCGTAGGCCGACACGAACCCACGAACACCGTATTCGCCGCCCGCGTTGCCGACGATCACCTTGCCGTCCGCGATCCGGGGAGCGCCCGTGATGCTGTAATCCTCTTTATCGCTGATCGTTTGCGTGGACCAGACCACTTTGCCGGTTTCCTGATCGAGCGCCACGAGCCGCGCATCGAGCGTCCCGACGTAGACCTTGCCGTCGTAGATCGCGACGCCGCGATTGGCCGGGCCGCAGCACACGCTCGGGCCAATGCGAGTCTTATCCGGCTTGCCAGCCGAGCCTACGGGGAAATTCATGTGCGGGATCTTCGGATCCCAGCGCCACTTTTCTTTTCCGGTCGTCGCATCGAGCGCCACCACGACGCTCCATGGCAGCGTCGCGTACATCACCCCATTCGAGATCAGCGGCGTCGTCTCGACCGTGCCGCGGTCCGAATCCGTGTCGTAATACCAGGCGAGCCCGATCTTGCTTACGTTGCTCGCGTCAATTTGTTTGAGTTCGCTGTAGCGCCAGTCCATGTAGCCGTGGCCAGTCGTCAGCCATTCGTCGGAGTTCTTGCCCGCGTCCAGCAGCGCTTTGGTGTCCTGCGCCTTGGCCGCGGGCGACGAAAGCCCCGCCGCCATCAGCAGCGCCAGCGCGAAAAGCCACACTTTTTTGCCGTTCAAAAATCGCATGAAAATTCCCCCTCGGATATTCCCCAGAATGCCTTCTGCCGGGCAGCCACCCCGAATGCCCCGCAAAAAGCCCCGCGTATCTTTATCCCATCGTGGAACCGGATGCAAGTCCCGAGTATTGATACGGTGCGGCGAGGCATTCGGTTTCAGGGGCCGCGATCTTTCGCACATCCTCTTGGCCAAACACTCCCCTTTGTCGGCGAGTGGCGCTCAGAACCGCACGACGCTGAGGCCGGGGATGCGCTCGAAGTGGCGCACGTTCACCGTCAATAGTGAGTAGCTGAGCGCGAGAGCGGTAGCACCGATGAGCAGATCGGCGAAGGGAATGACCACGCCCTTGCTCTGCTGTTCTCCGTCGAGCTTCCCGGCCAGCATCGCCGTCTCTTTGGTGTAGGGGTAGACCGTCAGGTCTGCCAGCAGTTCGTTGAGGAACGATTCGCGGCGAGAACGGACTTGCGGTGTGGAGGCGCGGTAGATGCCGTGCACGATTTCCGTTAGACCCGCAGCAGAGAGCGCCGCATCCTGGTCTCCGGTCGAGTGGATGATTCGCTCGATCAGCCGTTCGACGGTTTCTCCCCGCCGCTCCGCGTCGATGACCACGCTGGAGTCAAGGATCAGTCCCATGCCGGTGGGCTGAGCGGTTCGCGATGGCTCTCGATAGCCGCCTCGACATCCTTGGCGAAGTCGGGATCAAGCGTGGCCGTCGAGCCGTGTTCGCGGGCCAACCGAAGCGATTCCGATAGTAGCCGCACGTGAGGTTCGGCGGGACGCACCACGGCCACTGGCCGCGCGTCGTGCTCGATCACGATTTCCGCGCCCGCGCGCACGCGGTCCAGCAGCGAGGCGAAGTCGCTCGCCGCTTCCGCGTCCGAGATGTGGATGACGTGCTTGGCCATGGCCCGATTATATACCGTTATTTTCGCCTGGGGCGCCGACTGCGGACAGGGCCACCCGCACTTCATCAATGGTAAAGGTGGGGTTGACGCAGTCGCCAGTTGTGCTTAGACTAGTCGTAGACTAGTTGAACCGGGAGTGGGTGATGGGACGAAGCAGGAACACGGTCGGTGCCTACGAGGCGAAAACGCACTTGTCTAAATTGCTGGAAAGGGTCGAAGCAGGCGAGGAGGTCATCATCACCAGGCACGGCTCGGCCGTCGCCAAGCTCGTGCCCATAAAGAAGCAAACAACCGCGGAAGAGCGTGCGGCGGCCATCGCGCGAATTCAGAGGCTGGGCGCCAGCTTGTCCCTCGGCGGATTGAAGGTGAAGGATCTGATCGCCGAAGGGCGGCGATGAGCGCGGCGTTTGTGCTGGATTGCTCGATCGCGGTGGCGTGGCTATTTGGCGACGAGGCGACGACAAAGACTGCGGCTTTGCTCAGGCGGCTGGGGACCGAGACGGCGCTCGTGCCGGCCTGGTGGTTCATCGAAGTTACGAACGTCCTTGCGCTCGCCGAACGCAAGGGGCGTATCGCGCCCGCGCAATCCGATGCCTTTATTGCGGATATGGGCAAGCTCGGAATCGAGCGGGACGACGAAGCTCCGAATCGCGCCTTCACCAATCTGCTCGCGCTGTGCCGCGCGCATCGCTTGACCTGCTACGACGCAATGTATCTGGAATTGGCCCTTCGGCGCGACTTGCCATTGGCCACGGTGGACCACGATTTGCGGAAAACGGCAAAGCTGCTTGGCTTGCGCCTGCTGGGATAACGGGATCGGTGAAAGGCGACATTGCCTCGCGCACCCTTCTGGAAAACGAAGGGCTGCGGCACCCACAAATGTCAGGCGAGGCTGCAACCAACTCGGGTGTGAAGTGGTCGTTCGCGGTTTGAATTGCGTGATACGAAAATGCGAAACGAAGGGTCGGCCACCCGCGGGCTATTCAAGCGGGTAGGGATTTGATTGCTAGTCCTAGATTCGTCGCCAACCGAGAACAATCCGCACTGTCCAACCAGCCGTGACGCGTGCAAATTCCCACAAGCTTGTCGGCAGCCGAAATGGCGTCTTGCAACAGTCGGTCTAGTGGTTCGGTCACTAGATACTTGACAACTCCGCGGTGTGCAAAAGTCAGCTCGACCAGTCCAGGCCCACCGGGAGCCACCCTGACCTCGAACGGCCCGTCCATGAAGAAGACCTTGGTTGGCGCACGCGTTCCGACAAAGGCGTGTGCCAGCGCTTCAAGCCATGCATTCGTCACAACGACGACTAAATCGCTCCATCCGCGGTCCGGAAAGGACTGACCATCGACGTCAAAATAGACCCGTCCCCAAATCGTTCCAGATTGCGAACGGCTTAACAACTCGTCGTCGAAGACTAGAAGCCGCAAGCTCACCGTACCTCCGGCCACGCAGTTTCGATTGTCCGTGTTGCAGTGTTAAGCCACATTCGGATTGTTAGCCCTGCGGCGCGACCCTCGAGCAAAATCCGCTCCCCCTGAAAAGCGCCTGCTTTGGTGCTGTAACGATACGGCGGGTGGCCCGGATTGAGAACTGAGAATCCATTGTCATAACAAACTGTGGCGAGGATATCACTGCGATACTTCTCGGAGAAGTATAGAAGGGCGGAGGGTGCCCCAGGTTCGGTTTCGGAACCTGGGTCTTGGGGTGACTCTGAACGCCCGAAACTAAGAGGAAAGGCTCATTCTGCGGCCGCATATGATTGGACGGCCGCAGAATGGTTTTTCGCGCTTTAAACCCACTTATCGATGTTCACGCTTACCCGGTAGCTCATGTTGGCGAGCTGGTGGTACGGGTTGGTTTGGCCGCCGACGGCGACGAAGTTGAACGAATCGGCTCGCGCATACTTCGGGATCATCATGTCGTCCGTCAGCTTGGCTGCTTCAGGACCCCGTGGCAGCATGCTGAAGAGCATCGACTTGACGTCCTTCACCGAGATGAGCGTGTTTTTCTGCAGCCAGTCGGCGAGGTCTTCCTTGGTTTTGTAGCCCAATTCGACCAGGCCGTTGGCCACCAGAGGATCGGCCAGCACGAGCGCACCGAAGAGCGAAGCGAACGGTCCCACGTTGTAGGAGATCGCTTCGTGATAAAGCGGAATCGGCTTTACGCCCAGCCCGCGCCCGCCCTGCCCTTGGGTGATCAGGAATCCGAAGAAGAAGCTGATCACGTTGTCGGTCGGCTTGAACCCCTTCTGCACGTGGAAAGGCGTCCAGGGGCTGTCCTTCTCATTCTCGGGAATGATCAGGTTGTTGTAGTTGATGACGTTGCCCTGCGAACCCATGTACGTCTCGCCGGCGATGCCGCCGCCGCACAGGTTCTTCGACATGAGCGACCACGCGCGCCCGATTACGGCGTTCGCCTGGTTGAATGGGCCCATGGCGCCGATTCCGTAGTTCATCTGCAGCTTGTCACGAATCGGCCCGTTGACCACCGCCGCGGAAACCAACGAGTTCGTGGAGCTGAACAGCGCCGAAATTCCGGTCGAGGCGATGGCCAGAAGCGTCGGGAAGTAATCCGGCGTCGCGCCTGCCATCACGGCATTCACGGCCACCTGATGCACGTTGTAGGACCAATCCGGAAACGCGCCGCGCGCCGGAGACATCTTGCCGACCACTTCGTCGGGCATGTGGCTCGTCCCCTTCAACATCGCGTCGACTTTTTCCTGCGTGGGAAGGATGATCGGCATGAAGTCGGTCATGCCGTTGTCGAGAAAATATTGTTGCAGGTTGTCGGAAGTGTCCGTGAACGTAGGCGCGCCCACCGGAGGCGTCGACGTTCCCGATTTCGTTTCATCCGCCGTGAGCGGCCGGGTGAGGTCCCCGACCACTTCCGGCATGAGCGGCTTGCCGCTCACCGGATCGTTGCCTTCGAGGTAGGCGTACATCTGCTCGTCCGTCTTCCCCCACACCGGGTGCGGCGTGAAGACGATTCGCTGGAGCGGCATGCCTCGTTTTGCGGCGTTGGTCTTGGCGAGATCCTTAAACGCGATCGTCACCATCGGAACGGCTGGAATTCCCATCTTTTCGTATTCGATGCAGTGACCGACGGTCGCTGGCGTGCACGTGCTTCAATGGCCGATGGCCATGATGACTGCCTGGCCATTCGCTTTGACTTCTGCATTCAGCTTGGGATCGTCGTCCGCGAAGCCGCCGGCCTTCAGGCGGTACACGGTTTTCACGCTCGGCATGTTCGTCGCGAACCACTTCGCCACCTGTGCCAGAAAGTGGTCCGCGCCCGGGAATCCGTCGGAAACGAGATAGATCGTTTTGCCGTCAAGCGTGCTGAGGCGTGGCGCCATCGGGATCAGCGTGATCGGAGGCGGCATGCCCCGCGGATTCAACGCCGTGATTTTCGGCTCCATAGTAGAAGCCTTGCCGTCTTTGCTTTTCGATTTTTTCTCCTTGGCTTCGGCCGTTGCGGCAGCCAAAAGCGCAGGAGACGCTCCTATCAATGACAACAACTTTCGTCTATTAATCATGGACGCTCCAATCTCCTAGATGGAGACTCCCCCGTTGTAGAGACGAGCATAACCACCACCCGGTTACATCGCGACTCCGCCCAAACCTTATCCCCACTGGCACCGCAATTGCAACAGAACGAAGAAATAATCAGCGGCTGGTGTCGGTGTCGCGCGACTGCCTGGCTTTCTTTTTGGCGACTTTTCGCGCGTGCTTTTTGGCCTGCTTTTCCGCCGATGCGCTTAGCTCCTCCATCTGCTCCGGACTCAGCGCGTCGTCCAGCGCTTCGCGTATCTCTTCTTCGAGCTCATCGGCCGCGATCCCGCACGCTTCCCGCGCTTCGTCGATCGCGCGCGCGATACGCATCGCGATGTGCTGCGCCGCCTCTTCCGCCATGCGGTTGACCATGGTTTTCAGCGACGTCGCGATTGTTTCCTGCAGGCGTGCGTTCAGATCCACGGGCGCGGGCGATGGCTCTTCCTCGGGAGTGAATCCGATGGCGCCCGAAATGTCGATCTCTTCGAAGGCGACCGGGGGAATGGACCGCTTGGCCTCGATTGCCGCCGCTTCCCGCAACGTTTCGGAATCCGTCCCCTCGGCTGCCGCAATTTCGGCGGCAAGCTCCTGTGCTGCCTCGGCGGCCGCCTCGTGTGGCGGCACTTCATCATCGGGATGCGGGAACCAATCCGGAGGAGGAGATGCAATCCCCCAGATATTTCCCGAGACGACGAACTCGAGGCCGATTTCATATTGCTCGCGCAGATTCCTGGGCCGCTGCACCCACTTGGCCCGCCCCCGGACGACGCGCGGACCGAGCCGGGGATTCTGATGCATGATCTCGATCGTCACCAGCGAATCGCGTTGCACGTAGTTCTTCGACTTGTATTTGCAGCCGTTGCAGCTGACGCTCAGCGTCGAGGTGAGTTCGCGAAATGCCTCGCCGAGGGCATCGACGCCGCTGACCGTGATGGGGATCGCGGCCGGCACGCGCGAACTCCGGCGTTTCTCCGAACCCGAAGTGCTTGCCGCCTCGATGGATGCGAGCGTGTCCGTCAAGTGTCCTCTGAGGGCGAACACTTCAAAACTATCACGTTGCTTCGCTTCGCTCGCAAACTCTTGCCCGGGTGGTGCAATAAGGGTAAAGCGGGGTGGGCGCCGACCTTGGCTCGCACGCGGTCGCCGGCCTGGCAGGGAGAGATTCAATCGACAGCTGTTCAACACCAGCCTTCCACGTATTACGATGTCACTCGTGGGCTGAATCGTTCCCAGGCGATTCCAAGGGGGATGATTACCATGGGCGCTGCTTCCAAGAAGGCACTCCTTTGCACACTTCTGGCGTTGCTCATCCTGCCGGTTGTATCTCGCGCGCAAAATCAGGTGATGGGGCGGCTGCAGTTCGTCGCGAAGACCGACGCCGGCAAGAAATCGGGCGTGTGGATCGACAGCCAATACGTGGGTTACGTCGACGAGCTCAAGGGCGATAAGGAGATATTTCTTCTGCCCGGCGAGCATGAGGTTTCCGTCCGCCAGGCGGGGTACAAAGACTTCACGGAAAAACTCACCATCGAGCCGGGCAAGGAGACTACCGTGAATGTCTCGATGGAAAAGGATCCCAGCGCCGAGTACTCGAAGGTCACCTCCGAAATCAAGCTCAAGGTGTCGCCCGACCGAGCCGCTGTGTTTGTCGACGGCGCCTACGCCGGCACCGCGCACGAATTCGGCGGCATCGGACGCGCCATGCTGGTGAAACCGGGCAAGCATCACATTAAAATCGATCTGCCAGGCTACCGCACGTTCGACACCGATGTGAATCTGCTGCCCAACCAGAAGGTCACGATCAAGACGAAGCTCGAGCCCGGCAGCATCACGCAGGCCGATCCGGCGCTGAGGCATTAGTGGAAAGGGCGGGTTTGAAACGCGCCCCTACGGTTGGGTATCGATACGGTGCTCGGCGTGGCGAATCCCGCCGCTTCTGCTAGTATTCTGGCGTGACTGTGGAGCGCGAACAACTCGAAGCGGACGTCCTCATCATTGGCGCCGGGCCCGGCGGGCTTTCCTGCGCCCTGCATCTGGCGAATCTGATCGAGCAGCACATCGCCGCCAAGAAATCTCCGGCGCTCTCCGCTGAAAACATTTATGTGCTCGAGAAGGCGCGCGAGATTGGAGCTCATCAACTTTCGGGCGCGATCATGGACCCGCGCGCGCTGCGTGAGCTCGTTCCCGACTTCGAGAAATCCGCGCCGCTCGATACGCCGGTCACCGGCGATGCCGCTTACTATCTGACGGAAACCGGCTCCTTCAAGCTGCCCATTACACCACCGCCGCTGCGTAATCACGGCAACTTTGTCATCTCGCTGAACAAGCTCGTCAAGTGGCTCGGCGGCCTCGTCGAGAAAAAAGCCGTGAACCTCTTCACGCAATTCGCGGGCAAAGAACTGCTTCTTGAAGGGAACGGCATCGCGGGCGTGCTCACCGAGGACAAAGGCATCGACAAAAACGGCAAGCCCAAGGACAACTTCACGCCGGGTTACGAGCTGCGCGCGAAAGTGACGGTGCTGGCCGAAGGGCCGCGCGGCTCGCTCACCAAAGAGCTCGTAAATCATTTCAAGCTCGACGGATTGAATCCGCAGGTCTACGGCATCGGCATCAAGGAATTGTGGGACGTGCAGCCCGGCCGCATCGACACCGGTTACGTAGCGCACACGCTCGGCTGGCCGCTTGGCTCAGAAATTTATGGCGGCGGATGGATCTACGGCTTGCGCGACAATCGCGTGTCGCTCGGCATGGTCGTGGGGCTCGAATATCACGACCCGCTTTTCGATCCGCATGCTGCGTTCCAGAAATTCAAGACGCATCCCTTCGTGAAGAAAATTCTCGAGGGCGGCAAGCTGGTCCGCTACGGCGCGAAAACCGTGCCTTACGGCGGGTGGTATTCGCAGCCGCGCAATTACGTGGATGGCGGGCTCATCATTGGCGATTCGGCGAGCCTGCTGAATTCTCAGCGGTTGAAGGGAATTCATACGGCGATCAAGAGCGGCATGCTGGCCGCCGAAACGATCTACGAAGCGCTATGCGCGGAAGACACCTCGGCGAACGCGCTGAAGAAATATCCGGACAAAATCGAGCGCAGCTGGCTGAAGCAAGAATTATGGGCTGTCCGCAACTTTCACCAGGCGTTTCACGATGGATTGTGGAAGGGGCTGGTGCAGGCGGGGTTTCAGTTCGTGAGCGGCGGGCGCGGCCTGATTGATCCGATGCGCACGAAGCCCGGATATGAGGACTACACAAAACTGAATCGCGAACGCACGCTCGTCGATCAATCGACGCGATTCAAGGGTGACGGCAAGCTGACGTTCGATCGACTTACGGACGTCTACCATTCCGGCACGCGGCACGATGAGGATCAGCCGTGCCACCTGGTTGTCCTCGATCCGAATATATGCGGCGACCGGTGCGTGCGCGAGTTCGGAAACCCGTGCCAGTATTTTTGCCCCGCCGCCGTGTATGAGATGGCTCTCGACAATGGCGAGCCGAAATTGAAAATCAACGCCGCGAATTGCGTCCACTGCAAGACCTGCGATATTGCCGATCCGTATCAGATTATTAATTGGGTGCCGCCGGAGGGTGGCGGCGGGCCGAATTATGAGGGAATGTGACGATCCGATAAGGATCGTCACACTGAGGAGGGCGCCTTGGTGTATTGCCCTCCGAAGTGTCACCGCGCGGGCTTTCGCCGCAGCATGACGGAGCCGGCGAGACGCCCTTCGACCTCGCTCAGGGTAAACCGGCGCTACGCAGGCTGGGCTCTTAGCTCTCCCCGAGCTTTACCCGGATATCGAGTTTTTTTCCGTTGCGGACGACCGTCAGCGCGACGGTGTCGCCAGGCCACTCGCGATTCAGCAGCAAATTCAAATCGGTCTGGCTGGTGACGGGCTTGCCATTGATCGCGACGACGATGTCGCCGCCGATCCGCAACTGCTGGAGGCCCGCGAGAACGATGCGGTCGCCGCCGCGCAGGCCCGCTTGCGCCGCCGGACCTCCCGGCTCGACGCGCTCGATCAGGATTCCCTGCTTCACGCTGAGGCCGAGAGCATCCGCAAGTCCCGGCCAGATGGCGCGGCCTTCGGCGCCGAGGGTCGCGCGGGTTACGCGCCCCTTGGTGATCAGATCCTCGGCCACGCGGCGCGCCGTGTTGATCGGAATGGCGAATCCGATTCCCACGGCCGTGCCTGACGGCGAGTAGATCGCGCTGTTGATCCCGATCACTTCGCCGTGCGAATCGAGCAGGGGACCTCCTGAATTACCCGTATTGATTGCCGCGTCGGTTTGGATTGCCTCGTCAATGAAGGTACTGTCGCTGGTTTGCACGGTGCGGCCGAGCGAGCTGACGACGCCCGTGGTGAGCGTGCTCTCGAATCCGAAGGGATTTCCTATGGCGAGGACGCGCTGGCCTACGAGCAGATTCCGCGAATCGCCCAGCTTCAGCGTGGCGAGCTTGTGCCCGCGCGGATCGATTTGAATGAGGGCGATGTCGTTGCGCGTGTCGGCGCCGATGTATTTCGCTTTGTAATGCGACTGGTCGCCGAGAATGACCTCGATCGTCTGCGCGCCATGGACGACGTGATAATTCGTGAGGATATGGCCGTCCGTATCGATCACGAAGCCGGAGCCTGCGCCTTCAACTGGGACTGCATTGAAAAAGAAATCGTACTGCACGGCGCGCGTGACGATATTCGCCACGGCGGGCGACGCCTGCTTGTAGATGCGGACATTTTCTTCTTCGATCGCGTCGAGGGTTTCGGTCGATCCGGGCGCTTGCAGCGCTACCACCGATCCCGGCGTGCGCTCGCCGTAGTGCGTGGCGAGCCAGTACGCGAAGAGGCCGATGATTGCACCCAGGGCGAGTAATCGCAGCGCGCGTTTTCGATTTTCCGGTGTCGTCATTTCCGTCTACCGCTCTGCTTACCGGGTGCGCCGGCCTCTTGCTCGAGCTTTGCCAGCAGGGCTTCGACTTGGCGCTCCGTGTCTTCGAGCGAACCCGAGCAGTCGATCACGTCGTCGGCGAGGCGGCGCTTTTCGTCGATCGGCATCTGCGCCGCGATCCGCCGCGCCGCCTGGTCAAGCGAGAGGCCGCGTTCCTTGAGCCGCTCGACCTGTTGCTCGGGACGGCACCAGCAGACCACGACGCGGTCGAAGTATTTTCGCAGCCCCGCTTCCAGAATCAGCGCCGCGTCTTCGAACGCCACCGCGGGGCCGTCGGGACCGTCGAGCCTCGCGAACCAATCCTCTGAAATCTCTCGGATGCGGGGATGAAGGATTGCGTTGAGGGCCGCGCGCTTCGCGGGATCGGCGAAAACGATTGTGCCGAGCTTACCACGGTCGATCGCGCCGCCCGCACCGAGAATGCCGCCGCCGAATGTGCGGACCACCGCATCGTAGGTCGTCTGGCCGGGCTCGAGGAGCTCATGGGCGATGGCGTCGGCGTCGAACACCATTTGGTCGCGGTCGCGCAGCATTCGGTCAACCGTCGACTTGCCCGATGCGATTCCGCCGGTGAGCCCGATTCGCAGCATCAGGCACGCGAAGAAACCGCCGCGGGTACGCGCGCACCGCGGCGCATGCGAGCCGCTTTCACCGTGTTGCTCATCAGCATGGCGATCGTGAGCGGGCCGACGCCGCCGGGCACCGGCGTGTAGGCGCCTGCGACTTCGACGACCTCGGGATGGACGTCGCCCGCGAGAATCGAGCCCTTCGTGCGAAACGATTCGAGCTTCGCCGGAAACTTCGCGAAAATGCGCTGGGCCTCAGCTGGGTCCTTTACCACGATCTGGCCGACGTCAATCACCGTGGCGCCGGGCCGGACGTAATCGGGCGTGACCATCGCGGCTTTGCCGATCGCGGCCACGATGATGTCCGCGCGGCGCGCGATGCCCGGCAGGTCCCTGCTCTTTGAGTGGCAGATCGTGACGGTGGCGTTCGCGTGGAGCAGAAGCAGCGCCTGCGGCTTACCGACGATGTCGCTGCGGCCGATCACGACGGCGTTTGCACCCTCGATCGGAATGTTGCTGCGCTTCAGAATCTCCATCACGCCCGCCGGCGTGCAGGCCACCAGCGCGGGACGGCCCGCGACGAGGCGCCCTACGTTCACGGGATGAAAACCGTCGACGTCCTTTTCCGGAATCACGGCGTCGAGAATCCGCTTGGAATCGATCTGCTTGGGCAGCGGCATCTGCACGAGGATTCCGTCGACGTCGTCGCGGTTGTTGAGGTCATTGACGATGGCGAGCAGCTCTTCGGTCGTGGTGGAAGCGGGCGGCGTGATGTGAAAGCTGCCAAGGCCCAGTTTTTCACAGGCTCCGATTTTGCTGTTGACGTAAAGCTTCGACGCGGGATCGTCGCCGACGCGCACGGCGGCCAACCCCGGCTTGATTCCCGCCGATGCGAGCGAGGCGATTTCGGCCTGCAGTTCGGCGTAGATTTGGTCTCGAATTGCGTTGCCATTCAGGATTCGGGCTGACAAGGAGCACTCCTCGTGATGATTTGTGGTTTTTCCGGACCCGCCATCATAGCAAAACCGTGAGTGGTGAGCAGTGATTCGTGATTGGTGAGGTGCGGGGCGGACCGCGTTACTGAGTGAGCAGGACGAAGGGAAACGGGCGGGAACCGGGCTGCTTCCAGTTGTATAATCCAGCGCCAATGGGCCTCGCCTCTGGCGGTGATGCACGGCCTGAAATTCTCTCCGATGGCGCGGGAATGCGGTACGCGCCACGAGTGTGATTTGAATTTTCGAGGAGGATGAAATGAGAAAGCCGCTGTGGGTTGCTGTGATTTGCTTGCTGGCTTCCGTTGCGCTGGCAGCCACGGGGAAGTTCGAGCCGCTCAAGGTGAAGACCGGAGTCTGGCAGATGACCGAGACTGTCAAGTGGACGGGACTTCCGCCGCAAATGGCGGCGATGATGCAAGACGGGCATACCACAAAGTACAAATCGTGCGTGACGGCGAAAGATTTGAACACCAATCCATGGGCGAACGGATCCGACGAAAAGTGTAAGTGGACAGTGCTGAGCTCCACGGGCACCGAGATGGAGGTGCAGGGCACGTCGTGCGAAGCGGGCAAGGAGTATGGGATGACGGCGGAGGTCCACGGGAAGATTCATGTCCAGGATTCGGAGAACGGCACGGGCACGATGGCGATTACGTTGACCGGCAACGGCCAGACGATGCACGGCAATGCTTCCTACACGGGCAAATGGATCGGCGCAACCTGCCCTGCCGATTTGAACTGAGGTCGCGGACGGCGCGACTGACGCGTCACCCGCGCGCGCTCAACGTGACAAACGGAGTCGGCAGAACTCTGGTGGCTGCGCGACTTTGGCCGCGTGGCTGGCGGAGTTCTGCCGAGGTGATCGCGGGCGAAGAACCGAGAATCCGGAGCGGGCTTAGTTTCCGCCGGCAGGTGTTGCTGATTTCTTGGCTGTCCAGTTGATTGTGTTGCCCATCACGGAGAGAGTGCCCTTCATCGAGTCTCCGTCGACCGTGCCGGTGTAATCGAGCTTGAAATCACCGTTGGGCGTGCTGCGCGTGACGGTGAAAGCGATGTTGTTGCCCATGATCGTGCCCGTGACAGGGGCTTCGCCGCGCGCGCCCTTAAGCGTGCCCGTGAGCTTGGCGCCGTCCTGCTGGAGCGTGAGCGTCTGGGTCATCACGTTGCCGTCGCGACCCGGCGCGCTGAGATCCCAGGCGCCAGCCACCTTGGCATCTTGCGCCCGCGCGATGTGCGCCATCGAAAGAACCAAAAAGCAAAGTGCCGCAAGCAAAATGCTGTTTCTCTTCATTCGATCTTCTCCTTCGATTGAACGACGATTTTTGGAGCCCCGATGCCGGGTGTTCCGGCGTCCTTGCGCGAGCTGGACTGTAGCCACCCCTCTGCGTACAAGGACGCTCGAGGCGGCTTTCGCGTTACATTGGGCTGCCCGTGCGTGGGTGAAGAGCCGACGGGGCGGCGAGCTGCGCTCGGGCCGAGACGGAGGATCAGGGCTTCGATTGTTCCAATTCCTCGGCGGCGGAATTGATTAGGGCGGTTTCGGCGTCGAGCACTTTTGAGATGCGCACGATTTCGGATGTGGCTTCGTCCCAATGGCGCTGCTCGATGGCTTCGCGGACTCCGGGGAGGGTCTTCGCGCCGTAGCCGGAATAGACGCCAGGAGCGTCGATCATCTGCTTGTACCAGGGGCGGCGCAGCAGGCCCTCCTGCGTGGTGAGGCGCTGCTCGCTTTCGGCGAGCTTCGCGTTCAAATCCTGGAGCGTGGCGGAAGCGACACCGGCGGCCCAGGCTTTTTCGAGCGCGGCGTGATAGCGCTCCGCGCTGCGAGCGAGCGCGTCGGTGGAATTGTCGAGGGGCGCGAAATTGAGATGCGGAGGAATGTCCTCGTGTGGCGGCGGGAGCATGGGATGGCGCGGATCGTTGATGGCGGCGTAGAGTCCCTCATCGAGTTCCTTGTCGCGCTCGATGCTTTCCGCTCGTTCGTCGTCCGCGAGTTTCTTCAATTCTTTGACGTGGCCATCGATCGTGGTGGAAAAATCCTGAAACTCGAAGGGCAGGAGGTCGGCATCGGCGAAGCGCATCACGGCCGTGCCGACCGCCTGGGAAAGGGCGCGGCCGTAGAGGAAATCGGTGTCCGCGAAGTGCGTATACCAATAGAAGTCGTCGTAAATCGAGTGGTAGATGCCGCCGTCGTCTTCACCGTCGAATCCCAGATCCGCGGAGGCTATACCCAGGTGGTCGATGAAAGCGGTGTAATCGCTGCCGGAGCCGAGCGATCCTACCGGAAGATCGGCGCGTCCGCGGATTTTCTGGCGCTCTTCCTCAGACTTGGCTTGTGAGATGGCCAACAATTTGTCGCGTTCCCACACGGAGACGTGGGCTTCCGGGTCCTGAATGTCGCGAGCCACGCCATTCAGGAAATAAGTGAGCGAAGGCGAAGCGTCCACGTCGAGAAAGCCGCGGCCGTTACTGTCGCTATTAAAATAGACCACGGCGTGCTGCTGGAGTTCGGCGGCATGCTCTTCGACCCATTCTGTCGAGCCGAGAAGGCCCGGCTCTTCGCCGTCCCACGCGCAATAGATGATGGTGCGCTTGGGGCGCCAGCCTTGCTTCCGCAATTCGCCCAGCGCGCGGGCTTCTTCCAGCAGAGCCGACTGGCCGGAAATTGGATCCTGGGCGCCGTTCACCCAGGCGTCGAAGTGATTGCCGCGGATTACCCACTGATCGGCTTCATCCGAGCCGGGAAGCTTGGCGATCACATCGTAGATCGGCTTGATCTCCCAGTTGGCTTTCACGACCAGATGGACTTTCGCGGGCCCGGCGCCCACGTGATACGGAATGGGCAACGAGCCGCGCCACCTTTCAGGCGCCATCGGCCCTGCGAGCGCCGCGAGCAGAGGCTGCGCGTCGGCATAGGAGATGGGCAGAGTCGGAATTTTGGTGATGGCGGGCGCGTCTTTTATCGAAAGGCGCTTCGCGTCGGGCGTTGCGCCGATGCCCGGCGTGAGCGGATCACCGGGACTGTAGGAGGGAAAATCCATGACGCTGCCGCGCTGCACTCCATCGGGCGGACGCATCGGGCCCTTCGGGAATACGTCGCCACCGAAGTAGCCATCGTCGTGAGGGTCGGAATAGACGACGCAGCCGACGGCGCCATGTTCAGCGGCGACCTTTGGCTTGATGCCGCGCCACGCGCCTCCGTAGCGAGCGATGACGATCGCGCCTTTCACGGAAACGCCGAGGCGCGCAAGCTGGTCGTAGTCCTCGGGAACGCCGTGGTTGACGTAAACGAGGGGAGCGGTAACGTCGCCATCGGCGGAGTAGGCGTTGTAGGTGGGCAGCTGCTGGCTCTGCTGATCCGAAGTCGGATCGCCGGGCACGGGCGGTTCCTGCAGCTTCGCGGTGAATTTTGCGGGCTCGACCATCTCAAGCACGCGTTCCTTGGGCGTGGGGAAAAGAACGTCGAAGGTCTCGATGTGCGCGTCCCAACCCCAGGATTTGAACTGGGCGAGAATCCACTCGGCGTTGTCCTTGTCGTAGGGCGAACCCACGTGGTGCGGGTAGGCGCTAAGGCGGCGATCGTATTCGCGCTCGTTCGCCGGGCTGGGGATGGCGCGGAACTTCGTCTCCCAGTCGCGCTCGACGGGCGAGCTGGTGCGCGTGAAGCCCTGCAGAGAATCTTCGTCCGCAGCGGCCGGAAGCAAGAGAGCAAACACTACAATAAACGCCATCGTAAACGCGCGTTTCATAGAGGCTCCATCGATCGGGATGTCGGGCGACTTTCATACGAAGAGGCCGAAATTACGAGAACTATGTGCGGGGGCGGCAGAGCTCGCAATCGAGGCGTCCGGGGTGTAGGTGGAATTGGCGGCACGAGGCGAAACCAAGAATTGACTGCGGACAATGCCAAGGGTACGTTTTGTGTGGAACGAAGAGGAGATTTCCCGGTGCGCCGCGCTGCGTTGATTGCCGGGCTTGTGCTGTTTTCAGTTGCGTTCGCCTTTGGCGATTACAAAGACGCCTTCGCTCCCGATATCGATAGCCCGCCAATCGAATACGGAACGCGGCCGGTGACCGACGTGGTCTCGCAACTGAATCTGCAAATCCAGCAGGGCAGAGTGCATTTGAATTTCGACGAAAAGCAGGGTTATCTGCGATCGGTGCTCGAGGCGCTCGACGTTCCGATCCAATCGCAACTCGTGGTTTTTTCGAAGACGAGCTTTCAGATGTACCGCATCTCGCCCAGCAACCCCCGCAGCCTTTATTTCAACGACTCGGTGGCGGTGGGCTGGGTGCGCGGCGGACCGATCGTGGAATTAGCCGCGGAAGACCCCAAACAGGGCGTGATCTTCTACACACTCGATCAGAAGCCCGCGCGGCAGCCGCAATTCGTGCGGCACGACGATACTTGCCTGGCGTGCCACGAGTCGACCGCAGCCACGGGCGTGCCTGGGATGCTGGTGCGCAGCGTGTTTCCGGCACCGAGCGGCATGCCGCTCGAAGAGTTGGGCGGGTACGTTACCGACGATCGCAGCCCATTCGCGCAGCGCTGGGGCGGATGGTACGTCACGGGCATGACCGGCTCCATGCGGCACATGGGGAATGCGATTGTTACGGACCCAACGAAACCAGAATCTTATCTCGGCAACCAGACCCTGAATCTCGAATCGCTCAAGGGGAAATTCGATACG
This sequence comes from uncultured Acidobacteriota bacterium, assembly GCA_963814735.1. Lineage (GTDB taxonomy): Bacteria > Acidobacteriota > Terriglobia > Acidiferrales > UBA7541 > Palsa-295. The sequence continues at coordinate 28,186 of CAWFEC010000007.1, read as the reverse complement.
GATGCGTATCTTTCGCCCTACAGCGACATCGTGGCGCTGATGGTTTTCGAGCACGAGATGCACGTGATGAATCTTTTCACGCGCGCGGGGTGGGAGGTGCGCTACTCGGAATACGAGGACCGCACGACCGATTCGCCCGTGGACCGGCTCGGCGCCACCGAGGCCGTGCTGCGCGAAGCGGCGAACGCGGTGGCGGACGCGATGCTGTTTGTCGATGAGAAGCCGCTGCCCGGCGCCATCCGGGGGACGTCCGGCTTCGCTGAAATGTTTTCAGCCGAAGGGCCACGCGACAGCGAGGGGAGATCGCTGCGGCAGTTCGATCTACAGAAGCGGCTGATGCGATATCCGTGCAGCTACATGATCTACTCGCCGGCGTTCGATGCGCTGCCGGATGATCTGAAAGCAGCGACCTACGCTCGCCTGTGGGTCATATTGTCGGGACGAGACCGAAGCGCGAAGTACGCCAAATTTTCGCTGGCGGACCGGCAAGCCATTGTCGAGATTCTGCGCGATACGAAGAAGGACCTGCCCGGTTATTTTCAGGTGCCCACCAGCTAGCACTATCGTTTCAAGTACGACTCTCCGCGGATTCGCTAGTCTGGAATTCGAACAAATGCGCCGATCGGCCTTCGCGGCTTATTATTTCCTCTTATGAGCAAAACCCTTCCACAATGCCGTTGAGTTATGGAATCGGGTACTTACTATGTAGTTCTATTCAGGGCTCTTACGGGTGCGTGTGCCCGGCAGTTTGGTCTCGAAAGTGCCCTAGGCTAGTTGGGGGTCATCCATGGCTAAGTTAGCACGATTCGCTTCAGGGTTCTTGGCATTATGCGCTTTTCTGCTTTTGCCCGCGGTTTCCCGGGCTGATATTCTGAACGAGAACTTTAATACGGTGACTCCATCGCTGAACGCGACGAGTCCGGTCGGCGCGTTCACGGTCACTGCGGGCAGCGTCGACGTTGTGGGTGGAGGCATATCCACGTTCGGCTACCTTTGTGTCGCGCCCGAATCGGGGAATTGTGTCGATCTAGATGGAACCAGCACCAGCGGAGTTCCCGGCCAGCTCAGTTCTGCTCTCCTGACGCTGACTCCTGGAACGTACACCCTCAGTTTTGATCTGATCGGCTCGCAGCGCGGCGCTACGGATAGCACGACCGTTACTTTAGGCTCGTTGTATGACCAGACATTCCTGCTGGCCAGCGGCGACGATACAACCGGCATTGTCAGCGATACCTTCACCGTGACTTCGACCACGGACGCGCAGCTGATATTTACCAGCAACACCTCCGGCAACGTTGGCTCACTCTTGGATAACGTGAATCTTGTGGCCACGCCAGAGCCGGCCACCTTTTCATTGATGGGTATTGGTCTGCTGGGTTTGCTTGCCCTGCGCAGATTCGCGATAGCTAAGTAACGCCGCTTCGTTTTCACGGCAAGCGGGTTTGGTGGGGCACGGCTCGCGTTATTGTATGCGCGGGCCGTACTTAGTTGTGTGTCCTCGAACCGCTCCGGCCAGCCCCTTTTGCCTCAGCTGCATTACATCCAGCACAAGACGCAAGCACTCGTCCGAAGCGACGCGGGCGGAACTTCCTCAGAGCCGGGTACGTATCCTATAGTGCGCCGAGCCGCGGCCGGGCTCTGTCCCCGGGGCGCGCACGAGGCTGCCGCATCGAAGGAGGGACGCATGTTCTGCAATAACTGTGGTTCGGCCATTGCCGCGGAGCAGTCGATTTGCGGGAATTGCGGCAAGAGTACGACCGGGGCGCGCGTAGCGAGCGCGGCGCGCATGCGGGTGGCCGAGCACATTCATGTCCTCGCCATTTTGTGGTTCGTCGACGGCGCGCTGCTGCTGATTCCCGCCATCGTGATGGCCGTGCTTGCCGGCATCGTGACCTTGCCCCTGCGCTGGCACGGAACCGACAACATCGCGTTTGCGATTGTGCCGGGGATTTTCAGCATCCTGTGCGTCGTTTTCCTGATATCGGCGGCGCTTCGATTCGTGGCGGGGTGGGGCCTGCTGAAGCTGGAGCCGTGGGGCCGGATATTTGCGCTGGTGATGGCGTTTCTGGACCTCCTCCATATTCCGCTCGGCACCGCGCTCGGCGTTTACACGCTGTACGTGCTGTTGCCGGACGCCGCCGGCGATGAATACCGGCAGATGTCGCAGACCCGCCGCTAACTCACCTGCGTCGGACCATCCTCCTAGAGCATCTACCACCCGTGTACAATCCTCAGCAGTTGGCGCCACGGCGGAGGTATCCGCGATGATCTTTGGCGAATTTACCGAGCGGAAGCAGCTGGAACGCGCGATGCGCGACTCGGGGCGGCTGCCGCCCGGGCAATCGGCGACGCTGAAGTGGCCCGTCCTGCATGTGGGCAGCGTGCCGCGCTTCGATCCCAAGACTTGGGATTTCAAAATTACCGGGCTGGTCGAAAGGCCGGTGCGGCTCACGTGGGACGAATTTGGCCACCTGCCGATGATCGGCCTCACGGCGGACATGCACTGCGTGACGCGCTGGAGCCGCTTCGACGTGCGCTGGGAAGGCGTGGCGTTCAGCGAAGTGGCGAAACTCGCGGCGCCAAAGCTTGAGGCGAAATACGTGATGGTCCACGCGGAGGAGGATTTTACGTCGAACGTGCCGCTGGAGGATTTGATGCGGCCCACCACCCTCTTCGCGCTGAAGCACAATGGCGAGCCGCTGCCGGCCGATCATGGCTATCCGGTGCGGCTTGTCGTCCCGCACCTCTATGCGTGGAAAAGCGTGAAATGGGTGCGCGGGATCGAATTCATGGAGCGCGATGCGCCCGGCTTTTGGGAAGAAAACGGGTACAACATGTACGGTGATCCGTTTCGCGAGCAGCGATTTTCCGGTTAGCAGCACGCCCACCGCCTGCGCCGTCCGGCTGGCGGAATGTGGCTCGTTCGTTGCGCGTGGCTCCGTCGTATCCCAAGCGGAGCGGCGCCGTTAATGAGCAGCGCGCGCCGCGCCATCCACTCACCAGCGCCCCCACCGCGCGTTGTCATCCCGAATCCCATCCGCGCCTTTTGCGGATGGCGTGAGGGATCTGCTTCTGCCTGCGGCCCTTTCAATTCTTAGTCCACCTCGTCCCCATCGTCCATCGTCATCTCCAGGGCGAACTTCACCGCGTCGCCCTCCGCCAGCTTCCGGCACATGCGGTCCAGATTCTCCTGCTCGCGCTTCCCCAGGACGCACATCTTGGCCCGAAGGACCTTCCCGCGCTTCGGCAGAATCTTCTCAACCATTTTCTTTCCCTCCGGCGTCAGATGGACGATCGCTTTGCGCCCGTCGGTCTTGTCGGCCCGGCGAACCACCAGCCCGGCGCTCTCCAGATTCCGGGTGACCACGCTGATGGTGCTGTCGCCGAACATCACGCTTGAGGCAAGCTCCCCCGTCGCCACCGGACCGTACAGCCGCAGGTGCTCTAACACCCTGAATTGGCTTGAGGTTAGCCCGAAAGTGTCGCATTGCCGCTCCAGCAGGTTGTCCAGCGAATGGACCGCCCGCGCCAGGCTGGCATAGGTCGCCAGCGCAAGTATCTTCTTGTCGTTTAGAGGTTCCGCCATGTAAGCCCCTTTTAAGCCGAGATAAGGCCCCGAAAGCAGCCATTTTACGCCATTTTGTGGCCGAAATTGTCACCAGTCGTGAAGTATTAGAAGCTTCGGAGTGAAGTAGCCTTTACCACCGGATTGGTGCCCAAAACGGGAATCGCCCACCGCGCCCACCGGACGCCTGGCGCCCACTACCGAAGCCGTCCACCCGACCGCTATCCATCCCGCTCGCCCTGAGCTCGCGAAGGGAATCCCATCCGCGCCTTTTGCAACCGCCGCGTGCTGTCATCCCGAATCCCATCCGCGCCTTTTGCGGATGGCGTGAGGGATCTGCTTTTCTGCTTTTCTGCTTTTCTGCTTTTCTCGCTCTTGTTTCAGTGTGCCCTACCGCGGTCGTTTTCTCCTCTCTTTTGTGTTTAAATCCGCCCGTCCCTTGGGGCACCGCAATGGACAAGCACTACTACGTCTACATCCTCGCCAGCCGCTCGCGAAACCTCTACACCGGCGTGACGAACAGTCTCCAACGAAGACTGCTCGAACATCGCCAAGGCCTTATATCCGGATTCACCTCGCGATACCGCATCTTCCGCCTCGTGCATTTCGAAGTCTTCCGCGACATTCGCAATGCGATTGCCCGCGAGAAGGAAATCAAGGCGTGGCGGCGCGAGAAAAAGATTCGCCTGGTCGAGCAGGAGAATCCGACGTGGGAGGACCTCGCCGCAGACGTACCCGCGAAAGATTACACGCTGGACTCTAAACCTGAAGCGCCGGAGGGAAAAAACGGCGAGGCAAAAGCAGATCCCTCACGCCATCCGCAAAAGACGCGGACGGGTTCGGGATGACAGCGCGCGGTGTAGCGGCTCCGCGAGGAAGGCGGCGCGGCCTCTCGTGGCGGCCGCACGGGAGTCACCGCCCGTGGGCTGTCATCCCGAGCGAAGTCCCGCGCGCCTTTGCTTTCCCCGCGGTTTCTGCGGGTGCGGGGCGCAGGGAGGGATCTGCTTCATAGACACAGAGTCACAAAGCGCAAGGGCATTTGTGCGGGCGGCATGAATCAATTTTATCTCCGTGGTGTCTAAGCTTGTAGGTGGCTTTCGCCATGAGCGATGCACAGGGATGCTGCGTGAATCGGTTGCGCAGGCTTTTGACATTCGGACTACTGCTGCTGCTTTTTGCCTCCGAGGCTTATGGGCAGGCAGAAACCGCAGGACAAATTGCGCTGACTCCTCAGGAACAGCTAAGGAAGACGGTTGGATTTATCGAAGTACCCTACAAGGACCAAGCAGGACAAGTTCGCTCCGTCAAGGGAACCTGTTTCTTTGTTTTCGTTCCCGATGAGCGGCTCGGGAAGGACCGTGGCTACGGCTATGTGGTTACGAACAGACACGTCGCAATGCCTGAAGCTGCCACTACGCTCGAACCCGAGGTCTACATTACTATCAACTATTCAACACCACACGACAATCAGACACTCTTCAGAGATATTGTTCCGTTGAACGGAAAGATGAAATGGTACCTGCCTGCTGATGCCACAGTTGATTTGGCCGTATTGCCCTTCATCCCTTCACCAGACGTTTTCGATATCAAGACGATTCCCATTTCTCTATTTGCCACCTCCGAAGTCTTAAAGACTGAGAAGGTCGATATCGGCGACGCAGTGATTTTCATCGGCTTCTTCTTTCAGTTTCCCGGAGCGACGAGAATAGAACCGATCTACCGCCAAGGGGTTATTGCGATGATGCCTGAAGATCCAATTAGAATGAGCGACGGGCAAAACCCACAGAACGACAAACTGGAACACCTATATATGGCCGATGCGCATGCGTTTCACGGCAATAGTGGATCACCGCTTTTTGTTCAGACAGGCGGCATGAGAAACGGGAGCCTACTCGTTGGTTCAAGATTCCGACTCATTGGTGTCGTGAATGGGTTCATTCAACGAGGTGAATGATATCAACGTAACGGGAGCCGCCACTTTTGAATCAAGCAATCAATCAGTGGCGTGTTGACATTTGTTCCCGCGCAGGAACTCAAAGATTTCCTTTGCGGCCCCGAGCTCCAGAAGCAGCGAGATGATCTGACAGCCCAGCAACAAAGGCCGTAAGTCCGCGGAGGGCCGGACACCGCTCGGAGCCGGCAATCTTGTAAGAAGCGTGCGTTCAATCAGATATAGTGGTACAGCCTAATAGATGTCGTACTGCTCCCAATGCAGCGTGGGGTCGGCCTGGATGATGACGCTCTTCTTGGTCCAGCGCTCAAGCTCTTCGACGAGCGAGGATTCGCGCGTCTTGAGCGCTTTGCCGATTTCCGGGTGGACGCGCAGCGTGATGCTGCCCGAAGACATCTCGGGCGCCATCTTGCGGGCTTCCGTCTGGATTTCGTAGGTGAGCGTGGGAATCGACTTCACCATGCCTGAGCCGGTGCAATACGGGCACGGCTGGCAGAGAGTGCGTTCGAGGGCCTGCTTGGTGCGCTTGCGGGTGATGGCGATGAGGCCGAATTCGTTGAAGCGCAGCATCTTCGACGGAGCGCGGTCGGCGCGCAACGCCTCTTCGAGCGCGGCCATCACTTTTTCGCGGTTGCGGCGTTCTTCCATATCGATGAAGTCGATGATGATGATGCCGCCGAGATCGCGCAGGCGCATCTGGCGGACGATTTCCTTCACGGCTTCGAGGTTGGTGCGGACGATCGTGTCTTCGAGGCGATTCGAGCCCTTGCCGACGAATTTTCCAGTGTTGACGTCGATCGCGACGAGCGCTTCCGTGTGGTTGATAACGATGTAGCCGCCCGACTTGAGCCACACCTTCGGCCGCAGGCCCTTGTCGATTTCCTGCTGGATGCCGAATTCCTCGAAGACCGGATTTTCCTTGGTGTAGAGCTTCACGCGGTTCACGAGACCCGGCTGGAAGCGGCTCATAAACTCGATGATCTTCGTGTACTCGTCCTCGGAGTCGACCCAGATCGCGCCGTAGTCCGAGCTGATGTGGTCGCGGAGCATGCGTTCGACCAGATTCAGGTCGCGGTGCAGAAGCGACGGGGCCTTGCGCTGCTCGGAGCGCGTCTTGATTTCGGACCACGTGCGCGTGAGGAATTCGACGTCCGCGCGCACTTCTTCAGGCGCGGCGCTTGCGGCCGCGGTGCGCACGATGAAGCCGCCGCCGGCTGCGCCCTTCGCGTCGTTCACCAGATGGCGCAGACGCGACCGCTCTTCGGCGGAAGCGATTTTGCGCGAGACGCCCGTATGATCGAGCGTGGGCATGTAGACGAGGTAACGTCCGGGAAGCGCGATGTGGCTGGTGATCCGCGCGCCCTTTTTCCCGAGCGGCTCTTTCGCGATCTGGACGATGATTTCCTGGCCCTGCTTCAACATGTCCGCGATGAGCTGCGGGCGGCGCGACTGCGGGCGGTGGCTGTGGCCGCCGTGGCCCTGCTGCGGACGGCGACCGCGATCGTCGCGGCGTCCACGGCCGCGGTCACGGTCGCGCCCGCCGCGGCGTCCCGGATGCTGCATGCGGGCGCGGAAATCATTGCGCACGCTTGCTTTCCAGGGCTGGCCTTGCGGCGCGGCGCCTTCAGCAGCTGCGGATGAAACGTCTTCGCCGACTGCCGATTCGGAATTGGCCGCGAGCGTTTCTTCCGCCGCCATGTCTTCCGGATGCTCGCCGATTTCGATTTCGCCGCCGTTTTCCGGCGGGGCGATCATGCCTTCCGTTTCGGCGACCTCTTCTTCTTCCTCGAGCGCCTGCTCTTCCTCGGAGGCAACCTCGGCCTCTTCGGCGTCGGCAGCTTCCGCTGCGGCGATCTCTTCGGGTGAAGCGAAGACGCGATCTTCGGCAGCACGCTCGATTTCGTCGCTCTGGGCGTCGGCAACGTGCTCGGCGAGAGCGGCGGCTTCTTCGTCGGTCAAGTCCGGGGCAGCCTCGTGCGCGGCTTCGATTTCGGCGGAGGTTTCGGTGAATCCGGTGGCTGCTCCGTACATTCTTTCTTGAGACTCGAACTCGCGTTCCCTTTCGTTGCGTTCTTCGCGGCTCAGCCCAATTTCTTCATTCACTTCGGGCGCTTCTGGCGCGGCAACTGCTTCCGCGATTGGCGCGGGCGCCGGTTCAGCGTGCTTCCACTTCGAAAGCGACTCGCCGGGAAGCGGCTCGAGACCGGAACTCGAAGGACGATATTCGGGGCGCGGCGGCCGGGGTGCTTCAACAACTGGTTCGGAAAAACTTGGCGCAGGCGGCTCCTGAATTGCGGCGGCCGGCTCGGGTGCGGCGACTTGCGCTTCCGTCGTCGAAACATTTTCTTCGACAGAGGCAGGCGGCGCCGCCGAGGGCGGCTTCTCCTTGTATTTCGCGAGAGATTCGCCGGGAAGAATGATCGGAACGTAGTCCGACGGCAACGCCGGCTCGCTCGACTGATCTTCGTGCGGACGAGGCGACGCGTATTTCGACGGCGGGAGTTCGCGGCCATAGCGGCGATCGCCGCCACCACCACCGCGCCCGCCTCTATTATCGCGCCGGCCAAAGCGCCCACCGCGACGTGCACCCCCGCCGCGCCTGCCGAAATCGCGACCTCCGCGATCCGGGCGGGGCGAACGGTTTTCGAACTGTGGGCGATCGGGCGAAGATGTGTTGAGCGCCGGCGGAGGTGGGGGCGCGACAGGCGCCTGCGGAATCGTGCGATCGGATGCGAACTCTTCCGTTGGCGCGGCGAATGGAGCCGGGGCCGCCTCAACATCGGCGGGCTCGAGCGCAGGCGCCGCCGCACTGGCGGGGAAAACCTGCCCGCCCTGCTCTTCCATTTTTTGAATCTTTTCCTCAGCGGTCGTAGCGACGTGCTCATCGAACTCTTCGATGCCTTCGAGGAAGTCGGTGACGTAGAGGAAAGCGTCGCTATCGAGGCCGATCTCCACAAAGGCCGACTGCATGCCTGGCAGCACGCGCGTCACACGGCCTTTGTAGATGCTTCCGACTAGAGCGAATTCCTTTTCACGCTCGACGTAATACTCACAAAGCTGTCCTTCTTCCAAAATCGCGACCCGCGTCTCGTGCGGGTTCGCGGAGATAACCATTTCCTTCGACATTTAGAAACTCCTCATGGAGCATGCGAGTGCGGCGGCGCAGGAAAATTTCGCGTGCGCCAGAGCCGGCATGGGGGAAGGCTGCGCCTTCGACGAGCCACGACGGGCCGCCCAGGAAAGAACCGAAATTTTTCGGATGGACTTTCCCCACTCGATGCGTCCTTCGAACGATGCTGAATTCCCGGGTCCCGAAGGGCCGGGACGCGGGGCACTGGGTGCGGCGACCAACGCCGCTACCCATACTTTCGGTACCCATTCCAACAAATCGGAGCGGGGCTAGTTGACGAAGCGCCGCATGCGGACGTTCATCACCAGACCCAAAGCCAAAAACACAAAAGCCGTCGCCGAACCACCGTAACTCATCAGCGGCAACGGGATGCCGGTAACCGGCATATCGCCGATCACCATCGATGCGTTGACCAGAACGTGGAAACCCAGAATGGCCGTCACTCCCATCACGACGTACATGCCGGCCTTGTCTTTCGCTTTCTGCGCGTTGTCCACCAGGCGCAGAATCAAACCCAGATACAGAAGCAAAACAACGCAAACCCCTATGAAACCTTGCTCCTCGGCGAGCGCGGCGAGAATAAAGTCCGAATACCGGACCGGCACAAAGCCCAGTTGGTTCTGACTGCCCTTCCCGAATCCTTTTCCCCAAAAGCCACCTGAGCCGACCGCGATCTCGGACTGCAAAATCTGATAGCCCGCACCGCGCTGATCTTCTTCCGGGTGCAGGAACGTCTGGATGCGCTGCTGCTGGTAAGGCTTCAAATGACGGCGCATGTTCCAAGCGACTGGAACCAGCAGCGCCACCACAACCGCGCCGATCAACAAGTGTTTCCACTCGATGCCGGCGAGAAAACAACCAACCACGGCCACGGGAACCAGCACCATCGCGGTCCCCAAATCGGGCTGCTTCAAAATCAAAGCCACGGGAACCAAGGTCAACGCGGCAACCTTCGCTAAATCGCGAAGCGTGAGGCGATCTGTGCGCACTTCCGTGAAGTAGCGCGCCAGCACGATGATTATAATCAACTTCATGAGTTCTGACACTTGTAAATTCTCGCCGCCGATCGAAATCCAGCGTTTGGCGCCGAGGCGCGAGTAGCCAAGTACCAGAACGACAAGGAGACCGGCAACCCCAATCAGGTAAAGAATGGGCGCTTGGTCCATCAGGGAGTGATAGTCGATGCGGGAGATGATGAGCATCCCAGCGATCCCGATCCCGATCCAAATCAACTGCCTCCACTGCATTCCGGCCATCGCGCTGGAGTGGGTGGAGGAATAGATTTCGAGGACGCCTATCGTGCAGATCGCGGCGACGATGGCCATCAGGGTCCAGTCAAAATCGTTTACGCTGGGACGGTCTTTCATTGATGCTGCGCTCCGACGGCGGCGACAAGAGACGAGGACTTCACCGGTCTGACGGCCCGGGCTGGGGACGCTGAAACGGACGAAGTTTCGGTGGCTGGCGGCGATGAGGGTGCGGGCATCTGGAAGTGGCCGGCCTTCTTATCGTAATAGGCTTTGACCACGTCGCGGACGATCGGCGCCGCGGACACGCTGCCGAACCCGCCGGCCTGGACCAAAGCTGCCACGACGATCTCCGGGTTGCGGCGGGGTGCTATGCCGACAAACCAGCCGTTTTCTTTCAATTTCTTCCCCAGCTTATTTTGCAGGTCGTAACTCTCGATTTGTGCGGTCCCGGTTTTGCCGGAGAAGTCGATGTTTTGCAGCTTGACGAGTTCGGAGGTGGTGCCATCCGGCTCGTTGACGACTCCCCACAGACCGTCGGTGACTTGCCGGACTGTGTCATCCGAAAGCGGGAAAACCTCGGGCGGGGGCAACGCCGCGTCTTTGAGGAGATGCGGGTGGATCAGTGTGCCGCCGCTAGCCACGGCCGCGATCATGCGGGCAAGCTGGATCGGAGTCGCCATCAAGGCGCCCTGGCCGATCGACAAAGAAATCGTGGACCCCGGATACCATTTGTGATGGTAGACGCGCTCGACCCAATCCTCCGATGGAACAAGGCCAGGCTCCTCGCCGGGCAAATCAATTCCGGTGCGCCGGCCGAGGCCGAGGCCCGTCGCATAGTGTGAAATTCGATCGATCCCCAGCAGCTTGCCAACATTATAGAAGTAGACGTCGCAGGACGCGACAATGCCCTTGTGGAGATCCACCAGACCGTGAGCGTGATCGCAGTGGAACGTGCGGCCGTAGAAGACGGCTGAACCCGGACAATACACGGTGTAACTCGCGGGGATCGCCTTGGATTCGAGCATCGCGGTCGCCATGACGACTTTGAAGACCGAGCCTGGGGCGAGCTGCGCCTGAATCGCGCGATTCAGGAGAGGCGTCTGGGGATCGGAATTGAGTTCGGCCCACTCCTTTGTGGGGATGCGAACCGTGAAATCGTTGGGGTTGAAGGTGGGGCGACTGACGATGGCGAGAACAGCGCCCGTGCGGGCGTCCATGGCGATGAGGGCGCCCTCCTTGTTGGCGAAATCGGCTTCCGCGACGGACTGCAGGTCATAATCGATCGTCAACTGAATCGGCTTGCCGGGAATGGCGTCCACATCGTCGAGAGAGCGAACCATCTTGCCGACGCTATTGACGACGGCGCGGCGCAGACCGTCCGTTCCCTCGAGCTGGTCGTTGTATTCCTTTTCGAGGCCGGCCTTGCCGACGATGTCGCCGGGGCGATATTTGTCCGGGTTGTCGTCCATATCCTCGGGCGAGACTTCACCAACGTATCCAATCGTATTCGCGAGCATCTCGCCATGGGGATAGCGGCGGCGCTGGACCATCATCAACTCGAGCATGGGAAGGTCGACGCGGTGCGATTCGACGAAGGCGATATCCGCATCGGAAGCGGCGGGCTTGATGACGACGGGTTGGAACTTCGGCTCGGACTTGGCCTCTTCAATCTGCTGCCGCAAATCGTCGGCTGAGATGCCGAGGCCCTCTTCGATGCGCGGAAGTTCCTTTTGGACCTGCTTCGGATCGTCGCGGAGCAAGAGGATGCTGAACGAAGGGAAACTGTCGGCGAGAACGCGTCCTTCGCGGTCGAGCATTGCGCCGCGCGGGGCGATAATGGGAATGTAGCGGACGCGGTTCTTTTCGGCCAGGTCGGCAAAATGGTCGGACTGGACGACCTGCAATTTCCAGAAGCCTACCAGAAGCATGGCTACGAGGATGACGGACAGGTAGGAAAACAGGGCGAGCCTTCCCTGCGGAATCTTCTGATCGCTAATGCCCCATGGTGCCAACGAAACTCCAACGCGGCGGGCCGTATGCGGCCCTAGGTGCGCCCTGCCATCCCGAATGCGAATCGGTTGACCTTAAAAGCTATCACCGCGCGTGGACGGTCGCAACCAGGGCATGTCCTTTTGGTCAACGGAAGGTCGACGACAACGCACTTTGACTTCGCCGAGATATCGCCTTCTAGGCGGGGCGGCGGAGACGGTCGAGCAGGGCGAAGAGACCGACGCCGACGGCGGAGGTAATGGCAGAATCGAGCAGCAGGCGAAGCGTGAAGAACGGGGCCGAATGATTCAGCAGAAGGCGCTCGGTAGTCGCAAAAACCACCTGATGAAAATGAAATAGCAGAAAGATCAGGCCGAAGCGACTGACCGGATGCTCGGTATCAACGCGCCCTCCGATCGAAGACGAGACGTAACCCACCAAGGTCTTCGCGATTCCATACAAACCGATCGGATTATCGAAGCTCAAAGCGTCCTGGAGGATGCCGATCGCCGCACCGAGGAGCAGGCCGGTGGAGGTGTTGCGGCGGCTGACGCCGAAATATACGGTCACGAGCAAAGGCAGATCGATGAGCTCAGACCAGCGGCCGTACTTGTGAAGAAAGGCCTGGAGCACGAGAGCGAGAAACGCGGTGATGATGACCGTGCCGCCGTAATACTTGTGGACCTCGATATTCGAGTCGGAGCGGATTCCGGCGCTGAGCATCGAGGCCATCTTATCGCGGCTCCGGGGATGAAGCGGGCGGCTTGGCGGCAGGCTCGGTTGGCCGCTGCGCAGGCTTGGATTTTTCGGAGGCGGCGGGAGATTGCGATTCGGACGATACAGGCGCCGTCGCGGCAGCCGGAGCAGTACTCTGAGCGTTTGGATCGACGGGTAGCTCAGAAGACTTCAGGACGATATCCTGGCGCGAGAGCAGGACGAGAACGTCCTCAAGACGGTCCAAGTGGACAGCCGGCTGGACGTGAATGATCTGAAATGGAGTCGAGTTAGACGCGTCTTTGACGACACCGACGGGCAGCCCTTTTGGGAAAATGCGATCTTCACCGGACGTGAGGATGACTTCGCCGGGGTGGACTTTCTCGTCGTTCGCCACATAGTCCATCACGGGCAGGGGGTCGCCAGTGCCTTGCACGACGCCGTGGGTGCGCGTATCGGCGAAGAGGGCGCCGACGCCGCTATCGCGGTCGTCGATGAGGAGCACCTGCGCCGTATCATTCGAGAAAACTTCGACGATTTTGCCCACGATGCCTTCCGGCGTGATGACCGGCATATCACGACGGAGATGGTCGCGCGAGCCGCGATTGATGAAGAGCGTGTGAGACGTAGGGTCAGCACTGGCTCCGATCACCTGAGCGGCGAGCATGGGAACCTCGGGGTGAGCCTCGCGGAAATCGAGCAGATTTTGCAAGCGCTGAGCTTCTCTGGCGCCAGCTTCCAATTCGAAATTGCGCAGCCGCAACTGGTCGACTTCGGCCTGCAGGCGCTTATTATCGGCACGTGCGCCGTGAAGATCGATATAACCCGTCCAGACGCCCCGGATTTTGGAGGAGGTCCACGTGCCGACGCGGCCCACCGGAGTTACGAGATCCGCGGCCCAAAGGCGAATGAGGGGCACGTCCCGATCGCGCTTGATCTGAAAGGCCAGCAGCAAGACCTGCGCGAAAACGACGCCGACGAGCAACGCGAGCGAACGATGGCGAGAGTAGACGTTGAGCATTTCAGAAGCCCGACATTTCAGCACCGTCCAGTCAGCATCCAGCTCGCGAGAAAGACCAGAGCAGATCCCTCGCTGCGTCCCGCGCCCGCAGAAACCGCGGGGAAGGCAAAGGCGCGCGGGACTCCGCTCGGGATGACAGCTCTATTTGTGCGACGCGCTGCAAGATCTGTTGTCCGGAAGCTAGTCGATCGAAACCAGGCGCAACAGCCGGAAATCGCTGAGCATTTTCCCCGTGCCCAGCACGACCGACGCGAGCGGATCGTCGGCGATCGAAACGGGCAAGCCGGTTTCCTCGCGAATGCGCTTGTCGAGATTCTTGATGAGCGCGCCGCCTCCGGTAAGGACGATGCCGCGGTCGCTGATATCGGCGGAAAGCTCGGGCGGCGTGCGTTCGAGAGCGACGCGGATGGCGTTGACGATCGTCGAGATATTCTCGGAAAGCGCCTCGCGGATTTCGCTGTCGTCGATGGTGACGGTGCGCGGTACGCCCTCGATCAAGTTGCGGCCCTTCACTTCGAGCGTAAGCGGCTTTTCGAGCGGATAGGCCGAGCCGATTTCCATCTTGATCTGTTCGGCGGTGCGCTCGCCGACGAGAAGATTGTACTTGCGCTTGAGGTAGTGCATGACGGATTCGTCCATTTCATTGCCGGCGACGCGGACGGAGCGCGAATAGACGATGCCGCTCATCGAGATGACGGCGATATCGGTGGTGCCTCCGCCGATATCGACCACCATGTTTCCGGAAGGCTCTTCGATGGGCAGGCCGGCGCCGATGGCGGCAGCCATGGCCTGCTCGACGAGATAGACCTCGCTCGCGCGGGCGCGGTAGGCGGAGTCCTGCACGGCGCGCTTTTCGACGGGCGTAATCTCGCTTGGGACGCCGATGACGATGCGCGGGTGCACCAGGACGCGGCGGTTATGCGCCTTCTGGATGAAATAGGTGAGCATCTTCTCGGTGACCTTGAAATCGGCGATCACGCCGTCTTTCATGGGCTTGATGGCCACCACGTTGCCGGGAGTGCGGCCGAGCATTTCCTTTGCTTCGCGGCCGACGGCGACGACTTCGGCATTGTTTTTGTTGATGGCGACGATGGAAGGCTCGTTGACGACGATGCCTTTGCCGCGGGCAAATACGAGGGTATTCGCGGTGCCCAGGTCGATAGCCAGGTCAGAGGAGAACAGGCTGAAGACCGACCGCATGTTGTAACCGTTCTTTGTCAATTCCCTCTCCCCCAGAGCCCGATACTGCGCCGCTGCGGCAGCGCCCGGCTTGTGCCGGTCCTCCAACGCGGGCGAATGCGTTACGGAATCACGACGTCGACGCGCTTGATCGCCGTGCCGCCCCGCCGGTCCTGTCCGGTGATGACGATCGTGTGGCTGCCGCGCGCCATCGGCGGAGTGAAATACCGGAAGCGCCCGTCCGGCTGAATATCGGCGACTTCTTCGCCGTTGATGATCAAGGCAGCGCCGGGCTCGGTGCGTCCGATCACCTCGACGACGTTGCCTTGAAGTTCGGTGCCGTCGATGTCGAGCAGCATCTCCTGTTCCTTGCCCTGGGCTACCAGCGTAAATTTATATGAATCGCTTGGATCGCTGACGTTACCTTTGTCGTCGATGGCACGAATCCGCCAGAAGTAGTCACCCGGCTCGAAGCCGATGAGATCGACGGAGGTTGCGGCCGTCTTTTGTTCCATCACAATGTGACTGAAACTCGTTGTCGTGCTGGTCTGAAGATCATACTCCTTGGCGGTCGCCGAAGGATTCCAGGCGAAATGAACGGGACTATGCTTCGGATCGGCCACGATAATGGGCTGCAGATTGAGAGGCTGCGTGAGTTCGGGAGGAGCGAGCACCTGACTCTTCGTAATGGCGCCGCCCGGGCCGGTGAACGTTGCGCGCTCGTACTGGCCGATGTCCACGTGCTCGCTGCCGCGATTCAGTTGGGCGCCTCCGGAATCAACGGTGACGACCTGCTCGTTGGTGGTGGGATCGCTGCGCACGTTCAAGCGGCTATTGGCCTGCGCATCGGCGACGGCATCCTCGAAGGAAACTTGCGCTTTGGAACCCGGAATTTGCCACGCGCCGGTGTTGAGGTCAACCTGACCGGTGTTGAGATGAACGGCGACCTCCGTGGCGTGGTCCCGCGCCACCGTGTTTTCCTCGACGGTAACGAACGTATCGCCCTTGACGGTGTACTCGGTGCCATCAGCAAAAGAGACGCGGGCGACGCCATCGGGACCGGTCTCGATCTCATCACCCTTGTCGAGAGTGATCTGATAATCGGCGTTGACCCACTGAAGGGAGTTCACTTTCTTAACCTGCACCTTGCCGTCGAGGTTGACGAAACGCGCCTGGCGGCTGGCTGCGTTCGCGGCGGCATTGTCGCTTGGGGCGACGGCATTCGTGAGCCGCTCCAATGTTCTTTGGGAGAACTCCGGGAAAACGAGATAGACAGACGCGCCAATAATCGCAAAAACGCACAAGACGAGGAGGACGACGGTGCGGTATTTTACAGTGTGCCAATACACCTCGACCTGCGTGACTTTGGGCTTGTGTCCAGCGACAGTTTTTCCGTCAGCCATCGGCATGGGGGTCCGTTTTTCAATCTAGCACACGCATCGAGAGCTTCTCAATGCGACTCGGGCGCAGTTGCGAAACCGCTAACACCCTCGAAGACGATGCACCGCAAGACTCGATCCGATCGGACGAGACGTCGAAGGGATTCAGCACGCGGGAACACGGGGCGAAGAGGCCAGGGAGATCCATTTTGGAGGTTGACCCGGGTAGCATGATTTAGGGAGACTAGATATCTGATAGAGGAAGATTTACGGCCTTTCTCGATGGATGTTGCCTGCCGCGGGACGTCCTGAGTCATTTTGCGAAACAAGCGAACGTTCGCGACGAAGAAGAGGAAGAACGAAGATGAAAATTCCCGAGCAAGAAACCATTGGCGAGCTTTTGCCGCCGGAACGCTTGATGCTGACGCCGGGCCCGTCATGCGTGGATCCGCGCGTGTACCGCGCGATGGCGGCTCCGATCGTGGGCCACATGGACCCGTGGTTCACGAAGATGATGGACGACGTGCAGGTGTTGATGCGCCGCGTTTTCCAGACGCAGAACCGGATCACGTTTCCGCTGTCGGCTTCGGGCTCGGGCGGCATCGAAGCGGCGGTGATGAACCCGCTCGATGCAGGCGATGAGTGCATCGTCTGCGTGAACGGCGCGTTTTCCGAGCGCATGGCGATTATCGCCGAACGCGTTCCTGCCAAGGTGATTCGCGTCGAAGCGCCGTACGGGCGGACGGTCGATCCGGCGGATGTGCTGCGCGCGGGAAAAGGCCGGAAAATCAAGTTTGTGGGACTGACGCACGGCGAGACTTCGTCGGGCGTCGTGCAGCGGATCGAGGACTACCGGAAAGTGGCGGACGAACTCGGAGCGCTGCTGGTGGTGGATGCGGTCGCGAGCCTCGCGGGAGTGCCGCTGGACGTGGACTCGCAGCGCATCGACATTTGCTTCAGCGGCTCGCAAAAGGCCATCAGCGCGCCGCCGGGAATGGCGCCAATCACCGTTGGTCCGCGCGCCGAAGAAGCGATGCACGCGCGCAAAGAGCCCGTGCGAAGCTGGTATTTCGATTTGACGACGGCGATGAATTACTGGGGCAAGGATCGCCTGTACCATCACACGCCGCCGATTACGCTGATTTACGCGATGCGCGAGGCGATGCGCGCGGTGCTGGAGGAAGGTCTCGAGGCGCGATGGCAACGGCACCGGGAAAATCAGCAAGCGCTGATCGCCGGAATCGAGGCGATGGGACTCGAGCTGCTGGTTTCGAATCCGGCGGACAGGCTCGTGACCGTGACGGCGATCAACATTCCCGCCGGGCTCGACGACGGCAAGATGCGGAAGCAACTGCTCGACGAGTTCAGCATCGAGATCGCGGGAGGCCTCGGACCACTCAAGGGCAAAATCTGGCGCGTCGGACTGATGGGCTATTCGTGCCAGAAGCAGAACGTGCTGATCTTCCTCGCGGCGCTGGAAAAAACGCTGCTCGATCAAGGATTCCGGCTGCCGGCAGGAGCGGGAGTGGCGGCGGCGATTCAGAATTACCAGCACGCGACGCAGCCGGCAGCGGTTGGCGCGAGGAAGTAGCCGGGGGGAAGGCAAGCAATGGCGAAAGCGGCGGCGGTTGCGACGATTCCGAATGCGGGCGCGATGAGCGAATTCATTGGCGCGTTCGACGTGCCGTCGAAGGTGACGGATTACGCATACAAATGCCGCTTCTCACATTGCTGGAACGGCATCGCCACGCGGCACAGCGACACGATGGACTGCAAGTTCTTCGTCGACGGCAAGGGCGTGGTCCTCGGGCTGGCGCATCCGGGATTCGTCACGTTTCGCGATGGCGCGGGACGCAATCCGAGCGACCGCGAGGCCAGCTACATCGCCGCGGAGTACCTGCGAGAGCGGCTGGAGCAAGAAGACGAGCACTCGCTCTACGATGTTTCCGCAAGCGACGTGCTTCGGATCATCGACAAGCTTAGGATTCACTGAGGGCAAGAGTTCAGAGTTGAAAGTTTGGAGTTTAGACCAAGACCAACACCTCTCGCCAAGTACCGTCGCGCGTAATCAGCCGTTACCTTGAATTTGTTGCGTTCGCGCCGCGCCATCCGGCCAGCCAGCCGTGCTCGCGCACTCCCTCCTCCTCCATTTCTCGCTTCCAGGCGCCCAAGAAGCTCGAGCGGTTCAAGTACCCGACGAGTTTTGTTTCGTCGTCCCGCGCGACGACGGGCAAACGGCCCACGTCATTTTGGAGCAGCCGCAGGAGAGCCGTGTGCGCGAGTTCGTCGGGATAGGCGACGATCAACGGCCGCCCGTCCGCGGCCAGCACCGGCTCATTACCGGACGGATCTTTTTCGAGCGAACGCAGCAGATCGCGCTGCGTGATGAGTCCGACGAGCCTATTCGACGGCGTAACGATTGGAATTCCCTGAACCATGTTGAAGCCGGAATCCTGCCGCGCAATGTGCTGCGCGAGTTCGCCGACCGTCATTTCAGGCGGAAGCGTGGCGACGTCGCGGCGCATGATGTCGCTGACGCGCACGGATTTCAGCACCCCCGCCTCGTATTCACCGGGAACAGCCATGCCGCGCTTCATGAATTTCTGGGTCATGATCGACGCGGGCATCATGTAATAGGCGACGGCGTCCGCCAGGATGCAGACGACCATCACGGGAAGCAGCGCGTGAAAATCGCGAGTCGTCTCGAAAGCGCAGAACATGAAAGTGAACGTGGCGCGCGCCGCGGCGCCGAGGAGCGCTCCCATCGCGGCAACCGCAAAAGCCGCGGGCGAGAGGTGCGCGCTGGGAACGATCGCGTTGATAGTGATCGCGAAAACGCTGCCGAGCGCCGCGCTGATCATGAACATGGGCGCGAGCGTGCCGCCCGACGTACCAGAACCGAGCGACAACAGCACGACGAAGGCTTTGAGTATAAGGATCAATAACACGAGGCCGAGGGCGAGGCGGGCATTCAGGATGTCTTCTATCGTGTCGTATCCCGAACCGAGCACTCGCGGGAGAAAAAAGCCCACAATTCCGAGGCCCAGAGCGCCTATGGCGGGGTGCAAAACGTGCGGGATACGCTTCAGACCGTCGAAGAAATTTTCGAGTTTATCAAGTGCGAGCGAAAAACCGACGGCGGCCAATCCGCAGAGCAACCCGAGAACGACGTAGTACGGCAGATTCGGAAAAAAATTGTAATCCGGGGTGCCGACGAGAAACATCGGTCCTGTGCCGAACAGCAAACGCCTGATGCCGACGGCCATGGCGCTTGCGATGACCAACGGAATAAACGAGCGCGCGCGAAATTCAAAGAGCAAGAGTTCGAGCCCGAGAAGCACGCCCGTGATAGGAGCATTGAACGTCGCCGCCAACCCGGCGCCACCGCCGCAAGCCAGCATCACTTTGCGTTCGGCGGCGGTGGTCGAGAAAAACTGGCCGACGAGCGAACCGAAGGCGCCGCCGGTCTGGATGATCGGCCCTTCGGCGCCGAATGGCCCTCCGGTCCCGATGCCAATCGCAGCGGAAAGCGGCTTGAGGATCGCCACTTTTGCCTCGATGCGACTGCGCGAAATCAGCACCGCTTCCATTGCTTCGGGAATTCCGTGACCGCGAATCTTCTCCGAGCCGTACTTTGCCATCAGTCCGATCAACAGGCCGCCGATTACCGGAATCAAAATCACCCAAGCGCCGAGAGGCGTGTGCTGCGGACTGCGGAAATGAAACGACCATGTGTGGTAATACGAGACGTTCGTAAAAAGCCCAATCAAATCGTACAGAGCGAAAGCGATCAAGCCGGTGAGGCAGCCGATCGCCGCTGCAATCATCGAGACAAAAGCGAGGCGATATCCGGCCGATGAACCGTCGTCCCCGGGTACGCCACTCTGCTTTCCTCTGCGCCAAGTTCTCAAATCGGCATCCTCTTCCGTAGCGTTTGGTTCTTGGCGCGCCTCGTTCGAGGAGTTGCGTTGTGCGCGACTACCAAGCGGAGAGCCTCAATCAATCGCGGGCCAGCGGTGCGGAGTTCGTCGCGATGCGCGAGCGAGAGGCGTTCGAGGAGGCGTTCACCGCGCGCGGTGACACGCAACAGGACTTCGCGGGCGTCGGAACGGCTGCGGGTGCGGGCGAGCAATCCTTTGGCTTCGAGGCGGCGGCTCAATTCGACTGCGCTGTTGTGGCGGATCTGCAGGCGCTCGGCGAGAGCGCCAACGGTGGCAGGCATAGCCGGTGGCAATCCCTCGAGAGCGAGCAAAGCCTGATGCTGCTGCGGCTCGATGCTGGCGGCGCGGGCGGCGTTCTCGCTGAAATTCAGGAAGCGGCGGATTTCGTAGCGGAATCCTGCGAGGGCCTGATAGTCGATCGCATAGCGTTGTATCGTCACGCCGATATTATATCGTATTACGATATAAATAAACGATCGGAAACAAGAAGTTAACCGCTAAGCGCCAGGAAAAAGAAACGCCGCGAACCCCGGTTACGGAGTTCGCGGCGCGAAGGTGAACACTCGCCTTAGGGCAGCGTGTAAACGTTGACGGCGTCGCCGACGACGATGGCGACGTATTGTTTGCCGTTGGCCTCGTAGGTCATGGGATCGGCAGAGCCGCTTCTCGCCATTTTCGTGACCCACAGTTCCTTGCCGGTCTTCGAATCGTAAGCACGGAAACGGCTGTCGGAAGTGGAACCGTCGAACACCAGGCCGCCCGCAGTGGCGATGGGACCGGCGCTGCTGCCGTTACCGGTGTCCTGCTTGTCCGGCGGTAGGCCTTCGGTAATGCCGGAGACCGTCTCCCAGGCGATGTCGCCGGTGTTGGCGTTGACGGCGATCAGCTTGCCCCAGGGCGGTTTCTGGCACGGCCAGTTGCCGAGCACTTTGCCGTTTGCGTCCTTCACGATGGCACTGAAGCCGTAATAGGGTCCGGGGCCCGCCACGCTGGCGCGATCGTAAATCTGGGTCGAGCCTTCGGTGCCGCGGCCGTAGCTGCCGGCACCTTTCCTCTTCTTTTCGATCCAGCCCATGAGAGAGACGTCGTGCGTGTGGACAAAAACATATCCATCGGTCGGGTCGGTGGCTGCGCCGCCCCAGTTGACGCCGCCTGTTCCACCCGGAAACTGAATTGTGGTTTTGGGAGGCGCACCATCCTCGTGATAGAGCCAAGCCGTGAAGGGCCCGGCGTTGTACAAGGTGCCGCCATTCTTTGCCAACAGTTCTTGGCAAGCCTGGGCGTGCTCGGGCGAAGTGTCTTCGGCGGTGACGATGTCACCGGCCTTGTAACTATTGCGGGCGAGCGGCGGAGGCTTGAGCGGGAAAGGCTGCGTGGGCGAATACCACTCGCCGGGAACGTCGCCCTTCGCGACGGGGCGCTCCTCGACGCCGAAGACGGGCTTGCCTGTGTCGCGATTCAGAATGTACATCAGGCCCGCTTTGCCGATTACGATCACCGCAGGAATTTTCTTGCCGTTGTCGTCGATATTGATAAGGGCCGGACCGGGCGGGAGATCCTGATCCCACAAGCCGTGATGGATCGTCTGGAAATACCACTTGAGCTTGCCGGTCGTGGCGTCGACGGCAACGATGGAATTGCCGAAGAGATCGTTGCCGGGACGATCACCGCCGTAGTAATTGGGCGAAGCGCCGCCGATCGGCATGTAGAGAAGGTTTTTCTTCGGGTCGACGGTCATGTACCAGCCCCAGACGTTGGTGCCGGAGCGGCCTTTCCATCCGTCGTCCAGCCATGTGTCGTGTCCCACTTCGCCGGGCTGCGGAACCGTGTGGAAAGTCCAGACGAGAGCGCCGGTGAGAACGTCAATGGCGCGCGTGTCGCCCGGAGGGCCAATCGGCAGCTCGCCGACGCTGGCGCCGAGAAACGCGAGATTCTTATAAATGGTGGGAACTCCGCTGTATCCGACGGTGAGTTCGATCTCGCCGTCTTTGCCGAATGCCGGCACGGGCTTTCCGGTGGCGGCATCGAGTTCGACTACTTTGCGAGCGAACGTGGTGAAGACGATGCGAGGCGCATTGTTTTTGTCGCCGGGCCAGTAGGCTACACCCTTGGTGGATGGCGAGGCGACGTCGTAATGCCAAATTTCCTTTCCGGTCGCGGCGTCGAGCGCATAGACCTTGCCGGTGCCGGGAAGATACATCACGCCCTTCACGACGATCGGCGTGACTTCGAGTCCGCCGCGTTCGGAGAGCGGCATGGTCCAAGCCTGAGCGAGCTTGTCGACGTTACTTGTGTCGATCTGCTTCAGCGGCGAGTAGCCCGAGCCTTCGACGTCGTGGCGAAACATCGGCCAATCGCCGGGAGTCATTTTCTGCGCCTTGGCCGACGGAGTCAAAACCGCAAGAAGAATGGCAGCAGCCATCCAAGTGAAAGTCTTCTGATGCATGAATGAAATCCCCCTCCCCAAAGTCGCGAGCATACTATCAGCAAACATACTCGGACGTGCGCATTTTCGCGACGGTTACATCATTCATGAAAATGAATTGAGGGCCGGCACGCCTACGAAAAGAGACGCGGGAAGAACGCAGGAACGCGGCGCGCATAATCGCTGAATCGAGCGCCGAAAGCTCCTCGAAGGAGATTTTCCTCGGCGCGGATGCGGATCGCGGTGCCGGCGAGAAAAACAATCAAGCCGACAAGGGCTGCCGGCCAGCGCGTGACGGCGAGCGCGGAGGCAACATACATGCCGAGCATCGCAAGATAAATCGGATTGCGGACGATTGCATACGGACCGGTGGAGATGAGCTCGTGTCCTTCGATCACGCGGGCGACGAGCGCCCATTGCTTACCGAGAGCCATCGCGGCAGCGTAGCAGAACCAGACGGAGGCCACAACGATCGCGATCGCTACTCCCGCGAGGATCACCTCGGCCAGATACGACATCGGGCGAATCGCGGAGAAATAGGTGCGCGCGAAGACAAAACAGACGGCGTACGCGGCGGCTTGCATGAGGAATCCCGCGCCTGACTTCCAGTCGCGCCTGGCCGCACCCGGGGCGGCGCGGTGCTTACCCAGGGCGAGGATTGCGCCGAAGCCGAGCCAACCGGCGAGCACAGCGAAAAAGGCGATTTGGGCCGGCAAATCGGAACGAAAGACGATCGGCAATTTGCTGCTCCTGTCGGTGCGATCTATCCGGCTGTGAGTCCGAGCCCTTTTCTGAGCAAGGCGATCTGTCCGGCGTGATAGAGGTCGTGCTGTATGACGCCGTGAAGAATCTGATAGCGCGATACGTCGGTCGCGCCGATTTTCTCCTCGAGTTGATCGTCGCGCAGGGCCGCAGCGGCCTGCCGGAGGCGAGCGCGGCTCTCGACGAGACTTTCGAGCGCGCGCTTCCAGGCGGGCTCGCTGACTTCCCACACGGGCGGCCAATCGCGCTCCGCGGTGACTTCGACTGTTTCCCCCTGCAAACGGTGCTGCACGATGGAATGCCACGCGCCGATGTGGTGCACGAGTTCCCAGACGGAGTGCGCGCCGGGAACCACGTGTTTCGACGCGTCCTCGGCCGAGATACCGTCGAGCAGGTGCATCAGGGGAGGGCCGTGCCAAGCGTCACCGGAGAAGGCGCGGTCCATTTGATCGAGGATTCTTTGAATTTCGCTCATGACTCCCTCCAGACGAAAAGCGTAAGGCAGCGCGGCTAGAGTGGCAAGCGCCGAGGGATCGTACACATTGTCAGTTCCTCGGATCGGGCCCGGGAACCTTGAGGCTGGGATCAATCCAGTCCTCTCGCAAAACGTCGCGCTGATCTTCCGTCAAACCAAACCAGGATTCGGCGAGGTCGCGAACGCGCTCGAGCGCGGCCTGTACTTCAGCCTGCTTTTGCTTCATAGCTTCGCTATTCACATCGGCAGGGACGGAAATCCGCGGCGCGACGAACATGACGGCGCGAGAGAAAGGATAGGGAAGCTGGAACTGGTCCCAGGATTTCTTGAAGGTGTAGGCGCGGCTCAGCGCGATGTGAAACACGGTGATGGGCTTGCCGGTGCGACGCGCGAGAATTACGGCGCCGGGCTTGGCGACGAAGCGCGGGCCGCGGGGGCCGTCGATGGTGAGCGCCACGGGCGTGCCGGCCTCGAGATGGCGCGCCATCTTGGCGAGGCCCTCGATTGCGCCGCGCGTCGAGCTGCCCTGCGCGGTGCCAAATCCGAGGCGCTCGATCACGCGGCGGGTCCACTGGCCGTCGAAGTTGACCGTGTTGAGCACCACGATGCCGCGATTGCGCCACATCCATACGGCCGGGAAAATGCAGCGGTGCCAGAATGCTCCGATGCAAGGCTCGCCCGAGTTGCGAATCTGAATGGCGTTGTGGACGCCGACCACTTCGAATCGGAGAGTGGGGCCGATCAGCCGGAGCGCCCAATAGACGGCCCACGCGATGACCGGAATCTGCATCTTACGCCACTTGGAAAGATGCGGATACGGAATGCCGGAAGAGACGTTGGCATCGGCGCCCGGCAGTGCATTCGCGGGAGTGCCGGGCTGTGCACCGGCGGATTTTGGGGCGTTCTGCACTGCTGTATAGTATAGGCGGTCTTCGATGTACCTCCGATTTCAAATCGTCTGTGGCGGGCGTGTCGCCTGTTGTCTCGGGGCGATCGTTCTCGGGATGCTCGCTCTCTGCGCGGCGCCGGTGCGCGCACAGCAGCCTCCCCCTGGCGCCGTGGGCGAGGTGGAGGGAAACGACGTGACGGTCGACAGCGGAACTCCGGCGATGATGGGAACGGCAACGAGCGCGCCGAAGATTTTCGTTTCGAATGGCAGCGTGCTGACGGTGCATTCGGGAACTGCGGTAATGACGCTTTTTGGCGGAGGCGAGGTGGACATCTGCGGCCCGGCGAAGATCACGATTCTGCGGTCGTCGGGCGCGATCACTCTGGCACTGAATTTCGGGCGGATGCGCGTGCAGCTGCCGCCGAAGACTTCGCTGCGCGTTTTCACTCCGACGGTGATCGGTACACCGCTCGACATCAGCGACGGACCGCGGGACGTGACGATGGGGCTGAATCTGGATGATTCAATGTGCGTTCTCGCGAAGAGCGGCGCGATCCAGCTCGCGAATCAGTTCACCGACCAGACGCTGATCGTGCCGCAAGCGGGAGAGTTTTTCCTGAGCGCCGGGAAACTGCAACCTGTCGCGGGCAAACCCGGAAGCTGCCAATGCACGGCAACCAAGCCGCAACCGCCACCCACGCCGGCGGAGATACCGGAATTCGCACAGGCGAAGCCACCCGCACCTGCGCCGCAAGTTCCGGCCAACATCGCGCCGCTCGCAGCGCCACCTGTCACCGTGCCGCAATTCGTGCAAGCGACGCCAGCGGCACCGTTACCGAGACATTCGAGGGACAACGCAGCGCCGATGGCGCCTCCCGTGTTTGCGGACCGGCAACTCGCGGCCGTGATCCCGGCGCCGCGTCCCGGCGAGCCTTCTCCGCCGCCAATCGAATACAGCGTACCGGCGAGTGTGAGCGAAGCGCACCCAGTTGTTCCAGCTGCGAGACAGGCGCCTGCAAATGCGCCCTCCGGACCGCCGCCGACGTACACGGCAGTGCTGCCGGCACTGACGTTCTCGGCGTCGTCTCCCCTGCCGCCCGGGGATCTCACGCCCGACATGACGCTGCTGATCCGAATAGCGCGCGTCGAACCCGAATGGGCATTCACGGGAACCGTTGCGGCACCGGAGTTTGTATCGGCGATGAGGCAATCTTTGGGCGTCGAAGGGGGAAAGCAGCCTCCTGTCGCGGATGTCACGGAGCCGAAGAAGAAGGGTGGGTTCTGGTCGGCGCTGAAAAGATTATTTGGCGGGAAGTAGCTGCGGCGATTCCTCAGAAGAGAACCCTCGACAAAACCGACAACTAGAAGAGTTTGCTGGAATCGACGAGGATGGTGACGGGTCCATCATTCACGAGGTCGACGGACATGTGCGCCTGGAAGACGCCTGTCTCGACGCGCACGCCGAGCGCCCGGAGCGCGGCGACGAATTCTTCGTAGAGGGCCTTGCCTAGCTCAGGCGGAGCGGCGAGAAGGAAGCTCGGGCGGCGGCCGCCGCGCGCGTCGGCATACAGAGTGAACTGCGAGACGGCAAGAATGGCGCCGCCGGCATCGAGAAGCGAGCGATTCATCTTGCCCTGGTCATCGTTGAAGATGCGCAGATTCACGATTTTTTCGGCCATCGAAACGGTGGTGGCCGAGGAGTCTTCGCGTCCCACGGCTACGAGGACGACAAGGCCCGGGCCTATTTCGCCCGCGACGCGGCCGTCGACGGTGACGCTCGCGCGCGTGACTCGCTGGAGTACGATTCGCATGTATCGAGGCGGATGATTCTACCTTGTCGGGCGGCGTCTTGTGCGAATCAGCTTCCGCACATACGATAGGGGCGCCTGCCGCCAATCATGAGCGAAACTCCCACAGCACCCCCATCCCCTTCGGGCAAGCAGCCTTGGCTGACCCGTGGCGTGCTCGGGATCGGGCTTGCGAGCCTGTTTTCGGATTGGGGGCACGAGGCAGCGACGGCGATCCTACCCATTTTTCTGGCGAGCCTCGGCGCGCCGGCGGTTGCGCTCGGGATTATCGAGGGCGTGTCCGACGGGCTATCGAGTTTCGCGAAGCTCGCGGGCGGATTCGTGGCGGACCACGCGCCGTGGCGGAAGCCGACCGGGATTATCGGCTACTGCGCGACGGCGGTGACGACGTTCGGCTACGCGTTCGCGCAAACCTGGCCGGCTGTGCTGCTGCTGCGCGCATTCGGATGGATGGGGCGCGGCAGCCGCGGGCCTTCGCGCGATGCGCTGCTGGCGGATTGCGTCCTGCCGGGGCAGGAGGGCCGCGCTTTCGGATTCGAGCGCGCGATGGACACGCTCGGCGCAGTGCTCGGGCCACTCTGCGCGACGCTGCTGATCGGAGTGCTCGGCACTCGCGGCGTCCTTCGGTGGACGCTGTTACCGGGATTGACAGCGGCGGTCTGCTTTGCGCTGCTCGCGCCCGGCGCGAAGAAAGTGGATGGACAGCACGCGCCCGCGCTTTCGTCCTTTGGCGCGCGGCTCGCGCAACTGCCAAAGAGCTACTGGCATTTTCTCGTCGGAGTATTCGCGCACGGGATCGGTGATTTTGCGCCGACGCTGCTGATCCTGCGCGCGGGCCAAATTCTGACGCCGCGATATGGAGGCGCGCGAGCCGCGACGATTGCCGTGGCGTTGTACACGTTTTTCAACGTGGTAAATGCAGCGGCTGCGTATCCGGCGGGTGCGCTGGCGGACCGGATCGGCAAGCGCGGACTGCTGGCGGCGGGCTACGCGGTGGGTGCGGCGACCTATATCGGATTTATTTTCGAGCAACCGACGATTCCGGTGCTGGCCATTCTCTTCGGACTCGCGGGCGTGCACGGGGCGGTGCAGCAATCGCTCGAGAAATCGGTGGCGGCGGAGCTGCTGCCGAAGGCGGTGCGAGGGTCGGGATTCGGCGTGCTGGCGACGGCGAACGGCGTGGGCGATCTTATTTCGAGTGTCGCGGTGGGCGCGTTGTGGTCAAGCGTGAGCCCGAGAGCCGGATTCCTATACGCAGGGGTTTTTGCGGCGATTGGGGCGGCGCTGGTGTATTCGTCGCGGGAGCGACGAGAGCTTGGCCCTCGCGCAAACCAGTAGATCGGACGAAGGGCGGGTTTGAAACCCGCCCCTACACATCGAAAACCCGGCAAGAAAAACTCGATCAGAGCGAGAGCTGGAGGGGCGTGCCGCGCCCTTCGTTGACGCGCATGGTCGTCGCGGAGTCGAGGTCGGCGAGAGCGATGGTGCGGCGGCTGCCGTCTGCGGTGATGTAGACGATATTGCCGTTCGAACTCGTGAAAGCCACCGCCTGGATCCTCGTGCCGTTGCGCAGCACGAGGATGAACTGCCCCACGTCAGGCAGAGTCGCTGCGGCGGCCTCCGGAGGGGGCTGGGCCGCCGGCTGAGCCAGGGGCGCTTGTTGCAAAACGATGATCTGGGGTTGCTGCGACGGTTGAGGCTGCGGTTG
>CAWFEC010000006.1:0-195296 GCA_963814735.1 uncultured Acidobacteriota bacterium | reverse complement strand
CCGGCGCTTCAAAATTTCTTGGCTTCAAACCCGGTCTTCGCAGACGATTCCGCCGGGCTTGCTCGAACAGCGGTCTTCCCTGCGCTTCGCAGTGAGCCGGACATTCTGATGAGTCGGTGCGCGAGGCACGGGAGAGAGACGGCCAACCATAGTTGGCGGGGCGGAATGGGAGACGGAACAGGCATTGCCGGAGGAAAGCAAATGAGATCGTGGAGTGTAGCTGCGGTGGTGTCCTGCCGGCCTGGGCCGCGGGTTGCGGCGGGAATTCGACTCCTGTAGGCGTCAACGTGGCTCCGAACCCTGCGACGGTTCTGTTGAATAGCTCTTTGCAGTTTCTGTCCAACGTCTCCGGGGCTTCCGCCACAACCGTGACATGGCAAGTTTGCTTGGCCCCGACTTCGAGCTCGGGCACAACCCCGCCGCCTCCAACGACCGTGCCGACCGACTGCACGCCGATTCCAGGAATTCCAACACCGAAAGGCGGGACCGTCCTTACAGGATACGGAACCATTCAACAAAACGGGCTCTATACGGCGCCGCCCACGTTGCCCACGCCGAATACGGCCGTGATCCTGGTCACGAGTACCGTCGACGCAAATGCTTTTGCGATGGCGGCGCTCACGATCGATTCCGGCATTCGCGTGCAAGTGACGCCGCCCTCGGCGACGATCGGCCCCCTGGAATCGTTCCAGTTCACGGCTACCGTACGCGGCTCCACGAACAACACGGGTGTTTCATGGACGCTGAGCCTCGCCGGTAACAGCAATCCTCCGGCGCTGGGAACATTACGCCGGCCGGACTATACACGGCGCCAGGAGCGTCACCTGGAGTCGTGACTGTGACAGCAACTTCGGCGGCCGATCCGACGCAAAGCGGCTCGGCACTAGTCAGCATCTCGTCTGGAGGAGCGCCGACGCTGACGAGCGTCGACCCGGGCGTGGCCGCGCAGGGTTCGGCGCAACAGGACGTCTATTTAACGGGAACGAATTTCGAGAGTACGAGCCAGGTGGTCGTGACGGCACCGAGTCAATTGCCAACAACCCTGCCAGCGAGCTCCGTCTTCCTCCTCGAGCACGACTTTGCTTCGCGCGACGCTTCCGGCGAACGTACTTTCTGCGGCCGGATCGGTATCGATTCAGATACAGAGCCAGACGATTCCTGTGAACGTGTCCGCGGTGGTGCCGTTGAGTGTGTTCGCTGTTGGGCCGGCGCTGATTGCCGTTTCGCCCGAGAGCGTGTCGCAAAACTCGGCGAGTGCGAGCGTGGGCTTGACGGGTGGATATTTCTCGAGCGCGACGACAGCGACCGTGAATGGCTCCGCGATCGCACCGGTGTTAGACAGCAGCCGGCAGTTGTCCGCCGCAATTCCATCGGGCGCGCTCGCGACTCCGGGGTTGTATCCGATCGTGGTGCAGAACTCGGGAGTAGCGGCGGGCGAATCGTCCATGTCGGCGCTGAATGTCGCGGTTACACCGCTTCAGACTTCGATTCCCGGCGCGCCGAATAAGGCGCCGATCGGGGTCGGCTCGGATCCGGCGGCGGTGGCAATGGACGAAGCGGACGGGATCGCGGTGGTTGCCAACGCGGGCGATGGTTCCGTTACCCTGGTCAACGTGACCAGTGATACGACTGTAGGCGGGGCGATCGCCGTGGGAACGAACCCAACGGGCGTGGCCGTGGACGATCTCCTGCCCGATCCAGTGGCGGTGGTGGTGAACAACTCCGATCAGACTGTTACGGCGATCGACCTGACTACGCGAAACACAACGACGCTAAGTGTGTCGATCTCCTCCGGCACGAATCCCCCGTTGCCCTATTCTGTCGGAGTAAATCCGCTGACCCATCGCGCCATCGTGGCTTACCAGTCGTCGAGCCTGGCGACGATTCTCGATGTATCCGACTCAGGGGGCACGCCGGGACTTACGAAGGTACAAACGATCGGCGGCAGCTCGAGCAACTTTACCGGTACAGGAGCGGCGCCCGGGATCGCCATCGATCCGAGGCTGAACTGGGCCGTCGTCACGCCCGGCGGCGCAGGTGGAATCAGCGTGGTGGACTTGGGAGTGGATGCAAGTCCGAGCCAGCCAGAAGGACGGAGCCCTTACGCGGTGGCGAATCTCTTATTGTCGCAAACGGTTCAAGGCGTCGCCATCGACCCGGAGACGCACAACGTGTTTTTCTCCGACCCGAACACCGGGACGCTCTATACATTTACCGCGCTCGACAATACGGTCAAAGTCGTCACGTTGCCCAGTACCGGCCAGCCGGGCAGCGGAGCCCCATATAATCAGGCGGGTTTTGGCGCGGCAGCGGCAAGTTCACTCGAGGATGTCGGCATCGCGGTGAACAAGAACTCGACCGCCGTGATCGTTGATCTCGCGAATGGCATCGTGCTGCAGACCGTGGGAGGTCTGGGAGCTTCGACGGGGGTGCAAGCTGTGGCCGTCGATCCCGTAAGCAATCAGGCAGTGGTCGTCAACCACGAGGACGGCACGGTCACGCTGCTGTCTCTGGGGACAACCATCAATTCCCTGCAAATTACGGAAGCGAGCCCCGCAGTCGTCTACGGAGGCCCGGGCACTGCGAACACAACC
The DNA here is from genome assembly GCA_963814735.1 of uncultured Acidobacteriota bacterium. GTDB lineage: Bacteria > Acidobacteriota > Terriglobia > Acidiferrales > UBA7541 > Palsa-295. The sequence continues at coordinate 192,702 of CAWFEC010000006.1, read as the reverse complement.
TTGACGATCCTCGGCGGAGGATTCGTCTCCGGCACGTCGGAAGTGCTTCTGGACGGCACCGCACTGCCCGGAGGCGACGTGAATGTGGTGAACTCTCGGAAGATCGTAGCGACAGTGCCGGGAAGCATGCTCGATTCCGCCCGCCTCTACGCCGTGCAGGTGCAAAACGGGGCCGGCGGAACCGCACCTGTCTCGAACGTGACCGACCTCAGCGTGATCCAATCCATAGCGGTCGGAAGCTCGCCGGTGGGGGTCGCGGTGGACACGGACCGTGATGCAGCCGTGGTCACAAATTCGGGAGACGGAACCGTTTCACTCATTTCCCTTGCGCCGATCAGCAGCGAATCGCCGCAATCTCTCGGGAACGTCGGGATCATCGGGTCGCCGGTTCTCGCCGGAACGACACCGGAAGGAGTGGCGGTGCTGCCCCGGAAGGGCCTGGCGGTCGTGGCGAACAACGGCAGCAACAATGCCACAGTCGTGGACCTTACCGGAGTGGCGGTTCCCCAGAACATCGCCATCTGCAGCACCGGTTGTTCGGGTCCCGCGGGCGCCGCCATGAATCAAGACAGCGGGGTCGCGGCTATTGCGGACACAAACCCGACAGGTCCCGTGAGCACCGGAACGGTGAGCTTCTTGAATTTGTCCGCGACACCCGCGAGCGCCGCTGGTTCGCTTTCGGTGGATCACGATCCTGTCGCAGTGGCAGTCGATCCGAATCTCAACTACGCGGCCGTGACCACCGCATCGCAGGCGAGCAGCATCAATCTCGTTGATATGGCAACGCTCGGCACCGTAGGGACCATCAACACGGCCCTGCAAAACCCGAGTGGAATCGTATTCGACCCGGTAAACCAGATTTTCCTGACGGCGAACAGCCTGCTGAACGGCATCATCCTGGTCGATCCGACGACGTTCATCGAGACGCCGGTGGCTGTCGGGATCGCGCCGACGTCGATCGACTACAACTTCCAGACGAGCACGCTGGTGACGGCGAATTCGCCGAGCGGGACATTGTCGGTGCTGAATTATGTGTGTCCCCCGGGCGCGGGCGCGCCCGCGGCGTGCGTCGGGCCGAAGGTGCGCACGGTGCTGGAACTGGGAGGCACGCAGACTTCGCCGCTGGTGCTCGGACCGAACGCTGTGGCGATCGATCCTAAACTGAATCTGGCCGTGCTCGTGGATCCGGACAACAATCGCGTTTTGCTGGTGCCGCTGCCTCACTAGGCGGGCGTGGGGCAGTACAACCCGAATGCGATTGACCGTGCTCCAAGGGGGAGGCTATAATCTCCGATTTCTGTTTACGTGAATTTTCTCCATATATCCGAGCGAGGAGTGAGAATGAAGATTCGAGCGACAATTGCAATCCTGACCGCGATGATGTTCACGCCCGCCCTGCGGGCGCAATCGACGGCGGCGCCGACCAAGGTCGGCGTGATTAACATGCAGGCCGCGATTACGGGCACCGCCGAGGGTAAACAGGCTGTGGCCGAACTGCAGTCGCAGTTCGCGCCCCGTCAGACGGAACTCCAGCAAATGCAGAAGCAGATCGAGGATGACCAGAGCCGCCTTCGGACCGGGCAAACGACGCTGAGCGATGAAGAGCAGGCGCGCCTGACTCAGGACTACACCACGCTGACGCGAAAGCTCCAGCGCAAGAGTCAGGACGATCAGGACGATTTCAACGACGCGCGACAGAACCTTATCAACACGATCGGGCGGAAGATGGTGGACGTCCTGGACAAGTATGCGAAGGAGGGCGGCTACGCCGTGGTGCTCGACAGCTCTTCGCAGCAGACGCCGATCATCTTTGAGGCAAACCAGATCGACATCACGCAGGACATCATCCGTTTGTACGACGAAGCCTATCCGGTGAAAACCACATCGGCTCCTTCGAAGCCGGCCCCAAGATCGGTAGCTCCTAAGCCGAAGAACTGATCCTGCTCACGAAACCTCCAAAGGGCTCCGCCGAAAGGCGGGGCCTTTTGCTTTAGCCGCGAGTTGGCCGGCGACGCCCCTTGGGCTATCATGAATGGCCTGAAGACGGCGGTTTGCAATTCATATCCGCGAGAGCGAAAGAGGAGGATCGGCATGGCGATTTCGGTGGGGACTGAAGCTCCCGACTTTTCCCTGAAGGATCAGAATCAGAAGGACGTGAAGCTCTCCGATTTCCGGGGCAAGAAGAACGTGGTGATTGTTTTCTATCCGCTCGATTGGAGCCCGGTTTGCACCAACGAGCACGCCTGTTTCGTCAACGACCTCAAACGTTTCGAGGATCTGGACGCGCAAGTGCTCGGCTTGAGCGTGGACAGCGTGTGGTCGCACAAAGCCTTCGCGGAAAAAATGGGCATTCATTATCCGCTGCTCGCCGATTTCCAGCCGCGTGGCGCCGTGGGCGACAAGTTCGGCGTTTACCTCGCGGACAAGGGAATCACGGGACGCGCCATCGCGGTGGTGAACCGCGGCGGCAAGCTGGCATGGTTCAAGAATTACGATATTCCGAGCGTGCCGGACGTGAAGGAAGTGGCCGACGCGATCGCTCAGTTGAAGTAGGCGCGCTCCGGGCGCCGTTGCCGCTCAGGGTTGGATGGGCTGCGTTCCCTGGGCGGTTGCAGCCGGGCGCGATGCAGAGGATTTCGCCGCGAACGTGCGGATGTAGTCGACCGCTTCCCAGCGCTCCTCCTCGGTCAGTTTCTTCTCAAATGCCGGCATGGGATGCCGCCCCTTGGTGATTTCCCAGTAGAGTTCGCCGTCCTTCAAGCCGCTCATTTTCAACGCGTCGGTGAAATCGCCGGGCGCGGTTGAAAGTTCGGCAGCTTTTTGGCCCTTACCGTCGCCGTTCGCTCCGTGGCAGCTCTGGCAGTGCTGCTGGTAGACCTGTTTTCCGGCGGCGAGCGCCGCGGGCGTGGCGGGCACCGGATTCTGCAGGTTTTTCGCCCTAGCTTGGGCGTCCCACTGAATCACGGCGTAGATCATCAGGGCGATGGCGGCGCCGAAAAACAGAGCGAGCACGATGACCAACGTTGCGCAGTTGCCCTTCTTAGGCTTGGGCTGCACGTCAGTTGGCCGCGCCCACCGCGCGGAGCACGGAAATCGCGACGAGCACGAGCATTACGACCACGTAGATTCGCAAGCCCCATAGCAGAATCCGAATCCCCACGGAAAGTTTGCGCGGGCCAAAACGCGATTGCCGTTTCGCGGCAACCACCTGGTCGGCCTCGAGCAGCGACAGCACGACGCCCGGGTCTTTCAGATTGAGCTGCTCTGGTGTTTCGGCAGCGAGTTCTCGTTCGTCTGGAATGGGACCTCCTCCGTTTCGTCTAGAATTTCGATCCTCAACAAGTATGTTTCACAAATGTGCGCACGCTCAGTTTACCCGCCCAACCACTTCGGGAAAACTGTCGCGAGACCAAAACCAATTCCAGCTATCACCAAGAGTATGGTGACAACGACGCCCGCGATGTTGGCCCACGTGCCGTTCACATATTCTCCCATCACTTCCCTGTCGTTGACGAGGAGCAGCAGAAATGCGAGGGCCGGCGGCATCGCGAGAACGGCAATCACGTTCACAGTCAGCACGACGAACTCGAGCGGGAACCTCGGAACCAAGACCAGAGCCGCCGCCGCCGAGGCCGAGCCCAGCAGTGTGAGGTAGAAGGGCCAGGCCTCGCGGATCGGGCGGTTCAAACTGTGCCCTGTTTGCAGCACTTCGCCGAAAGCGTACGCGGACGAGGTGGAGATGGTGATCGCCGCCACGATGCCCGCTTCGAAAATTCCCAGCGCGAAGAGGGACGCGCCTACGTGGCCGATCCAAGGCTCGAGAGCCTGGGCAAACTGCGCTCCCTGAAAATCACCTGCGCTGATTCCGTGGTGAAACAATGGAGTCGTCGCCAGAATCGCGGCGATGGCGAACGCGGAGGCAAGGATCACGCCGAGCATTGTGTCGAACCGGCCGGCCGTGATATCGCGAGGCTGCATGCCTTTGTCGACGACAGCGCTCTGCTGAAAGAAAAGCATCCATGGAGTGACGGTGGCGCCGACATCGGCGAGGATCAGCACCAGAATGTCGTAGTGGCTGCCCGTCGGGAGCGGCATCCATGTGAGCAGCGCGTGGCCCGTAGCGTGCCAATCGGGATGCGCCAGCAGGGCGGCGGGGACGAACAGCCCGTTGAAAATCGCCAAGCCCATCGTGATGCGCTCCCACGTCCAATAGCGGCCCGTGGCAATGGCCGCAAGCACGATCAGCAACGAGCCGCCGACGGCAACATCCGGCCGAATCCCGAAGAAGCCCAGCCCGGCGCGCACGCCGATAAATTCCGTGACGAGCGTGAGGAAATTTCCCAGCACCAGGTCGCTCATCGCGAAAAATCCCCAGAAACGCCCGAAGCGATCGAAGATCAGCTCGGCATGGCCGCGATGGGTGACCGCACCGAGACGCACGGTCATTTCCTGGACGACGAACCCAACCAGGAACGTGAGGATCACGAAGGGAACGAAAAAACCGATTCCGAAACGCGCGCCCGTGGCCGAATAGGAAAGCATGCTCGGCGCGTCGTTTTCGCCGAGGAAGACGAGGACGCCCGGCCCGATGAGCAGCCAGAGCACTCCGAATCCGCCGAAAAGCCGCGAACTGCGCTCCCTCAGCCGGGCACGGGCCACCTGCCAGCGATCGCGCGCGCGATCCACGTCTTCATGCGTCAGCTGGCCGACCAGCTCCCCTGCAGCCGCGGAACCAGCGGCAGGTTCCGTGGTCGGATGAGCGTGGCGATAAGCTGAAACGTGCGGCGGTTTAATCGGCGTGTCCATGGTTAACTGCAATAAATCTTCGATATAAACTAAGCTTAACGTAGCGGCGTGTCAATCGTTTACGACGGCCCCGTTTCGAAAAAAGGCAGCCGTGAATTGCGCTCTGCTATAGTGTTCGAAGCTTGGATCGCGCCGTATCGGGAGAGAAACGAATGGCTGAAGCGCCAAAACAACAACAGATGCAAATCAAAGCCGACGAAAAAGAGCTGCTCGGCCAATACTCAAATCTCGCCGTGATCCATCACAACGCGGAGGAGTTCACGCTGAATTTCATCTACATGTTTCCGACGGTGCCGCAGGGAAAGCTGGTGGCCAGCTTGATCGTGAGCCCGACGCACGCCAAGCGCCTGCTGCGCGCGCTGCAGGAAAATGTGGCGCGGTACGAGGCGCAGTTCGGAACAATTCCCGAGGGACCCGGACCGGCGCCGGAGCCAAACGTGGGATTCGTTCAATAGAAAAGGCGGGAACGAATCTCGGACGGAGCTAACTCGACTGGCCCAGGATCCATGTGCCGGTCGATTCGATCAGTTCGAGACCGATGGCAAAACCTGCTTCGGCAACCGGATGACAATAGGCCACGCGCGCAGTGGAACGGAACGAGCCCGCAGGAGTCGTGATCGTCAGGAGGTCATTGGTCTTCCACCTCCGCGTCGTCAAAACACGCACGCCGCGCAGGCTGACGTTTTCCGTAAAAGTATTTTCCGTACCCGGTATCGAGGCATGGCCGGTGATGTGGACGCCGATCTCCATGGGCATCCGCGGTTCGCGGCGCGGAACGGCAAAACTCTTCGGGGCATGCCTGTCCAACGCCGTGTCCTCCCTTTCGCCTTGCAAGTTCCCTACAAGCAAGCGACGACTTGGCTTAAGCGCAGTTTCTTTTCACTCTTGCCTTTCATCTGATAGAGGCCCCGGTCGGCGGCGCCCAGAAGCTGTTCGATCGAAACTCCGTCTTCGGGGTAAACGGCGTGGCCGACGCTCACGGAAATGAACGGATCCTCGCCGTCTCTCATGATGTGATCGCAAATGCGACTGGCGGCCTGCTCGGCCTCCTGCTTGCCTGCTTCCGGCAAAACGAGCGCGAATTCGTCGCCACCGTACCGCGCGGGCGTGTCGATCGCACGGCTGCCGCTGCGGAGAGCGGCGCCCACGCGTTTGATCGCGCGGCTGCCCGTGAGGTGACCGTACCGATCGTTTATTTTCTTGAGGCCATCGAGATCGAAGAGCAAGACGGCGAATCGACGGCCGGTCCGGCGCGACCGCTGGATCTCGCCCTCCAACACGTCGAGCAGCTGGCGATGATTCGCGAGGCCCGTGAGCGAGTCGGATATCGCCAGGCGGCTGATCTGATCGAACAGATGGGCATTGTCCAGAAGCGTGCCGCCCAGCACCACTGCATAGCTGCCAACCATGAGGAAGTGCGCCAACATGTACGTTGCGTCGAGCACGCGCTGGGACTGGCTGATCGTGATATGGCAGAGCGCGTTGAGACCCGCGGCGATGAAGAGCGCGCGGTCGAGGGCCGCATTCGCACGTTTCAGCCGCCGCCCGTACGCTACCGCTGCAACGATGTAGATCGCCGCCGGCAGCAAATCCCAGGGCCGAGGTATCATCGCGCCGGGTTGAATCTTCGGCGGGTGCGGCAGCATGAAGTAAAAGACGCTGGTGAGATACGCCGCTGCGCCCACCGTGAGCGTCACGCCTGCGATTTCCTTGCCGGGATCGCGCGAAACAGGGATGCGTTTTTCGACGACGAGCGCCGCAATCAGCAAAACGCCGAGCAAGGTGCGCCCGGCCAGCCAGCCCAGGGAGATTTCGTATCCCGTCGCTGGGGCGACGAGCATGCCCCGGTAGAACGAAAAGCTGGTGGCGGCCTCGATCAGGCCCGCGACCACAAATCCGAAGGCTAGAATCAGGGAGATCCGGTCGCGCGCGCCCCGGAACCGCAGCATGGCGTTCGCGGCGAACGTGAACGCGATGAGACTCCCGGCCATGTCCATGTAGGAGCCTAGAAGCGGGTCAGCAAGGTAGGAAGAATGCCGCAGCGCCATCAAGAAGACGCAGTACAGCCCTGCGGCAATCGCCCCGAAAAGGACGAGCCGAGGCCAAAGATGCTCTCGCAGATTCCCCCTGCGGTCCACACATGCCCCCAGAAATGTACACCTGCCCGTTGCTAAGACGTGCAACTGCAGGGCCGATCTATTGACTAGTTCTGGTACTACGTAAGTGCTTTTTCTACAACCGATACGAGGAACCAACTGCTCCAGCGGTTTGTTCGCGGCGCCCACTCCCTAGGTATAGGGCGGGGTAGAAATGTTACAGGACTAGGCGCATCTTACACAGAAATGAACCTATACCTTCGGAGTTACGGGCGGAAGATCGAAGGCATGGATCACACTCTGGAAATTCACCTTCTTGTGCGAGCCGTCGCAAAACGGCTTGGATTCGGAATGGCCGCAGCGGCAAAGTGCGGCGTTGGGCCTTCCGCCAAGCCCAAATGCCTTGCCTTCAGCGTCGACAATTTCGAAGTCTCCCTCAACCTTGACCGAACCGTCATTCCGAACCGTGAGCTTTGTTGCCGCCATTCGGTCAATCCTCCGAAAAAAGCTTGGGGGTCAGTACTTTGGCACCGACGAATCGACTTCATCCGACCACGCGAGGATACCACCTTTCAAGTTCCATATCTTGCGGAAGCCCGCCTTCTGAAGGAACTCGACGGCGTCCGCGGAGCGCTTTCCGCTGCGGCAGTGCGCGATGATCTCGCGCGAGCTATCGAGTTCATTGACGCGGCGCGAAAGTTCGCCGAGCGGGATCAGATGGCCATTGAGGTTGCATATCTGGTATTCGTGCGGCTCGCGCACATCGAGAATGTAGAGATCGTCGCCGCGATCGAGCCGCGATTTCAGCTCGCGCGGGGTAATCTCCGGAATATTCGTTGCCATTACGGGGGCCTCCTCGCCTCGAATTCCGCAGAATTCGGCATAATCAATCAGCTTTGTGACCGTCGGATGCGTGCCGCAGACGGGGCAATCCGGATTCTTGCGCAGCTTCAGCTCGCGGAATTTCATGGCGAGCGCGTCGAAGAGCAGCAAGCGGCCGACCAACGGATCGCCCTTGCCAATGATGAGCTTCAGCGTCTCGGCGGCCTGGATCGTGCCCACAATTCCCGGCAGCACACCGAGCACTCCGCCTTCGGCGCACGACGGAACGAGTCCCGGCGGGGGTGGCTCGGGATACAAGCAGCGGTAGCACGGGCCGTCGGGATAGCCGAAGATCGTGATCTGGCCCTCGAAGCGGAAAATCGACCCATAAACATTGGGCTTGCCGAGCATGACGCAAGCGTCGTTGACAAGATAGCGCGTCGGGAAATTGTCCGTGCCGTCGACGACGATATCGTAGTCCTTCATGATGTCGAGTGCGTTGTCGCTCGAGAGATGCGTCTCGAACGTGTCGATCTGGATGTCCGGATTCAGATTTCGCAGGCGATCCGCAGCGGCTGTGATTTTCGGGCGGCCGACATCGCTCGTCCCAAAGAGGACTTGCCGCTGCAGGTTGGTCGAATCCACGACATCGAAATCGACCAAGCCGATGCGGCCCACGCCTGCGGCAGCAAGGTACAAGCCGAGCGGTGCGCCGAGCCCGCCCGTCCCGATGCACAGGACCTTGGCCTGCTTGAGCTTCAGCTGCCCATCCATGCCCACCTCGGGCATGATCAGGTGGCGGCTGTAGCGCATCACCTCTTCTTTGGAAAGCGACGCCTTAGGCTTTTCGTCGCCCGGCGACGGCGCCGCAACCCCTATTTTCGTTGCCATGCGAAATCTCCCTATTCAAACGGCGGCTTAGATTTGCACGCCGCCCGCGATCGACGGCACGATGCTGATCGTATCGCCCTCGCGCACCTGCGTCTGGTCCTTCTGGAGGTAGCGGATATCTTCGTCGTTCACGTAGACGTTGACGAAACTGCGCAGGCGCCCGTCGTCGGAGAAAAGGTGCTTCTTCAGCTCTCCAAACGTGCCCGTGAGCGCTGCGAGGGCCTCCGCTACGGTCTTGGCTTGCACCTCGACGCTCTCCTGCTTTCCCGCGTACGCCCGCAGCGGCGTGGGAATCATCACCTTGACTGCCATTCACTTCCTCCTGTGGTCCCCGGACTGCCTCGCCCGATTAGATGCTTGAGGTATGCACAATGATCTCGATGGCTTCCGGGTCGTAGCCGGCACGGTCGTCGTGGAGCCGCCAGGACGTCGTGTCCTTCGGCTCGCCTTTCTGCACGCTGACAATGATATAGCTATACCAGGGCCAGGCGTGGTCCCGATCGTATTCGCTGGGGCGCGCCGGGGCGTCCGGGTGCGAATGATACCACCCGATCAGCTCGAGTTTCTTCTCGCGGGCGGTTTTCTCCGCGAGGCGCACATCGTCCGGTGTGACTTCGAAGCGGTTGCGCGGCGAATCGTCACGGCGGTTCGCGAGCGGCACGAGATCGATCACTTCCCGCGTGTCGTCGCCATCGCGGCCGAGCAGCGCCCCGCAGCACTCGTGCGGATAGGTCTCGACGCCGTGCGCGTGAATCCGGCGCAGCATCTCGTCGCGCACTTTCAGCGGTGCGGCGCTCATTCCTCGCTCCAGAATCGATCGCTCAAGTATTTTTCGCCCGCATCCGGGAAGATCGTGACGATCACCGCACGCTCGTTTTTCGGCAGGCGCCGGGCTACGTCGAGAGACGCCCAAAGCGCTGCGCCCGCGCTTACGCCCACGAGAATTCCCTCTTCGCGCGCAAGTCGGCGGGCTATCTCCTGCCCATCTTCTGTGCGGACCTCCATATTCTCATCGGCGATGTTCGGATCGTAGATCGCCGGAACGAGGTTCGTGGGCATGTGCTTCAGCCCTTCGAGGCCGTGGAAGCCCGAATCCGGCTGCATGCTAATGCAGCGAATCTTCGGATTCAACTCCTTGAGGCGCCGTGTGGTGCCAACGAAGGTTCCGCTGGTGCCGAGGCCCGCCACGAAATGCGTGATTCGTCCCTGCGTCTGCTCCCAGATTTCCGGAGCGGTCGTTGTGTAGTGCGCCGCGGGATTCGCGGGATTGCTGTACTGATCGGGGTAAAAGTATTTGTCGGGATCGGCCTGGTAAATTTCGCGCACGCGGCGGATCGCGCCGTCGGTGGCTTCATCGCCGGGCGTGAAGACGATCTCGACGCCATACGCGGCGAGAATCTGCTTCCGCTCGGGCGACGCGCTCGAGGGCAGGCACAACTTCACTTTGTAGCCGAGCGCGGCGCCGATCATGGCGTAGGCGATGCCGGTGTTGCCGCTGGTCGCGTCGAGGATTACCTTTCCCGGGCGCAGCGCGCCGCGGCGCTCGCCATCACGGATCATCGAGTACGCCGCGCGATCTTTCACCGAGCCGCCGGGATTGAACCACTCCGCCTTGGCGAGAATCTCGACGTTGGGATATTCCTTGCCGGTGCGTTCGAGGCGGATCAGGGGCGTATTGCCGATGTGATCGAGGAGGCGCTGGCCGATTTGGCCGCCCGCGCTGGGCGCGCCTGCCGATACCAACGGTTTGTTGGCTGCCGTCAATTCAGTTCCGTCCTGTTTTGAGGTGGCTGCCGCGGAGTCTCCTGCCCGGTGGAACTCGCGGATGCCCTTAATTCGATTCAGTTTAGCAGATTAGGATTCACGTTTACACGGGCTGATCCCCGAGAGATTACAGCGCGATTCGATTCAATGTAGCGGATCTGGATTTACGTTTTCGCAGAGGGTATCGCGCGGGACATCACTGACCTGCCAGCGTCTTCGCCAGGGTGGCGTTCTCGGTGCAACTCTGGGTGCGGATGGCCTCGATCATTTGGGCCATGCTTTGTTCGGCTGCGGCTTGGGAAGGCTTGCCACTGAACCACGCGCCCACGAGGTACCGGAATAGCTTTTCCCACGCGTCCGGCATCGTGATGCTCTCGATCACCGGGTGCCCATTCCCTAGATCGATGCTCTTCCACGGCCAGACGGCCCATCCGATGTCGTTGGCTTTCATGAGCTGTACCATCTGCGCCTGCCAGTCCAACGTACCCTCTCCGAATTCGCCGAGCCAGAGAGGCATGTGCGTGGCGGCGCGCAATTGCAGGAAGGGTTCGAGCGCTTTCTGGTTCGGCGTGTGCCAGGCGCGGTTGAGCAGCGAATATTCGTGGAATTCGTACATGACATTCGCGTCCGCCGGAGGAGGAAAGAACGAGAAATCGTGGGCGTAATCGTTGCCCTCTAGGATGATCATGTGATCGGGATCGACCGAGCGGATGGCGGCGGTGATGGCGCTATAAAGTTTGATGAGCTGATCTTTCGACACGGCGGAAGGCAGCGCGGGCTCATTCAGCAAATCGTATCCGCCGACCGATCGGGCCTTTGCGTAACGCGCCGCAAGGGCGCGCCACAGTGCCACGGTCATTTTCTGATTGGCGGGCGCGTCCGGCACCAGCCACAGGTTTGCAACCGCATCGCTGGATGGGACGTCCGCGACGGTCGAGGCTGGATTCTGGCCGCCGGGCGCGGCATGAAGATCCAAGATCACGTAGATGCCGTACTCCGCGCCCCATGCGACCGCGTGATCGATCGGCGCGAGCCCGGCGTCGTCGAGCGCGATCGCGCCGCCAGGCTGGGGGCTGACGATATTCTTATAGTTGATGGGAAGGCGAACGCAATCGAATCCTTGCTCTTTGAGACGAGCGAAATCCGCGCGTGTGATAAACGCATTTTCCCATTGCCGCCAGAAAGCCTGCGCGTCGGCGGGGCCAACGAGGTCCGCAAGCTTTTGTTTCAACTCTGACGGCGAGCGCGTCAACCCACGCAGCGCCTTTCCAATAAGGTAAGGCTCCGGGTCGAGCCACGGGCTCAGGTTCGCGCAACGCAACTGCACGGGTGCGCCTTCCGCGTCCACCACGGCGCCATTCGCGGCGTGGAGCATCGCGTTCCCTGCTGCTCGCGCGGGCGACGAGAACCCGGAAACCGCGAGCAGGGCAAGGGCAGAGGCGACAATCCTGATTGTGCGCATGATTGCTGGTCCCTTTGCCGCTAAGAGCAGATTGCAGAATCCATTTCCAGATTCACGCTAAAGCGGATAGTGTTCTGAATCAACGAGAGTTTAGATTCGCGTTGCTTAAGGAGACGTGATCCGTCCGCTTTTTGCCCTGGACCGTCATCGAGCTATCGCCTGACCGGAATTCGGTGCTATTCTCCGCCCCTCGACCCTACAGGAGATTCGCGTGAGCTTCGTGCGCTCGCTGGGCCGCTGGGCGATGACGGGCCTGGTGCTCAACTGCATCATCGGCAGCGGAATCTTCGGCCTGCCCGGCGAACTCAACCGTTTGCTCGGCCGCGCCAGCCCTGCCGCGATGATCTTCGCGGTGATTCCGGTCGCTTGCATCATGGCTGCGATGGCCGAGGTCGCATCGCAATTTACCGAGCCCGGCGGAGCCTATCTGTACGCCCGGACGCTCTTCGGGCGGTTCATCGGGCTGCAGGTCGGCTGGTTCTCGCTGTTTTCGATCATCGCCGCGGCGGCCGCGAACGCCAACCTCTTCGTGGTTTACCTGGCGGGCGTCTTCCCCGAGGCGGGCCGCGGATTGTTGCGCGTCCTTTTCTTGTCGCTCCTCATCGGCGTTCCGGCCCTGGTGAACTATTTCGGAGCGCGCCACGGCGCCGGCCTGAGCAGCGTACTCATCGTGGCGAAGACGCTGCCGCTCGTCCTACTGATCGTGCTGGGCGTGGCGCTTTTCGGGCATCATTTCCAGCCGATCTATCTTTCCGAAATCACCACTCCGGGGCCGCGGCCGTGGCTGACCTCGCTGTTGCTGCTCGTCTTTGCCTACGGAGGGTTCGAATATTCGATCATTCCCGGCGGCGAGGTGAAGGATCCGAAGAGAACGATGCCATTCGCACTTGGAGCGAGCCTCGTGGTGGTGATGGTGATTTACACGCTGATCCAGTTCGTCACGGTGGCTACGATTGGGACGAGCACGAGCGACCGGCCGGTGGCGGATGTGGCGTTGGTGCTGCTGGGGCCGGCCGGCGCGATCTTCATTGCGATCGCGGTGATGATTTCGACCAGCGGGCATGTTTCGAGCGTGATGCTGCACGCGCCGCGGCTGGCCTATTCGCTTTCGGCGCGGGGCGAATTTCCGGGCTTCCTCGCGCGGCTGCACCCGCGATTCCACACGCCCACGACCGCGATTGTCTCGTACGCGGGGCTGGTTTGGGTGCTCGCCGTCACCGGAGGCTTCTACATCGCGCTGGTGTTGTCCACTGCGTCCGCGGTGGTGATGTATGTGAGCGTATGCGCATCCATGATCAAGCTGAGACGAACCCGCCCCCAGGCGGACGCGATGCGCGTGCCGTTCGGAGTTCCCGTCGCCATATTCGGAATCGTAGTTTCGATTGCGCTCTTGAGCCAATTGGACCGCACCGAAGCTTTGCTGATGATCGTGACCGCGCTGATCGCGATCGCCAACTGGTGGCTGCTCCGAGGGCGTCCTCCGCAGGCGGAAGCGGCCCTCGCGGAGCCTCCCGTGCAAAGCTGAACGCGATTTGCGCGAGTTTCCCGAAGTACTTGCTTCCAATCGTGACATCGAATCCAGGAAGGTCTCGCAGTGGACGACGAATCGAAATGCCCGGTGACCGGGAAGCGCAAGTACGCAACCGAACGCGAAGCCCTGGCCACCGCCGCTCACCAGATCGCAACCACTAATGCGCCCAAGGATCTTCGCGCTTATCGATGCTCCTGGTGCGACGCCTGGCACCTCACGAAAAATGCGGGAAGATCGCGGAAGGATCGCAGATAGCAGAGGTAGATCTTATCTAGGTGTCTCGGGCTGCTCGAAGAAAATTCGTTGTGTCCAGATCGAGAGGAGCATAGGATGCGCGAGGATTCCCTTGCGCGGGTGACACATGAATATTTTCACGAAAATTCGGATCGTGCTTCCGATGGCGCTCGCGGCAGCGCTGGCGTCCGGCGCGGCGGCGCAACAAGCGCCATCCCAACAAGCGCCCGCGGAGCGCCCGTTGCCACGCGACGGCTTCCCGGTCGGGCCGGCCGCGCATATTGACAGCTTCACCGCGAGCCCCGGGGCGATCCAGCCGGGGCAATCCGTCACGCTGGCGTGGGCTGCGGTAAACGCAGATCGCATCACGCTCGACCCGGGCATCGGCATCGTGGCCGCGCGCGACAGCCGCATGGTGACGCCAAGCGTGACGACGACGTACACCTTGCGGGTGTTCGGCTTCGGCGGCAAACTTGCGGACACGCAATCGGTGACGGTGCTCGTCGCCGGCACAACGCCCGCGCCCGTCGAAAACGCCTCTGCCGCGGACGATTCCCTTGCCAACAAGCCCGTCCCGCGCATGCCCGACGGCCATCCCGACCTCAACGGCATTTACATCGCGCCGTACCATTCGATCCGCGTAGTCGATGACATCAAGCTGAAGCCCGGCGCGGAAAAATACCACGTGGGGCCGGAGTATACGTTCTCGCTGGGCGAGCATTGCCTGCCGCGCGGCGTGCCGGATGTGATCGGCGAGCCGTATCCGATACAGATCGTCCAGAACGCGACCGAAGTAGTGCTCCTCTACGAGGCGGGAGAATACTTCCGCGTGGTCCCGACCGATGGACGCGGGCACCCGAAGGATCTCGACCCGACGTGGATGGGCAATTCCGTCGGCTACTGGGACGGCGACACGCTGGTGGTGGACGCGATCGGCTTCAACGACAAAGTGTCGGTCGGCGAGTACCGCCATACCACCGCGTATCATGTGGTCGAGCGATTCGAGCGTACCTCGTACGACACGCTGAAGTATTCGGCGACGATCGACGATCCCAACGTCTTCGCGGCGCCGTGGACCGAAGTCGGCACCTTCACGCTTCATCCCGAATGGTATCTGCAGGAATACATCTGCGACGAAAACAACCACGACTACCAGAAATTGTTCGACCAGTACAAGCCGTAGGCGACGCAGTGGCGCGTCGGTTCGCCGATCCAGCGAACGCGCTATTGCTTGCGCGTATCCGGCGTGTAGTGAGCCTGCAAATATTTGATGATCAGCGCAGCGGAGGCGTCGGGGATCGGAGCCCCCAGCGTCTTGCGCATTTTGGTGACTTCGCCTTCCCAGGTGGCCGCGGGCAACGGCGGCTGCATGGTGATGTAGCGGGTGCTATGGCACAGGTTGCAGAAGGTTGCGGTTTCGGCGCGCCCTTCTCCTTCCGCCAGCTCAGGGGGATATAGCGGGTAGGCCGGAACCTGATAGACGGAATCGTCGCTGAGCGTCGCGGGAGCGGCTTGCTGGGCTTGGCCGAGCGTCGCGGGAGCGTAATTCCCCTTCTCGACCTGAGCGAAAAGAAGTCCCGCGGCCAGAGCGATCGCGATCGAGCCGCCGAGAAGCAACGCGAGATAGCGTTTCACCAATCGCACGGGGTTCCTCCTCTCACTCGGCGGCGCCGACGAAATAATCCTGCCGCTCGATCTTGTTCCATAGATAGCCGCCCGGATTCCAAACGCCCTCGTCCGGCTGCGTGTTTCCGGCGCTGTCGGTGGCGCGCACGGCGACCGTGTAGCGCCCGGGAGCTTTCGGCGTCCACGTGAATTCCCACATGCGGAAGGAATAGCGTCCGAGATCGTCGCCCAGCCGCGCGGGTTGCCACGTTTTCAATCCATCCGCCGAGACGTCGACCTTCGTCACGCCGCCATAGCCGCTGAAGGCGATGCCGCGCACCCGAACGGGCATTCCCGCCGGGATTTTCGAATCGCCGTCCGGCGAGACGAGAAACGAGCGCACCGGCATGCGATTGATCGGAATCATCTTGACGCCGCCGGCCTTCACATCCTCGGGAGTCGTATTCCCCCGCGGCGTATCCGGGATGCGATACGCGGTTTTCATCCAGAAGTTGTCATCGGTTTTGTCCAGCACACGAATCCATGTGAGGCATTTCGTCCAATAGGTTGCGAAATAGCCGGGCACGACCAGCCGGACGGGGAATCCGTTGAGCATCGGCAGCGGCTCTCCGTTCATCGCGTACGCGATCACGCATTCATCGAGGACGGGATTGTCCATATCGAACGACTTTTGGAAAAGGTGCGAGCCGAGGCCTTCGGGTCCCGGCCCGCTCTCGAGTCCCTGAAACTGCACCTGCACGGAGCCGGTCTTCGGCGCAGCAGCGCGAAGAAGCTCGCGCAACCGGACGCCCGTCCATTGGGCGTTGCCCATCGCGCCGTTGCCCCACTGGCCTCCGGCCACGCGTGGCTCGAAACGGCTGCGGCTGTTGCCGGAGCATTGGTTGACGGCGGCGATGGTCTCGGCTGGAAACTTGTGGATAAGGTCGGCCAAGCTGTACGAAACGGGCTTGGCTACGTTGCCCTCCACCTGCAAGCGCCATTTCCGCAGATCCACGGCATTCGGAATTTCGTCGAGATGCCACCGAACGTAAAACACGTGATTGGGAGTGATGGCCGTTTGGAAATAAGAGCGTGGCGTCTCCAGTTGAACGCCGCGGTCGGTGAGCAGGAGCAGAGGCAACTTCTGCGGCTCGGAAACATACGGGCCGACCGAACTCCAGTAAGGGTTTGCGCCCGGGCCTGTGAATGACGTTATCGCGGCGGATTCTTGAGCAGCCTCCGCGCGCCGCGCGACGCCGCCGAGCACCAGCGCGCCTCCAGTGGCGCCCAATAGGCCCAACAGAGAACGGCGAGAAATCGCGAAAGAACTGGCGGACGGGCGGTTGGCCATGGCGGGCCTCTCCATCAAGCGGCTGCTGAATCGGGCTGAATTATACACGGCCTGCGGCCTGCGTGGATCAGGAGAAAATTCTGCTGGTGGCAGCGCTGCTCGTGGCTCGGCTGGGCGACTTCCGTCGCGATGCGATTGTGCCTCCGTTGTGCCTCCGTTTGACGTCCGGTATTTCGTGTGCTAAGAGAGGCCCCGGACGAGGCATTTGCGGCGAAGAACGGGGCTTTCGCCGGGCCATCGGCCAAATTTATTTTTCCGCGATCTTCCACCGCGCTTGACGCAAAGCTTTTCGTTATCGACAAGAAAAGGGGCGTGCTCCATGAAGAAAGTTCTCAAGTGGCTGGCTTCGGCGCTCTACGGGCTGGTGATGATCGAAGTGGTGATCATGATCAGCCCGTTCGCGTTCTACTGGTATTCGCTCTACGCGCCCACGCTTCAAGGATTGCACCGCTGGCGCGCGACCGCATGGATGGAAGCTTTCTTTCTGCCGCATTCGGTGATTACGACCAGCCGCGCGCTCGAGTTCATGAGATGGCGGGTCGGCTCCTGGGCTTTCGGTTTGGGATTACTGGCCGCGCTGATTTGCGCCGTGCAGGTGTATGGCACCAAGCTCTTCAAGCACAAGGCGGCCACGGGCTGGATGTACAAGTACATTCGCCATCCGTTTTACGCGAGCCTGGCCGTCGCTGGCTTCGGACTGCTCACGATCTGGCCGCGAATCATCATTCTGGTCCTCTATCTCGGCATGCTCTTCCTCTACTATTTTCTGGCCCGCTTCGAGGAAAAACAGGTGGAGGCGGTGCATCCCGAGTACGCTGAATATCGCAAGCGCACCGGCATGTTCCTGCCCGGAAATCCCGGCGGGAAGCTTTTCCGTTTGTTCTTCGGCTGGATTCCGAATCGCGGGCTGGCTCTGGCCGCGTCGAGCGTCGTGATCGTTGTGCTGGTTCTCGGCGGAGCGCTGGCTCTGCGGCGCGATACGATCGCCCACACGTCGACCGATCTGCTTCCGCAGGATCGTACCTTGGCGATCGCCATCTGGCCCACGCCGCCCGATCGGATTCAGCAAGTTGTCTCCGCGGCGCTGCAGGACGAAAGAGTCCGCGCCGCGCTCGAGAAAGAACAAGGCGCAGCCTTCACCGCTCACTTGCTTCCCGAGGACTACGGCATGGTGAGCATGTTTGCCGATGTGGGAACGAACCACCGTATGTTCAGCAAAGTGTCCGTCCGCCGCATCACTTCCTGGCTCGGCTTTGCCGTCCCATCCGTCGATCCGCGCCACATCAACCGGATCATGGGCAGTCCTCAGGACGACTACAAAGTAGTTTTTTCGCGCGTCGATGAGCCCGGCGATACCCAACTGCCTGTCTCGAAGGTCACCGACCTCTCCGCCAAGATGACTCCAGTCGTCATCGCCTACGTCGACGGCGCGAATCCCGTCGTTGACAACGTCGTGATTCCGCCGCGTCGCAGTTTCTGGGGCGACATCACCATGCCCATGTTCTGATGGGAGTTCCCGCGCAGGTACGCACACGGCAACGGTGCGTGATTCCAGTCACGTTGAGGCGTGACGACGGTCACCGACTTTCCATGCGCATAGACGTAAGACGAAGCCGAAGAGGGGAAGATCACCAAAGGAAATGAGCTGCGAGGCCACCGAGGAAGAAAAGAACGGTTAGGCCATCGGCTCTACCTCAAGAAGGTTTGACCTTGGCAGATCGAAATCCCTCTTATGTGAAACAGCGGCAAGACCTGAAGTCCACGTAAAGCGCCAGCTGTTTCGACGCACCGGCCATCGGGCCGGAAGATGCTTCGGCCTTGCCGCTGCCTCCAACATGCAATGGTTGATTCGTCTCTGGGTGAGGCGAGGAGGAGTGGTCATGAGAAATCTATATGATGAGTTGTTTGGTTTCCGCCGGGAATTCGACGAGATGTTCAACCGAATTCTAAACGGCAAGCCATGGGTGGAGCAGTCGCAATTCCAGCTGCCTGCCTATACGAGAGAGTTCAATTTCACCCCCGCAGTGGAATCTTACGTGGACAAAGAAGCGAAGAAGTACGTTTGCCGCGTGACGCTGCCCGGTATTGAACCCAAAGAGCTTCAGATCCATGCACAAGGCAACCTGCTCACGATTCACGGGGAGCGGAAATTCACTCGCAACATCAAGGAAGTCGAGCTGTTCGAGCAAGAAGTTGCTTACGGCGTGTTCGAGAGGACGATCACGCTGCCCGAAGGCGTGGTTCCGGAGAAACTGACCGCCGAGTACGCGAACGGCGTGTTGGAAATCACGGCTCCGATCGCCGTGGCAGCCTTGCCGCGGAAGATCGAAGTCAAGATGATTGCGCCAGCAGTCGCAAAGCACGCAGTCGCCGCGTAGGTGGGGAGCGGCACAAACGGCCCGGAACGATTGGTTCCGGGCCGCTTTTTTTCGGCCTCAGCCTTTCTCTGCGCCCTCCGCGCCTCCCTGCCCTGAGGGCCGAAGGGAGCGGTGAATCCCCGGCTTATTCCGAGAGCAGATCCATCATCCGAGAAATCTGCTCGCGCGTGTTGTAGAGATACGGCGCGATGCGTATGGAACCTTCGCGCAGGCTGACGAAGATGTTGTTCGCCCGCAGTTTTTCGAAGAGCGCGGGCGTTTCGCTTGGGTCGCGGCCGGCGATGCAAACGTAAGGCCCGCGCCGTTCGCGTTCCGTCGGAGACGCGAGCACGCAGCGGCTTTCGGGCAAGCGTTCGATGATCTGGCTCACCAGCTGCTGGTTGTGGCACGCGACTGCGTCGACTCCCGCCGCGAGCACCAGATCGAGCGACGCATCGAGTGCCGCGAGATTCGTGAAGTTTGCGGTCTCGGCCGCGTCCCATCGGCGCGCCCCCGGAACGACGCGCAGGCTCTCCGCCGGAAGCTCGCTGAAATTGCGCGCGCCTTCGAGCGCCTGATAGTTGAGAGGTCCCGTCGTCAACCGCTCGCCCGCTTCGGGAGCGACCCAGAAGAATCCCGTGCCATACGGACCGAGCAGCCATTTGTATCCGCTGCCAACAATGAAATCGGCGCCCAACTCCTCGACGGCCGTCGGCATCGCGCCTACGCACTGGCTTGCATCGAGCAGCAGCATCGCGCCCACGGCATGGCACGCCTCGGCCACGCGCGCCGCATCGAGCCGCGCGCCGTCGTTGAATCGCACGAGGCTCGCCGAGACGATTCGCGTCCGCGAGCCGATCGCGCGGACGTAGTCGTCCGCCGTGATGAAGCGGCCGGCCGGCGAGACCTTACGCATCGCGAGCTTGCCCGCCCGCTGGTAAGGCAGCCAGCTCGAATAATGAATGGGAAACTCGCGCTGCCCGATCAACACTTCATCGCCCGGCTGCCAGTCGATGCCGGCCGCGACGCACGCAGCGCCAGCGCTCGCGCCCGTCGTGATGGCGACATCATCGGGCTGCGCGCAGATGATCCGCGCGATCTTCTCGCGCACGCGGTCGGGCAGATCGAAGTGCAGGCCGTCGGGAATGTTGAACGGCAGCATCTTCCACTTGAGCGCTTCTTCAGCGGCGCGCACGGAGACGAGCGGAAGCGGACCTTGGTAGGAAACATTCAGGTAGACGACGTCGCCAAAGTCGGCGAATTCTTTGCGATAGTCGGTCGCCAATTGCGTTGCTGGATTCATACGAGGATCTTAGCCGGGACGAGCGCCAGCGGGAAGGCGAGCCGTGCGTCGCACCATGGACAATTTGGCCTGAGGAGCGGCGCCCGCTAAAACCTTCGTACGAGGTGCCCGCCGTCCCGGCGCCGAGATTCCTCAGGCCTCGCCAAACCGACCGATTTTCGCGCGGGTCGAGGCGGATGGGCGCGAAAATCGATCTGTTCGGCCTTCGGAATGACAGGCTGTTGGCTGCGATGTACGGAAGCCGAAGGGTGTGCGAGAGAGTGCCGGGTCGCAAACCCGGCGACCCGCCGCTACAAAACCGCCGGGTGCCGCGTGCGCCGCAATCAGAAATGGCCGCGCAGCTCACGAAACGCGGAGAGTATCAGCAGGCGCCCCGTGCCGCTCTCGAGCTCCGCCTTCTCGAGTTCCCACGTCGCCGAGTGTGGGATGAAGACGGCGTTCAGCCCCGATTGCAGCGCGGGGTTGATGTCGCTGCGCGGGCTGTTGCCGACCATCCAGCCGTGCGACTTCACGATCTTGAACTGCTCGATCATGCGGCCGTACGTCGACGACTCTTTTTCCAGCACGATTTCGATCGCGTCGAAATAGGACTGCAACCCCGAGCGCTCGACCTTCGCCGCCTGCTCGGCGGGCTCGCCCTTGGTCAACAGAATCAGCCGGTGATGCTTCGCGAGATACGCCAGCGTCTCGGGAACGCCATCGAGGATGTGCGGCGGCGTATTTTCGAGATCCTTCGCCATCCGCTCGATTTCCTTCACGATCTCGCGGCGCGCCGAGTTCCCCGCCAGCTTCAGGTACGTGTCTTCGAGCGAGCGCCGGAAGCTGCGGACGCCGTAGCCGTGCTGCCGGATGTTGCGCTGCTCGGTTTCATTCAGGATGTGCCGGATATATTCGCGCGTATAGCCGAGGTGTTCGAGCTGCGTGATGAAATCATCGATCGTCTTCTCGAAGAAGATGTTGTTTTCCCAGAGGGTGTCGTCCGCGTCGATGAGCAGAGTGTTGCGCGCCATGCAGAATCTCCAATCAAGAATCTTGCTTCAGCGGGAAAAATAAGAGAAGAAAATTCTGCGGCCGCGCCGTTCGCCCCAGTTGCGCGCATCGCTTCGTGCGAGGCCTGCCTCCAGCCGTACTCAACGCAGAGGACACAGAGCACACCAAGAGGACACGGAGAAGCTTTGCCGATTCTCTGTGTACTCCGTGCCTTCTCCGTGCCCTCTGTGTTTAGGTTGGGCTGTGAAATCCGTGCCATGTGCCAAAGGGCGGAAGCGCACCGGGAGAAAATATCCTAGGCGGTTGCGGGAAGGAATTCGTAGCGCTCGATGCGCGCCGCCACGCCGCGCCGCCCGTTGTGCGGCTCGACGCGCAGCACGCGCGCGTAGCACCGGATGTGGACGTCGCCCGCCAGCGTGATCTGCTGCGGCAGCGTGAGCACAAATTCGATCGAGCTGCCGGTTTCGACGCTCGCCTCGATCAGGAAATACAGTCCGCGAAAGCTGACGTCGCGGGTCTCGCCCTGCTTCTCGATCACGCCCTCGGTTGCCGAGAACCGTACCTTCAGCGGAAGCAACATCGAAAAACGCCGCGCCGCGCGCCGTTCCACACCGTTTTCCATTCAGCGCCTCGTTGGTTGGTCGACTGCGCCCAAGCTATCATCGGTTTCCGCAGGGCGCAATGGATTTTAGGTGATCGAATGGATCGGCCTTCCGTTTGCGTTTCGGTACAGCTTCGCTCGGGACTTTCGACCTCGCGGGTTGTGGCGCGGCGCTGCCGGTGTCCTCCCTGTTGTGGTGTTCTACTCCTTCGCGAGGCTGGTGTCCACAGGATTGTGGACACCGTTTGTGGTGTCCTCGGTGGGGCGGTGGGCGGCGAGCCACGGCGGCGGCTTCGTCGCGCAGCGGCCAGCTTTCGATTGTTGCTTTGCCGCTCGCGGCGATTACGACGTAGGACGGCGCTTCGAGGTCGGCGAGGGCGACCGTGGCCAGGCGCGATGCGAGGCGCTTGGCTTTCTCTGCTTGCTTCCTGGCGTCGCTATAGCTCAGCTCGCTTTGCCGCGTGGTATAGCGGACTCCGTTTTCGGAGTGCGCCCACGCGAGTTGCTCGGCGGCGCGCGCGGCGTTGAACGCGGCTTCGCCGATCTGGGCTTTCTTCCGGTCGCGATATCGCTGCTGCGCGGCGGCTGCTTTCGCGGGCGAGCATTTGCCTCCGGGCTTTTTCTGTTTGCGTTTGTGTTCAACGGCGCGGAGGTTTTGCGGCGAGACGCGGTTCCAGTCGAACTCGCACGGCGCGGTTTTTTCTTCCGGGTGCGCGCGGTAGTAGCAGGCTTCGAGCAGCTCGGACAGCAGCGACACGACGGCGCTGGCGGCTTAGCTTCTCGATCTTTTGGGCTGCGGGCGGGTCGGCCCGAGCCGCGGGTCGCTCAGGATTTTGGCCAGGACCGCGAGGAGGCGCGGCCTTCCGCGTCTGCCGAGCGCCGCGGCCTTCGGCGCGAGGTCGCGCGCGATCGAGCAGAGCTGGCGGCGCGCCTGGCCGTGGGCGATGGCGGCGTTTGTTTCGGCGAGTAGCAGTTGGTGCTTGAGCTGCGCGAGCAGCTCGCGGCCTTCTTTTTCGAGCTGGCATTGCGACTTCCGGCGTTGGCGCTTGCGTGGTTTGTTCTTCATGGGCGTTCTCCGTGGTGGCGGGGCCGGTTCGACTCGGCATGTCGGGGTCCGGCCTCGCCGTTGGGGCGCTTCGTTGCGGCGGCGCGTTTGGGGGCGCGCCGTTGCTGAAGGATACCGCGCGGTGGCGCCGGAGCGCCACCGCATGTTTCTGATCGGCTACCTCTTTCCGCCGAGCGGTGGGCCGAATCGCTTTTCATCGGTGCGGCCGTGACGCTTGGCGACGACGATTTCGATGATGCGTTCGGCGTCGCGCACGGCATTGAACGGCTCGACGTTGCCGCGGGACGCGAGGATCGCGGCGATGATGGCGACGAACTGCTCTTGCTGGATTTGCATTTTCTTTTTCTCCTTGTGGGGCGGCAGCCCCGATAACCAGAGCTGTGGGTAGCGCGCTGCGGCGCGCGGAAGTCACGCGACGTGCCGCGCGGTTTGTCGCGGCGCGGCGCGTGCGCCTTTCGGCCCTCGCCCGGATGTGGACACCGCGCGGACGGCGGTGGTTTTCGGCCCTCGCCCGGATGTGGACAGCTCGCCGGTGGCGGGGGTTTTCGGCCCGCTGCGCAGCAGCGATCTTGCTTCTGCGGGACAAGGCGCGGCGAGCCGCGCCAGGACCGGGGATTTGCGGGAAGCCGCGCCGTGGCGAGCGAGCGACCGGAGCCGACGCCGCGCGCGGATGCGCGCACGATTGGCGGCGGCGCAGGGAGCGCAGCGAGACCGAGCGAGCCGCGCGAAGCGCGAATGCGAGCGAGCGCGCCGAACGGACGAGCCACGAAGCTGGGGCGACTGCGCACAGGGCGGGCGCGAGCGAGCGCACGGCGGCTGACAGGGCGATTTTCCCTGGCAGCCGACGATGCGGCGAGCCGCAACCACTTTTTGACCCGCCGCGGCGTTTGCGAGCGAACCAGCGAGCGCCGCGGCCGCCCGGATGGCACGACACGCGCCGATAGCTGGAGTTTCGAGCTTCGCGCGGCGACGCGCTGGCCGCCGACTTTGCGGACACGCGATACGTCCGGGCGCTGGTTTCGCGGCGTGCGTCGAGCGCGCGGCGTCTTTTTCCTCGAGGAGCGTGTACACGCCACGTGGGATCCGCGGCGACCTCGCGGTCGCGCGCGTGTACACGTTCGGGAGCTCTCGGCCGCTACTTCAGTTGTACTTCAGTTGGTCGGCGAGCGTCGCGGCGAAGGCGGCGCGCGCCTGGCGGAGCGCGGCGCGTTTGCTGCGTTCGTTCCAGGTGTCCCACGTCGGGATCGGCACGATGATGGCGCGGAGGTGGTAGTAGTCGCCGACTGGGATTGCTTCGCTGCCCTTCATGATCGCTGGGAGGGTGCGCCGTGCTTCTCTGACGGTGGTGCGCTTCGTCATGTGTTTTCTCCTGTGTGGTGATGCCTCGGCGGTTCCGTTGCGTTCGTCTGCGGGCTTCTGGACGCGAAGTTTTTCAGCGTTGCCCGTCGATTCGGCGTTTCACCGCGTCGATCACGTCTTGGGCCTTCACGCCGCAGACTCCGGCGACGAACAGGATTCGGTCGGCGATTTGGGCGACTGCTGTGTCGAGGAGTTCTGCCGCATTGCTTCGCCCGGCGATTCCGCTGCGTGCGGGTTCGAGTTGCTGCGTCATTTTCCTGCGGCTCCTTTTTTGTTCGCGCGGCGCTCGATCTCCGCGCAGATGCTCTCGACGTTGAAGCGCGTTTCTGATGCGAGGCGCGCGACTTCTGCGGCGAGTACGGTCATGCGTTGATCGAGGTGCTCGATCTGCGGGTGGAGGTCTTTGGCTGGCGCTGGTGCGTTGACTTGGCGGACGTGTTTGGCGATTGCGCTGAGGCTGTCGGCGGTCGTTGGCTTCGGCTGCTTCTTTCGTTTCGGCCCTGCGGTTCGTTGCTGCATGGTGGTGCCCTCCTTTTTTGGTGAGATAGGGTGGTGCTCTACTTCGGCGCGCTCGCGTTGGTGGTTTTGCCCTGGGGTCCCGGCTCGCTCGATCTCGGTGTACACCGTCTGGCCGGTGCGGAGGGTTTGGGGGTGCTCAGGGGCGCTCTTTTGCTTCGCGCCCCTTGGGGGCCCCATGTTGCGGGCTTTGTTGGTTGTGGCTGTGGATGCGCTCACGGCGAGCGCCGCCGTGTCGGTGGTTCGAGCTTTCGCTCGATTCTGCGTTCGTCGAGTCTCAGCGTGGCGAGGTCGATCAGGTCGCGCGCATCGACGCCGAGCCTGAGTGCTTCGGTGCGGCACATGATCTCGAAGCGGAGGATCAGTGCGGACACCGCGCTTTGTGCGTCGGCGGCGATTCGGTTCTGCGGCGCGAGGTGGCGTGGTGTTTCGGTCATGATCTGTGCTCGCGCCCGACGTGGACGCGTTCGCCGGGGTCTGTTTGCTTCGGTCGCCCTGGCCTGCGCGCGGCGATTTCCTGGCGGATGATCGCGCGGGCTTCGAGTTCGGCGGCGGTGAAGCCGTACTTTGCTCCGACGCGGATCACCTGGAGGCGGAGTTCGTTCTGCGCTGCGCGGATGATTTCGGTGGAGCTGCGGAGGGCGTCGGCGATCTCGTTCCACATCTGCGCGGGGATCGGTTTGTCTGGCGTCATTGCTTGGGTTCTCCTTCCTTCGGTGTCCACGCTGTGAGGGCGTGGCGAATTTGCTTCATCGCGTTTACGTCGTAGGGCTGGAGGTAGTAGGCGGTCGAGTTGAGGTTGTCGTGCCCGAGCAGTTCTTTCGCCGCGAGCACGTCTTTTGTGAGGGTGTAGACGCGGATCGCGGCGGTGCGGCGGAGGTCGTGCGGGTTCACTTCGGCGCGGACTCCGGCGAGCTTTTTGAGCTTCCGCCAGTTTTTGCGCCACTGGTGGTGCGAGACTTTTTTGCCGCGTAGCGCGTCGATGAATGACCAGCCTTCTGGCGCGATTGGTGCGGCGCGGAGCAGGGCGGCGATGTCGTCGGGGACGGGGAACTCTCTGCGGTGTCCTCCTTTTGTGGTGAGGGTGAGCGTTTGTTTCTCGTCGTTGAAGTGCTCGGGCGCGGCCTTTTCGGCCTCGCTGATTCGCAGGGCCATGGTGGACATCAGGAGGAGTAGCAGCCGCATTCCGGGTGTGGCGAGCGCGAGCATTCGCGCGAGCTCGTCCGGGTTGATCGTGGTGCGGCGTGCGTCGGGCTGGCGGATTTTCGGGACGTGTGCGCTGAGGGTGGTTCGGAGTTCGTAGTCGATGGAGCGGAGGATTTTTCGGAGGGCCTGCGTTCGCCGGAAGATGGTGTGGGGGCTGTGATGCTTCGCCTTCCATCCGGCGATGATTCCGGCGACGGCGACGGCGGGGATTGTGCCGCGTGCGCCTTCGAGGGCTCGCGCTACTTCGGTGGCGGTGTCTTTCATCGCGCTGCGGCTGCGTGCCGTTTCGGCGAACGCGCGCGCGATGCCCGCCGCCGTGGTGTAGGGTTTGGCTGGCCTGCGGTGGCTCTCCTGATCTTCGATTGGAAGGCGGCGGCGCGCGCCCTCGTGGTGAAGGCTTTGCGGTGGCGCTTTCCGGTTCTCTTGTTGCCTTCTCGCCAGTCGGCGAACCACTTCCCGTTTTTGTGTAGCATGTGGACACTCCGTGGACACCGGATTGGATTTCGCCGCTGTTTGTCGGCCTGCGGGGTCGGTGGTACAGCTTCGCTCGGGACGTTTGACCTCCGCGCTCCCCGCGGCTAGGATGTACCCCCATGCCCGAATCGGTCAGCCCCGTCGATTTGAGGAAGTCGCCTCGCGCCCGCCTCCACTTGCCCGCGCGACTTCGCTGGCTTGGCCCTCTCGGCATGCGCCTCGAAATCACCGAAACCATCGACGTATCCCGCGAAGGGCTGCTGATCCGCCGCTCCGAACCGTGCAGCCCGCAGGCGCGCGTGTGGGTCGCTTACCCCTTCGATCCTTCGGCCGCCGCGATTCAGCCGGAAACGCCGGCCCGCATCGCGCGCGTTCACGGCGGCGCTAAAGGCGGCTTCTACGTCGGCCTGCAGCTCCAGTTGCCCGCGCGCGAATCTCCCCGGCCCGCGGAAGACGAGCGCCGGAAGTCCGCGCGCTTTTCCTTCGCCCTGCCGATTTTCGCGCGGCCGGCGGGCAGCCAGTGGCCCGAGGAGTCGATGACGCAAAACGTTTCGAACAATGGCGTCCGGTTCGAGACCACGCGCACGTACAAGGTGGGCGAGATGGTCCGCACGAAGATTCCCTGGGGCGAGTGGGCGAAGACGGGCGAAATTCTTGGACGCGTGGTGCGTGTCGATTGTCCCGCGGAAGCGCCGAGCGAGGCGTCCAATGGCTTTGCGCCGCCGGCCGGTTCGAGCGGCACGAGCCCGGCGCTCACGTCCGTTGCGGTTGCATGGATGAACGCCGAACGGAACGGTGACGACGCGGCGGCAAAATTCTCCAAGACAGGCAGCCACTGAAGCTCAAACTTGCGCGCACAAGCGCGAGTGCCCTATTTTCACCATTCGACTAATACATGGCGGACGTCTTCCATCGCAATTTTTTCCTCGAAGGCCCAGCCGGCCGCCTCGAAGCGATGCTCTGGACATCCTCGGCCGCCGATCCGGATTTTGCCGCGGTCGTCTGCCATCCCCATCCGCTCTTTGGTGGCACGATGCACAACAAAGTCGTGTATCAGACCGCGAAGGCTCTGCACGACCGCGGCGCGCCCGTGCTGCGCTTTAATTTTCGCGGCACCGGGCAAAGCGAAGGCGAGCACGACAACGGCCGCGGCGAACGAGACGACGTGCGCGCGGCGCTCGATTATCTCGCGGCTGAATTTCCTGGCAAGCCGCTTCTGCTCGCCGGATTCAGCTTTGGATCATCGGTAGGGCTGCGCGTGGGATGCGCAGATGCTCGCGTCAACAAATTGATCGGCCTCGGGCTGCCGGTGGATAACATCGACATGAGTTTCCTGAAGGAGTGCGCGAAACCCAAGCTCGTGATTCAGGGCGCGAACGACCAGTTCGGCGCGCGCGCCAGGATCGAAGCGCTGTTTGCGACGCTGCCCGAGCCCAAGCGCCTCGCGGTCGTGGAGGGCGCGGACCATTTCTTCACCAGCCGCCTCGATCAAATCGCTGTTGCGATCAATGCCTGGCTCGACGCTTAGCTGGAGGTTTCTGCGTATTTCTCTGCGCCCTCTGCGTCTCTGCGCTAAACCTGAATTTCTCCGTGATCTCTGTGGCCCGGCTCTGTGATCTCTGTGTTTAGACAACTACAGCGCATCGCCGGACGAGCCGATTGCCCCCGTTCACCCGCGCGGCTCGAAAAGCTTGAGGAACTGATCGCGGGGCGCGGGCTCGACGCCGACGAGCGCGAGATTAGCGCGCACGTGATCGACGCGGCTCATTCCCACCAGCGCCGTTGTGACACCCGGCACGGATCGCGCAAATTGCAGCGCCTGCTCGAAGTTTTTCTTCAGTCCCAAGGCGTCGCCGATATACGGCGGCAGATTTCGGGTGAGCTGGCCCTGCAGCAGCGCCGCGCTCGATACCAGCGTGATTCCCAGCGCCCGCGCCGCCTGCACCACCGCCATCGTCTTGCCCTGCACCACCTGATTCGGCCGGATCAGAGCCTCCGGCATGGCCAGGTTCACCGGCAGCTGGACGAACCGAAAATGATGGTCGCCGCCGCCGGCGTCGCGAGCGATTTCTTCCATCTCGGCGAGCGAAAAATAGCCCTGCGCCTTCGACTCCTCGCGAAATGCGTTCCATGTAGCGAGGCCGTAGGCCCCGATTTTGCCGCCCGAAACCGCCGATTCGAGAAATGCAAACGCCTCACGGATGCGCTTCTTCATCTCATCGCGCGAAACGTCGCTCAACTGCGTTTCGGGATTGTGCAGGTAGAAAACATCCACGCACTCGACGCTCAGATTCCGCAGGCTGCGATCGAGCTGGTCGGCGAGATAGCGCGGCGTCATGCAGTGGCATCCGGCGGCGATGTCCTCGGGGCGGAAGATGCCCCGTTCGATGTATTCGCGCGAAAAATACTCGTTCGCGTCGTCCGGCATTTCGCCATCCGGCGTGAGAAACCCGGCCTTCGTGCACAGGACGATTTCGTCGCGGGCAAAACCCTTCGCGGCAAGTTCCTTGAGCGCCGCGCCGACGGAGCGCTCGCTGCGCTGCAGGCGATAGTTGATCGCCGAATCCACTACGTTGATGCCGCCCTCGATCGCCGCGACCACGGCACCCGCGTAGCCCTTGTCGACGGCTTCGTCCGGCTCACCGAGATAGGTTCCGATGCCGAACGACGAAAACAGCAGCCCGCCCGGAATTTCGCGGAAATGTCCCGCGGCGGTGCGCCCCTGAAATCGTGCCGCGTAGCGCAGAGTTCCCTGCGCCGTGGCGCGGCCGGGCATGCGCTTGCTATCGATCGGGACGGAAGTTGACATTAAGACTCTTTCGATGCGGAATCTCTGCGGCGCACAAAGTATAGCAGAACACATTCGCCCGCCCGCCGCCTGCGTCTACGGATCCGGAGTCACCGCCGTCACTCCAGGCTCCAGAGCAGGTTCGCCCCCGGCCATGCCCTGCGCGATGATGAGCTGGCGCGCCTCGACGCGAATCTTCGGCAGATTGATCGCGAATAGGATCGCGCCGCAGATCGCAATCGCCCCGCCGATCGTCAGCGTTTCAGGCGCGCCGATTCGCTCCGCGAGCGCGCCGCAGAGCAACGATCCGAGCGGCGCCATACCCATGAACACGATCGAATAAACGCCCATGATCCGGCCGCGCAACCGGTCCGGCACCATCACCTGGATCAGCGTGTTTGACGACGCCATCTGCGTCATCATCGAAAATCCCATCGGGACGAGCACGCACAGCGATGCCAAATACCAGCGCGACTGGGAAAACAGCACGAGGCACGTTCCGAATCCGCCGCAGGCCATCGCGACCCAGCGCCCGAGTCCGCTCACGCCGCGCCGCGAGGCGAGCGTCAGGCCTCCGAGCAGCGCGCCGACTCCGGTGGCGCCCATCAGCATGCCGTACGTGCGCGCCGTTCCATGCAAAATCTTCACGGCGAAGACCGGCATAAGGACGGAGTACGGCATCCCGACCAGACTCACCAGCGCGATCAGCATGAGAAGCGCGCGGATCGGCACGGTATCGCGCGCGAAGCGGAATCCTTCGGTGACGTGCCGGAGCGGCGAATCGGTGCGGCGTTCGGGTATGCGCCGCGCGACGCGCATCATCAGCAGGCCCGCGATCACGGCGATGTAGCTCGCCGAATTCGCAAAAAAGCACCAGCCCTCGCCGATCTTGTACACGATGATTCCCGCGATTACCG
This sequence comes from uncultured Acidobacteriota bacterium, assembly GCA_963814735.1. Classification (GTDB taxonomy): domain Bacteria; phylum Acidobacteriota; class Terriglobia; order Acidiferrales; family UBA7541; genus Palsa-295. The sequence goes on along the minus strand of CAWFEC010000006.1, from coordinate 162,563 downwards.
GGCCGACCACGCGCGCGCCCTGAAACATCGAAGAATTCAACGCGATCGCGTTCATCAAATCCTCGCGGCCCACCATCTGCACGAGAAACGCCTGGCGCGTGGGAATATCGAAGCCGTTTACCACGCCCATCAGGGCCGCCAGCAGGATCACTTCGCCGACGGTCACGCGATGAGTCAGCGTCAGAAACGCAAGCACGCCCGCGAGGATCATCGACAGCGTCTGCGTGGCGATCACGATTTTCCGCCGGTCGAAGCGGTCCGCCACGTAGCCGCCCGCGGTCGCGCAAAGTGCGATGGGAATTTGGCCGGCGAAAGCCACGGTGCCTAGCAAAAGCGACGATCCGGTGAGCCGGTAGACCAGCAGCGCTTCGGCGGCCGTGTCCATCCACGTGCCGACCAGCGAGATGATTTGCCCGCCGAAGAAAAGCTGGAAATTGCGATGCTTCAGCGAGCGCACCATGTCGCGAAGCCGGGAGCGGCCTCGGTCCCGCACCGTAGCCGAAGTTTTGGATGGGTCTGTCGCGGCCATGCTCGTTCAATTGTACGATGTAACGGCGGGCGCACCGCCCCGATTGTCGCCCGACTGCTCAGGAATTTGGCTGTACCGCTTCCGTTGGCGCCGGTCCCGGAGGCGCCAGCAGCCTTGCGCACGCGCGCAGGATGCGCCGGTAGGGCCATTCGCCTTCGCGAAAAAGAATTTCACCTTCGCGCGGCTTCGAATAAAACCACCGAGCTACGAGCGACAGGTGCTCGCCGAGTTCGGCGGGCGCCTCGCGCAGGCCGTACCGCTCGCGCCAATTCGCTTCCGGCGCAGCCTCTAGGGATTTTTCGCTGGACGAGGCAGCTGGCGTCTCCAGTCTCTCGCGGATCATCGCTTCCACCGACCGCGGCTGGCTCGAAATCTCGCCGAAGCGCAAGAAAATCGGCTCGTCGAGCATTCCGCCGCGCAACGGAAACAGTGCGACTGTCTTTTCCTCCGCCGCGCGCTCCAGAATCACCGCGTCGAGGTCCTGCACCCGCCGCGCGAGTTCGGGCAGGCCGCGCAGTGCCGCCGAGACTTTTTCGAGGCGCTTGTGCAGCGCCGCCGCGCGCTCGAAATCAAGCGCCTCGCTCGCCGCTTCCCTTTCGCGCTCGAGCGTCGTCATGAGCGCCTCGCCCGTGGACGCCAGCGCCTCGAGCACGCGGCCCACTTCGGCGTCGTATTCGTCCTTCGTGCAACCGGCAAAGCACGGCGCGAGGCACATCTTCATCTCCGAATAAATACAGCCGGGGAAACTCGGATCGCGGCGAATCTTGATCTGGCACCGCCGAATTTTGAAGAGGTCGAGAAAGCCTTCGGCGAAAGCGTCCGCCGAGCGCCGGGAAATGAACGGCCCGAAGTAAAATCCCTCATCCGCGCGAATCCGCCGCGTCGCGTAGCAGCGCGGATATGGATTGCGCAGATTGACCTTCAGGAGTGCGGGGCCGCGCAGCCGCAACAACGCGCGGTAACGCCCGGGAAAATTCTTCTTCGCATGGTGGTAAAAAGCCAGCGTCTGCTCGAATTTCGATCCGGTGGCGCGATAGCGGATTCCCGTCGCCACCGCGCGCAGATTCAGCCGCTTCGACGCCTCTCCCGGCACGCGAAACAGCCGCTCGGCCGCGCGTCGCAGGTCCGCCGTCTTCAGCAGGTAAGGCTCGGCCCCGGCTTCGCGCATCTCGACCAGCAGCACGCCCGCCCGGGCCGGCACCGTCGCGAAAAAGTCCTCTTCGCGCGCCGCATCGAGCGGATCGAATGCCTGCCCGCAATCTAGTTCGAGCATGACGCAAGCATACAACGGCGCTGCGGTGCCTCGTTGGCGTTCAGGAGAATGATTTGAGGACCCAGCCCGCAATCACGAGGCGCTGGATTTCGCTCGTGCCCTCGTAGATTTCGGTGATGCGCGCGTCGCGGTAGGCGCGCTCGACGGGATATTCGCGGCTGTAGCCGTTGCCGCCATGAATCTGAATGGCTTTGTGCGTCACGCGCGTGGCCATCTCGCTCGCGAAAAGCTTGGCGATGGCCGCCTCCATCGAAAAGCGCTGGCCGGTATCCTGTTTCCACGCCGCGCGGCGCGCGAGCAGCCGCGCAGCGTCGATTTCCGTAGCCATGTCGGCCAGCATGAACTGGATCGCCTGAAACTCCGCAATGGGATGGCCGAAAGCCTGGCGCTCCTTCGCGTAGGCCAGTGCAGCCTCGAAAGCACCCTGCGCGATTCCCGTCGCCTGCGACGCGATGCCGATGCGCCCGCCGTCGAGCGTGGTCAGCGCGATTTTGTAGCCGTCGCCTTCGTTGCCGACGCGATTGGCGGCGGGCACTTCGCAATCGACGAACGACAACTCGACGCAGGCGGTCGCATGGATGCCGAGCTTCTTCTCTTCCTTCCCCACCGAGAATCCCGGCGTGCCCTTCTCGATCACGAGCGCCGTGATTCCCTTCTCGCCTTTTTCCGGCTGCGTGTTGACGTAGATCACGCCCGCATCCGCCGCGCCGCCGTTGGTGATCCACGCCTTCGTCCCATTCACGACGTAGCGATCGCCCTTGCGCACGGCCTTCGTCGCAAGCGCCGCGGCGTTCGATCCGGCTTGCGGTTCGGTCAGCGCGTAGCAGCCGATCTTTTCGCCGCGCGCGAATGGGACCAGAAATTTCTTCTTCTGCTCGTCCGTGCCGAATTTCTCGAGCGTGCCGCAATAGAGCGAATTCTGCACCGACAGAATCACGCTCGTCGACGCGCAGACCCGCGCGATTTCTTCCATCACGATCGCGTAGGACATGTGGTCCATCCCCGCGCCGCCCCATTCCTCGGCAACGGAAATCCCCGTCAGCCCCAGCTCCGCCGCCTTGCGCAGGGTCTCGCGCGGGAATTGGCCCGTCTCGTCGATTTCCGCCGCGAGCGGTTTTACTTCCGCCTCGGCGAATTCGTGCACGGTTCGCTGCAGCAGCTTCTGTTCTTCGGTCAGCTCGAGGTTCACGTCGTCTCCATGTGTCGGCGCGTCCGTTCATTCTACCGCCAACTACATGCCGCTGTGCGAACCTTGCGAATCTTGGCTGCGCCATGCGCCGCGACCCGGCTCGCGCCATCGCATCCAACGGGTGTAGCCTGTTGCCGAGCCCTCGAAAGGAGAAAAGCATGGAAGCTCGCCTCAATCTCATGAAAGTCGCCCCCAAAAGGGCGTATCAAGCGATGGCTGCGTTGCAGCAATACGTCGATACCTGCGGCCTCGAGCGTCCGTTGCTCGAACTCGTCAAGATCCGCGCCTCGCAAATCAACGGCTGCGCCTACTGCATCGACATGCACACCAAAGACGCGCGCGCCCTCGGCGAATCCGAGCAGCGCATCTATCTGCTCAGCGCCTGGCGCGAAAGCCCTTTCTACACCGACCGCGAGCGCGCCGCCCTCGAATGGGCCGAAGCAGTCACACTGATCAGCGAAGGCCACGTGCCGGACGGGGTCTACGCACGAGTCAGCAAGCAGTTCAGCCCCGAGGAGCTTGTAAACCTCAGCGTGGCCGTCGCGACGATCAACAGCTGGAACCGTCTGGCCATCCCTTTCCGGGCGGTTCCGGGCGAGTACCAGTCTCATTTGAAGCCGCTCAAGGCGTCGGCCTGACCGTCCGCGCCGGTGAGAGGCTGCCCGGGCCATATGCCCGGCAGCCTTTCCCAAGGCCCCCGACTCGATTTATGGCTCGATTTGCGGGAAACCTGGAAAATCCTCTATAATCGGCCTGTCGGGGGTTGCGGCAAGGTAGTACCCAGCCAGGCTGTTCGGTTTCTCGATCAAAATGGAAGACCTTACTGAAAAAATCAAGAAAAAGCTCAAGGACGAAATCGCCGCCCTCGAGCACGAGCTACACGACGAGCTCCCGAAAGAGATCAAAGTGGCGCGCGCGCACGGCGATCTCTCTGAAAACGCCGAGTATAAGTACGCCAAGGAGCGCCAGGGCTACGTCGCCGCCCGCCTCGGCCAGCTTCACAAGCGCATGGCCGACCTGTCGATGCTGAATCTGAACAATCTGCCCAAGGACCGCGCTGCTTACGGTTCCAAGATTGTCGTGCTGGACGTGGTCAAATCCACCAAAATCGAGTACAAGCTGGTAACGGTGGAGGAAGCGGACGCTACCCAGGGGCTCATCTCGACCACTTCCCCCATTGGCCGCGCGCTGCTTGGCAAGAAGGTCGGCGACGAGGTTTCGGTCACGACCCCGGCGGGCGTGAAGGAATACGAGGTTGTGCGGCTGATCACGATCTACGACGAAGAATAGGCGGGTGGAACTCGACCTATGTTGATGCCGAAAATCGGCCGGTACCTCTCCTGGCCAATCGACCGCCTCGCTGATGTTCTTGCGCCTACGGGCATCCATCCCAATATCATCACCTGGGCCGCGCTCGCTGCGAATCTCGTGGCTGGAATCTTCTTTGCGAAGGGCGAATTCGCGATAGCGGGAGGCACGATCGTTCTCGCGGGCCTCTGCGATCTTCTCGATGGACCTGTGGCGCGGCGGCAAAACCGCGTCTCGCTCTTCGGCGCATTCCTCGATTCGATTCTCGACCGCTACGCCGATCTGCTGCTCTTCCTCGGACTGCTGGTTTACTACGCGCTGGTGAATCGCTTCCTTTACGCCGTGCTTGCGGGAGCCGCGATGGCGGGCGCCGTGATGGTCAGCTACGCCAAGGCGCGCGCCGAATCGCTCGTGCCGACCGCCGAAATCGGATTCTGGGAACGCCCCGAACGCCTCGTCCTGATGATCCTGGGCGCGCTTACGAATCGGATGGAAGTGGCGCTCTGGATCCTCGCGATCGGGCCCAACATCACCGTCGTGCATCGCATCCTGCACACCTGGAAGCAGACAAAGGAGAAGCAGGAAGTCACCCACCGCCCAAGCCCGCGCGACACGATCGTCCAAGATCCGATCCAGGCCACGATCTCCCGCAAGAGCGAAACCGTGGTCCGCGCCTTTTCTCGCGCTGCCGGCCGCGGCCGCAGCTAAGCGCCGCACGCCAGCCCTTCACTGTCTCGGTGTTACGGCCTATTCACACAGATGAGCTAGAATGCCGTGGGGCAAAACTTCGAATTGCGAACACACAATGGAGGCTTAGATGGCAATACGTGACGCGTTCCTTCCTGAATTCGAACACGAAATGTCGACCACCCGAAAAACGCTCGAACGGGTTCCCGAGGATAAAGTCGATTGGAAACCGCACAATTCCTCGATGGCCATGGGCCGTCTCGCCGGGCACATCGCCGAAATGGCCGGCTTCGTCGGCGCCACGTTTCAAGGCGACTCGTTCGACTTCGCGCCCCCCGGCGGCCAGCCGACGCAGCCGACCGTGATGAAATCGCGCCAGCAGCTCCTCGACATTTTCGATAAAAATGTTGCGAGCGCTCGCGCCGCCATTTCCAAGGCCAGCGACGAAGAGCTTTACAAGACCTGGACGCTCATGAACGGCGGCAAGACCTTCTTCGCCATGCCGCGCATCCAAGTCCTTCGCAGCATGATCCTCAACCACATCATCCATCACCGCGGCCAGCTCTCGGTCTATTTGCGCATGAACCAGGTCCCGGTGCCCTCGATCTACGGCCCCTCCGGCGACGAAGGCAGCATGTAGCTCGAGATCTACTGAGGCGTTCTCGGGCGCGAGGCAAGTAAAACGCCGGGCGCGCATTTTGGCGACAAAGAGGGGCGGGTTTGAAACCCGCCTCCACAATTGCGTGACGATAACTCGACGATCGGCGGCTACCCCACTCAGTAGAGATCCTTCCTGAGCGAATGCGCTTTCGGCAGAACCCATCTGGCATTGCGAACACCAGGCGCAATCCAATCGATCATCCGCATGTCTCGATACGTTTCGCCGGTTCCATGGGCGCGCAACCACAACCCGCGATCCACAAGTGTCCCTTTGTGAACAGTTTAGTTCCGTACAAATCCCATAGACTCGTGATGCACGTCACGGACAATGGCAGCAGGAAGAATAGAGTCGAGGAAGTCGGCAGGCACGGGTGTCGGGCCGATCAAACATCCCGCCGACGGTGGAGTTTGGAATAACTCCGAAAGTCTCCCAAGAACAGGTCCAGCGAGTGGCGACGACCTAGAGAAGCTGTCTAATTGAGGTGATGTAAACATGAAACCGATCAGTTGGGCCGGGATTTTGTTAATCGTTCTGGGGGCATTGGCTCTTGCCTATCAGGGCATCGACTACACGCGTCAGAAAAAAGTCATCGATATGGGATCGATGCAAATCACCGCAGAAACTCACGAGCGAATTCCTCTTCCTCCAATACTGGGAGGGTTGGCATTGGTTGGAGGGGTCATCCTCGTGGTCATGGGAGCGAGGAAAACGCCATAGCCCGGAATAAATGGCGCCTAGGAGCTTCGCTCCGCTCATGCTTTTGCGGCGGAAATGTATGACAACTGGCCAAATACGATGAGCAAGTGGCACACGACATTGCAGTGATGGAGGTAACACTCATGAAACCAGCTAGATTTATCAGTGCGGGAGTTCTGCTCCTCTCTCTCGGAGCCCTTACTCCCATGTATGCGCAGCACGACCAACACGGACAGGACGCCCAGCCCTCGAAACAGGAGCAGCAGGCTAAGCCTGAAAAGCAACAACAGGGCCGACAAAAACAGCAGCAGGCCAGAGGACAGCAGAACCAGCAGCAACAGCGCGCCCAGCAGCAACAACAGCAGGCCAGAGGACAGCAGAATCAGCAGCAACAGCGCGCCCAGCAGCAACAACAGCAGGCCAGAGGACAGCAGAATCAGCAGCAACAGCGCGCCCAGCAGCAACAACAGCAGGCCAGAGGACAGCAGAATCAGCAGCAACAGCGCGCCCAGCAGCAACAACAGCAGGCCAGAGGACAGCAGAATCAGCAGCAACAGCGCGCCCAGCAACAACAGCAGCGTCAGCGCCAACGCCCGGCACAGCTACGGCCCACTCCACAACGGCAACGCAACTGGCAGCAACAACAACGGACCACCTGGCAGCAGCATCGCGCCCGCAATTGGGACTCGGAACACCGCTCTTGGCAGCAACGTGGCGGCTACAATGGCTACCGCGTTCCCGACTACTATTACCGCGCCCACTATGGCCGAGATCATTGGTTCCGCGTCTGGGGCCTACCCTTTATGGTCGTGGGCGGGTATCCGCGCTTTCAGTACGGCGGCTACTGGTTCACTTTCCTTGACCCGTATCCAGACTATTGGGGAGACGACTGGTATCAAACAGACGATGTCTATGTCGAGTACTACGGTGACGGATACTACCTGTTCAACCGCAGGTATCCTGGCCGTCCCGGAATTGCGATTAGTATTTCGTTCTGAGTAGAAGCCGCAAACTGAAACGGTAGCGTCTTGAACCGCGCGCCCCGCTCCATGGTATTGATAGGCGTCTGTGGAGCCGGGGCGCGAACTCAGGCAATCGAACCAGCCCAAATCAACGCGAGGCTCCGGCGTCGGCTGGGTTAGTGTCGGCCTGCTGTGGGAATCACAGTTTCAACCGCCGGCTGCTCGACCTTCGGCTTGCGGGCCATCGCCTTCTCAGAGATGCGCGCATTTCGCTCAGCCTTCTTCCCCGCGCCGGCGAGCTCGCGCTCTTTGATCTCAGGCAGGACCTCGTTTGAAAACATTCGGAACGACGAGCACATCAGCTCGTGCGGGATGCGACCCACCTGGCCGACGCCGATTACCTGATCGATCCCTGCCTCTTCGAATTCGCGCAGCGTCTCGCGGATCATTTTTGGCGTGCCGACGCAGGTCTGCGCGCCCGCCTCGGGCGCCTTGCCGTCCTTCGGCGCTGTCGTAAACTCCTTCCAGATGTCGGTCCTTCCGGGACGATGCTGGCCGAAGAAGCTGTAGTGCCCGAGGCCGTAGAGAAAAAAGCCATAGCCTTCCCTGCGGACCTGCTCGAGCCGCGTTTCGTCGAGATCGCAGAGAAACGGCGTCGCCACCGCGAAATTCGGATTCACGGCGTAGCCCAGGGGCTCGCATTCGTTCTCGATCGTCGCGTAGTAATCCTTCACCCACTGCCGCGCCTCATCGGGGCTCACGAACGAAAACGTCAGCGCGCCGAGCCCGAGCCTCGCCGCATCCAGAATCGATTCGCGCCGCGAGCACGCCATCCACAGCGGCGGATGCGGCTTCTGCAGCGGCTTCGGGACCACGTTGCGCGGCGGCACCTTCACGTATTTGCCCTCGAATCCCGTGAAAGGATCCTCGACCAGCATCCGCACCGCGACGCGCATTCCCTCGATCTGCATGGCCTTCTTGTCCGCCTGCGCGACGAGAAACCCGTCCAGTTCGTTGAGCGTCGCGCCCGATCCCGCGCCGAATTCGCAACGCCCGCCGCTGATCAGATCGAGCGTGGCGATGCGCTCGGCGATGCGTGCGGGATGGTTGATGTTGGGCGGCGTCTGGACGATTCCGTGCCCCAGCCGGACGTTTTTCGTCCGCTGGCTGCACGCCGCCAGGAAGATTTCGGGCGCGGACGAATGCGAATACTCCTCGAGAAAATGATGTTCGGTCGCCCACAGATAGTCGAAACCGCTCTGGTCGATCAGCTCCGCCTGCTCGAGCAAGTTCTTGAGCAACAGGTACTCCGAGTCTCTAGCCCATGGCCGGGGAAGTTGATGCAGAAACAAGCTGCCGATTTTCATGCCGCCGCCTTTCGCATGGTCGCGCGTCGCGTATTCTACGCCGTCGCACGATCCGCGCAAATGCCGCGGCAACCGCGGGTTGTACTCCCAAGGCGTCCCAGCCTATACTTGCCGCCGGCCTCAACCGAAAATGACCCGCCAGCTATGCAATCGAATTCAGCGATTCGCCGTTCTATTTAGTTTGTGTGCTTTGATTTTCATTGCAGGCGCCCTTCCCTCCGCGAACGTCTCCGCTCAAGCGTCGATGATGAATCACCACGGCGGCATGGCGAGCCAGAATTACCCCGATCTTCCCCCACCGCCGCTGATGCAGGGCATCGGCAACACCAGCATGAAGATCACCACCAATTCGGCGGAGGCGCAGGCCTACTTCAATCAAGGCCTCCGCCTGCTCCATGATTTCTGGGATTTCGAGTCCTATCGCGCGTTCAAGGAAGCCGCGCGCCTCGATCCCAACGCCGCCATGGCGTATTGGGGCGAGTTTGAAGCGCTGAAGATGCGCGGCCCCGCGAAAGACGACACGCGCGCCGCCCTCGACAAAGCGAAGTCGCTGATGGACAAATCTTCCGATCACGAACGCTACTACATTCGCGCCGCCGAACATGAAGTCGATCCGGACAAGCCCGGCGAAGACGCCGCCTATCAGCATGAAATGGAAGCTCTGATCAACCGCTATCCCGACGATCAGGACGCTCAGGCGCTTCTCGCTCTCAACGTCATGAACGGCTTCGATTCTGACGGCGATCCGCGTCCCGGCGAACTCTACTCGCAAGCTCTACTGCGCAATCTTCTCGCCGCTCATCCGGACAACGCCGCCGCGAATCACTATTGGATTCACGCCGTCGAAGATGGCTCGCGCCCCGAGCTCGCGCTCCACAGCGCTGACGTGCTTGCCGGCATGGCGCCGAATTCCGGCCACATGGTTCACATGCCGGGCCACATCTACTGGCGCATCGGCGATTACGAACGCGCGCGCGAATCCTTCCTCGCCTCGATGCACGTCGACGAAGCCTACATGGCCTCGGAGAAAATTCAGCCCGCGAACGACTGGAACTATGCGCACAATCTCGCCTACCTCATCGCCGCCTGCGCCGAAGCGGGCCGCTATCGCGAGGGCCTCGAAATCGCGAAAAAACTGCGCGACATTTCATCGCCTACGGGAATGACCGCCGCGAGCTTCGTCGTCTGGGCCGGCGCCAGCGTCGCGCGCGTGCACATCCGCTTCGGCGATTGGCAGGCCGTGCCGCAGGATCCGATCGCGTTCGGCCGCGACGCCGGCTCGGTCAGCCTACCGGCGAAATCCTACGCGGACGGCCTCAACGCCTACGCGAAAGGGATGGACGCGATCGAGAAGGGCGACCTCGCCGAAGCCGCCCACCAGTCCGAATTGCTCGACGCGTCGCTCTGGCGTCTCGAAGCCACCAAGCCCGCGAAGAAGCCGGGCGCGATGGACATGAGCAACATGGAGCCTAACGAAGACGACCCGACACAAGTCCTGAGTCTGCTCGGCACGATGTCACTCGACCTTCGCGGCAACGTGAAGATCGCGCGGGGAGATTCCGACGCCGGCCTCAAGCTCATCGAGCAGGCCGCCGAAAAGGAAAAGAATCTCGGCTATTCGGAGCCGCCTCGCTATTTTCGCCCTGAAGAAGAAAGCCTCGGCTACGCCTACCTGAAACTCAAGCAATGGGACAACGCGCGCGACTCCTTCAACCAAGCTCTGCTCCAGCGCCCCAAGAGCGGCCACGCTCTCTATGGCATCGCGCAGTCCTACGCGCTCGCCGACGACGCATCTCATGCGACCGCAGCCTACCGCGATTTCCTTGCGGCGTGGCCTCACGCCGACGCCGATCTCCCTCAGGTCAAGCAAGCCAACGCATGGCTCGCCTCGCACCCCGAGTAGCCTTCGTTCTTCTGTCTGGGTCGGAATCAGGTCCTTGCTCGCAGAGCGGCCGCGATGATGCGCGGATTGCGGCGCCCATGTAGCACCGCGATCACGAGTAACGGTGTTTCGTCCGGGGCGTAAGCAACGAGGTAGTCGCGTATCGTCTGAAATCGCAGCGGGCGCGACGTTAAGTCACTCCGCCTATGGCCCTGATTGGGGAAGGGCACGAGTTTGCGGATCGTATCGAGGATATCCCGACGAACTTTTCCTGCAGCCTCGGGATTATCCTCGGCAATGAACTCCCAAATGTCGGTGATGTCCTGCGCGGCTCCAGGGTGAAGCTCAAACCCCTGTTCCGGGGTCATTTCCGCGAGCGTTGCTTCAGCAATTCATCCTCGCGTTGTCGCAAGCCCTCGAAGAAGGCCTCTCCGTCGACGGGCTTCACCTTCCCGCTTTTGACCTCATCGTAACGGCCGTCGAGCGTATGGCGAACTTCAGCCACCTCCGCCAAATACGCCGCCATCGCGTCCTCCACAAGTTCGTCGGTCGGACGACCACTTTGGGAGGCTAGCTGGTTCAGACGCGATTCCGTCTCGGGCTTGAGGCGCACTTCCATGGTCGCTAGTTTAGAAGCGCCGGCCGTTCCTGTCAAAGCGATCGCACTGTTTTCGTCTCGATCCATGGTAAAGTCGGCTCGCTCGGCCTATAATCAAACCAAGTGAAAGCAACATCTAGCACGCGTCGCTGGGCAATTATTCTGTGCGTCGCGGTGCTGTTGCTCGCAGCGCTGACGCATGCGGGCATTGCCCTCCCCGTAACTATCTTTGCTCCCTTGTGGTTCTTCTTTGCAATCGCCGTCAGCTTCGTCATGCCCCTCATTGACGAACGGTGGCATCCGCAGCCGCTCCTCGCTCTTCCGGTTTTTTCGCCGCGTCCCCCTCCGATTCGGTAAGCCACGCGCATTTGATGGCCGTCACGCGGCGGCTTGAATTCAATTCATTCCAATCCCGTTGCAGGCCTGCGTTTGCTCGCAGCCGGCCACCGCCCGTTCGAAGCCGGAGGACTCGTGTTCCTGAAAGGAAAGCTAGCCAAAGTGCTTTTGGCGTTGACGCTTATCGTCTTGCCGGTCAAGACGCCCAAAGAGATCGAGGACCTTCTGCACATCATGAACGAGACGAGAGTCGAGGTCTCCATACCCGAACAAAACGGAAATGGCGATACAAAATAGCCCGCCCGTGCGTTTAAATGGGTAGGAAGAAGGTACCGTCGTGTTCAAAGCCCCCTGGTCGGGAGATTTCAAGGAATCGCTCACGCTGGCGCTCGATGTCGTCGTGCGGAATCCGCTCCGCTCGTTTCTGACTGTCCTGGGCATCATGATTGGCGTGACCACGATCATCGTGATCGGCGCGGTGATCAACGGCCTGAATTCCAACGTGCTCGATTCGGTCGAATCGCTCGGCTCGAGCACGATCATCTGCTACCGATTTTCCTTTGCGACTCTCGGCCGGCAATCTCCGGCGATGCTTCAGCGCAAGGAGCTCAAAGCGGAATGGGCGGATGGTCTCGGTCGGCTGCCGCACGTGGTGGCGGCTGCCCCTCTCGCGGACGTTCAGGATCTCGACGTAGGAGTCGGATCGAGCGCCGTGCGCCGCGGCAACAACCGCGCCTCCAACGTCATCTTGCAGGGCGACACGCCTTCCATCGTGGAGATCAGCGATTTCGACCTCCAGCGCGGACGCTTCTTCAACAATACGGACGAGCAGCATCACTCCGCCGTCGTCGTCCTCGGCCACGATACAGCCGAAACGCTCTTTCCCAAGGGTGAAGACCCCATCAACCAGGAGGTTCTGGTCGAGGGGCAGGTATTCACGGTCGTCGGTGTCTTGGCTTTGCAGAAACAGGCCCTCGGCACCGGGTCGAATCCCAACGACAATATCGCGATCCTTCCGCTCAGCACCTTCCGCAAGCTCCATCCCGAGTTCAAGGACTTCATGCTTTTCGCCAAAGCCGACACCACGGACAATCTTCCTCTGGTCGTCGACGAGGTGCGCGGCTACCTGCGCCGGATGCGGAAGCTGCCGTCCGACAAGGACGATGATTTTTCGGTGATGACCACCGACACGTTCCTCGACCTCTGGAAACAGATCTCGAGCGGCATTTTCATCGTCATGCTGGCCGTCGGTTCCGTCGCGCTCCTGGTGGGCGGCATCGGCGTGATGAACATCATGCTCGTCAGCGTCACCGAGCGGACGCGCGAAATCGGCGTGCGCAAGGCGATCGGCGCGCGCCGCGCGAATATCCTGATGCAGTTTCTTCTCGAGGCGGTCACTCTCGCGGGCGTCGGCGGAGCGATGGGCGTGCTGCTCGGCTCGGCCATCGTTCTCTGCATCCGGCTGGCCTTTTCGTCGTTCCCCGCCTCGGTTTCGTTCTTGCTCGTGTTTCTCGGCGTGTCCGTGGCAAGCATGATCGGCGTCTTCTTCGGCGTCTATCCCGCCTGGAAAGCCGCGCGCCTCAACCCAGTCGAAGCGCTGCGATACGAGTAGCCGCCGGGGCTTGCGCCTGCCCGGCACCAGCCGGATATGGGCATCCGGTTTCGCGCAAAGATAAAATCGGAATCGAAGTTCCGGGTTAGACTTGTTGAGCGCTTCCCTCGGGCCGCAGCCTCCGGAGTTGACGATGACGGCGTTCTACCGCACAGACGATCTTCGCATCAAATGGACGAAGGTCGTTCTCCCTCCGGTTTTTCTCGAGGAAGAACTGCCCGCCACAGAGAACGTTTCCTCAACGATCCACCACGCTCGCAACCAGATTTGCGATATTCTCGCGGGCAAAGACCCTCGCCTGTTGGTAGTCGTCGGACCCTGCTCGATTCACGACACGAAGGCCGCGCGCGAGTATGCCGGCCTGCTGAAGCGTGCGATCGGCGAACTTTCGAAGGAACTGTGCATCGTCATGCGCGTCTACTTCGAAAAGCCCCGCACCACGGTCGGTTGGAAAGGGTTGCTCAACGATCCCTTCCTCGACCAGTCCTACAAGATCAATGACGGCCTGAGACTTGCCCGCCATCTCCTGCTGGATTTAGCTGAAATGGGCGTGCCTGCGGGAACCGAGTTCCTGGACATGATATCCCCGCAATACGTGGCCGGCCTGGTGAGCTGGGGCGCAATCGGAGCGCGCACCACGGAGAGCCAGGTCCACCGGCAGTTGGTTTCGGGTCTTTCTTGTCCCGTGGGATTCAAGAATGCCACTTCCGGCGACGTGCAGGTGGCCATCGAGGCGATGCTGTCGGCCGCCCATCCCCACACCTTTCTCGGCCACACGAAGCATGGACAATCGGCGATCTTTGTCACCACCGGCAACCCGGATTGTCACGTGATCCTGCGCGGCGGAAGAAAAACGGTGAACTACACAGCCGATTCCGTCGCTCAGGTATGCAAGCAGTTGGAGGATGCGGGGCCGCGCCCGCAAGTGATGATCGACTGCAGCCACGCCAACAGCAACAAGGACTACACGAGGCAGCCCCTCGTATGCCGCGACGTTGCCGCGCAAATCGCCAAGGGAGACCGGCGCATCATCGGCGCAATGCTGGAAAGCAATCTGGTCGCCGGGGCGCAGAAGCTCGTCCCCGGGCAATCGCTGGTCTACGGTCAGAGCATCACCGACGCCTGCATCGCATGGGACGAAACCCTGCCATTGCTCCGGGAACTTGCCGCCTCGGTTCGCTCCGCCCGGTCGCCGCGCTAGCTCGCTTCGCTGTTCTGCATCTTGTAAGTGCTGGTTCTCACTTCACCTGGTACAAAAATCCCCGGTCAGGTCACGTACGGCCCGTATCTGAGTAAATGCGGCAGATCGCAGCGTGCTAGAATACGGGCGTGAATGACAGTTACGACTACAAAGGCTTTGCGGTAGTTGCAACAGCTCGCCAGATAAACCACACGCCCAATGAAGCGTGGCGCCCACTCTATCGGATTAATGGCAAAGATCAGAGTCAGGCATGGACTCCGCGAGACCGAAACGTCATCTTCGCGAATGAAAAGGCGGCCATCACAGAATCGAGTAAACGCGCCCAGTGGCTGATCGACAATTCCCCACCCACGCCAAGCGAAGCAAAATAAACTCTGGCATCTGCTCCGATAAAATCGCCGCCCGAATTGCAGCGAAACACACCGACGAGCTCCTGACTAACGCTGACTAATCGGGGCTGTAATCAATTCTCAGGGACCGCGGCCGTCGACGATTGATACGAACGAGATCGCGTTCTGCTAAAACATCCACGGCTGGGAACGGAAGCACAAATACGCATTGCGTCTCTCGGTTGACAGTCTTGGATCGCGGAAGTATCTTTCCACTCTGTGAGCCGTGACTGGCTGCCGCACATCTTCGTTAGCGAAAGGCAAGAACGATGAAACGTCTCGTCTGGCTGGCTCTGATCTGTATGGCAGCGCCGCTTGCGGCTAGCGCACAGGGCACGGTGGCGAATCCCGTCGCGGCGGGCGTGCAGGAAATGTTCAACCGGCAGTCCAAATTGATTACGGCCGCCGTCGACGAGATGCCTGCCGATAAATTCGGATATCGCCCCACTCCGGAACAGTGGACGTTCGGAAAGATCGTCGCGCACGTGGCACAGGCAAGTTATTTCGTGTGCTCCATGATTTCGGACAATCCGGTGCCCAAGGATTTCAAGGTCAGCGAGACCGATCCGAAGGACAAGCTGCAAAATGCGCTTCAATCGTCATTCGACTTTTGCTCGCAGGCCGTCACCACGATGCAGGATTCGAAGTTGGGCGATACCATCACTTTCTTCGGAGGTCGCAAGACCCCGCGCGCTCGCGCCGTCTTAGAGTTGGTTGCCGATTTGGCTGACCACTACTCGCAGTTGGCAAGTTACCTTCGGCTCAACGGCATGCTGCCGCCGTCCGCGCAACCCCGGAAGTAGCGCGGTTCCGCGAGCCAGAGGGCTCCTCCGAATCTTCCCGAAATAGGTATACCAGCTAGGGTGCTAGGAGCTACTTGTCCGGTAACGCGACTTATCACGAGTTACCCCTCATTTGCTCTGCACCTGTGGAGTGGGGGGATTGCTTCTTCACGCAGATCCTATATGATGGCTCGATGCGGAAGAGAATAAACTATTACAGTGACGGCCTAAAGCTGTCCGGAATACTTTCCACGCCTGACAATTCCGGAGGAAGACGTTTGCCTGGTGTCGTGCTTGTGCCAGGTTTCATGAGTACGGCGGATGCTTTCTTTCCTGGGTTCGCTGAAGAGTTGAACGCAGGTGGCTTTGTAGCCCTAACCATGGATTTCAGAGGATTCGGAGAGAGCGAAGGCGTCCGCGGCGAGGTCATTCCATACCTACAGATCTATGACGCTAGAAACGCCATATCCTACTTGCAATCAAGACCAGAAGTTAACCCCGACCAAATCGCCTTGTTAGGTGTGAGTTTGGGAGGAGGAGAAGTAGCATACATAGCAGCTCAAGACCGACGAGTAAAGTCTGTTGCTTCAATGGTCTTGGTCGGTGATGGCGAGCGGAGAATGCGAAGATTTCGAACCGAGCAGGAGTGGGAAACGCTCATGCAAAAGGTTCAAGAGGACCGGATAAACAGGGCTTTGACTGGCAAGTCCAAAGACTTCCATGGGTTTTTGGGAAAGGGAACCGATTCGGTACTGATCATGCCTCCTGATTTGGCCTCTTCCCTGAAGAGTGCCGAACAGGTGGAAAAGGAAAAAGGCAACAGAACAACTCTAGCAACCGTCGATGGGTGGCTGGGCTACAAGCCCGAAGAGATTATTGACAAGGTGTCTCCAACACCAATTCTCTTCGTTCAAGCTGAGAAGGACGAGCTCGAGGCTGATGACGCCGATCGGTTGTATAGCAAGGCTAAGGAACCGAAGAAGCTCTTCACTCTAAAAGGCGGCGTACACTTCGACGTGTATGGGAAGAGGACCAATGAAGCTATGCAACCGGTCCTCGAATGGTTCAAACAGCACCTTCAATGAATCAAATGCAGGATCGATCAAAGTCTACAAGTTTGACCGTTCAAACGTAACGTGTATATAGGACAGAAGGTCGCCTGCATCGGATCCCCAGTCCCGCCAACTAGAGAAGTTATCCGCGCTCTCGACGCCGTTCGAGCGATTGATTCCGGAATGGAAGGCCTCACCAAGCCACTGCCAATCAGATGAGTATCACCAAAAGCGAATCAGGGCGGCGCACTCATAAGCAACTCGAGGCTGACGCGGAAGAATGAGGTCACGCCGCGATTCAAAGGACAGGCCCCAGTCCCTGTACCTTTTCTGTACCATTGGCCACCACCCTGTCCTTCCGGCCATTGTGCTTAGAATGGGCATGAGGCCCGCGCATTTCCAGGCGCGAAAATATGGATGAGAAAGCGAGCAGCAACCGACAAACCGAAAAACGACCGACCGCCCCGAGCGATCCTGGCTGCCGCGCCCCGAGTCACGAATCACAAATCACGAATCAAGAAGCTGTCTACAAATCACGATTCACCAGTCACTACTCACCTCTCACAAATCACGCTTTTCTAATCGACATTTGCCGATTAGAAACGGCTGTAACTCGTTGGAAACACACGATGCGTGTACGTTCTAATCGACACGGCTTGGACATTCCTCCGAGTGCCGTTTTCGCCTCCGGAAACATTGTATCCGCGCCGCGCCGTGTGCTAGCATCCCCGTTTTCCGCGCTAGGGGCCCCGAGCCTCTGGCGCAACCCGCGGGTTCATCGCGAGCATCCGCCGGGGGGCGGGATCGGAATGCTGATCCCAATGCACAGGTCGAGTGGTACGGTCCTCGCTATTTCCACACGAAATGCCTATCCGGGCGGCGCTGAAACTGGAAAATTGAAATTCGAAAATGGGCGGGCGCTCGCAACGTCTTCTCCCATTTTCCAATTTCTCTCTTCCATTCCGTCCGTCCTTCCACCGAGGTGAAACATGAAATCCTACACAACCGATTGGATTCGCAACGTGGGCATTGTCGGCCACGGCGACACGGGGAAGACCCAGCTCGTGTCATCGTTGCTCTTCACGGCGGGAATGACGCCGCGGCTCGGCAAAGTCGCCGACGGCTCAACCACCACCGACTGGGACGAAGAAGAAATCGCCCGCAAGATCTCGATCAACACCGGCCTCGCATACGCCGAATGGCAGGTCCCCGGCCAGCCTGAAAAAACCAAGATCAATCTGCTCGATACGCCCGGCTATTCCACGTTCATCAACGAAACGAAATCGTCGCTGATCGCCGCCGACGCGTCGATCATCCTCGTCGACGCCGCCGCGGGCGTGCAGGTCTGCACGGAAAAGGTCTGGGACTACGCCACCGAATACGATCAGCCGCGCGCTTTCGTGATCAACTGGATGGATCGCGAACTCGCGAGCTTCGACCGCGCGCTGGCGTCGATCGAACAGGTCTTCGGCCGCGGCGTTGTGCCGATCCAGCTGCCGATCGGCTCTGAAAAAGGCTTTCGCGGAATGATCGATCTCGTCTCGATGAAAGCGCTGATCTATACGCCCGATGGCGATGGCAAAGCCAAAATCGAAGAGATTCCGGCGGAGTTCGCCGAGGAAGCCAAGGCCGCGCACGAGCGCCTCGTCGAACTGGTCGCCGAGGGGGAAGACGAATTGATGCAGGAATTCTTCGACAAGGGCACGCTGCCCGTCGAAGACCTGAAGAAAGGCCTGCACGAAGAGGTTCGCGACAAGAAGGTCTTCCCGGTCCTCCTGAGCTCCGCGCTCCACAATATCGGCAGCGATGCAATCCTGAATTTCATCGCCGAAATTCTGCCGTCGCCCGCGTTTCGCGGAATGGCGGCCGGACACAAGACGCCGGATCGTGCGGGCGAAACCGTCGAGCGCAAGATCGCTTCCTCCGAGCCGCTCTCAGTTTTCGTCTTCAAGACAGTCGCCGATCCATTTGCCGGGCGGATCAACTATTTCAAGGTGATGTCCGGTGTGCTGAAGAACGACGCGACGCTGCAGAATTTCAATCGGAATTCGCAGGAGCGCTTTCAGCACATCCAGGTGATGCAGGGCAAAACCGCTACCGAAGTTCCCGAGCTGCAGGCCGGCGATATCGGCACCATCGCGAAGCTCAAGGAAACGACCACCGGCGAAACGCTCGGCGACAAAAACGCGCCGATTTTTTTCCCGCACGCGCGCATTCCCGAGCCTTCGATCACCTTTGCCGTCGAGCCGAAGACGCGCGCCGATGAAGACCGCATCGGCGTGGCGATTCACAAGATTCTCGAGGAGGATCTCGCGCTGCGTTTCGGCCGCGACCCGCAAACCAAGGAATTCCTGCTCTCGGGCGCCGGGCAACAGCACATCGAGGTCGTCGTCGCCAAGCTGCGCAAGCGCTATCACGTCGAGATGACGCTGAAGCCCCCGAAAGTTCCCTACCGCGAGACCATCCGCGGCAAGGCCGACGCCGAGGGGAAGCACAAAAAACAGACCGGCGGCCACGGCCAGTTCGGCCTCTGCCGGATCAAGATGGAGCCGCTGCCGCGCGGCAAAGGAATCGAGTTCGTCGACGACGTGTTCGGCGGCGCGATTCCCAAGAACTGGATTCCGTCCGTCGAAAAAGGCATCCGCGATTCGGCCGAGCGCGGCTATCTCGCGGGCTTCCCGGTCGTCGATTTCCGCGTCAGCCTCTACGACGGCAAATACCACGACGTCGACTCGTCCGACATGGCCTTCAAGATTGCGGGCTCGCTTGCGTTCAAGGAAGCCATGAAGCAGGCGCGGCCCGCGCTGCTCGAGCCGATCATGCACGTCGAGGTCTACGCGCCCGATCAGTATTCAGGCGACCTGATGGGCCACCTCAGCGGACGCCGCGGAAAGATCAGCGGCAGCGAGGCGCGCGGCTCAAGCGTGGTGATCAAGGCTCTCGTGCCGCTTTCGGAGATGCTGAGCTACGCGAACGAACTCATCTCCATGACGCAGGGCCGCGGCAGCTATTCGATGGAATTTTCGCACTACGATTTCGTTCCGCAGGAATTGGCCGAAAAGGTGATTGCGGCGCACAAGCCGCATCATGTCGAAGAAAGCGAGGCAGCCTCAGCTTAAAACGTGAGACCCGTTTTGCTGATTGGTTCCCGATTTGGCTCGATCGGTCTCGGTTGGGAAGGGCGGGACGCCTATTTTAGTCCGGTTTACTTGCCGCCACCTTGACTGGGCGCAGTAGACGAAGTTGCTAGCGTCGAGGGCGATTTCGCAGGCGCGCTATCCGCAGGTTTCGAATGTCGCCAGATCATGAGCGACGACGCGAACGACTTCGACTTCCTGGTGTTTGCCGGCTTCGCCTGCGCGCTCTGCTGCGTAGCCGCATGCGGCGCCATCAGGCCCGCCCGGCAGCCAACTCCATAGCATGGCCCGACACTCTGCCAAAGGGCGCACCCCGCCAGCCAGAACGCCGTGGCCAGCAAAATTCCCGCAAAACCGATTCGTCTACTCATCGGCTGCCCCCTTCGCATGCGCGATCCGAAAGCCACAGGCTGAATCAGTGCTGAACAGGTCAATTCAGTCAGTTGCACGAATGTTGCCATACGATTGCGCGCTGGGATATGGAACGAAAGGCAAATAAATCGGCATTGTGCCCTAGCCCTAAATTGGCCTTCAGGACAGCCGCGGAAGGAAGAATCCCGCGTGGCGCCGATGCTCGTCAAACGCCGCCCCAAACTGCCCCGCCAGCAACGCCTCTTCCCTCTTCGACTTCCAGACGAAGCCGGCCAGGATAATGGCAAGGGCCACGATTCCGCGGTATCTCCCGACAGCGAGCGCCGTCCCCGCGACCGCCATCAGCATCCCGGTGTAGATCGGGTGCCGGATGCGGGAATACGGCCCGGTGCGGATCAGCTCGTGCCCGGCCTTTAGCGCGACGCTGGCGCTCCAGTAGCGCCCGATGTGAACGCGCGCCCAGATGGCAAACGCCACTCCCGCCCAGGTGAGCGCGGCGCCGAGAAAGAATATCCCGTAGTGCCACGGAAGGAATCGCCGGTTAAGAACACCGAAGTGCGGATCGTTGTTGTATAGCAGGACGAATCCTGCGAGAGACACAAGAATGCGAAGCAGCTTTTCGCCCGGCAGGTTCGTGCCGCTCGATCTTCTTGGCGCTCAGACCGGCGACAAGCCAGTACACAAGGAAAATTATCCACGGCAGATCGATCAGATACGCCAGGTCAAATCTCATCGCGCTCGCCTCCGGGAAGTCCAACTATAAACCAAAATGGAGCTTGCGATTGCGGCGCAAAATGGGTCAAGCTGCTGGGCCATGAAAAAATCGTCGAAAATCAAACCGCTGGGCGATGCCACGCTTGCCATCCACGCGGGCGAGCAGAGATCCCGCGTCGGCGCACCCGTGGGCACGGCGATCTCGCGCACGGCGAACTTTACCTTCGAGAGCACCGAAGAAATGAAGCGATGGGCCGAGGGGAAAAGCCCGGCCTACATCTACACGCGCTACGGCAATCCCACCCTGGCGACCGCCGAGGCAAAGATCGCGGCGCTCGAAGGAGCGGAAGCGGCCGTCGTAACGGCGTCCGGCTCGGCCGCGATTTCGGCGGCGCTGCTGTCGCAACTGCGCGCGGGCGACGAACTGATCGCCACGCGGCAACTCTATGGCGGCAGCTACCGGCTGCTGCGCGATGTCTTCCCGAGATACGGAATCGTCGTGCGCCACGTCGAGGCGGATCTCGCGGGCGTCGAACGACTGGTGAATCCGCGCACGAAAGCGCTGTACATCGAGACGCCGACGAATCCGACGCTGCGGCTCGTCGATCTCGCGAAAGCAGCCGCCTTCGCGAAGGAGTGGGGACTGGTTTCGATCGTCGACAACACGTTCGCGAGTCCGGTCCTGCAGAAGCCGCTCGAGGTCGGCTTCAACATCGTCGTACACAGCGCGTCGAAGTATCTCGCGGGACATTCGGACGTGATCGCGGGAGCGGCGGCCGGCAGCGCCGGCCTGATTCGCAAGGTCCGCGAGAACGTGATTCAGCTCGGCGGCTCGATGGACCCGGAGGCGGCGTTCCTGCTGATCCGGGGGATGAAGACGCTCGAAGTGCGCGTCGAGCGGCAGTGCAAGAACGCGATGGCCGTGGCGAAGTTTCTGGCCAAGCATCCCAAGGTGGCGCGGGTGCACTATCCCGGCCTGCCTTCGCACCCGGATCACAATCTCGCCAAGCGGCAGATGCGCGCTTTCGGCGCCATGATGGCGTTCGACTTCAAGGGAGGCCTGGCGGCGGCCCGCCGCTTTTGCGACCGGGTGCGCGTGTTTCTGCTTGCGGCGAGCCTGGGCGGGGTCGAGTCGCTGGTGATTCTGCCGATCTATACCTCGCACTCCAACATGCGCCCAGAGGAGCTGCGCGGGCGCGGGTGTCCAGCCCGGGACGGTGCGGGTATCGGTCGGGTTGGAAGACGCGGAGGATCTGATCGAGGACCTGCGCCAGGCCCTGGCATGACCGGGGCCAGTCCATTTTCGCAAACCTGTCTCTTCGACCAGTAGCAATGACTTCCAGATCGGTGATATAAGCCTTTCTGTGCAAGGGTTTTCGGGTCTAGTACTCGGTGTCCTGATTCGGTCAACCACTAGTACCGCACTGCCATTGACCGTGCCCGGGAGTACCCCGTAAAATTTTGGAGTTGCGGTCGAGGACTGCATCATCATGAAACACCGGCTCACATTTTGCGTGATGTTTGCGGCCAGCGTGCTTTTCCTGGCTGGCTGCGAACAGACCACCACAAAGGCGATTCATGTCCAGCCGCCTGCAGGCGCTCCGAGTCCGGCCCCGATCGAAGTCCTTCAGCCGCTTCCGCTTCCGGCAAATCCCGGGTATCTGGTTGAGGTTACTCCGCGTATCCGGCCTGCGATTGACGTGCTGGTCGAGAACGTTCAATCGGACTATGACTCGGGCCAGCGCGAATACAAGGCCGGGAATCTTGACAATGCGCAGGCGGACTTCGACCACGCGGTAGACCGTATCCTGCAGAGCGGGTTCCAGGCGGGAGCCGACCCCCGGTTGGGCAAGCTCTTCGATCAATTGAGCAGCGTCGTGGACTCGGACGAGATCGACGCAATCGAAGGCAACGACGAGGAACAAGAAGCAGAGGCGCCTGCCGAACCGGCGCCGATCGACGAGATCGAGGATATGACGCTGCCGGCGGGCGATCCGCGCCTGGCGGCGAAGGCTGAATCCGAGCTGATTCGAGTGCACCACGATTTGCCGCTCACGGTGAACGAATCGGTTCTTCAATATTTGAGCTTCTTCACGACGCCGCGCGGCCGGGCGATTGTCGAGCACGGTCTCGATCGCGCCGGGCGCTATAGCGAGATGATCCGCCGCGTGCTCGCCCAGGAGGGCGTGCCGCAGGATCTGATCTACCTGGCGCAGGCGGAAAGCGCCTTTCAGCCGGACGCGGTTTCGCGCGCCGGGGCGCGAGGCATCTGGCAATTCATGGCTCCGCGCGGCGAGGAATACGATCTCGACCGGAGCTACTGGGTGGACGAACGCAGCGATCCGGAAAAAGCCACACGGGCGGCGGCGCAGCATTTCCGCGATCTTTATTCGATGTTCGGCGACTGGTATCTGGTAATGGCCGCTTACAATTCGGGCCCGCTGACGGTGGCGCGGGCCGTCCAGCACACTGGCTATGCGGATTTCTGGCAGCTGCAAAAGCTCAACGCGCTGCCGAGGCAGACGCAGAATTACGTTCCGATCATTCTGGCGCTAGAGCTCGTTGCCAAGGATCCGGCGCTTTACGGAGTCCAGGTGAGCCCCGAGAAGCCGGAGCCGGTGGAAGCAATGCACCTCGACCATCCCATCGACTTGCACCTCGTGGCCGACGCGTCCGGGACGGATTTCGATGACCTGCGGATGCTCAATCCGGAGCTGCTTCGCAGCGTGACGCCGAACGAACCGGATTTCACGCTGAAGGTGCCGGCGGGCGCTACGAAAACATTCGACGAAAACATCGCCCAGGTGCCGCAGGACAAGTGGACGAGCTGGCGCCTGCACGATATGGAGAATGGCGAGACGCTGGCCGACGTCGCGCGCCAGTATCGCGTGACGGTCTCGGCGATCGAAGCCGCGAACCATCTCGAGCCGCATGCGAGCGTGCCGTCCGGGTTTCTCCTGACCGTGCCGACGGCGCCCGTGCGGGTCCACTGGGTGAGATACCGGGTGGAGCGCGGCGACACGCTTCCGGGTATTGCGGAGCGGTTCGACGTGACCGTCGCGCAGCTGAAGCGGTGGAATCACATTCGCGGCAGCCGCGTCTCTCGCGGAGTTCATCTGCGAATTTACGCCGGGGCTCAGGATTCGGAGCCGCCTGCGAGAACGCGCTCGGCGCAAAAGGCAGCCGTATCGACAACGACGGCATCCGCCGAGAACCGCCCTGCCCAAGGTTTGGAGCACCGCGTGAAGCCGGGCGAGACGCTCTACTCGATTGCGCGCGTCTATCAGACGAGCGTTTCCTCACTGCGCGAGGCCAACCCGTTCCTCGCGGATCGCGAACTGCAGGCCGGCGACATCCTGACGATCCAGCAGTAGCGGCCCCGCCCAACATACGTCGTAACTAGCCTGTTTACTGAGAGCTACAAACCTCCTCGTCCCTGGCCGTGACGGCCTGTTGCGCCCTTGTTGCCGAGTCTTGCATTCAATTTTGCTTTTGGACCCATTGCGCCTTGACAGATGCGAACACTCCGTTTATAAGCGCCCGAGGAGTGAATGCACGCGGGACCCCTACGGAGGATCGAGATGTTTGACGCGAAGATGCACGATGAGGACGACGACGAACTGCCGGGATTCGACGAAGAGGAAGAAGGGCCGGAGCAATCCACGGAGATCGTAGAAGTCGAAGAGGTGATTATCGAGGAGGAGCCCGAAGAGGAAATCGAGGCCGCTCCCGCGCTGGCTCCCGGACGCGCACCGGCGAAGAAAGCCAAGAAGGCTGCGCCGAAGAAGAAGGCCAAGGCGAAGCCGAAAGCGAAAAAGAAAGCGAAGAAGAAAACGCCCGCGAAGAAAAAGGCGAGCGCGAAAAAGAAGAAGGGCGGCCGGCGGAAGCGCTGAAGCTCTTCAGGGGACGTCCTCCGAAGGTCTCGCATTCGCGGGACCGCGTGCTCTCAGTGAGATACGCGGTCCCGCGTTTCTTCTTTTGTGCCCGGTCCGCACGTTCCTCCCGCGACGGGATCGACATTCCTGATTTATGTGCGGCGCGGATCCAAAGCCGTCCGCGAAGTTCCCACTTTGATAATGTTTTGCTTGCTGCCACCGGCTTCGGTGGCTAGCATACGCGCGGGATGCCTCTGGCGGTCGAGCAGATCCGGCGAATGCGCGGCGGGGCGCAGGCGCACCTGATGCGGTGCGCCGACGAAGCGTATTACGTGGTGAAATTCCAGAACAATCCGCAGGGGACGCGGATTCTGGCGAACGAATTGCTTGGTACGAGACTGGCGGGGCGGATTGGGCTGCCGGTGCCGGGGACGGCGGTCGTGGAAGTGCGCGACAGCCTGATCGAACATACGGAAGATCTTGTGATTCAGCTGGGGCGCGGGAGTGCGCGCTGCCGGGCGGGGCTGCAGTTCGGCTCGCGATATCCGGGCGCTCCGGCGGAAACCGTGGTCTACGATTTTCTGCCGGACGAGCAGCTGCGCGATGCTGTGAACCTCGACGATTTCTGCGGGATGCTGGTCTTCGACAAGTGGACCTGCAACACGAACGGGCGCCAGGCGATTTTTTTTCGCCCAGCGGGCGAATCGCAGTACCGCGCGCAGATGATCGATCAGGGATTCTGCTTCAACGCGGGCGAGTGGAATTTTCCGGACGCGCCGCTGCGCGGGCTCTACACGCGGCATCGCGTGTACGAATCGGTGCGCGGCATCGAAGCGTTCGAGCCGTGGCTCGCGCGCATCGAAACGCGCATCGACGCGAGCGCTCTCGAAGAGGCGGCAAGCGGGATTCCGCCCGAGTGGTACAATTTCGAGCTGGACGCGCTCGAAAAAATGCTCGAACAGCTTCTGCGGCGTCGGAAGCTGGTGCGCGAGCTGATCGTCTCGGCCTGGAAGTCGTCGGCACAACCCTTTCCCTACTGGAAGTGAACCATGCCTGAAGAAAGCCGCAATACGCTGCGTTACCGGGTGCTGCGCTACACGCCGAATCTCGTGCGCGATGAATGGGTGAACGTAGGCGTGCTGCTCGAAGAGGTCGAGGGCGCGGCCGGGCGGCGCGCCGCGCGCTTCATCGAGGAGGATGCAGAACTCGCGCGCGTCCGCCGGCTGCATCCCGGCGCCGATGAGAGCATCCTGCGCGCGCTGGCCGCCGATTTCGACGCGCGGCTGCGCTCGCCCGCCGCGGCGGCCGATCTCGAAAAGCTGGACCAGACTCTTTCCAACGTGATCCAGTTCAGCCCGGCGCGCGCGCTGCTGGCCGAGGACTTTGACGCCGAGCTCGAACGTCTGTATCGAGAGCATGTAGCACCCCCGCCTTCAATGCGCGGCGGAATCATGGCCAGTACGCGCCGGTGGATTGAAGCTCGGCTGCACGACGTTTTCTATCGGCACGGCATTCTAGGCAAGCTCCAGCATGGCGTGCGGGTCGAAGAATTCACGCAAGCCGGCGATCCGATGAAACTCGACTACGCCTATCGCTACAACGGCACGCGCGGCTACCTGCATCCCGTGGCGCTTAACCGCGATTCCACGCAGGCCAAGGTGCTCGCCTACACCGCCGAGCAGATTCGCCGCCAGATCAAAGCTGAATTTACGGCCATCACCGAAATCGAACCCGAACCCGGCAACCGGCGGCACGAATTCGTTTTGCGGCTCTTCGAGGCGCAGGACGTCTCGATCGTGCCGCTCAACCGCATCGAGCGATTCGCCGAAGAGTTGCGCCTGCGGCTGCCGTAGAAACTAGAAAAGGGAAATTTGGAAAATCAACTTCGCCGCGCATCCTCGGTTGTCAGCTGCACCAGCGAGGAAGTGCGCCGTTTTCTATTTTCTCTTTTCCATTTTCCGGTCCAAAAGTAAGAAGGGAAGCGGGCCACTTTGGGCGACCGCGCTTCCCGGGGTGTGTCCTAGAAGTGTTTGATTGATTAGACGCGGACGTTCCGCGGAAGGTTTCCTGCGTTTTTCGAAATCAGTAGAAAAGATACTTGCGCCACTTTTCGTCGCGATGCCCGATCAGGCGCATCAATTGCCGCGACGTGTGCAGCGTGAAGGGCCGCGGGCGCCGCTGCAGCTTGAGTCCCGCCTCTTCCGGCGTGCGGTCTCCCTTGCTGTTGTTGCAGGCGTAGCAGCAGGCCACCAGATTTTCCCAGGACGATCGCCCGCCGCGCGAGCGCGGCATCACGTGATCGAGGGTCAGCTCCGACGCCGGAAACGTGGCGCCGCAGAACTGGCAGGTATTGCGGTCGCGCAGCAGGATGTTCTTCCGCGAAAGGGCGCGGCTCTGCTGCGGGATATGTCGGTAGCTGAGGAGCCGGATCACCGACGGCACCTGGATCGCCTTCGATGTCGAGTGGACCTCGTGGTGATTGGTCTCTTCCGCCTGCGCCACGCCCTTGAGCATCAGGACGAGCGCCCGGCGTACGGCCGTGACATTGATCGGCTCGAACGTCGCATTCAGCACCAGCACAGGAGACTGCATTACCGAGGGCCGCTTTGCCGCAGGCTGCTGTATATGGGAGGGATCGTGGCCAACCGTGATGGCAGAACCAGAGTAGTCCGCAGGGCCGGTTACGGCTCCGCTGATGGGCGCGAGGTTGGGCCGGGGACGCAAACCGCCCTTGTGACGGTTATCCATGGCCTCGCCTTCGTCTAGGTATGTCCAGACACAACTCCCTAACCGCTATAGATGCTCGGCAGAGCTGTCCGGTTTGCTTCGGCCGCGGGGCGATCTCGCCTCAATCGCGGCCCCTGGCGCAACCGCCCAGGAACGGACCCGGGCCACGGTCAGCCCGAGCACGGCGGCGGCGCCCGCTTTCTTGAGGGCGCGGGCGCACGCATCGAGCGTGGCACCGGTCGTCAATACATCATCTACCAGCAGGACCCGCAGGTTGTCAACCTGCGCGCCCTCGCTGGTGGCGTAGGCGCCACGGACCGACTTCCAGTGCTCGGTGCGCGAAAGGACCAGCTGCGCCGGGCGAGGCTTGGTTCGCTGCAGAATCCCCGCATCGAGCCGCAGTTTCAGCCTCTTTGCCAAGGGCCGCGCGATCAATTCCGCCTGGTTGTAGCCGCGTTCGCGGCGGCGCTCCCGGTGCAGAGGCACCGGGACGACTATATCCGCGCGCCAATCCACGGGCGCCCGCGCTACGACTTCGGCCAGCCGCCCGGCGAACCAGTCGCCGAGGCACGCCACCTGCTCGTATTTGAGCAGGACGATCGCTTCCGAGAGCGCGTCGTCGTACGTGGCGAAGCTGCGCGCGCGGTCGAAGGCATAGAAGTCGAGGCGGCACAGCCGGCACTTCGGCTCGAGCGCGTCGAGCGCCACGCCCGATTCAAACGGCCGCCCGCAGCGGACGCACATCGGCTCGGCGATCCGCTCGAAGCCGGCGAGGCAGCTTTCGCAGACCGGGATGCGGCTCGCGTTGGTGAGCGTCCGGGCGCAGATGCGGCAGGGGCCGGGAAACAGCACCGACGTCAGCGAGTCGAGCGCGCTTTTCAGGATCACGGGTGCGTCGCGAATCGGGACGCGGCGAGACGCTACTTCAAATCGGGCGGCGGCGAAAGCGTGGAAATTTCGGACGTAGAAATACGGGGGAAGGACGGCCCGGGTCTACAGCTGGCCCTTCTCCCTCTTTTCCTGGCAGGCGATGCAGTAGCGGGTCCAGGGCACGGCTTCGAGGCGCTTCTGCTGCAGCTCCTCATGGCACGACGTGCACTCGCCGTACGTCCCTTCCTTGATGCGGTCGAGCGCTTCGTCCACGAGCTGCAGGAGCGAGCGGTAGTTGTGCGTCTCGCCGAAGAGGAACTCCTTGGTGTAGGAGTTTGCGGCCTTGTCGGCGAGATCGACCGTCGGATCCTCGTCCGCCTCGCGGCCCTCCTGCTGGGTGCGGGCGATCGCGCGCAGCAATTCCTCGCGCCGCGCGACGAGTTTCTTTTTGTAATACTCCAAACGCTTTTTGTCCATTGAGTGTCGTTCCGGTGAGGAAAATGGCCTCACTCAAATCTCGCGATTCTAGCGGTAACCCCCGCCGGTGTCAAACAAGTACCGCCGGCGATGCAACAGCCAACAATAGATGCGGGTTTCGCGCAAAAGGATTCGAGGCTCAGCTCTTCTGCGCCGCGGGGAACAGAATGTGCAGCCCGAGCGCGCCGAGCGCGATGACGGCAAAGACGAGCGCGCTCCCCTCCGGCCCCACTTTGCCGCCCGTCAGCCACACCGGGCCATGCAGCGAAGCGGCTGTCAGGTGGCCGGTCGCCCGGACGCCGCTGTCGGGCACTCCGTATATGAAGCTCTCGCCCCAGTCCCATGCCGCGTGCATGCCGATCGCGAACCAGATGCTTCCCGTACGCCTCAGCGAAAAAGCCGCCAGCAGGCCGAAGCACCCGGCGAGCAGCAGGCCGGTCTTTGCCTCGCCGGAATTGTCGACGTGCAACAGGCCGAACCATATCGAAAGCGCGAGCGCCCCGGGCCAGAATCCGATTTCTTGCGCGAGCGTCGCCTGCATGTACCCGCGAAAGGTCGCTTCTTCGAAGAAGCCGACGAGCAAGAAAAGCGATCAGGTAAAGGACGCCATAGCGGATCGCAGCCGTTGCATCAAGCGCCACTTCCCGAGCGAGAATCCTCCGAGCGCCGCAATCGACGCCATCAGCACCGTCAGCAGCGTGAATCCGTACGCAGCGCCCTGCCAGAAACGCTTGCCGAACGCCGCGCCCAGCGGCAAGCCGTAATCCGCGAAGGATCGATTCTCGATCCGGCGCATCAAATCACCTGTCGCCACCGCCGCGACGACGCGAATCCCTTCGCTGAAGAGAACGACGCCCGGAGTCAACACGGCCCGCGACCGGGTTCGCATCCACGCCCATATGGCCGGATCGGTTGCGAGCAGCGCCTCGATCACGAATACGAGAAGGTTGTAGAGCGCCACGGCGACGGCGAGCCGCCAAATGGGCCGCAGTCCATCCGGACCGAGAAAAATCCGGTGGAGGGCTCGCTCGAACGGGGGCAGATCGCCGTCGTGGCCGTCATGAATGGCGAATTGCGGCTCGCTGGAAGGTGGCTGGGTGGCGATGGTCGTCTCCGCGATCCGGATCGTCTCGCGCCGGACCGCCAAGCATCTCCCATCTTACATTTTGGCGGCGTCCGGTTGCGAGCGCCGAGGGCCGCTGTTAGAATCTGGAGTCTGCGCTTGGAACGCCGTCATCGCGACGACCCCCTTTCATGCAAATGCCGGCCGTGGTGGAAATGAGAGCAATGGAGGACCGGAGTGGCCAAATATGATTTGGTAATTATCGGCAGCGGGCCCGGCGGGTACGTCGCCGCGATCCGCGCCAGCCAGTGGGGGCTGAAAACCGCCGTGGTCGAGAAAGACCCGTTTCTCGGCGGCACCTGCCTGCACGTCGGCTGCATCCCCACGAAGGTATTTCTGCACCACGCTGATATTTACGACTACTTTCAGCGCGCCGAGGAATTCGGCTTCGAAGTCAAAGATGTGAAGGTCAACTGGCCGGCGATGCTGGCGCGCAAGGACAAAATCGTCAAGAAGCACGCCGGCGGGATCGGCCTGCTTTTCAAGAAGAACAAGGTCGATTCGATCACGGGCTGGGGACGCATTACGGGTCCCGGCCGCGTGTCCGTCGAGAAAGACGGCAAAACCACCGAGATTGAGACCACTTACACGATGATCGCCACGGGTTCGGAAGCGCGCTCGCTTCCCGGCGTGGAAATCGACGGGGAGGTAATTCTGACGAACCGCGAGATTTTGCAGCTCCCGGCGATTCCGAAATCGCTGGTGGTGGTCGGCTGCGGCGCCGTGGGCGTCGAATTCGCCTCGATTTTCCGGACGTTCGGCACCGACGTAACGCTCCTCGAAGCCCTGCCGCGCATCGTGCCTCTCGAAGACGAGGATATTTCTCCCGAACTCGAGAAGGCTTTCAAGAAAAAGGGCATTCGCATCGAGACGAGTGCCAAGGTCGACTCCGTGAAGAAGACCGCAAGCGGCGCGACCGTCAGCTTTCAGGACAAGACTGGGAAAGCCCAGTCGATCTCCGCCGAGAAGGTTCTGATCGCCGTTGGCCGCCGCCCGCTAACTGAAAACATCGGCCTTGAAAAAACGAAAGTGAAACTCGAGCGCGGATTCGTCCACGCCAACGCCTACCTCGAAACGGACGAGCCGCGCGTCTACGCCATAGGCGACATCGTTGCGGGCCTTCCGCAGCTCGCGCACGCCGCGTCGATGGAAGGCATCATCGCCGTGGGCCGTATGGCGGGCAAGGACGTGCAGCCGTTCGACCGCAAGCGCTGCCCCGCGGCCACCTACTGCGAGCCGCAGATCGGCTCGATCGGACTGACGGAAAAGCAGGCGCGCGAGGCGGGATTCGACGTGAAGACGGG
The DNA here is from genome assembly GCA_963814735.1 of uncultured Acidobacteriota bacterium. Classification (GTDB taxonomy): domain Bacteria; phylum Acidobacteriota; class Terriglobia; order Acidiferrales; family UBA7541; genus Palsa-295. The sequence continues at coordinate 131,440 of CAWFEC010000006.1, read as the reverse complement.
CAAATTTCCGTTCCTTGCCAACAGCAAAGCCACGATCCTCGGCCAGCACGATGGCTTCATCAAGGTCGTGGCGGAAGCGAAATACGGCGAGATACTGGGCGTCCATGCCATCGGGCCGCTCGCTACCGAAATCATCGCCGAGCCCGTCGCGGCGCTCGGCCTCGAAGCCACGCTCGACGACATGGCTGCCACCATCCACGCGCATCCGACGGTTTGGGAAGCGATGGGTGACGCATTCAACTCCGTGCGCGGCCTGGCCATCAACTTCTAGTTTCTAGTGCTGTTTCCACGCGAGGCCGCGTGAAAAGCTGAAGAGAGATTCTTCACTTCGTTCAGAATGACGGCTTAGAGTTTTGCGGGACATGCGAGACACGGACAAAATCTGCTGGTTGGTCGATCTGGGGCTGATTCCCTACCTCGCGGTCTGGGAGCTGCAGCAGCGGATTGTGGAGGCACGCAAGGCGGATGCGATTCCCGACGTGCTGCTTCTGTGCGAGCATCCCCACGTGATCACCCTCGGCCGCAACGGCAACCGCGAACACCTGCGCGCGGGTGACCGCTTGCTTGCTCAAATGAGCGTGGAATTTCATCCGAGCGACCGCGGCGGCGATATCACCTATCATGGACCCGGGCAAATCGTCGGCTACCCGATCCTCGATCTCGCGCGGCATCGGCGCGACGTGCGCTGGTACGTGGCGCAGCTCGAAGAAGTGATGATTCGTACGTCGGCCGATTTTGGCGTCGCGGCCCGGCGCGTCGAAGGACGCCACGGCGTGTGGGTCGATACGGCCACGGGAGAAGAGAAACTTGGAGCGCTTGGCGTGCATCTGAGCCGCTGGGTCGCATCGCATGGCTTCGCGTACAATGTTTCGACCGATCTGCGCTATTTCGACCTGATCGTCCCCTGCGGGATTGCGAGTGCGCGCTCCACATCACTGGAACGCGCGCTGGGCCGCGCGGTTGACGTCAGCGAGGCGCGCGCGCGGGTGGCGGCCCATTTCGCGGAGGTTTTCGGGCGCAATCTCCAGGAGGTCCCGCGCGAAAGCCTGGCCAAGATTCTCGACTCGCGACGCGAAACGGTTTCTGGCGCGCTCGCGGCAATGGTGTAATTTGTAGGGGCGGGTCTGAGACCCGCCCCTACCAAGGACGATACGTTTAGGATCCCGAAGGCGATTCGAATTCGGCGGCGGAAGGAATTATGACTGCCAAGCTGACCTACGAACAGCAACTCGAGCTCTATTACTTCATGCAGCTCAACCGGCAGCTCGAAGACCGCCTTGTAAAGCTGTTCCGGCAAAACAAGATCGTGGGCGGCGTGTATTTGAGCCTTGGGCAGGAAGCGGTTTCGGTCGGCACGTCTTACGCGCTTGAGCCGCGCGACTGGCTCGCGCCGATGATCCGCAACATCGGCACGCTGCTCGTGAAGGGCTTCAAGCCGCGCGACATCTTCACGCAGCACATGGCGAAATACACTTCGCCGACGCACGGCAAGGACGGCACGAGCCACTTCGGCGATCTGAAGAAGCTTCACGTGGTCTCGCCGATCTCGATGCTCGGAGACCTGATTCCGGTGATGACCGGCGTCGCGATGGCCGGGCGGTATCTCGGCCAGAAAATCGTCGCGATGACGTGGATCGGCGACGGCGGCAGTTCGACGGGAGCCTTTCACGAAGGCCTCAACTTCGCCGCGACGCAGCGCGCGCCTTTCGTGCTCGTCCTCGAAAACAACCAGTGGGCCTATTCGACTCCCGTTTCGCGCCAGGTGCCGCTGAAAAATCTCGCGGATCGCGCCAAGGCATATGGAATCGAGAGCCGGATCGTCGATGGCAACGACGTGCTTGCCGTCTACGAGACCTCGAAGGCCGCTGTCGATGAATGTCGCTCCGGCCGCGGCCCCATCCTCATCGAAGTGAAAACGATGCGCATGAAAGGTCATGCCCAGCACGATCCAGCGGAATACGTCCCCAAGGAAATGTTCGAATACTGGAAGACGCAAGATCCCGTTGCCCGCTACGAAAAATATCTGACCAGGAACAATATCTGGGACGCCGCGAAGAAAGCCGAGATCGACGCGCGGATCGAGCGCGAACTCGATGCGGACCAGAAGTTCGCCGAAGAATCGCCGATGCCGCCGCCCGAAATCGTCGAGCAGGGCGTCTATTGCGAAGGCTGCCATACGATTGAGGCCGACTGGCGGCGCTCGAAAACGGAAGTGACGCCGCCGTTGTCCAACGTAAAGTCCTCCTGGGTCGTGACGGATTTCGGCAATTTCGACACCGCGAAAGCGGTTAAGGAATCCGCTTTGGGCGGAAATGGCGCCGAAAGTCAACCGCACTCCGCCAAGACACCTGTCGCGGTTGAGGCAAAGACCTCAGAGGTCGAAGCCGAGGTTCCGCTCCGCGTTCCCTTCGGCAGGGGCCCCAAGGACAAGGCCTTTGTCCGCGAGACGCAGGAGCAAGTCAAGGAAACCCGCGGCGGCCGCAAGCCGTTTCACAAGGGACACGGGCATCACGGCAAACCATTCGGCAAAGAGCCTCACGGCAAGCGAGGAAAACGCTAGCGATGCCCGAAATCACGATGCTCGAAGCGATTCGCGAGGCGCTCTTCGAAGAGATGGATCGCGATCCCGCGGTCGTCACGCTCGGCGAGGATATCGGAGTCTACGGCGGCGCGTTCAAGGCGACCGAAGGGCTGCTCGCGAAATTCGGGCCGGAGCGCGTAATCGATACGCCGATCAGCGAGACGGCGATTGTGGGCGCGGCTTGCGGCATGAGCTATCTTGGATTGCGACCCGTGGCCGAGATGCAGTTCATCGACTTCATCGCCTGCTGTTTTAATCAGGTGACCAACTTCGTCGCCAAATCCCACTACCGCTGGGGCGCGCCCGTGCCGATGGTGCTGCGCGGCCCTTCCGGCGGAGGCGTTCACGGCGGGCCGTTTCATTCGGCGAATCCCGAGATGTATTTCGTGCACACGCCGGGCCTGAAAGTGGTCTACCCTTCGACAGCGTACGATGCGAAGGGGCTGCTGAAATCGGCGATTCGCGACAATAATCCCGTGCTTTTTTTCGAGCACAAATTTCTGTACCGCCGGGTGAAAGAGGAAGTGCCTAAGACCGACTACATGGTCCCACTTGGCAAGGCCGTCGTGCGCCGCGAGGGACGCCACCTGACGATTCTCAGTTACGCAGCGTCCATGCTCACCTCGCTCGATGCGGCCGCCGTGCTCGCGAAGGAAGGGATCGAGGCCGAGGTGATCGATTTGCGCACGCTGCTGCCGCTGGATCGTGAGACGATCCTCGCATCGGTGAAAAAGACGAACCGGCTGCTGGTGGTGCACGAGGACACGCGCACGGGAGGAATCGCGGGAGAGATTGCCGCAATCGTCTGCGAGGAGGCGTTCTTCGATCTGGATGCACCGATCGCGCGCGTCACCGGGCTCGACACGCCCGTGCCCTACGCGCCCACGCTCGAAGCTGTGTTCCTGCCGAGCGTGGAAAAAGTTGCCGCCGCCGCACGCGAATTGGCAAAATACTAACCGAGAGGGGACCGAGCAGGCTGCGCGCCCATGGGAAAAACAAAAGGCCTCAATAACGCTGAATTCGAAGTGGGGACGGAAGTCCGCATCGCGGACCGGGCATTCCTCGAGGAGTTTCTGGAGGCCGGGCAGTATCACAACGAACTCGAACCCGAGCAGCTCGAATACGCGGGCCGCACGGCAAAAGTGCAGAACGTGAGCTTCTTTCACGGCGGCGATGAAATCTACACGCTGGAAGGCATTCCCGGCGTCTGGCACGAAGAGTGTCTGAGCGCAGTATAAGGTCCTGGGTCCTGAGGAGAAGACAATGGCTGTCGATGTAATGATGCCGCAGATGGGCGAGAGTATTTTCGAAGGCACGATCACGAAGTGGCTCAAGAAGCCGGGCGACAAGATCGAGCGCGACGAGCCGCTCTTCGAAATCTCGACCGATAAAGTCGACGCGGAAATTCCCGCGCCCGCGGCGGGCGTGCTGAAAGAGATCAAGGTCACGGAAGGCCAGACAGTCCCGATCCAGACGATCGTGGCGGTGATTGATGCGACTGGCGCGAGCGCTGCGGCTCCCGCAGCAGCACCTTCGGCTCCTGCGCCCGCAAAGCAAGAGGCTCCCAAGCGCGCGGCAGCGCCCTCGGCGGCTCCGCCGCCTGCAGCGAAACCGGCGCCTGCTGCTGCGGCGCCGGTTTCGCCGGAGAGGCCAGGCAACGGCGACAAGATCCGCAGTTCCCCGCTGGTGCGCCGCATCGCGCGCGAACACGACATCGATCTCTCGCAAGTGCCGGGAACGGGCGCCGGCGGGCGCATCAGCAAGGACGACATCCTGGCAGCCGTCGAAGGAGGCGCGCATCCGGCAAGTGCTCCGGCGGCGAGACCCGCGCCACCCCCGAGCGGCGCTCCTGCGCCAGCGGGCGGGCCTTCGGCCGTGCTCGAACTCGCGGTGCCGCGCGAGAAGCTCTACTTCGGCCATTACGAAGTACAGCCCATGTCCGCGATGCGGCAGAGGATCGCGGAGCACATGGTCGTCTCGAAGCGCACGTCGCCGCACGTCTACTCGATCGACGAAGCCAACGTGACCGAAATCGCCACGTTGCGCGCCAAGATGAAAGACCGGTTCGAGCGCGAGACGGGCACGAAGCTGACGTTCATGCCGTTTTTCATCCGCGCCGCAGTTGAGGCGCTGCGCGCGTTTCCGACCGTGAACTCTTCGGTCGACGGCACGAACATCGTCCTGCACAAGGAGTGCAACATCGGCGTTGCCGTGGCGCTCGATTGGGGCTTGATCGTGCCCGTGATCAAGAATGCCGAGGAAAAGAACTTTCTCGGGCTCGCGCGAACGTTGAACGATCTCGCCGAGCGCGCCCGCTCGAAGAAGCTGAAGCCGGACGAAGTGGCCGAGAGCACGTTTTCGATCACGAATCCCGGCATATATGGCGGGCTGATGGGATTGCCCGTGATCAACCAGCCGAACGTCGCGATCCTTGGACTCGGTACGATCGAGAAGCGCCCCGTGGTGATCGACGATGCGATCGGCATTCGCTCGATGGTCTATCTCACTCTTTCCTACGATCACCGCGTAGTCGATGGAGCGGTGGCGCATCAATTCATGGGACACATCAAGAAGACGCTTGAGACCTGGAACGAAAATATTCTGTAGTTGAGAGGTCAGAGTCGAGGGTTCACTCTCGACTCTGAAACTGCCCCTTCCTCGATTGACCCTTCATGCCCTCTTCGCACAATCACAATCGCTGGGGCACGCCGCCCTGGCGGATTGATTTCACGCCGCCTGCAAAATCGCTTCCAGAAGTTGCGGACGTTGCGGTGATTGGCGCTGGATTCAGCGGCCTTGCCGCTGCGGCGTGGCTGCGCCTGCTTGCGCCGGAGAAATCCGTGGTGGTGCTGGAGGCGGGGCGGATTGGCCGCGGGGCGAGCGGACGCACGGGCGGCATGGCGCTCGATGGCGCGGCCGCGGATGATCTTTCGGGCCTTGAAGACATTCTCGGCGGATTGAGGAAGATACTCGGCAAGCTCGAAGTGGAGTGCGATCTTTCGTTGCCTGGAGCGTGGGAAATTGCGCGGCGAAGCGGATCGAAGGAATCGCCGATCTCGTGGAATGATTCCGGCACGCTCCGCGTGGTAAACGAAGTGCCGGGCGGGACGCTCGATCCGGGGAAACTCGTCAGCGGCCTGGCCCGCGCAGCCGATCGGCTCGGAGCGACGATTGCGGAAAATCATCCGGTCGAGCGTGTGGAATGGGGCGAGGAAGCTGAGATTCATTTCGCCGGCGGCCGCTTGCGCGCGAGGAAAGTGCTGTTTGCAACGAATGGGCTTTCGCTCCGGCTTTCCGGCATGCAAGAAAGCAGCGTGCCGAAGCTCACGCTTGCGGCGCTGAGTTCGCCGCTCTCGGAAAAACAATCGGAAGAGATCGGTCTTGCCGAGAGGAAGCCCTTTTACACGGTGGATTTCCCCTATCTCTGGGGGCGGGTCTGCAACGACAACTCGCTGGTGCTGGGCGCCGGGTTGCTCGACGCGCCGGAATCGGATGATCTCGAAGACGTCGATATCGCGGCGCCCGACGCCACGCGGATGTTCGCGTCGTTCGAGCGGCGCGTGCACGGGCTGCATCCGGCGCTGAAGGAGTGCCGGTTCACGCACCATTGGGGCGGACCGATTTTGTTTCGCGAGGGCTGGCGGCCGGTGTTCGCCCGGCATCCTGCGAGCGCGAACGGAATCGTCTTCGGCGCGTATGCCGGGCACGGCGTAGCGTTATCGTCGTTTCTAGGCGCCTGGGCGGCGGAAGCTCTGCTCGGCGAGCGCAGCCTGCCGGAATGGGGCGCGCTCACGGCGAGACGCGCCTTCCGTTAACTCGATCGTTCGCCAGCCAAAAACCTGCTCCGACAGGTATATGCAGGAGATACTCGTCGGGAGCTTATGGCGCCCCTAAATGGCGCGGAAAAACTGGATTTGCGCGGTTTTGCGCCTTAGCCGCGTCCGCGGCCGATTTTGCGGCGAAAAGCATCACTCGTGCCCTCATCGCCCGATTTTTCCCATCGTCTCGCCTAGGGCCGTGCGACCGCAGCGTTCCTCCGCTCGGGAAAACCGTTGGTCCCGAATCAGGGCGGCTCGCATCTGGCGATCCAGTCCGTACTTAAATGAATTGACGTAGCTTTCCTATACGTATTAAAACGTATATTCCTTCGAATGATGCACGCTAACGATGTGCAACTTAATCTTCCTAACTGGAGAAACCACGACATGCTTTCTGATTCGAATGCCGGGAGCTTGGCGACTTTTCGAAAACATTCACGAACGGGTTTTTCTTCCCGGCCGGCAATCTGCGGCCGCCTCGGCATTTTTCTAGCACTGATTCTCCTGGCGGCAACCGGCGCCCGCGCCCAAGTCTCGGCCAGCGTGACGGGACACGTCGAAGATCCGTCGCGTGCGGCTGTGGCAGGTGCGACCATAATGGCGCGGAACGTGGACACGGGCGCCGTGCGCGAGGCAGTTGCGGATGGCGAGGGCCGGTACTTCGTGGCGGCGCTATCCGTAGGCAACTACGAGATTCAAGCCAGCAAACAAGGATTCAAGGCGGAGGTGCGCAGCGGAATCCATCTAGTGGTCGGCGAGGAAGCGACGGTCGATCTGACCCTGCAACTGGGCGAAATGAATCAAGAAGTGACGGTGAGTGGCGACGCTCCCATGGTCAGCGTGACGACGAACGACATTTCGGGCCTCGTCGGCGAGCAGCAAGTGAAGAATCTGCCGCTCAACGGGCGCAGCTTCGATCTGCTGATGCCGCTCAATCCTGGAGTGGTCAATTTTACTTTCGAGAAGGCGGGCGGGACGGGCATCTCGAACTCGACCAACGGAAACAACTTTGCGGTGTCCGGAAACCGGCCGCAGCAAAACATGTTCTTGCTGAACGGCGTGGAGTATACCGGCGCGGCCGAGAACAACATGACGCCCGCCGGGGTGAGCGGCGAATTGCTGGGAGTCGACGCGGTTCGCGAATTCAACGTGCTGCGCGATTCCTACGGCGCCGAATACGGCAAGCATCCGGGAGCGCAAGTGGTGATCGTGACGCAGTCAGGTTCGAACGGCTGGCACGGGTCGGCGTACGAATTCCTGCGGAACAACGATCTGGATTCGAGGAACTTTTTCGATGTCGGCTCGTCGCCACCAGGATTCCAGCGCAATCAGTTCGGGGTTTCGATGGGCGGGCCGATCGAGAAGGACAACACTTTCGTCTTCGCCAACTACGAGGGGTTGCGGCAGAGCCTGCACCAGACATCGGAAACATTCGTGCCGGATACTGACGCGCGCACGAACGGTACACCCGGATTCCCTGCCTTTGGATCCAACTGCCCCGCAGCCGACCAGGTGGCGTGCGCCGCCGCAGTCACACAATTGCTGAACGTATGGCCTGTGGCTACGCCCGCCAATTGCCCAGGACCGGAACTTCTATTGCCCAATGGGAACCCCGGCGGGATCATCGGGTGCGTCTTCAGCCCGCTGCAGCATATTCGCGAGGACTTTGGAACGACGCGGCTGGACCACATCTTTTCCGGGCGAGATTCACTGACCGGCGTTTACACGATCGACGACAGCGCAGCCGTGACGGCGACGCCGGCCGATCCGTACAGCACGGACATCGCCGACCTGCGCGAGCAGGTTCTGAGCATCGACGAGACGCACCAGTTTTCGCCGGCGCTCGTGAATACGGCGCGGTTCGGCTACTCGCGCGCGGCGTATTACTTCCTCGGCGAGCCGACCCCGGGTTCGCCCGCAGCTAGCGTGACCGGCTTTGTGGGAGGCTTGCCGGTGGGCGCGGTAGTTGTCGGAGGCAGCACCGCGTCGAACCCCGCGACGCAGCTCGGTCTGGCGGGCAGCAACAACGGAACGAACCTCAATGTGTTCCGCAACATCTTCACATACGAGGACCAAGTGACGCTGACGCACGGAAAACATCAATTCGGGTTCGGCGCGTGGTTCCAGCAGTTTCAATCGAATGAAATGCTGGCGCTGAGCCAGTTCGGGCAGGTGTCGTTCTCAGGCATCAACGCGCTGCTGGGAGGCACAGGCACACTCACCTACGATCCGGCGCCGACAGAGATGAACTGGCGGTCGCTGTTTGCCGCGTGGTACGCCGAGGATACGATCCGGCTGATGCCGAGGCTTACCGTGACGCTCGGCTTCCGCGCGGAGTCGTCGACCGGATGGAATGAGGCGCACGGCCGGGCCTCCAACTACTTCTTCACGGATGGAGTGATCAATTCCACTCCGCACATCGGGAGTTCATCATTCAGCACCAACAGTGAGGCATTCCTGCCCGAGCCGCGAATCGGTGTGGCCTGGAGCCTGTTTGGCGAAAAGACGGTGCTGCGCGCGGGCTTCGGGATGTACAACGACCTGCAGGATGCGCTCGGATACCGGATGGATCAGAATGCGCCGTTCAATCCCACGTACAGCGGCAGCGTTCCGCTTTCGAGCTTGCCGGTTCTCTCCGTACCAGCAAGCGCCAAACTCCTTCCCGGCGGCGTGCAGCAGAACCTGAAGCCGCCCACGCTGATTTCGTATTCGCTGCGGCTCGAACATCAACTGACGCCAAATACAGCTTTCACGATAGGTTACGTGGGATCGCACGGGTACCACGAGGTTGTCGGGTTGGATGCCAACGAACCGGCGCCCGTGATTTGCCCGGCATCGCCATGTCCGGCTACGTATCCGACGCTTTACACGGCTTCCGGCGCGACCGTCACGGGCCTGCCCGTGCCTGCCGGCACGTATTACGTTCCGGCTGCCTGCAGCGCGACAGTCACGACGTGCAATTCCAGCCTGGGCCCCACGTGGACGTGGTACAGCGTCGGCGATAGTTCATACAACGCCCTCGAGATCGACGTGAATCATCGATTCAGCAAAGGGCTTTCGCTGCGAGGCGTCTACACGTGGTCGCGAGCGCTGGACGATGGAGATTCGCTTAATGGCACGACGGCAAACAACGCGCCGGGATTGGTCTCGAATCCCTTCGACATCCGAGCCGATTGGGGGCCGGCGACGTACAACGCGACCAACGTGGCGGTGATCAACGCGGTTTATGAGCTGCCTTTCGGGCACGGGCAGATGTTCGCAAGCGACATGAGCGGCTGGAGCGACCGGCTAGTGAGCGGCTGGTCGATCAATAGCATCATCACGGCGCAATCGGGTCTCCCGTTCACGCCGCAACTCAGCTACAACCCATCGCGAAACGGCGACACAAAAAATCCTGTGCGCCCGTTCATAAATCCGAACTTCAGCGGGCCCGTGATTCTGGGCAAGCCGGGCGAGTGGTTCAATCCGGACGCCTTTCTGACCGAATCGAACGCCGCCACGATGAACGGATTTTACGGTAATCTGGGGCGCGACACGCTGATCGGGCCGGGACTCGCGACGTGGGACTTCTCGGTGCTGAAGGACACGCCGATCCGCGAGCGGCTGAGCCTGCAGTTTCGCGCCGAGATATTCAACATCCTCGACCGCGCAAACTTCAATACGCCCAATCTGATCCTGGCGACTCTGTCGGGCACAACTCCGGTGGCAAATCCGGCGGCCGGAGTTGTCACTAGCACGTCGACAACGTCGCGCCAGATTCAATTTGGGCTGAAGCTGCTCTGGTAGGTTCGGCTTTGCCTGCCAGCTTCGTCCCAACGGAAACCAACTCAGACGACCGCACCTGGCTTCGGCCGGCCCCTCACGAACCATGGCCTGCTTCAAGTCGCTTATTTCGATGGGTACTTGTTTGGACTCAGAGAGATACATGGCCCCGGCCGTTGAAGAGCGTGTTCGAAATCTAATCCTGCGACCAAACGCGAGCGCTCTTCATCTGATTTTGCTTAAACGGCTGAGACGTTTAGAATCATCTGCGTATACGAGGCCGGGACCCCTTCATGGCGAAACCGATTTTGCTGAGTGTGGACGACGACTCCGATGTTTTGCGAGCGATCGAGCGCGACCTGCGTTCGAAGTACGGCGCCGATTACCGCGTGATCGCGAGCGATTCTCCCGAGCAGGCGCTGAATCTTCTGGGGCAGTTGAAAGTGCGCAACGACAGTGTGGCTCTGCTGCTCGCCGACCAGCGCATGCCTCACATGGATGGCGTCGCATTCCTGCAGGAAGGAATGCGGATCTTTCCCGACGCGAAGCGCGCGCTGCTCACCGCCTATGCCGACACGAACGCGGCGATCAGCGCCATCAACGAAGCGAACATCAATTATTTTTTCCTGAAGCCGTGGGATCCGCCGACGGAGCATCTCTATCCGCAGCTGGACGATCTGCTCGACGATTGGCGCGCTTCCTACCGGCCGGCGTTCGAGGGAATCCGCGTGCTGGGGACGCGCTGGTCGCCGCGGTCTTACGATCTGCGAGATTTTCTGGCGCGCAATCGCGTTCCTTATCAGTGGATCGACGTCGAGCTTTCCGGAAACGATCCGGAAACCAAGCGCCTGCTGGAAGTGCTGGGGCCGGATGCGTCGAGCCTGCCGGTGGTGCTATTTCCTGACGGCACGAAGCTCCTCGAAAGCGTGCCGGCCGAAGTGGCCCAAAAAGTTGGATTGCGCACTCGCGCGCAAACCAACTTTTATGACCTTGCGATCGTCGGCGGAGGGCCGGCGGGTCTGGCGGCTGCTGTGTACGGCGCGTCCGAGGGCTTGCACACGGTGATGATCGAGCGCGAAGCGCCGGGCGGCCAGGCGGGGATGAGTTCACGGATCGAGAATTATCTTGGATTTCCGATGGGGCTGAGCGGCGGTGATCTGGCGCGGCGAGCGGTGGTGCAGGCGCAGCGGTTTGGCGTGGAAATTCTCGCGCCGCAGGAAACCGTCGGCGTGCGGACCGAAGATCCTTACCGGATCGTCAAGCTGGCGGACGGAAGCGAGATATCCTGCCACGCGCTGCTGATCGCGACCGGGGTGCAGTGGAGGCGGCTCGAAGCGCCGGGGATCGACCGATTGCAGGGCGCGGGCGTCTACTACGGGGGCGGATCGACCGAAGCGCTTTCGTGCAAGGGCGAAATCGTTTACGTGATCGGCGGCGCAAATTCGGCAGGACAGGCGGCGATGAATTTCGCAAAATATGCTGAGCGCGTGGTGATCGTAGTGCGAGGAAGCTCTCTTTCGAGCACGATGTCGCAGTATCTGATCGACCAGGTCAAGGAAACGCCTAACATTCAGCTTTGGGCCAACGCCAGCGTGCAAGAGGCGCACGGCGAAACGCACCTCGAAGAGATTTCGTTCCTCTGTTCGGACACCAACAAGGTCGAGCGCGTGCCGGCGAGCGCGATGTTCATCTTTATCGGCGCGCTGCCGCGCACCGATTGGCTGGCGGGAGTCGTCGAGCGCGACGATCGCGGGTTCCTCCTGACGGGCCCCGATCTGATTCGGGAAGGCCAGCATCCGAAAGGCTGGACGCTAGAACGAGATCCTTTTCTGCTCGAAACGAATGTGCCGGGAATTTTCGCGGTGGGCGACGTGCGGCATGGTTCCGTAAAGCGCGTGGCTTCGGGAGTCGGCGAGGGGTCGGTGGCCGTGCAATTCATCCATCAATATCTGAGCAAGGTATAAATGGCCGAAAAATCAGAATTGGTTCGCGTTCCCGCGTTCGCCGATCTGCCCGACGATCAGATCGAATGGTTTCTCAGCCAAGCGGAAGAGATGCACCTCAAAGCGGGGGACATGCCGTTTCGGCCGGGTGAACCGGCCGACGCGATGTTCGTCGTCCTCGAGGGGCAGCTGCAGGCACGCGGCGAACTCGGCGGCGAAACGGTAGTGATTCCGATCAAGGCTCCGGCCGTGACGGGCGTGCTCCCGTTTTCCCGCATGAAGCAGTTCAGCGTAGGCGTGCGAGCGCTCACGGATGGCCGCGCTCTGCGCTTCCCTGCCGCGCTGTTTCCCGACCTTATCCACAAGATGCCGGAGCTGACGCAGCGGCTCGTCGGCCTGATGGCCGACAGGATTCGCGAGACCACGCGGATGGAGCAGCAGCGCGACCGGCTGGCGTCGCTGGGAAAGCTTTCGGCGGGCCTCGCGCACGAACTCAACAATCCAGCTTCCGCCGTCGAAGCGCGCCGCCAGCCAACTGCGCGACGCCCTAAAGCGAATCAAGAGCGCGAGCCACGAATTGGGGCGGCGCGAACTGACGCCCACGCAGAAATCGGAAATCGAGAATCTGGAAGCGTCGCTGGTGCAACGCGACGAAATCCCGCCCGACGCGCTTACCATCAGCGACCTCGAAGGGCAGATCGATTCCCTGCTGCGGAGCCACGGGCAGAATGATTTGTGGCAATTGGCCGCCGATCTGGCGCACCGGAACGTCAAGCCGGAGGCGCTGGAATCGCTCTTCGCGACGCTCGATGCGCAGACGGCGCGAGCGGCGCTGGTGAGGATCGCCGCTTCGCTCGAAGCTGCGAGCCTGCTGAACGAAATCGAGAGCAGCACGTCGCGAATTTCGGATCTGGTCCGCGCCATCAAGGAATACACCTACATGGACCAGACGCCGCTGCAAAACGTGGATATCGTGAAGAGCCTCGAAACGACGCTCACCATCATGAACCACAAGCTCAAGCACGGCGTTGTGGTGAAGCGCGACTACGAGAAGATTCCTCTTCTGGTGAATTCATTCGGCAGCGAGCTGAACCAGGTGTGGACCAACCTCATCGACAACGCCATCGACGCCATGGACGGCAAAGGCGAGCTTCGCGTGCGTATCTATCGCGAGGACGATTGCGTGGTGATCGAGATCGCCGACAACGGCAAGGGAATTCCGGACGACGTGAAGCCGCACATCTTCGAGCCATTCTTCACGACCAAAGGAGTGGGCGAGGGTACAGGACTTGGGCTCGACACTGTTCAGCGGATCGTGAAGAAGCACCGCGGAAATGTCGAAGTTACCTCAAAGCCCGGCGACACGCGCTTTCAAGTGTGGCTGCCGCTGGCGGACGGCGTGCATTAGAAGAAAAAGACGATTCACCGCAGAGACGCAGCGAGCGAGAAAGTCAAAAGCGCCACCTTTACATTCGTTTTCGCCGTTCTCCAGCCACTGGCCACTGCTTTTCTCAGGATGAGGCGGTCAGCTTCAGAATGTCGGCGAGCTCGCGCAGGATGCGATGCGGGCGCCTGCCCTTCGGCTGAGCGGCCCAGTCTTCAGCTGTCGTGAAGCCGGTTGTCACGCCGAAGCCAACCGCTTTGCCGCGCCGCGCCATAATCATTTCGACGAGCGGATCGTCGCCGACGACGCCCACCTTGCGCATCGGAACTCCGAGTTTTTTCGCGACCAGCCTCAGCGCGTGCAAAGAAGGTTTACCCGTGAGGATCATGGGCGCGCGGGTGATCTTGCGCACAGCGGCGACGATCGCGTGCGAGTAACCCATCGTCTTGCCGCTGGAGGTTGCAAAAAAAGGAACGTCGGAGGCGACGTAAAGCTCCGCGCCATTCCAGATGGCCTTGCAGGCGGCCTCGATGTCCTTCATTCCGCATTCGGGATGCCAGCCGACGTAGACTGCCTGGACTTCCTCCGCGCGCGCTCCCCCGGGGAAGACAATCTCGATCCCCGCCTCCGCCAGCGGGTGGCCGACTCCCTTCGTCCCTAAGACCAGCGCGCGCTTCACGCGCCGGCGGGGCATCAATTCCGCCGCTACGGTGGAAGGTGTCAGCAGAATCTCGTCGGAGATGGGCAAGCCCAGGGCGCGCAGTTTGGGCCCCTGCTCGGCCGCCGGATATGCGCTGCCGTTTGTGAGAATGACGAAGGGCACGCCGCGCGATTGCAGTTCGCCGAGAATTTCGACGGCGCCGGGAAGCAAATGGTAGCCGGCGAGCGAGCGGTCGGTGAGGATCAGCGTGCCGTCGAGATCGAACATGAAGCCCTCAACGGGCCCCAATCGCTCGTTCCAACCGTTATTGGAGCGGCCCACGCTCACGCCTCGGCCCCGGTCGGTTGGCCACGCAGCTCGAGCTTGAAGCCCTGCTTCTGGACCGAGAGGTAGGTGATGTCGCGCCGCGCGGTCAACTGACGAATCAGATTCATCACGGGAACCATGTGAGGATTGTACGTTTGTTCTGCAGGCCCCGCCGCCTTCATCGCGTCGACCTGGCCGGCGGGCATTGTGGCGCGCAGCAGAAACTCCTCATCACTCAATTCCGGGCCGATGCGCTTGCGCAGTTCGGCTAGAGGCGGCATGCCCGGCTGCTGCCGCAACTCGCGCGTGCGAGGCAGGGATTCGATGCGGTCCATCACCGCCGGCGCGATGGGAACGTTGGGACGCCCGAATTTCCCCAGCGCGTAGCGGATGATTTCGTCGGGAATCGTGGCGTAGCGCTCTTTTCCGGTGACATTCAAAACCGCCTGCGTGATCAGCATCTGCGCGAAAGGAGTCATCACGATCGGCCAGCCCAATTCCTGGCGCACGCGGTCCAGCTCCTCGATCACCGCGCCTTCCAAGTGGGACACCCGGGCTTCGGCCAGATGCCGGCGCATCGTGCCGGTCGTTCCGCCCGGCAGTTGGTGATGAAGATAGTTGGCGTCGAACGCCTGGGGGCGGCCTACGGGAAGGCCTTCCGCTTCGGCAAGGCGGGTGAAATAGCGGCCCACTTCGGCGAGAGCCTGATCGTCGATATCGATCTGATGTCCCAGCGCTCGCAGATTGGAAACCACGCGCTCCGACGGCGGATTCGAAATGCCATCCGCGGCAGCACCCGAAGCGCACTGAACGGCGCTGACGCCCCACTCCGGCGCGTCCATGTACGTGAGCTCGCCGACGCCGATCGTGCAATGCGAATGCAGCTCGAGCGGTTTATTGCCGATTGCCGCCATCACGGCAGGAATGAGCGTACGGGCGCGGAGTGGCGTCAAAAGACCGCCCGGATCCTTGATGTAGACCGCGTCTACATCGGGACTTTCCGCGAGAGTGCGCGCGCGGGCCACGTAGTGGGCATCATCGTGGATCGGGCTCAGCGTAATGACCAACGCTCCGATGACGTATTCGCCGCCGGCTGCTTTGATCATGCGCGCGCAGGCGACATTGGCATCCGCGTCGTTCATCGGATCGGCGAGCGCAAACCGGCGCATGCCATTCTTGATCAGGGTCTTGAACGCGAGCGCCATGAATTCGGGGCTCGCCGTTTCCCAGGAGATGAACCGGAATCCGGTGGAGAGAAATTGCAGCGGCGTGTTCGGCGTGGCCTTAGCCATCAGCCGAATGCGCTCCCAGGGATCCTCTTTCTTGTAGCGAACGGCAACGCCCATGTGTGTGGACGTGGTGAAGTCGATAGCCTTGAAGCCCACGCGGTCCATGACGGGCGCGATCGTCAGAGTCTTGGCCGTATCGACGCCGAGCGCCGACCAGAGAGACTGGTTGCCATCGCGCAAGGAGGTCTCGACGAGTTGGATCTTAGCCATGCGCTTTTGCCTCTTGAAGCTGAAGGTGGCGTTCGAGGAAGCGAGGCGCGTAGGAAGTGTCGACGCCACCTCGTTCAAATTCGGGATCGGTGAGCACGCCCGCATGGAAAGCGAGATTTGTGGCGACGCCTTCGACGTGAGTCGCAGCGAGCGAGCGCCGCATCCGTTCGAGCGCGGCGGGACGATCTGCAGCATGGACGATAATCTTGGCCATCAGCGAATCATAGAATGGCGGGATGCGAGCGCCGGAAAAAATATGCGTATCGACGCGCACGCCTTCGCCTGAGGGCCACACCGCGCTGCGGACCGTACCCGGGCTAGGACGGAAATCGCGCGCCGGATCTTCCGCATTGATCCTGCATTCAATGGCGCAGCCCTCTCGCCGGATTTCTTCCTGCTTAAAACGCAGGCCGCGACCATCGGCGACGGCGATTTGCTCGGCGACCAGGTCAAGGCCGGTGATCGCTTCCGTGATGGGATGCTCCACCTGAATTCGGGCGTTCATTTCCAGGAAGTAGAAAGCATCTCGATCCATGTCGACCAGGAATTCGACTGTACCCGCGCCGCGATAGGACAGCCTCTTCGCAAACTCCACGGCTGCAGCATGGATGCGCGCGCGGAAATCCGCGGAAAGACCCGGAGCCGGCGTTTCCTCGATCAACTTCTGATAACGGCGCTGGACCGAGCAGTCTCGCTCGCCAAGATGAATTACATGCCCGGCCCCGTCGCCGAGAATCTGCACTTCCACATGGCGGCCGTGCGCCACAAAGCGCTCGAGGTAGACTCGCGTATCGCCAAAGGCCGCGCCCGCTTCCGCTGCGGCCATGTCCATCGCCGCGGGCAGATCCTTGAGCCGGTCGACTCGCTTCATGCCGCGACCACCACCGCCACCGACTGCTTTGATTAACAGTGGAGGGCCAATCTCGCGGCCGAGCAGCATCGCCTCACTCGTATTTTCCACTGCACCGCCGGGAGCAGTCGGCACGCCTGCCGCTTCGGCCTCGGCGCGAGCGCGCAATTTGTCGCCGACGGCTTCGATCTGGGCCGCCGTGGGGCCGATGAAAATCACGCCTTCCTGCTCGCAGACTCGCGCGAGAGCGGATCGCTCCGAGAGAAAGCCGTAGCCCGGATGAATGGCGTCCACTTTCACGCCCAATGCAGCTTGCACAATCGCGTCGACCTTCAGGTAGCTTTCGGAGGGCCGGGCCGGCCCGATGCAGATTGCGCGATCCGCGAGACGAGCAGGCAGCGAATCCAGATCGGCCTCGGAGGCTGCCAGCACAGTCTCGATTCCAAGGCTCTTGCACGTGCGAATCACGCGCGCGGCAATTTCTCCGCGGTTCGCGATCAAGATGCGGCGAATAGCGATGGCTAGGCCTCCGGACGCACGCGCAGCAGGACTTCACCGTACTCGACCAGCGCCGCGTTGGCGGCCAGAATCTCGACCACTTCGCCCTTCACGCCCGCGTGCACCGAGTTCATCAATTTCATGACTTCCACGATGCCGATCACTGTCTCTTCGCTGAGCTTCGATCCGACTTCAACGAACGGCGGCTCGCCAGGCTTAGGTGCGCGATAGAAAATTCCGAGCAGAGGCGAGGTGACTTCCGCGAGGCCCGGCTCCGATGGCGGTTTTGCTTTTCGCGAAGCTGGCTGCGCCAGCTCTGACTCGACGGCAGGCCGCGGCGCTTCGGCGGGGGCTGCGACCTGCCGGGCGGGCGCGGCTGAGCCGCGCTGCAGGTTGAGCTTCACGCCATCGATTTCAAGCGAGAGGCTATCGAAACTCGACTGCTCGAGCAGCCGCATGATCTCCGCCACATCCTTGGCCGTGAGCGTCACCGGCGGCCTCCGAAGATTTTCATGACGTGCTGGAGCGGGTCGTCCGCAGGCTTGGCAACCGGCGCGCGGTCCTTGGACGACCAGACCGTCTCCGGCCGGCTCTGCAGCAGGCGAATTTCGCCCGCGTGATCGATGGCCCACTCGATATCCTGCGGCCGCCCGTAGTGGCGCTCGACTTTTCTGGCGATATCTCTCAATGCCGTAATCTCCGCGTCGCTCAGGCAAGGCACGCGCCGGAGCTCCTCTGGCGTCTCGACGTCCTGGATGCCGCCACCCGGCGCGGGCAGCTGTTGGACGTGCTTATCCGAAATTTCGCGCACCGTGATTTCGCCTGTGATCTTGCCGATCACAAACCGGTCGGGCGTCACCTCGCCGCTCACGACCGACGAACCCAAGCCCCAAGCTCCCTCGATCGTAACGACCGAGCGGTCTCCCGTCATGCGGGCTGCGAGTGAACATCACGCCCGCCCGATGTGCGTTGACCATCGCCTGAATAACGACGGCCATCGCCACGCTGCTTTCCGGCATCTCGCGCTTGCGCCGGTACGTGATCGAAGGAGTCGAGTAGAGGCTGGCCCAGCACGAGCGCACACACCGCAAGGTAGCTTGCGCGCCGATCGTCCACAGATACGTATCCTGCAAGCCTGCAAAACTGGCGTCCGCGGCATCTTCGGTCGTGGCCGAGGAGCGCACCGCGAGAGGTGGATTGCTGTCTCTGCCGCAGAGCTCGGTATAGGCAGCGAGAATTTCCGAGTTCAGGTCGTCTGGCAGTGGCGCGCGTTCAAGCCGTGCGCGCAACTCCTGCGAGAGCGCGAGAATTTTGTCGAGTTCCTGCGAGCCGAGAGCCTCCACTCGCGACCGGATCGGCTCGTCCTTTTCGAGCGTGCTGAGAAAACGCTCGAACGCAGCCGTGCGCACGACGAAGCCGGGCGGCACGGGTATGCCTGCCCGCTTCAATTCGCCCAGAGAGCCGCCCTTGCCTCCGACGGTGGGGCGATCGGACAGACCGATGTCTGCGAACCAGCCGATGATCTCTGAAGACGGCACGCTTAGATTATCCTAATCGAGAAGAGTGACGACGCCCCGCCCGCCATCCACGCGGATGCGCTGACCATCCTTGATTTTCTGCGTGGCGGTGCCCGTGCCCACGACGGCGGGCAGCCCGTATTCGCGCGCCACAATCGCCGCGTGGCTCATCGAACCGCCGATGTCCGATACGGCTGCGGCGATTTTCTGAAACACGGGCGCCCAGCTCGGATTGGTGACCTGGCAAACCAGAATGTCGCCGTGGCTCAGGCGGCCGATCTCTTCCGCCGACTTGACGACGCGGGCCACTCCCTCAACCACTCCGCTGGAAGCGGCGAAACCTCGGATCTCATTGGAATCCGGCTGCTCGCCGGCCGTCAGCCACGTGTCGAGATTCTCGCGAGTGATGCCCCAGAGCATCACGATGGCGGGATCATCGATGATATCGGGAACCGGTCCGAGAGCGGGCGGCGTTTCGTGTTTCGCCCATTCCGCGATTGCCGCCTTGCGCTCGCGCACGATCGCGGGCCAGCGCGCCGTGCCGCGCGGAAGCGAACCATTCGACCACGAAGTCATGAGGTCGATGATGGCGGACTCCAGCTCGTAGTGGCTCAGATGAAAGACGTCCTCGGCGTCGGCGAAAAAACCATGCTTCGCGAGGAGCGCGCCGAATTCCCTGATCTTGTTGAAGAAAAGATTCGTGTACCAATGCTCGCAGTAAAACTTGTGCCCCTCAACGTAGGGGAAGACGCGGTGCGCCAGCTCGATCATCTGGTCGTAGGCGGCCCGATCTTCGTCGGTTTCCAGGAGTTCGCGATAATCCGCGATGATCTGTTTGCGTTCGGCCATGAGCTTGTCGGTCTGGCGCTCGAGCCGCTCGCCCTTCTTCGCATTCGCGATGTAGCCCGGCAGAGCGGCGAAGGGCATCGAGAGATCGTCGTTCCAGGAGCGATGATAATGGTAAAAGCCGTCGCCCACATTGATGTTGAACCAGGGATCGCGGGAAATCGCGAGTTCCTTAAGCCACGCCGCGCCGGGCTCGCCGAGCCGCTTGAGCGATTGGATGATCTCGTTGGCCGGGACACCTTCCCGGAACTGATCGTCGATGCCGAGGTCGATCGCGCATTTCGCGAGCCGCCGCAGTTCATCATCCGGACGGAAGATTTCCGCCTCCAAGCCAGCCACCATCCGTGCGACCGTCTGATCGCTGATCTCCGGAAACGCCTTCTTGCAGAAATCGAAGAAAGTCAGATAGGCGCCGTAGCCGAGCAGAAGAAATTCGAAATGGTGGTGCCACATCCGGAAGTAGCCTTCGAGCGTCTTCTGATACGTTTCGAGAATGTAGTGGTTGGAGGCAATGCCGCGGCCGGCATGAACGTGTTCCAGAGGCTCGAATTCGGGAAGGTCCAGCTTCGGAAGGGCCTCGGCCTCGTGGATGAGCGCCATCATTTTGTTTTTCCATTGCGCGAAAAGCCGCTCCCAATTCCCGTAGTAGTAAAACGCCCGGCGCTGAAACTCCTGCGTTCGCTTGGCAATCTCGGCGGGATCCGTCACGCCATTGCCGCCGATATACACGCGGCCATTCAGGACGCGATAGTCGATACCGAGCGTCGTGGGAAGTGAGTGTACGCGCGTGTTGGCCGAACCCAAGGCGCAGTAGGCGGCTTCGGCCGTGATCATGTCGAAGATGCACATCGGCTCGGGAAAGTGCATGGAATTGTAGAACCAGAACCGCTCATCGTCTTCCTTGGCGAACTGCATGTAATAGGGGTACGCGGCTTGCGCCCGCTCCGTGCCCGCGACTACTTTCAGCGAACTCGGAAGCGGAAAGCCTTTTGTTTTTGAGGTTACGGTTGTGCTCATGTTTCTCCTTCCGAACGAGCCCGGTTGCGGTTCGCGTTTACCTGCCGAATACTCCTGGCCCAGCCAGACGTAATACATTCGGCCCGCCAATGGTAAACATTGCGTCTGAATTCGTTTGATTCGCCTAGTTCGGTCCCGAATGGCAGACGAGCAGATTATATCCGGGCGAGCCGCCAGTCGCCATGATATGAAACTCGCCAGGACGCCGGGCAACGGAAGCGCGCGACGCGGACTAAACGTATTCTAGCGGCATCTAGTTGTCAAAACAACTGTCGACCGTTTCGCGCCGAATCGAGATGCCGCCCGGACGCTAGTTGTCTTGACAACAACAACGCAATTTGATGTACTTACGCCGCACGCTTGGTGGAACGGCGCTGAAGAGGAGGTGGGTCTTATGGATCGACGAAAGATGTTGGCATTGCTGGGCATCAGCCCTGCGCTCGCGGCCGGCACACGTTCCTACGCGGCTCCGGCTCCCGTCGCGCATCCCGCGGCCGCCTTTGACCCAAAGTTTACCGTGCTCAGTCCCATGGGAACTCCCCCTGCCATCAAATCATTGGCCATGGCGCCGCGGCCGAAGTCTCTCGATGGCAAAACGGTCTTTTTCGTGGACGACGGCTTTCCGGGGACAGACATCCTGATGAAGGAAATGGCCGCCTGGTTCACTCAGAATATTCCGGGCGTCACTGCGCTTTACAGACTGAAAGCCGGCGGCTTTCCCCAGGTCGATCCGGCGCTGTGGGCGGAAATCAAAGCCAAAGGCGACGCAGTCGTGATGGGCGTTGGACATTGAAGCTACTGCTCGCCAGCGGTCGTTGGCCACGATATTTTCTTCGAATCCGAGTTTCAGAAGCCGACTGTCTCTATCATCACCAAATACTTCAGGCAGCTGGTTGACGAAAACGCCGCCAAAAAAGGGATGCCCAACCTTCGATTTACGTTCGTGAAGTCACCCGTGTGGGGCAAAACCGCGGCTCAACTGCAACAGGACGTGATCCAGGGGGCTGATCCAGTAACCGGCAAACCGGTGATGCAGGAGATCGTCGACGAATTGACCACGCCGCTCAGCCCGGAAGACAGCGTCACGCGCACCATTCCGCAATCCGCCGGCCCGGAGCGATTCGGTCCCGATCACGCGGAAGACTTGCAGCGCATGTTCATGGAAAAGAGGATGACGGATTACCTCCCGATCGTGCTCCCCACCGAAGCGAGAGTCGACGCAATGCTCAAGGGCACGAGCCGAAAGCCGGATGAAGTCGTCGGCCACATGTCGCCCACGCCAGGCGTGTATGAAAACTGGTCGTACACGGTGAAGCAGGTCGCGGTGAACGCGGTGATGGCGGGAGCCGATCCCAAGTATTTTCCGGTAATTCTGGCAATCGCGGCGGCCGGCACGGAGTCAATTTCAAGCTCGGACAATTCGTTCGCGAACGCGGTGGTGATCAATGGCCCGATCCGCGACGAGATCGGCCTGAATTACGATATCGGCGCGCTCGGCCCGTTCAGCCACGCGAATGCCACGATCGGGCGCTCCTACACTCTGCTTTCCATCAACGGCGGCAACTGCGGCAAGGTCGGTGAAACGTACATGGGCGTGATCGGGAATCCCATGAACTACGCCAACATCATCATTGCCGAGAATGAAAAACATGTCGCCGTGGGAACCGTTCAGCGTCCGGCACGGGCACAAACCGGATGAAAGCGTGGTCAGCATTTTCCAGGGCTGGGGTGTGCTTTCGGCGAAAAACTCCAAATACGCGGTCTGGTCCAAAGACATGAATTTCGCGCAGGAACTCAAGAACATCGCCAACGACCAAGACCAGCTTTTTGGAATCGTCGCCGTCCTCAGCCCGGCCGTGGCCGATTACGTGAAGAGCGAGGGTTACGACAGCGTCGAAAAGCTTACGGATTATCTCTACCAGAGCGGGGACGAATCCGCGCCTCATTTCCGAAGCCAGGCGCAGATCAACGTGCTCGTCACCGGGTCATCGAACAATCTCTACTGGAGCTACGGCGGGATGTTCCTCGCCAGGAGCGTCTCGGTTGACGCGTGGCGCTGACCTGATGTTGTCTTGACAACAACAGCGCAGTTTGCTGTACTTGTTGGCGTCTCCCGCGCGGTGCGGTAACGTGAGGGCTGACAGGAGTGCTGCCATGGCCACGCTGTTGCGTTCGGCGGTATTAAATCCGGAGGCGTACCGAACCGTCAGAGCCGCCGCCGGGGACGCTCCCCCTAAGCCCCCGTCATTCTCTTCCCTCGCTCCGCGCCTGGACAGCGTGAAAGGCAAGACGATCTACCTCGTCGACACCGGATTTGGAGGAAGCGGCAAATTCCTCGATCAGGTGCAGGCGTGGTTTGCCGAGCACATCCCATCGGTGAAAACCGTTCGCCGGCGGAAAACGGGCAACATTTTTCGCGATGATACGAAGGATCTGTGGGCGGAAATCAAAGAAAATGGCCAGGCTGCGATTTTAGGCGTCGCGGGTTGACCCGGCTGCGCAGCGGCGGTCGCCGCTTGCTCCCGCACACTCGAACAGGAATACGGAATCCCGACAGCGCCCGTCTCGACTTTTGAGTTTGCCAACGTAGTGGCCGACGATCGCCGGTTTCATGGCGTTCCTCTGCGCTTCATCTACACCCCGCATCCGGTTGTAGGCATGCCTCCTTCCGTTCTTCGCAGCTATATCGAAGGAAGCGATCCGGCAACGCAACAAACCGTCATCGATGAAGTGATCGAGGCCCTCACAAAGCCCGTCAGCGAAGATGAGTTCACCGGAGACTTCGCGCCCGTGTCGCGAACCGGCATCAGGCAAACGCAGCTCGAGCCGGACAGCGAGGACAATCTGCAGCGCCTTTTCTACGAGCGCGGCTGGACCGACGGGCTGCCCATCATCCTTCCCACAGAAGAACGCGTCGCGGAAATGCTTACGGGCACGAACCGCGCACCGGACGAAGTCGTCACCGAGATTTTCCTGCACGATACCCAGGAATACTTGAAGTTCACCGTCGAGATGGTCGCCATCATTGGCGTGATGGCGGGAGCCCGGCCCGAGCACCTGCCCGTTCTCTTGGCCATTGCTTCGACCGGGCATCCGTCGATTCCCGGCTCGACGACGCCGTTTGCCTGCATGCTCCTCGTCAACGGCCCCATCCGCAATGAGATCGAGCTGAATTCCGGGATTGGAGCTTTCAGTCCGCGCACGCTGGCGAATTCCGTGATCGGGCGCGCGTGGACGCTTCTGACCATCAACTGGGGTTACATGCGGCTCAGGAAGCAGTTCTGGACATCGCAAGGCAATCCCATCGGCTACAACAATATGTGTGTCGCGGAAAACGAGGAAAGAAGCGCCTGGGAACCTTTTCACGCGCAAAAGAAATTTCGCCCGGACGAGAGTGTTGTGAGCCTGTTCCGCGGGTGGAGCTTCGTGAACAATGTGGTCGGCTCCTCTCAACGGTCGGTCGGCAAGGATATGTTCCTGCAATTGGGAGCGATGCCGGGGCTGTTTTCCGCTGCGACGTTGATCCTCGATCCGCTCGTGGCGCGGCACCTGAAGGAAAACGATGGCTTCCGGACCAAGCTCGATTTCTGCCGCTGGATTTCAGAAAACTTCACGATGCCCGCCGGCCAGTTTTGGGGCACGGACCTGATTCACATGATGATGGCCCCGCTCGCGGATCAAGGCGTTGAACCGTACGCGTCGTGGAAAAAACTTCCCGAGGACGCGCTGATCAAGCCGTACGACAAGCCCGAGAACATCAACATCGTCGTCGTGGGCGGCGAAACGAGCCCCATGTGGAAAGTCTCGGATTTCGCTTACGCCGTGAGCGCGTCGGTGGACAAGTGGCGCGCGAAGCCGGTTACGGATGGCTGCACCGACGGAAGCTGCGGACTTCCCGACGAGCCGAGCAACGGAACTAGCTGACACCCGGAAACAAGTTACGGACGAGACAGGAATCGAGGAGGCGGATGATGGATCGAAGAAAAATGTTGGCGTTGATAGGAGCCAGCCCAGCTCTCGTGGCCGGTGCCCCGTCTTTTGCCCGGGCGGATGCGACAACTTCTCCGAAGGCTCCGCGGGGAGCCGCGAGTTATGACCCGGACAACGGCGCGGTCACCGTCCTGAACCCGGCCATCGCCACCCGGCTTGCGGATCGCGTGCCTCTTGCGCCTCGCCTGGATTCCCTGGACGGCAAAACGATTTACCTTGTGGACTTCGACTGGGGAGGCATGGGGCAGAACGACAGCATTCAACAGGAAATGCAGGCGTGGTTTGCCCAGCACATGCCCAGCGTGAAAACGATCATCAAGATCAAGAAGGGCAACTTTGTTACCGACGATCCCGGGCTGTGGAAGGAAATCGCCGCTAACCACGGTGATGGAGTGATTATCGGTGTAGCTGGTTGACACGGCTGCGTCGGGGCCGTGAGCCACGAAGCGGGAGAAATCGAGCAGAAGTACGGCATTCCCACCATTGCCGTCGCCGGCAGGAATGTCGTGACGTTTGGCATCAACGCCAATTTCAAATACAGCACCGGCATGCCTCTCCGGTTTGTCGGCTTCCCGTTCCCCTTTTCGGGCCAGCCGCAATCGGTGATCAAGCAGGACGTCGAAGGGAACGACAGCGTAAGCGGCAAGCCACTGATGCAAGCGATCGTGGACGGTCTCACCGAGCCGCTCACCGCTAATGAGAAATTGTCGGGGATCGCTCCTGATGCCCCGCCTCCGGAACCAAGACTGCTCGACGCCGACACGCGGGACAATCTGCAGCAGTTGTTCCGCGACAAAGGATGGACCGACTACAACCCGGTGATTCTGCCGACGCCGGAAAAAGTCGCCGCGATGCTGAAGGGTACCAGCCACTCGCCGGACGAGATCGTCAAAAGCGCCGCAGGAACCTTTGGATCGCGCCGCCCATTTACGGTCGAGAAGGTGGCGACGATTGCGGTGATGGCGGGCGCCAAGCCTGAGTATTTGCCCGTGATCCTCGCGCTCTCCACCAAGGTGCCGTATCAGGACTCCACCACTTCGATCGCGAACATGGTTGTGGTCAACGGGCCGATACGCAGCAAGATTGGGATGAATTCAGGCCTTGGCGCGTTGGGTCCGGACAATGAAGCAAATGCCGTGATCGGCCGGGCGATGACGCTCATTCACAAAGTGATCCAGGGATACGTGGAGGGTGTGACCGGTTTTGCTTCGCTCAGCAACCCGCTGCGCTACGACAATCTTTGCTTTGCCGAAGACGAGGAATCTCTTCCGGAAGGCTGGCTGCCTCTTCACGTCCAACAGGGCCACAAGCCGACCAATAGCGTCGTGACGATCTTCACCGGCTGGAACTTCATTAACAGCACGGGATGGGTCGAACAACACTACGCCCCTCAATTCCTGATGCGCGACTACATGTCGTCGCTATCCGGCATGAGCGCTACGCTGATTATGGATCCCACGGTCGCGGAGCTGCTCAGTGGCGTGCAGGGCTTCAAGACCAAGGCGGATCTCGGTGCGTGGCTTTCGCAGAATGTCGAAAAGACCGCCGAATCCTACTGGGGGAATGCAATCGTGTCGAGCATGTTGGCGCCGCTGGCCCGCCAGGGGCTTAAACCATACGCAGATTGGCTGGATCTCCCCGGCAAGACCTCGATTAAGCCCTTCGCCAACCCGAACGGTATTCATGCGGTCGTGGCCGGAGGCAAGACGGCGAGCGTTTGGTTCGCAACGGATTTCATGCCCGACAGAGGCACGTCGATCGACGAGTGGACCTGACGCGAGGGGCAATCGCCCGTGCCCCTAACAGCTGCGCGATAATCCTTAGTTCTGAGCCCCTGCCCTATGCACCGGGGCGAGTTCCGGTTCGGCGCTGGGGACCGCCTCGGGAATGCCGCACGTTCCATCTTTGCATGTCACCGGTGCCGGCATCCGAAGCGGCCGCGCGTCACGGCGAATTCCGCACTTCGGCCGCCACTTATCAACCGGCACGCTTCTGGTGTACATGAAATCCGTGGTGATCCACATCGGGTTCGTCTCGCCGCCCACGACCAGGATATTGACGTCGGCCGACGAATGACGTGGAGCAATCAGCGCGTCCTTCGGCAGCTTCGCCCAGGAGGCAAATGGCTCGATCCCCTGCTTGGCTAATTGCGTCGCCATGCCTGCCTGCATCTGCCCCTCCCAGAAATGGCCGGCGGGAACCTTCGAGTTTTCCGCGATCCATTTGCAGGCGTCCTGCTTGGTCTTGAAGCCCTCGGCTCGCAGGTTCTTGCTTACGAGCGGATCGACGACGAATGTAATCGTGGGCATCATCGCGCCGAACGTGGCAATCACGTGGGCCATCTCTTTCGCCGGACCAAGCCCGAAGTTGAGCATGTTCCATCCACGGAAGATGCTCACCACGCTTTCGTCCGGGCTGAATCCTTTCTGCACGTGGAACGGCTCGAAGGCGCTCAACTCCTCGTTTTCGCCGAAGCACATGTTGTTGTAATTCAAGTTGTGGCCGAAGGTGGCCATGAAGTTTTCGCCCGCGCGCGCGTCCCCGAAGTTGATGCTCATCAGCGTCCACGCCCTGCCAATCACCGAATTCGCGAGATTGAAGGGGCTGAGCGCCGCCGTGCCGCAATTCATGCCTATTTCATTGCGAATCGGCCCGTTCACAACCATCATGCGGCCCCACGATGTCGTCGAGCTTGGCATCGACGGTTCCTGCGAAGCGGCGAGCGCGAGGATCACGGGAAAGTGTTCCGGCCGCGCTCCCGCCATCACGGCGATTGCGGCCACTTTTTCGACGTTGTACTCCATTTTTTCCTGATGCGTGGTGATCAACATTCGCCCGACGATTTCGTCGCGATCGTGATCCGTTCCGGTCAGCATCTCGGCCACGCGTTCCTCGGTAGGAAGCACGATTGGCAGACCGTCCGTCCATCCGTTTTCGACAAACTGGCGATAGATATTTTCCGGGGTATCGGCCGAAAGCAAACGCGGGCGCCGCGGTTTCCGAATAATCGTCGGGTGCTTCTCCCGTTCAGTCAGCGGCTCCGTGAGAGCGTCAATCACTTCCTGCATGAAAGGTTGTGACGTGATGGGATCGCTTCCCTCGACGTACTGGCGCAGCACATCTCGCGACATCCCCATCACCGGATATGGAGGGAAGCCGAATCGCAGCGGTGTTCCACGAGCTCGCGCATCACGTTCCACGAAATCGGCAAACCGGGCTGTGACGAGAGGCGCGGTAGGAATGCCGAATTCATCTTCCAAGGTTCTTGAGTAATCGGCGACACTCGCCGAGCACGCCTCTCAACCCCCAACACCGAGAATGACAGCGTCGCCGCCGCCCGATTTGATTTCGGCCCAGAGTTCGGGATCGTCGGTAAACATCGTGCCCTTTTTATGCCGCAGCTCTGTCTTCACGCGCGGCATATTTCGGGAAAACCAGCCCTGCACTTCCTGCATGAACTCGATACTGCCGGCGAATCCGGTTTCCACGAGATAGACGGTTTTGCCGTCGAGGCTACCGATGCGGGGAGCCATGGAGATGGGTTTCAGTTCGCCGCTCGGCTGCTCGGCGGGATCGAGGATGGCTCGCGGATTCGACTGCGCGTCGAGACGGCGCCCGAAGATTCCCGAAGGCTGCCCGTGCGGATCCAACACCGTCAATTTGCCGTTTTGCTCCATGTGAGTCCTCCTCTGGCGCACTCCGCCTTGGCTCGCGATGATTTTAACATTCTCGATTTAGTTGTCAAAACAACTTTATGCCGTCCGGAAGGCGAGGGCCTGGAGGGAGTGCGAGCGTTGCGCGGTTGCGTTCGTAGGCTGTGCGATCAAAAGCTCAGCGGCGGCGGGCAGTGCGGCTCTTCTGTTGGATCTCGCGCTGAAATATTTCCTCGGCCCGCACGGAAAGCAAATCGAGCACTCGCTCCACGTCGCGAGCCCGCTGTCCCTGCAGCAACTGGCGCTGATACTCTTCCGCGACCGGTGCGATCTCGCGCAAAAGCGCCTCACCTTTTTTGGTCAACGAGAGTAACGAAGCCCGGCTGTCGGACGGATGCGACGTCCTCTTGATCAACTTGCGGCGGAGCAAACCCTCGAGCGAGCGGCTGATCCACGCCTTGTCAACGTGAGTTCTGCGGCTCACTTCGTTCACCGAGATCGGTTGGTACGCGCCCAGCATCACGAGGATCCGCAAATCAGTCGGCTTCACGCCAAACCGTTCCTTGAAGGTCAGCGTGCCGATGCGAAGGATCGTCTCCGAAAGACGGACGATGCGCACGGAAACCAGCCGGATGAGCGTGTCGATATGAGGAGCGTGCTCCTTCCGGTGCCTGGGCTTCGCCAGATCGGGTCGCCCGCTTCGGGCAGTTTCAAGAACCTTGGTGTAAGGAACGGTCTGCGAGTCGCCAACGCTCATCGATGTTTCTCTCCCCGAATGCGTCAAGCGAGTATAGAGGAGTCTCTTCTCCGGCCCAAGCGCGCTTCGCAGATTCGAAGTGCCGGCGCGCCGGTCAGGATGATGTCTTGACAACAATTCGCTACGCGAGTATATAGCAGATCGGCTCCAGAATACAGGGCCTGCGAAGAATTCGGCCTAAGAATCGGCCGCGCGGCAGCGGACCGGGGTCTGCTAGAGATAGTGTTTGAGTTTCCCATGCAAAAAGCGGAATAATCACCGCGTCTAAATCATAATCAGAAGGCTCGAAATGGAGATTGACGCCATGCAATCTGAGTTAAGCCATCCGTCCGGAAAAAAACATTCAGCATCGCGCATTTTAGCGTCGGTCGTCGCGGCGGCGATCGTGACTGCGGGCATTGCTCTCGCGCCGCAAGTTGCCACCGCCCAGTGGTCGACCGTGGACGGCAATTCGCACAACACGCGCTATTCGCCGCTCGCGCAGATCGACGCGCAGAACGTGACGAAACTAGGCGCGGCATGGATATCGGATAAGGTCGGACCAGCGCCCAGCTCTCGATCGATGCCGGTGATCGACGGCGATTTGATGTTTCTGACCGCACCGCCCTACGTTGTGGCGGTGAATATCGACACGGGCAAAATCGCATGGCGTTATCGCACCGCCTCTGGTCCGGCCGGGGGCATCATGGGCCCTCCCGGCTCGCCAGACCGGGAAGGCGTGGCAGTGGGCGACGGCCTCGTATACGTGGGGCTGACCAACGCGAATCTGATCGCGCTACGCGAGGACACAGGCGATCTCGTCTGGAAGACATTCATTGGCGACGACGTGAACGAGCCATCCGCCGGCATCTCGGGTGCGCCGGTCTTTGCGGATGGTTTGGTGATGGGTGGCTTGAACGCGGATTACGGGTACCGAGGTCAGATTGTCGCCGTCGACGCGAAGACGGGGCGCGAGGCTTGGCGCTTTTTTGTGGTGCCGGCGCCGGGCCAACCGGGATCCGAGACGTGGCCGAAAAACAATGACTCTTGGAAGCACGGCGGCGGCGCTATCTGGTTGGTTGGCGCATTCGATCCGGAACTCGACATGATCTTCTACGCAACCGGAAACGCCGTCCCGCAGTACGGCGGCGAAAATCGCCCCGGCGACAATTTGTTTACGGACTGCCTGATCGCGCTCGACACCAAGACCGGCAAGCTTCGCTGGCATTACCAGATCGTGCATCACGACATCTGGGAAGCCGACGTCGCGGAACCGCCGGTGTTGTTTGACGCGCAGATCAACGGCCAGTCCCGCAAGGCGATTGCGGCCATGCGAACGGATGGATATCTGTTCATGCTGGATCGCGTCACGGGCAAGCCGCTGGGGCGCATCGAAGAGCGGCCCGTCCCGCAGGACGCAATCCAGAAAACGGCGGCCACGCAACCGTATCCTGTGGGCGCCGAGCCCGCCATTCCGGATTGCGATTACTGGAAGACGCAGGCCCTGCCAAAAGGCTTCGAACTCGGATGTTTTTTCACGGCTGCATCCGTCGAGAAGCCGAATCTTCTGGTCCCGGTTTACGGCATGCGCGCCACGCCGATGGCATTCGATCCGCAAACGCGGTTTTTCTACGTTACCGGCAACGCGGGGCTGCAGTGGTTCCGGCGCACCAGCGATCCGGACTTTTTCAGCCTCAGCGCGCATGTGCCGGGATTGAGTAAATTGCCGTTTGGCGTTCTGGCCGCGATCGATAGCCGCACGGACAAGATCGCCTGGAAGAAGGAATTCCACGACAGCCGGCCGAGCGGCGCGCTTGCCACAGCAGGAGGCCTCGTATTCCAGATGCCCGGCGACGGCAGCATCCAAGCGTACGACGCGAGTAATGGATCTCTCCTTTGGCAGTTCGAGACAGGTGAACTCGGCGGAAGTCCGCCCATTAGCTTCGAAAAAGCAGGCGAGCAGTACATCGCGACAATCGCCGGCGGCAGTGTGTGGGCGTTCAAATTGGGCGGCACGCTTCCGGCGCGCCCGGCGCCGCCCATCGCGCCTCCGGAAGAGTTTTCCGGAGTAATCACCGACACGACAACCATCGAAACCACCTCTTTCACCAGGGACGCGGGTATCAGCGCTCCGCACTACATGATTGACGAATATCAGTTCGATCCGTTCCGCGCGCGAATCACGGCCGGCAAGCGAATGACGTTCAAAAACAACGGCCAGCTGGTTCACACCATCGTTGCCGACGATGGATCGTGGACGACCGGTCCTCTGGGGCCTCTCGACATCGCCACGGTTCTCTTCGATAAGCCCGGGACGTATGTCTACCACTGCAAGGAATATCCCTGGGACTACGGCGAAATCATTGTCGCGCCCGCACCCGCTCCGCAGAATAACGAGCCGGGCCCGTCGGGCGGCAAATAAGAAGCAGAGCTTTTCACGGAAGTTTCGCGGATCACGAGGAGGCGCAGGCATTGCCGCGCCTCCTCGCCTTCTGGGCCACCTGCCTCGATTCGGCGAATGAAGAAGAAGCGAAAGGAACCTGCTGCAAGTGATACAACAAGATTGCACTCGTCGGGGGCTTAAGGCATCAGAAAAGACCAGTTTTGGGCGCCCTTGCCACAAACAGGAGTTTTGACAGGCGTCGCGTGCCCGGCCCGGCGATAGGCGACCAACAGGCGCTCTCAGAAATGATGCGCGCCGCCGTTTAAGCGCCGGAGGCGCGATTGTAATTAGCCCGGCACGGAGCCCGCCTGCCGGCGAGGCAGGCGCAGCGAAGTGCCGGGAATCCGGGAAAAGAAATCCGAGTCCCGGCAGGGACGGTTGACGTACGATCGTCGCGCCCATGCCGGATTCCCACGTCGCCAATCGAGTGCATTGCGTCTTCAGCACGAAGAATCGCGCCAAGATCATCCCCGTCCGATCACCGTCTTGTCGCTTTCATGGCCGCAACGGAAACGGATAGGGTGACGGGCAGCGCCGCCTCGCGCACCCTTCTGAAAAACGAGGGGCTGCGGCACTCCGTCAAGTTTCTGCGCGGCCTAAGTAAACTCGGGTGTGACGCGTTTATGTACGGATGAAGTTCGGACGTGTCAGAACCGGAACAACGGGTGCGCCGCCCACCAGTGTCGATTATTCAGCCAGTGCCGGAACAAAATTATCGCGCTGCGACCAGATCGCTGGAATAACATCGTACGCTTTCAGGGCCTCGACGACGTCGCCTCCAACGGACTGATCTTGGTCATTCAGGAACGCATATGCCTCGGGCTTTGACTCTTCCGCCCGAGCAGTCCGCGTATCGCTAAGAGTCCAGAGATAAGCGAAGATGTTTTCTTTCTTCGGAGTGGCGATCGCTTGCAGGATTCTCTCGGGATGTTTTCTGGATTTTGGAATAAGGAAATCTACTCCGTGGTCGTAGCCGCTCTTCCCTGACAGCTTCACCCTAGACGTATAGCGGACATCGTGGCTGTCTAGGAACCGTTGCACGTCCTCAAAGAAAAAACTGGCGACGCGGGGCTGGGCCATTACAAACATGTCGTTTACCGCTAACATAGCTTGGACAAGCGAATGCAGCCTCTGGCCGAGATTCGAGGCTGATGCTTCGACAATCAACGAGCCGTTTTCCTCGCGAATTCCCAAACCGTTCAGAACACTTTCAAGAACCATCTTTCGCTTGGGCGTATCGATTTCTAACCCACTTGTCCTTAGGTCGGAGAGCGTGTAGCCGTCGTCCGTCAGGATGACGGCTCCGTTGCGGCGGGTGGCGTAGACCTGAATGTGGTCATTGTGGCGGTCGAGAAATGGGGTCGTAAGTTCACAGGCCCCGCCGACGCCTTCGACAGAAAGGCCTTGGCGAAGCCAGTCCGTGTAGGCTTCAATCAGCCTCTCGCACTCGGCTCGCTTCAAGTGATGACTCCTTGAACCGGCGGAGGCGATTCAATCTTACAGAAAGCACAGAAATCGTGAAAAGTTTTACCTGGGTCGTCCATTCGCGGAAACTTGCCGGGATCCACTTGATACGCCCATCTGTCGTCGTATCCTTCCCGGTATAGATGCAGATGCGTGCCCGATAGGCGTTCGCCGTCCGGGTTTGTATGCGGAGCGCCGTCAACATCGAGGCGTGCCAAAACCACGGCTGTTTGGACCCGATTCTGTAATTTCAGTTTCGTGAGCCGGAGTCGGCCACGCCAAACATCCAACAGAAACGTTTCTCTGTCGCTTGCCGCCGCAACCTCATAAGTGTCATCGCATCCGGCCTGAATAGTCACAAATGCTGGAGGGCGCACGAAGTGCTTTGTCATTTGCAAGAAACGGTCAGCTTCGGCTTGTGTCAACATCAGCGCGCCTACCCCTGCCCCGGAACGGCAAGCAGCATAGCATCGAGTAAGAGATTTGTGCTCTTTCCTTCGGGAGAGAGATGTTACGGAAGTACTCAGCGGCCTGACGCAGATTGTGAACAGCCTGTCTCAGAGGATTGGTAGCGCTAACGGGAATCGAACCCGTATTTCAGCCTTGAAAGGGCCGCGTGCTAACCGTTGCACCATAGCGCCGGAGTGCCGATGGAAGCCGGAAGAGAGCCAATTATCCGGGAAAATCGCAAGATTAACAAGCCGCGCGCCCAAATCGCCCTCGACCCTGTACCTTCGTACAGGGACTTCGGCTGCAATTACTTTTACAGCGCAAACATCCGGTATTACATAAGTATTACAAAACACTCGGCCTGAGACTGCTATTCTGACGTTGCACCGCAAGGAACTAAAAACAAAGAGCACAAACAAGGGCCTCCATGACACTCAACGATCTGGGGAAAGACTCGGCCAGCGACAGCGGAATTAACTGGGTTACCGCCACCTTTATGATGTTGTTTCACATCGGCGCCGTGGCGGCGCTGTTTTTCTTTACGTGGAAGGCATTTTTTGTCGCTCTCTTTCTTTACTGGGTTGCAGGCAGCCTGGGGATCGGCATGTGCTATCACCGCCTGCTGACGCATCGCGGCTACAAGACGCCCAAGTGGCTGGAGTATTTCCTGACGGTTTGCGCCACGCTCGCCCTCGAGGGCGGCCCGATCTTCTGGGTGTCGACGCACCGGATTCAT
Source organism: uncultured Acidobacteriota bacterium (assembly GCA_963814735.1). GTDB lineage: Bacteria > Acidobacteriota > Terriglobia > Acidiferrales > UBA7541 > Palsa-295. The sequence continues at coordinate 97,286 of CAWFEC010000006.1, read as the reverse complement.
CACCAATTTTCGGACAAGGAAGGCGATCCACACTCGCCGCGCGACGGCAAGTGGTGGGCGCACGTCGGCTGGATTCTCGTTGGCAAGTCGATGCACCACGACACAACGACGCTGTCGCGCTACGTTCCCGATCTCGCGAAGGACAAATTCCACGTCTGGATCACCAAATATCATTACGTGCCAATGATCGTGCTCGGGGTTGCGCTGCTGGCGATTGGCGGACTTCCCTTCCTGATGTGGGGCATCTTCTTCCGCACGGTTTTCGGACTACACACCACATGGCTCGTCAATTCGGCCACGCACGTGTGGGGCTCGCGCCGCTTCCAGACCCGCGACGATTCGACCAACAGCTGGTGGGTGGCTCTCTTCTCTTTCGGCGAGGGCTGGCACAACAACCATCACGCCCATCCAGTCTCCGCACGCCACGGCCTCGCGTGGTATGAAGTCGACCTCAACTGGTACGGCATCTGGACGCTGCAGAAACTGGGACTGGCGAAAAAGGTGTACACGATTTCGCTGCCCGAAAAGGCTCATGGCAACGAGGCAGCTCCGACCACCCCGGCCATCCCGGCGACGGCCCTGGTCGCCGAGCCCGAGACCGATCTGGTCTCTGCGTAGCGAGAGTAGGCTTCGGTAGCACCGGCATCGGGGAGGCGCTGCAATAGCGTCTCCCCAGCATCTTCGAGTTATCTCCCCGTCGTCATCTCCCGAGCAGGGCTGCGCCAGCCGCGGTACAATTGGGCAAACTGCCATGATGCGGATCACCAGCCGCCGAAAGACGATCGCCTTTTTCCTGATCCTGGGCATCTGCCTGGTGTTCGCCACCGTGGCGCTCACGGGCAGCTGGATCATCCTCAACTGGCGGGAACGCGTCCTGCTTTTCTTCGGCCTGGTTTTCTTTCTCGCGATCATTACCGGCTTGATCCTCAACACGATTTTCCTGGTGCGCGAAATCCGGCGCAACGAGCGCCACGATAGCTTCATCAACGCCGTGACGCACGAGCTGAAGACGCCGATCACGTCGATCCGCCTTTACCTTGAAACGCTGCAGCGGCGCGAAGTGGATCAGGCGCAGCGGCAGCAATTCTACAAGCTCATGCTGGAAGACTCGGACAGACTCCTCGGAACCGTCGAGCAGGTGCTGAAGGCGGGCGAAGCCGGCTACAAGCGCGGCAAGCCTCAGACGACGGAAGTGGATTTCGGCGCTCTGGTTCGCGAATGCGTGGAACTCGCCCGCACGCGGCACCACCTGCAGCCCACCGGCTTGCAATGGGATGGGCCGATGAACGGGACGCACGTAAACGTGCAAGGCGACCCAAGCGAGCTGCGCACGGCCGTGTCCAATATTCTCGATAACGCCATCAAATATTCAGGCGGCCACGTGGACGTGTCGGTTTCGCTCGAAGTGCCGGACGAAAACCGGATCGTGCTGCGCGTGCGGGACCACGGGATCGGAATCCCGCCCGAGGAGCTGGGGCGAATCTTCAAGCGCTTTTACCGCGTCCCGGGGCGCTCGGCGTGGCAGGTGAAGGGCACGGGGCTCGGCCTGTTCATCGTTCGCTCGATCGCTAAGGCGCACGGCGGACGGGTGTTCGCCGAGAGCGGAGGCACGGCCGGGGGAACGACCGTCACAATGGAACTGCCCAGGAGCGCCGCTTGAGCCGGATTCTCGTGGTCGAGGACGAAGCGCACCTAGCCAAGGGGTTGCAGTTCAATCTCGAGGCCGAAAAGCATTCCGTGGAAGTTGTTGGAGACGGCGAGGCAGCCATCGAACGACTCATCAAGCGAGGCGAGAAATTCGACGCCGTCGTGCTGGACGTGATGCTGCCGGGAATCGACGGCTTCGCCGTGGTATCCGCGCTACGCAAAGCGAAAAACTACGTCCCGGTGCTGATCCTTACGGCTCGCGGCCGCGCCGAAGACATACTCGAAGGGTTCGGCGCTGGCGCCGACGACTACTTGCCCAAGCCATTCGAGCTACCCATCTTTCTCGCGCGGCTTCAGGGGCTGCTGCGGCGCAGCGCGTGGCATGCGGGAAGCGGCGCGGGACCGAAAGCGCGGGTCGCCGATAACGTAGAAGAGCCAGCCGCGCCAGAGGAAGGGATTTTTTCCTTCGATGGGCGCACGATCGACTTTGGGACGCTTGAGCTGCGCGACAACGGAAATACGATTCAATTGACGCTCATGGAGGCGAAACTCCTCCGCCACCTGATCCGCAACGCCGGAAAGAATGTCTCGCGGAAATCGATTCTGGAGGACGTGTGGGGGGTACGCGAGGACACGGATACCCGCGCGATCGACAACTTCATCGTCCGGCTGCGACGCTACCTCGAGAAAGACCCCTCGAAGCCGCGCCATCTATTGACCGTGCGGGGCGTAGGCTACCGTTTCGTCGCCTAGGCGACGTCCCTAGTTGACCTCGGCGGTCACTGGAATGCCAACGCTGTCCGGCTCTTCCGCGGTTTGCGGCTTGGGACGATCGATCTCGATGCGGCCCTTGAAGTAAGCGCCGTCCTCGATGCTAATCCGGGCCGCCGCGATATCGCCGATCACGGAGCCATCTTTCCTGATCTCGACGCGGTCGCGCGCGCGCAGATTGCCCGTCACGCTGCCGTGAACGATCACTTCTCCCGCGGAGATTTCGGAATTCAGTTTACCCGTGCGTCCGACGGTCAGCCTGCGACCCTCGAGCGAGACCGGGCCATCCACCTTGCCGTCAATCTGCAAATCTTCTTCGCCGATGATCTTCCCCTTAATTTCAAGGCTCGCGCCCAGGCACGCCAGATTGCGCGAAATCGGGGGAGTCGGGCGCACGGCCGCCGCTGCGACGGAAGATGCCGCCGCGGTTCCGGGCTGCTGCATCGGAGAGGAGCCGGGCACTTCAGTTTGCGTTTGTTTTGTCCACATGTGATCTTCCCTTTTCGATACGGAAGGAGTCGTCGGCGGCAAGCGCCAACGTACAGTCACTCTAAGCGGGAATTCGAGGGCGCGGCAATGGCGACATGGTACAGGCTTGCTCACTCGAAAACCTGACCCTTCGTACAGGCGGCTTCGGGAGTGAACGCCAGGGGGAGAGTTTTTGGGATTGGCGATGAACGAGAGATGGTAGGCCCGTGCGGGCTCGAACCGCAGACCTCCACCGTGTCAAGGTGGCGCTCTAGCCAACTGAGCTACGGGCCTTCTGACAGGAATTATCTTAGCACACCGGCGACACTTCGAAAGCGGCGCGCCGATTGCGAAAACCAACGCCGCTTCGAAATAAATACCGGAGCAACATCCTTCGGCGGCAACCGGCAAAATCGCGCGAGAAAATCAATAAATGATTGACATGAGAATCCGCTGCTGTATGATTATGCACAAGGCTGCATATTCACGCATCCCGCGAACATGGGCATACAAAAGCGATTCCGGCAAGGACAAATCCTGAAGCTCCTCAACGGCCAAGCCGTGGCGAGCCAGGATGAGCTGCGCCGCCAGCTCGGGCATCTTGGCGTGCGCGTGACGCAGGCCACGCTCTCGCGCGACCTTCGCGAGCTTCGCCTCGTGAAAACATCTTCGGGCTACCGGCCGCTTGCCTCCGCCACCACACCGGAGGCTACGCCTCTTCCGGCATTGGCCCGCGCCCTTAAGGAATATCTGCTCGACATTCGCCCGGCGCAGAATATGCTCGTGCTGAAAACGCCGCCCGGCGGCGCACACCCTCTCGCCGCGGCGGTCGATGGCGAGCACTGGAAGGAAGTCGCCGGCACGCTCGCGGGCGACGATACGGTTCTCGTCATCTGTTCTTCGCGGAGCGCCTGCAGCGGCATCCGCAAACGCGTGGAGGAAATGCTTCGATGACCGACCCGACACGGGTCGCCGTCGTCGGGGTCACGGGCTACGCGGGATTCGAGCTGGCCCGGCTCCTGCTGCGGCACCCACACATTGATCAGCCGGCATTCTTTCTGCGCGAGAGCCACGCGCGCGTCCGCTGCCTCACCGAGCTTTTCCCGCAGCTGCGCGGCTGGGGCGACGCTCCTTGCAAGACGCTTTCGGTGGATGCGGTAGCAGCGAGTGGCGCGGAGGTCGTGTTTCTCTCGACCCCGCACGAGGCTTCGCTCGAATTGGTTCCCCAGCTTCTCGCGGCCAATCCGGCGCTCAGGATCGTCGATTTGAGCGGCGCATTCCGCTTCCGCCAACCGGAAACTTTTGCCAAGTGGTACAAGCTTCCTTCGCCCGACGCCAAAATTCTGGCCGAGACGGTTTACGGCTTGCCCGAGCTGTACGCGGGCGCCCTGCCGAAGGCTCGCGTGGTGGGCAATCCCGGCTGCTATCCGACCTCGGTGATCCTCGGGCTGAAACCATTGATCGACTCCGGTTGGATCAACATGGCGCGCGGCATCGTCTGCGATTGCAAATCCGGCGCGACGGGCGCGGGCAAAGAGGCCAAGCGCGAGATGCAGTTCGTCGAAGTGAACGAAAATTTTCGCGCCTACGGCCTCTTCACGCACCGGCACACGCCGGAGGTATCCGACCATCTCGGGCTCACATCGAAGGATTTTGTGTTTACGACGCACCTGCTGCCCGTCGATCGCGGTATTCTTTCGACCCTGTACGTGTGGCTCGATCCGGCGCGCAAGCTGGACGAGGTGGAATCGCTCTTCCGGAGGTTTTACGCCGGAAAGCCGATGGTGCGGGTGATGCCGGCGGGAAGTTTGCCGGAGCTGCAGCACGTGGCTCATACAAATTTTTGCGACATCGGCTTCGCGCTCGATCCTTCGGGCGAGCGGCTGATCGTCGTTTCGTGCCTCGACAACCTTGGAAAAGGCGCGGCGGGGCAAGCGGTACAAAATCTCAATGGGATGCGCGGGTATCCGGAAACGGCGGGATTGCTATGAGGATGGTCATCAAGATTGCGGGCGCGCTGCTCGAACGCGACGAAGACGTTCACTCGCTCGCGCGGCAGATCACCGAATTGGCGCGGGCCGGCCACGAGATTCTGGTGATCCACGGCGGCGGCAAAATTTTTACGGCCACGCTCGCGCGCATGGGGATCGAGAGCCGCTTCGTCAGCGGGCTGCGCGTCACCGATCGCGAGACGCGCGACGCGGCCATCATGGTGTTTGCGGGCCTGCTCAATAAGAAGCTCGCGGGAGCGATCTCGCTTGCGGGTCAGCCGGCCGTGGGCATCAGCGCGTCCGACGCCGCGTGCTTTCTGGCGGAGCCGATGCAGATCGAGGAATTGGAAGGCGGGCTCGGATTTGTCGGCTACCTCACGGAAGTGAATGTCGATTTCCTGCGCTCGCTGTGGCGCGAAGGCATCGTTCCGGTCGCGTCGTGCATGGGGCTGGGCGCCGATGGCGAGCTCTACAACATCAACGCCGATCACATGGCCGCGGCCGCCGCCGAATTCATCCAAGCGGATCGCCTGATTTTCATGACGGACGTGGCAGGCGTGCTCGACGGCGAAAAAGTCTTGCGCGCCGTGCGCGGCACCGAAATCGAAGACCTCATCCGGCGGCACAAAGTCTCCGGCGGAATGATTCTGAAGCTGGAAGCGGCGAAGCGCGCACTCGCAGGAGGCGTCGCCGAGGTGCGCATCGTCGGCGGCACTCAGCCGCGGGCTTTGCTCGCCGCCGCGAGCCAAGGCCGCTGCCCGGGGACGCGCGTGCTGCCGGTGATTCGTCCCGGAACGGCGCGTGGAAGGGCGAGGGCCGCGCACGGCGCGGCGCAATAGCCATGGCCAGAAAGAAAATCGCAAAGAAGAAGGTGTCCGCGCAGGCATCGAAAAAGCTCTCGACGGCGCAGATCCTTGCAGATGAGGCGCGCTACATGGTGAAGACCTACCGGCGCCCGCCCGTGGTCTTCACGCGCGGACGAGGCTGCCGCGTTTACGACGCCCAGGGGCGCGAATACCTCGATTTCCTCGGCGGGATCGCGGTCAACGCGCTGGGCCACGCGCATCCGCGCATCGTCCGCGTGATCCGGCGCGAAGCGGGCCGCGCGACGCACATCTCGAATCTCTTCCACAACGCCTATCAGGGCCCGCTCGCGCGCAAGCTCGCCCAATGGGCGCGGCTCGATCGCGTTTTCTTCACGAATAGCGGCGCCGAGGCGATCGAAGGCGCGCTCAAGCTGGCGCGCGGCTACGCGCATGCCAAAGCCGCCGAAGGAACTGCGTTGGCCAGGCCAAAGACGCGTTTCCTCGCGATGGAAAATTCCTTCCACGGCCGCACCTTCGGCGCGCTTTCGGTCACGTATCCGGCGAAATACCGCGAGCCGTTCGAGCCGCTGGTGCCCGGCGTTGAATTTGTCCGCCTCAATGACGTCGCGGATCTTGATGCGAAATTCGATGATTCCGTCTGCGCCATCGTGATTGAGCCGATCCAGGGCGAGGGCGGCATTTACGAAGTGTCCGAAGCCTTCTGGCAGCGCGCGCGCCAGCTCACCTTCGACCACGACGCCGCGCTGATCGCGGACGAAATCCAGAGCGGCCTCGGCCGCACCGGCCGCAAGTTTGCTTACCAGAAATTCGAAGAGCTGCCGGACATCGTGACGGTGGCGAAACCGCTGGCGGGCGGCCTTCCGCTTGGCGCGTTGATCGCCAACGAACGCTTCGCCTCGGCCTTCCATCCCGGATTGCATGGGACGACTTTCGGCGGCGGCCCGCTGGTCTGCGCCACCGCGCTCGAATTCCTCACGGTCGTGGAAGACGACGATCTTTTCGCCAACGTTCGCGAACGCGGCGCCCAGCTTCGCGCGGGCCTCGAAAAGCTCGCGTCGCGGTTCGAATTCATCCGCGAACTGCGCGGCGAGGGCCTGATTCAGGGCGTCGATCTTTCGGTGGAAGGCGCGCCGTTCGTCACCGAAGCGCTCGAGAGCGGCCTGCTGATCAATTGCACGCACGAGCACATCCTGCGGCTGCTCCCGCCCTTCATTCTGCGAGCGCGCGACGTAGCCGAATTCCTCAAGAAATTTGAAGCCGTGCTGGCGCGCGCGGCCAAATCCGCGAAACCGTGGCCCGCCCCCGCTCCAGCAGCGGAAAAGCATCCGGAGCCGGTCGCCGTGGCCGCGACGAGGTAAACACATGGACACCGTGATCACGCCGCTTTCACTCAAAAAAGACCTGCTGACGGGCACCGAATTCAGCCCGGCGCAGCTGCGCGATTTCTTCGGCTTGGCCGCCGAGATGAAAGCGCATCCGGAACGCTATCGCACGTCTCTGGCGGGCCAGGTGTTCGTGCTGATTTTCGAAAAGCCCTCGCTGCGCACGCGCGTGACCTTCGAGACGGGCATCGCCAACCTCGGCGGCTCGTCGATTTTCCTCGATCACACGGGCGCGAAGATGTCCGAGCGCGAGCCGATTCGCGACATCGCGAAAAATCTCGAGCGCTGGGTGCAAGGCATCGTGGCGCGCGTTTTCGCGCAGGAATCGCTCGACGAGCTCGCGGCCAACGCCAACATTCCCGTGATCAACGCGCTCTCGGACAAATTTCATCCCTGCCAGGCGCTCGCCGATTTCTTCACGCTTCAGGAACGCTACGGCGATCTTCGCGGGTTGGTGCTCGCCTATGTGGGCGACGGCAACAACATGTGCCACTCGCTGATGAATATCGGCGCGCGCTGCGGGGCTCACGTTCGCGTGGCAACACCCAAGGGCTACGAGCCGGATGCCGCAGTCGTCGCCGAATCGAAACGCGTAGCCCGAGAGACTCGCGGCAAAATCGAAGTGATGCGCTCGCCCGAAGATGCGGTTTCAGGCGCGCAAGCGGTTTACACCGACGTATGGGCCAGCATGGGCCAGGAAGCGGAAGCCAAGAAACGCGAAAAGATCTTCGCGCGCTACCAGGTGAACGAGACGCTCTTCGCGCGGGCCTTGCCCGACGCCGTCTTCCTGCACTGCCTGCCCGCGCATCGCGGGCTTGAAGTCACCGAAGGCGTGATCGATTCGCCTCGCTCCATCATTTACGACCAGGCTGAAAATCGCCTCCACGTACAGAAGGCGGTCCTGCACTCGCTGGTCAACTCTTAAGGATACACAAGGAGAATTTCATTGCCGAAGAAAGTTGTTCTCGCCTATTCCGGGGGGCTCGATACCTCCATCATCATTCCGTGGCTCAAGGAACACTACGGCGGCTGCGAGGTGATCGCCATGATTGGCGACCTCGGCCAGCGCGAAGATCTGCAAGCCGCGTATAAAAAAGCGGTCGCCACCGGCGCCAGCCAGGCCTTCATCGAAGACCTGCGCGAGGAGTTCATCACCGGCTATATCTGGCCCACGCTGCGAGCGGGAGCGGTCTACGAGCACAAATATCTGCTCGGGCACCTCGTTCGCGCGACCGTTGCTCGCAAAGCGGCAGGTCGAAATTGCGAAGAAGGTCGGCGCGGATGCGCTGGCGCACGGCTGCACGGGCAAGGGCAACGATCAGGTTCGCTTCGAGCTGGCGGCCAAGGCGCTCGCGCCAGAGCTTTCGATCATCGCGCCGTGGCGCGAATGGAGCATCTCGTCGCGCGAGGAAGCCATTGCGTACGCGAAATCGCACAACGTGACGGTCGAGCAGACCACCAAGAATATCTACAGCCGCGACCGCAACATCTGGCACCTGAGCCACGAGGGCGGCGTTCTCGAGGATCCCGCCAACGCGCCCGAGGAGTCGATGTGGCAGTGGATCGTTTCCCCCGCAAACGCGCCCGACACGCCCACTAGTGTCGAGATCGGATTCGAGGAAGGCACGCCGGTCTCCGTGAACGGAAAAAAGCTCGATCCGCTCACTCTGCTCGAGGAGCTGAACGGAATCGCGGCGGCCAATGGCGTCGGCCGGATGGACATCGTCGAGAACCGCCTGGTCGGCATGAAGTCGCGTGGCGCTTATGAAACGCCCGGCGGCACCTTGCTCGTCAACGCGCATCGCGAACTCGAATCGCTCTGCCTCGACCGCGAAACGGCGCACTACCAGCAGATTCTCTCGCTCCGCTACGCCGAGATGGTCTATTACGGCATGTGGTTCACGCCGCTGCGCGAGTCGCTCGACGCGTTTTTCACGAATTCGCAAAAGCGCGTCACCGGCTCCGTCACGCTCTCGCTCTTCAAGGGCAACGTGAACACCGCGTCGCGCAAGTCGCCCTATTCGCTCTACCGCCCGGGCCTAGCGAGCTTCAGCATGGCCGGCTACAACCCGAAGGACGCCGAAGGCTTCATCAACCTCTTCGCGCTTCCCATCACGGTGCCGCTCGAGGCCGCCGTTCGATGACCCAACCGGAAGGCTCAAAGATGTGGGGCGGGCGCTTCGACCGCCCGCCCGACGCGTCGTTCTACGAGTTCGAGCGTTCGTGGCAATTCGATCGCCGGCTCTTGCCGCAGGAGCTGGCGCTCGACCGCGCGTGGGCGCGCGCCATCACCGCGGCAGGGATTTTGACGCGCGAGGAATTCGAGCGGCTCGTAAAGGCGCTCGACGAAATCGAAGCTCGGGCGAAAACGGATGCCGCGTGGCTCGATGCGTCGAAGGCGGAAGACGTTCACCATTTCGCTGAGACCGCGCTGATCGAAAAACTCGGCCCGCTCGGCGCCAAGTTGCATACAGGCCGCAGCCGCAACGAAATGGTCGCCACGGAATTCAGGATGTACGCACGCGACGCGGCCCGCGAAATTCGTGGCGCGGTCGCTTCTTTGCTCCACGCCATTGGCGAGCAGGCCGCGCGCAATCTCGGCACGCCGATGCCCGGCACCACGCACATGCAACACGCGCAGCCGCTGCTGCTTTCGCACTGGCTCCTCGCGCACGGCGAGGCTTTTGCGCGCGACGCCGAGCGGCTCACGTCTGCCGCATCCCGCGCCGACGTTTGCCCGCTTGGCTCCGGCGCGCTCGCGGGCTGCGCGTTCCCTCTCGATCGCACGGCCCTGGCGCGCGATCTCGGCTTTTCGCGGATCACCGCCAATAGCCTCGACGCAGTAAGCGACCGCGATTTCGCGCTCGAATTTCTCTTCGCGCTCGCCACCCTCGCGATGCACCTCTCGCGCCTCTCCGAGGACATGATTCTCTTCGCGTCGCCCGAATTCGGATTCATCGAATTGCCGGACGAATATTCAACCGGCAGCAGCCTCATGCCGCAGAAGAAAAATCCCGACGCCTGGGAGTTGATCCGCGGCAAGACGGGACGCATGTACGGCGCGCTGCTCGCGCTTCTGACAACGTGCAAGGGCCTGCCGTCGAGCTACCAGCGCGATCTGCAGGAGGACAAGGAGCCGGCCTTCGCGGCGCACGATCAGGCGCTCGCCACGGTGCGGATCGCCGCAGCCACGCTGGCGGCGACACGTTTCCGCGAGGCTCGCCTGCGCGAGGCCGCGCGGGATCCGGGGCTCGTCGCCACCGAACTGGCCGACTATCTCGTGGCGAAGGGAGTTCCCTTCCGCGAAGCCCACGAAATTGTTGGAAAAGTTCTCCGCGCGGCTGAGCACGACGGCAAATCGATTCGCGAATTGCCCGTAGCACGGCTGAAAGAGTTTTCGCCGGCCTTTGGCGCCGATTTCGCCGCAGCACTGACGCTCGAAGCCTCGCTTGACCGGCGGGCCGTCCCCGGCGGCACTGCGCCGAAAGCCGTGCGGGCCGCGCTCGACGACTTCAACGCGCGCCTCGCCAAGATCGAGAAGGATTCGTGAGGCCACGCCCGCTATGAATCCCAATCTCTCCACCTCGAATGTGCCGCGCGGCTTCAAATATGCCGCCACGCACTGCGGCCTGAAGAAAACGCGCCTCGATCTCGGCATCCTTATCAGCGACGTCCCGGCCGCGGCCGCAGCCGTCTTTACGACGAATCAGGTGGTCGCCGCTCCGGTCGTCGCATCGCGCGAACATCTCCGCAAATCGCGGGGCTGGGCGCGCGGCATCATCGTGAACTCGGGCAACGCCAATTGCTGCACGCGCGTCGACGGCTATCCGGCGTCGATCGCGATGGCGCAAAAGCTCGCCGACGAACTGGATGGCGTCGATCCCGCGCAGATTCTCGTCTGTTCCACGGGTGTGATCGGCGCGCCCCTGAAAGTGGACCGAATCCTCGATGCGGTGCCCGGGCTCGTGCGCACGCGCAACTCGCACGCGGCCACATTCAAGGATTTCGCGAGCGCCATCATGACCACGGACACGCGCCCGAAATGGGCGGCGGAAAAAGTCCGCATTGGCGGCAAGCAAGTTCGCCTTCTCGGCTGCGCGAAGGGTTCCGGGATGATCGAACCGCACATGGCCACGATGCTCGCCTTCATCGCCACCGACGCGGCGATCCCGCCGCCGCTGCTCTCGCGCGCGCTGAAAGCCGCCGTAGGCCGCACCTTCAATTCGATCACCGTTGATGGCGACACCTCGACGAACGACACGGTCGCGGTGCTAGCAAACGGCGAGTCCGGCGCAAGAAAAATCACAAACGCAAGCAGCACCGATTTCGCGGCTTTTTCCGCCGCGCTCGAAAGCGTCTGCAAATCTCTCGCGCTGGCGATCGTCGAAGACGGCGAGGGCGCGCAGCGCGTGATCGAGATCGAGGTCCGCGGCGCCTCTACCGACCGCGCCGCCGATCAGATCGCGCGCACGATCGCGAATTCACCGCTCGTGAAAACAGCTTTCGCCGGCGCCGACCCCAACTGGGGCCGCATTCTCGCCGCCGCCGGCCGCTCCGGCGTGAAGTTCAATTTCGAGCTCGTCGACATTTCGGTTGCCGGCATCGAGGTTTGCCGCGGAGGCCGCGAATATCCCTTCAACGAAATCACCGCGCACGAAAAGATGCTCGATAAATTCGTCCCCATCGTGGTTGACCTGCACGCGGGCTCCGGCATCGCCCGCATCTGGACCTGCGATCTCACCAAGGAATACATTCACATCAACGCCAGCTATCGGACCTAGCGGCAGCTTGAATAGCGTCGCCCGCGCAAAGCCAGCTTCCCCACGTTTCGGTCCTAATCCTCGTAGTTGACTGTAATGTTAACTTGCAGCAAGATGCTTCCCTGAGTTGCTGGGGCGCTCGCTTCAGCCCGAGTGGCCGGCGCATCGCTGACTGCTCGCGGCCTCGATCCTGCTTCTTCCAGCCTCGCAAGACGTGCCACCCGCACAAAGGCGGCGGCACAGGGAGATGGACGGTGAAGAAACTGTACGTGGGCAATCTTTCGTTCAAGGCCACTGAAGAAGACGTAGCGGCATTATTTGCGGAAGCGGGCGTGCAGCCGGATTCTCTCACGCTGCTTCGCGATCGGTTCACGGGCCAACCTCGCGGTTTCGGATTCGCCGAGATTCGGGACGATGCTGAAGCCGAAAAGGTCATCGCAGCTCTCAACGGGCGGGAATTTCTCGGCCGCGCGCTCGTCGTCAACGAAGCACGTCCGCAGCGCGAAGGCGGAGGCGGTGGTGGTGGCGGCCGCGGTGGCCACGGCGGAGGCGGTGGCGGCCGCGGAGGTCATGGCGGAGGAGGTGGCGGCGGCCGTGGCGGACGCGGCGGCGGAGGCGGCGGTTACGGCCGCGACCGGTAGTTTCTCTTCGCTCCTATTTTCTTGCTTGGTATTGTAAGCGCGAAAGCGCGGCCTCTGCCGCGCGTTGCCAGAACTGCATTTGTTCGCGGAACTTCATGCAATGGCGGTGTGCTGCTTTTCGTGCCTGCCGGGAACGAGCGGAACCGGCTCCGCGGATTCGACTCGCCCGCCTACGTAGCTGAGCTTCTCGAGCGTTGCCCCTCGAACGCCCATCGTGATCAGCGCCGGCATATCGAGCTTCGCTTCGGCTTCGTCCAATTCCTCGGCCCGCGCGGAAAGCGCCGGATTGCGCGGCAAGAACACCGGGCAGCAATCGTGGAATGGCTCGGACGAAATATCGTACGTGCCGATCTGCCGCGCCGTCGCCAGAATCTCGATCTTGTCCATGCCGATCAGCGGGCGAAACACCGGCATGCGCGCGGCCGCGTCCACAGCCACGAGATTGCGCAGCGTCTGCGAGGCAACCTGCCCCAGGCTGTCCCCGGTGACGAGCGCGAGCGACCGGTTTCGCCGCGCGATCAGCTCCGAAATCCGCAGCATCATGCGCCGGTAGAGCAGCACGCGCATGTTTTCCGGCGCGTACCGGACGATCTCGCGCTGGATCGCCTCAAACGGCACGCGATAGAGCTTGGCGCGAAATTGGTACGGCACGAGCGTTCGCGCCAGCGCGCTCGCCACGTGCAGCGATGATTCGCCCGGCTGCGCGCCCGTGCCATAAAAATGAACGAAACTCAGATGCGCTCCGCGCTTCATCATGTGGTACGCGGCGACCGCCGAATCGTAGCCGCCCGAAAGCAGGCAGGTGATGCGGCCCGCGGTATTGGCCGGCAGGCCGCCCGGCCCGGAAATTTTGCGCGCGTAGACCAGCAGCGGCCCGGGCGTGATTTCGATGTGGCAGGTGATCTCGGGATCTTTCAAGCGGACGCGGACGTCGCGCCCCTCGGCGCGCAGCTTTTCCAACAGGTGGCGCCCGACGGCAGCTTCGATTTCCATCGTAGAATGCGGAAATTCCTTGTCGCTGCGCTTCGCGCGCACGGCAAAGTTCGCGAACCGCAGCGGCGCCATTTCTTCCCACGCCTCGCGGCATAGCGCTTCCATCGTCCGCTCGACGGGCCGCGCCACCGCATAGTTGGCGACGCCAAATACCCGCTGGATTCGCCCGATCGCCTCTTCGAGAGCGGCACCGTCACCGAGACGCACCAGGAAGCGGTCGCCCGGCTGCTCGATTCGCTCGACCGCAATTCCTTGCAGGCTCTGCCGCAGCGCGACGAAAAGCTTGCCAAGAAAGAAGTGCCGATTGCGGCCCTTCAGCCACAGTTCGTGATAATGGACCACGATGACGGGTTTGCTCATGCCAGTTTTCCGCGGCTCATCCGATCGGCCGGTTAACTGCCGCGCGTCGAGCCAGTATAACAGCCGCGTAGATCGACGTGTAGCCGCCGCGCATCGCTCCCGGTACGTCCAGGACCGTGCGTAAAGCACGATAACTCACTCGATACAAAACGCCTTGCGGCGGAACTTTCCACAGCTCTCGGGGTTATTATCTGCATCACTCGTGCTCGCGGAGAGGCAGGAGGGTAGGCGGCCAAGAAAAAAGCTACCCAAACGACAGGTCGTGCATCCAATGCCTGTCGGCGTTCCATTGGGCATCCGATTGCATGGGTTAGAGCGTAGTTCATAGAAAGAAGGAGGGCGCCATGTGGAATCGTCGAGATTGGGACGACTTCTTCGATATCGTTGGAAAGCGATGGCACATGCGCCGTCCGCCGCGCCCGGTGGATCGGTCGCGACCCAATCGCCTTGTGCCCACGGAAGGCTACAGCCTCGCTGAACTCGATGACGCCGGCCTGAGCATCGAACAGGCCGAGCGCCTCGGGCTGCCCGTGGATGCCGGCCGCGTGGGATCCTACGGCCCCAACGTCTCCGCATTGCGCGACTATCTCCGAGCCACGCGCTCGCGCTTGTAACTGTCGACTCAAGTAGCTCGGCATTGCTGAGTGCGTTTGCAGCGTATTCAGGCGTCACTTCGCCAGCCTTAGGCCCCGCGCGAGACCTGCCCACACCGTGTCGATTAGAAGTGGGTGCTGTCGTGTGTTTACAGCGAGTTGCAGACGTTTCTAATCGCCAAATGTCGATTAGAAAAGCGTGATTTTTGCCGTGATTGATGAGCAGTGAGCGCAGTGCGTCAGTTGTAGTTTGTGGCTCGCGGGCAAGAGCTCGAAAACATGCTGCGGGTGAATCTGCGCATTGGTGGGCTCGCTACGCTCGCATCTTTTCGAGGGGCTGAAAGCCCCACGCTTCCACCGGGCCGAAGAGCCTCGCCCCCGGGCCGGCGGGGTGAGCTACATAAATCAAAACCCTTGGATCGCGCGTCGTTCTCAAATTTTCAAAGAGCGCTTGGCCCTCGTCCAGAGGGCGAGCGACTTTCGCCGCTTCGACCACACTGACAGATCGATGCGCGCGCATCAAGTGTACTCAAGGACAGTTTTAGGACGGGGCTGCGGCCCTGGCACTCGCGACTGCCGTGCACCAAGTGCGCGCAAAAAAAAGGCCCCGTTCCTCCCGGGGTGGGACCGGGGAGAACGGGGCCGCAGACGACTTCGAACGCTAGAACAGGAACTTCAAGCCGAACTGAATCACGCGAGGCGCGACGTAGGTCGAGTTGATTTGGCCGAAGGTCGAACCGGGCGTAGCAGTATACGCCGTTGAAACCGGATTATTAAACTGCGGGTGATTCCAGACGTTGTAGAACTCCGCCCGGAATTGCAGCGTCCCCCACTCCGTGATCTTCGTATTCTTCTGCAAGGACATGTCCCAGTTCCATTGCCCTGGGCCGGTTATGATCCCGATCGGAGAGTTGCCCTAACCAGTGCCAGCGACTTCGTAGTTAGCGCAGCGGAAGAAGGGAGTTGCTCCGCAGGTCGCGGTGGCACTGCCGGTTGCGATTGGCGACTCCCCCGATACAGTACGGAGAGCTAGCAGTGACGCTGGAGAACGGCGTGAAAGCGCTTGTGATTGATCCAGCCCCCGGTCGCTGCGTTGTAGGTTGCACTGCCTGGGAGATCGGACAGCACGCGCGCCGTGGTGCTGCCGGAGCGTGGCTACCGGAATCACTCGAGTTGGCATACACCGTTGGAGCCGCACTTTCCGGTAATTGCTGCAGACAAGAGCGCTCTGCTCGCGCCCCCATAGATCGATCCGCCGCCGCGCGTCCGTGACCGTGAAAGGCTGGCCGTTCTGAAGAGTGGTGACGCCGGAAACGGTCCATCCGCTGAGGACCTTGCCGCTGAATCCCTCCGTCGATTTCCACGGCAGATCGTAGCTATAGCTCAGAATGAGCCGCTGCGAACGCTCGCCGGAGTACGGTCCGTACTGCTGCGCGAAATCGAGAGGGTTGTTGCTGCCAGATGTGCCGAAATCCGTTTGGCCGACGTCCAGCAAGCCCGGGTCAGCACTATTGACGTTCGTAATGTTCCTGCTCCAAGTGTAGGAGGCCTGCAACAGTATGCCATTGGAGAAGTTGTGCCGAAGTTGAGCTTGCAGGCTGTTGTAGTGGGCGTCTCCCACGGTGTTGGTCGTTGTCAACGCACCCGCGGTATAGCCGAGGTAACTCACGCGGGCTGGCGTGTTCTGCGTTGTGTTGATCGTAACGGGCGTGGCGTTTGCCGGATCGTTGAACGGAATGGGATTCCCACCGGGGAAGTTGGGATTTTTGAGCATCGCCAAATCCTGTGGATTGCAATCACCGGTAACTCCGCCGCAGAGGAAGGAGGCGGAGCTGCCGACGAGATGCGCAGCGTTCGTGGGTGATCCCTGGCTCAATACGTGGATGCTGTGCGAGCCCACGTACCCGATATCGGCGACCCATCCGTGCCCGAGAGCATATTGAAGGTCCAAATTATACTCCTGCGTGAGCGGAAGCCGATGGGACATCTGGTTGGAGTTGGCTGTGAATGCCGAGAGCGGAGTAGTTCAAAGCGCCAAAAGAATTGTAAGCGTTGAGGTTATACTGCGCCCGCACAAGCACCGGGAGCGCTTGACGCACACCCAGCGAAATACCGCGGGGTCCAGCCAAGCGGAATGCCCGCGACGGACTGGAAAGGAGCTATGGAGCGTGTTCTCCAGATTGGTGATTGACGTTCCGTTGATCGGTCCCGCCGTACGGAGGCAGATTTAGCAGATTGTCCACCAGATAGATACTGCCAGCCCGGTCATAAAACCAACCGTATCCGGCACGGACGACGAGTTTGTTTCCGAAAGGTTGCCAAGCCACACCGATGCGCGGCATGAAGTTCTTGAGCGGCGAGCCGGAGAATAGCGAGTTGTTGCTGTTCACCTTGACTCCCGTCGCTCCGCAGGGGCCAGTGAGCCCCGCTGCTTTGTCATAGTTCTTCGGGACGACGAACCCATCGAGCGTGCCGAGCGGAAGCACTGGTGCCAGTCGCCGGGCGCAGTTGGACAGGCTGGTCGTGGCTGCGTTATTCAGGAAGAAAGAGCCGGTGTTCATCGCAGGGCCAACTGGCTGGTCCAAATGTTCGTGAACTGTCCACTCTTGTCGGACGGCCAACCATCGTATTCCCAGCGCAGGCCGACGTTGACCGTGAGCTTGCTGTTCACCTTGATGTCGTCCTGAACGAACCAGTCGTACGCGCCGATGCGGTTGTAGTGGGTCAGCAATCCTCTCAACGCGATGGGAACGGCGCCCCCCGCAGCAGTTAGGGCATGCCCAAGCCGAGGAAGCCGCAACCTGCGTATTGGAGTTCCGCCGTGGGGGAGTCCGTCTGCCGGGGTCGCCATCGATTGCGGGTCCCGAGCTGCTGGTGAGGAAGTCCGCGACGTTGTCGAAAAGCACCTCGCCGCGGCCGCTGGCGGGAGTCGTGTTGTTGTACCCGTCCCACTCGAGCGTCAAAGCCCAAGCGGAGGGTATGGATGCCATGGTTCCAGGAAACCTGGTCCGCCACCTGCCACTCGTTGTCGAGATTCTGCGCCAGTGCCCGCGAAGTTTCCGCCCTGGGTCCAGCTTCCAGGACGGTGAATAGAGACCGAGGACATCAATAGTCGGTACGATTCCGAAGTCCGCAATTGGATAGCTTCACGTTCGCGGAGCAGGGCTGTCCGTTGTTGTTCAGCGGAATGATCGAGCCGCCATTCGCCAGATTGCAGGCCAACAAGGGATTCGGATCGATGGCGTCCTCGCAGTTCCGCTGGAACGTGAATGCGCGCCTCATTGATCAGGCTGTTTGTGATCGTGGAAGTGAGCCGCAGCGTGGCAGTGTGGCTGATATAGGTATTATCCGACGGCGAGCCTGGGATTGCAATTGCCGAATCAGGCAATCGAAGCTCTGAACCTCGGGATCGGACTGGTACAAGTAGCGCTCCTGGAGTGTATTCCTGGGTGTTAGATTCCAATCGCTATTGGCCATGTACTGATTTTCGTTGGCGCGCGTGGGCAGGGAGATGGCCGTCTGGCAGCCCGAAGATAGGCAGGCCGGGAACTGCCAACTGGCAGCCGCTTAGGCGCGGCGGCGATCCAATAGCCGCCCTGGTTGTAGCCGGTCTTGAAAGGACCCTTTGACTGAAGGAGAGCGACGGCGGTGTTGGAGATATTCGATCCGTCTTGGCAACCGTCACGCCATCCGCCCAGCCGGTGTTGCAGTTTCCTGCGGCTGGGACACCAAATCCGTTGGGAGAAGCCGGGCAGACCGCGCTCCCCGGACCAAATACGCTGCCCAAGTACAGCTTGTATCGCCGCAAGGTTGTTCGTGCAACGGATGTCGGTGCAGGCGCAGCCATCGAGTCGCGAAGTCGTAGTCGTTCCAAGGCATCAAATGCGCGGTGGGCTCGTAGCCAGTGGCAAATCCGTTGGTGGCAATTCCATTGAGCTGCCGGAAGCCCTGGTAGGAGCCGAAGAAGAAGATCTTGTCCTTCTTGATCGGACCGCCGAGCGTGCCTCCAAACGTGTTCTGCTTCAGGATCTGCGGCCTGTTTGCCTGATGATTGCGGGTCTCCGAGAATTTGTAGAAGAAATCATTCGCGTTAAACATGTTGTTGCGGTTGAACTCGAAGACGTCGCCATGGAAGTTGTTGGACCCGCCCTTGGTGATGACTTCGACGTTGGCGCCGGCGTTGCGGCCGTATCCCGCGTCGTATTGCGAGGTCTGCACCTTGAATTCCTGAATGGTGTCGGGGTTGGGAATCGCGATGCCCGGCATGCTGCCGAGCTGCGCCGCACCACCGCTGGTGTATTGGGTGATGTTCGCGCCGTCCATCGAATAGCTGTTGGAGATGCCTCCCTGACCGTTGGCGCTCACGTCCTGGGTGCCGTTGCCCATGGCGGAGGCGTTGGAAACGTTGGTGACCACGCCAGGAGAGAGGTCGACGATCTGCGTGTAGTTGCGCGTGACCAACGGGAGATTCTGGATTTCCTGCGAGCCGACGATGGTGCCGTTGGTGGCGTTCTGCGTCTGGATCGTTTCGGTGGTTGCTTCCACCGTGACTTTCTCACTCGAACTGCCGACCTCGAGCTTGCGATCCAGCTCGGGAGTCTCGGTAACGTTCACCGTAATGGATGGGACGTCGAGGGACTTGAATCCTTTCGCGTCGAAACGAACCGAGTAGTTGCCCGGCGGCAAAAGAGAAATCTGGTACGCGCCGCTGGAGCTCGTCGTTGCCGTGCGCAGTCTGCCCGGTCGCAAGATTCGTGACCGTTACCGTGGCGCCGACGATCACGCCGCCCGACGGGTCGGTGACCGTTCCGGCCAGAGCGCCCGTGTTTGAGGTCTGCGCATGGAGCACGGCGGTGCAGCTAAACAGCAAAACGGCACAAGCGAACAGCGAAAACACAAATCGGAGCTTCGAGCTTGCATTCATGGTCCCACCCCCGAAAAACATCCCGTTAGTTTTTGCATCCAAAGTACGCGCGAGAGGCTCGCGCGCCGCATTCCCCAACCCCAAACCACAATCAAACCTTAAAGAGCTTGTGAAAAGAGAAATTTGATGGCGCTCATTTAGCACACGCACAAATTCATGTCAACAAGTATGTTGTGACCTAATTTGGGGAGGGCTCGACCGCAGCAGGCCAAGGGAAGGCTGGCGCCAGCTGACGGTCCAGGACGAACGTTACGTTTCAATCTATGTATACATTCTGTGCTGTTATGCGGACAATTTCCGTTTCTGGGCTGGCGCAACGGACGGCGATCTTGGCTCGGCGAATTCGCTCTGGCGCAGAAAAAGGCCAAAAGCTGCCAATTCCCGCCATTTGGGCTCCTATTAACCTCCCGACGAGAGGGTGGTTCATGCTTCAGTCGGAGCAGAAAATTCGCGCGATGCGAGGCGGAAATTTCCGCAATTTCTCGCGTCACTCTTTCCAGAAACGGGCGACGGCGGCGAAATCGGGATCGTCGTGCGAGGCGTCTTTCACGGCGGTGTAGGTGGCGTACGCCGCTTCGGCAGCGGGCAGCCTCGTGCCGTGCTCGCGCGCCAGATCGAGGGCGAGGCGCAGGTCTTTGTGCATGAGGCGGAGCGGGAAGCTTGCGGGGTATTCACCCTTGAGCATCAGCGGAGTTTTCACGTCGAGCAGGCGCGCGTGGCCCATGCTCGATTGCATCACTTCGATGAGGCGCTCGGCGGGCACGCCTGCCTTCGTAACGAGGGCCAGAGATTCGGCCCACGCGTCAATTTCGAGCGCTAGCAGAAGATTCATTCCGAGTTTTACGGTTTGACCTGCGCCGTTTGGGCCGAGCAGGAAAAATCTTTTGCCCATTGCTTCGAGGACCGGCCTCGCGCGGTCGAGGACTTTTGCATCGCCGCCGACCATGAAGACGAGTTCGCCTTTTTCGGCGCCCCAGGTGCCGCCCGTGACGGGCGCGTCGAGGAAATCGATGCCCCGTTCGGCGCAGGTTGCGGCCACGCGGCGCGCCGTGTCTGGCGAAACGGTGCTGGAGTCGATCAGGATCGTTCCTTTACGCAGGGCTTCGAGTGCGCCAGAACCGAAGAGAACTTCTTCGAGCGCCGGTGGATCGCTGACGATGGTGATGAGGACGTCCGACTGCGCGGCGACCTCGCGCGAATTCACGGCGAATTTTGCGCCAGCGCGGACGAGGTCGTCCGCTTTGGATTTTGTGCGATTCCAGACGGTGAGTGGGAAACCGGCGCGGAGAAGATTCTGCGCCATGGGTTTGCCCATCAGGCCGAGGCCGATAAAGCCAATGGCTGGTTTCATTTTTGTCCCCTGATAGAGATGAAGAAGAGCGTCGAACACCTCCGGGCTAAAGAACCCGGCGCTACGTTTAAACCCTAAAGAGCCGGCGAGACGCCGCGCTACCGAACGCGAATCGAATTAGACCAGCGCGAATTCCACGCGATGGCGGAATGGGTCGATGCGCTCGGCGCGCACGTGGACCTTATCGCCCAGGCGGAAAGCCAGCTTCGCGGCGCCTTTCGACGTGCCTCTGGTGCGCGAGCCGCGATTGGGTTCGGCGACGATTACGTGATCGCGCTCGCGAAACTGGCAGCGCATGCCGGTGGATTCCTCGAGGCGGTCGATGCTCACCAAGCCTTCTACGAAGATTTCGGTGAGCTCGACGAAGAAGCCGAACTTCTGCACGGAAATGACCAGGCCGTCGTACTCCTCGCCGAGATGGCTTTCCATGAACTGCGCTTTTTTCCAGTCGATCAGCTCGCGCTCGGCGAGGTCGGCGCCGCGTTCGGCCTCCGAGCTTTCGGAAGCGATTTCCTCGAGCTCGATGCGACGGTAGGGACCGAGAGTCGCCATCGACTGCGGCTCGCTGCTGCGCGCGCTTGATTTGCGTGGCGGTTCCGGGCGCGGCGCGCGCAGCGCGACCGCGTCGGGATTGTCGAGCGCCCATTTCAATGCGCGATGGACGATCAGGTCCGGGTAGCGCCGGATCGGCGATGTAAAGTGCGTGTACTCCTGCGCGGCGAGCGCGAAGTGGCCTAGCGGATCGGCCGCGTAACGCGCTTGCTTGAGCGAGCGCAGCATGAGGTAGGAGAGGATGCGCTCTTCGGGCTTGCCTGCGATTTTTTCGGTGAGGCGCTGGTAGTGCTGCGGGCGGATGTCGACTTCGTCGGCACCGGGGAGATCGACATGCATGGGACGCATGCGTCCACGGCCACCGCCGACGCGCGCCAATGGCTTTACGCTGCCGTGGCGAACCGTGATGCGGCGCTCGGTGAGATCT
Organism: uncultured Acidobacteriota bacterium; assembly: GCA_963814735.1. Classification (GTDB taxonomy): domain Bacteria; phylum Acidobacteriota; class Terriglobia; order Acidiferrales; family UBA7541; genus Palsa-295. The sequence goes on along the minus strand of CAWFEC010000006.1, from coordinate 75,599 downwards.
TCGACGCCCAGCGAGTAGCCGAAGGCCTGCGCGAGTTCCTCGAATTCGAGAACTTTCTTGGGATCGGGCTTTTCGTGCACGCGATGGAGCGAGGCGACGCCCCGCTTTTCGAGATATTGTGCGACGGCTTCATTGGCCGCGAGCATGAATTCCTCGATGAGGCGGTGCGCGATGTTGCGTTCGCTGCGAAGGATGCTGGTCATCGTGCCGGCCTCGTCGAATTCGATCACGGGCTCGGGGAGATCGAAGTCGATCGAGCCGCGCTCGCGGCGGCGCGCGTTGAGCAGGAGCGCGAGTCCTTTCATGCGCTGGAAATTTTCAGCGAGTGGGGCGTAGCGGGCGGTCATCTCGGGATCGCCCTCGATCACCTTGTTGACGTTGGTATACGTCATGCGCTCGGCGGAACGGATCACGCCGGGCGTGAAATCGGCGGTGGTCATCCTGCCGGCCGAGTCCATTTGCATGATGACGCTCATCACGAGGCGATCGACCTTGGGATTGAGCGAGCAGATGCCGTTGGAAAGCTCCTCGGGAAGCATCGGCACGGCGCGATTCGGGAAATAGACGGAGGTGCCGCGGAGGCGCGCCTCATGATCGATTGCGGAATTGCGCGCGACGTAGTGCGCGACGTCGGCGATGTGCACCTGCAATTCGTAATTTCCGCCGGGTAGCGGGCGGACGAGGACGGCATCGTCGAAATCACGCGCCGTTTCACCATCGATGGTGACGATCGGGAGATCGCGGAAATCGCGACGGGCGCGGAGATCGTTTTCGGCGACCTGCGGAGGCGTAGCTTTCGCTGCAGCGAGGACTTCTTCCGGGAATTCATGCGGCAGATGATGCTTGCGGATGATGATCTCGACGTCGACGCCGATATCGCCGGGGCGGCCGAGAATTTCGATCACGCGGCCCATGGGCGCGAGGCCGCTGCGCGGGAAGCGCGTGATTTCGGCGTTGACGACCGCGCCATCGAGTTCGGGAAGGCGCAGGCGGCGATTGGCGGGCGGCTGCTGCGCCTCGGAGCCGAGTTTCGCGCGGAGTTCGGGAGTGAGTTCGTCGCCCGGCGGAATCAGGACTTCGTGCTGGAGGCGCACGTCGTACGGCAGGACGTGATTGCCGTGCGGGCCGTAGCGGAAGAGGCCGACGACGGTCGGATGCTCGCGCGTGACGATCTGCACGACGCGGCCTTCGGCGCGTCCATCGGGGCGGCGGCTGACGATGCGGCCAAGAACGCGGTCGCCGTGCATGGCGTCGCCGAGGCTGTCGCGGCCGATGAAGAGGTCGCCGTCGACGCCGAGGATAGGACGATCGGGCACGAGAAACGCATAGCCATCGCGATGCGCGATGATGCGGCCGGAGATGAGATTGGGATCGCGGGCGCGGCGCGAGGCTGCGGCGGCAGACGGCGCGTCGGTCGCAGTTGCCCGCTCCGGCGGAGCTTCGGACGCACGCGCGGATGCAGCGGAGGAGCTTGGCGGCCGCTGCTGTTTCGGATTCGGTTTCTGATTTGGCTTTTGATTTGTTTTTTGATCGGACAGCTTGTAGCGGCCACCGTAGGTCTCTTCGATTTCGCCGCTCTTCGTGAGCTTGCGGATAACCCGCGGGAGAAAGCGGCGGCCGAGATGCTTGAGTCCCATGCCGTGCGCGATTTCGCGAATGCTAGCGGCCTTCGAGAGGCTCGCGAGATGCGCGAGGACGTCAGCGGGCTTGACGTGTTCCTCTCGGGGCTCGGGTGCGGTTTGGAATTTGCGGAGTTTTTTCATCGACGTGTGCCGGTAGCAGAGCCACAAACAGGCTAACGGAATTTAGGGCGCGTGGCAAAGGTGGCTGGGGCGAAAGGGTCGGCTAGCTGCTTGACCAGCAGTTAGCCCAATTGAAACGCCTATGTTCTCATTTCGAGGGAAGAATCGTCGATTTGATCTGGTACCGGCCAAGGGCCACGCGGTTGTTCTGCTCTTGCCACACGAACTGTTCGGTCGCAGTCCCGTACGTAAACTTCGTATCGTAGGTCACGCCTATCGACATTCTTCCGCCGCCGTGCCACGAAATTACTGTCGACCTTAGATTCAAGTTCTGAGCGTCTCCAAGCCTTTGGTGTACGGACTGCAACAAATTCACGAAATCGGACTCGCTTGTCGTTCGGCGCAGGGTCTCGTCTGCCACATCATAGATTGCGACGTATTGTCCAGCGGCGAGCTGTTCGTGGAATTGCTTCACGGCTGGATCGGCTGGTTCCCGATATTTGGCCGTTTGGGCCGCAAGCAGTGCGATGGCGACAAGTGCCGAAGTTGCGATGGCTAACACCGCAACCAGTTCCTTAGTTCGCGCCTTTGGGCTTGGCAAGGACTGCGATGTGAAATAGCCCTTCTGGTGCTTCCACCAAGAGCCCCAATAGAGCGCAACCACCGAACCTCCGACCATGACACTGGCGAACGCGACCCAAGGATGGTCAGCGTCCGGGACTTTCAGGGCGGCCGACCCCGAACGAACCAGGAATTCCGAAAATGTCGCGGCCAGAATGCCCCAGCCTAGCGTCCAAGCGAATGACGCCCTTTTGTGAATCCCATAGAATTCAAGTGCAGCCGCCAAGGCAATAACGAGGGACCAGATAGCAGCCGGGATGCCGGGTCTTGCGACGATCAAACCCGTTTCGGGTGAAAAGGCCCCATGGATAATTGTAGCGAGTCGCGCCAGAGAGAACAGGCAAATGAGAGCGCAAAAAACTTTGAGGACACGCATACGAGATACTCCGAATCACCCCTGGCAGATTACTTCAACGACAATGCAATTTTACGTCAGAGCAGGGAAATCAGAGGGCCTGCGACCGTTTTATGTGTCTTGAGTTGCAGTATCCCTCCTCATCTGCATTTGGCGCAGAACGCGGCTCCGGATTTGGACGCTTGACTTGCCACGGCGGATTGTGAGCACGCCCGTCAGGCACAAACCACCGCGAGAAGGTGTCAAAACTCCCAAGCGAACAAGCGAGAGAGATGGCCAATTCCGATGCGCGATTCACGCGGCGGCGCGTTCGCGGAGGAGTGTGCCACCGTGGGAATGACCGTCGGCGAAAGCAAGGGAGTGGTTGCGGATCCGAATATTGTTCCGCTGATTGATGTGCTGCTGGTGCTGATCATCATCTTCATGGTGATGCCGAGCAGGACCACCGGATTGCCGACGCAGGTCCCGCAGCCCGCTCCGCCGCAAGCGAGAATCGAAGGCCCAATCGTGGTGCAGGTGCTGCAGGGCGGGACGCTCATGATCAACGAGGAGCCGAGCGACTGGGATTCGCTGGGCGCGAAGCTCTCCGATATTTTCAAGCAGCGCGCGGATAAAGTGGCGTTTGTGAAAGGCGATGAAGAAGTTGCGTTCGAGGAGGTGGCGCGCGCGATCGATATCATGCGGAGAGCGGGAATCGAGCATGTGGGGCTGATTACGGCCGGAGTCGATATTCGAGCAAAGGGTCTCTAGCGGCTGGCGCAATGGGCGCGCACGCTGCGGATGACACAGCGCAACGGAGGTGCGCTTCGCGCGCGTTTATTTCGGAGATCGAGTCCGACCCCTTCAAAAAAACGAGCGTCACTTTGATCTGAGCGTATTACAATCCCGGTTAACATGAGGAGAGGATTCATGCGCCGGTTTTTGCTGACATTTACTCTTGTGGTCGCTTCCGCTGGATCGACATTCGCGCAGAATCCGGCGCCACCTGACTTCTCGGGCACGTGGGTGCTCAACGTAGCGAAGAGCAAGCCGAAAATTAAAGGCTTTTCGGATAAGATCGTCATCACAGTTTCTGGATCGAACATCACCATGCGCCATACAACCGACGGCAAAGAGTGGGCGCACACGTATGTCACGGACGGGAAGGAGCACGTTCTCGTGGTCGCGGGGATGGAACGCAAAGGAAATGTTGACAAGTCCTATTGGGAGAAATCAGCGTTGATAGCCGACGTAACTGGGCGAATGCCCGACGGTAGCGAGGTGTTTCACCAGAAGGCTAAGTGGACGTTGTCCGCCGATGGCCGTGTGCTGACAGAAGAATCCGAAGGCGTGTCGTGGTCCCCCGAATTCCGCATGCCGACAGACGAATCCGAAGTCTTTGATAGAAGCACCGTGAGCATCTACGACAAGCAATAGCCCCGCGTTGCATACCTGCTGGATCGAGAACGGCGCATGCCGCGGCTGAAGCCGCCGATCTTGGGGCATCTTTTCGCGGGCCTGAAGGGCCCACGCTTCCACCGGAACAATCTTCCGCCTCCACAACCCGGTCGGCGGACGTTTCCGCCGGCGCCCTCGCATGCCGTCCGCGTGGCTCGGCAGAACGGCAGAGCCGGCGGGACGCCGGCGCTACTGCGGGAGCTGCTCTACCGTGGGGATGTCGAGGACGACGATTTTGCCGTCGGGCTCGCGTTCGAGGGTGGGAGCGTAGTCGCCGAGGAGCTCGCGGCGCCACCACATACCCGTGGTGCGCTTCGTTTTCATGTCGGTGAACCAATATTGGTAGATAACCGCGCGGACCTGCCGCGGCTTGGCGCCCGGGAATGGATTGCGCGCGAAGAGATCGAGGACGTCGGGCGAGCCGGTGAGGAGGCGCTCTTCGCTCCACACGACCCAGCGGTATTGGGGCCACGCGCCGAGAGAGGCGAACCAGAGATTCCATTCGAAGCGCGGCTGATAGGGTGCGTAGATGCCGGGCGCCTCGCTGGGGTCCTGCGGCTTGTAGCGGAAGGGATACGCGACCCACGTTTTGCCGCCGTCCGTCGAGCCCTGGAATTCGATTTCGTAGCGGGCGTGGGTCATCACTTCGAAGAGACCATATGAATTGGCGATGCGAAATGGTTCAAGCGCCTCGACAGGAGTCGTAAACAGCGGCGCGTCGGGAACCAGCTTCCACACGAGCTCGGCCGTGGTGACGTAAAAGATCCACGCGAGGCAGATTCCGGCGAAGGTCCATCGCACCGGCTGGAAGATGTGGCGCCAGGCCGCGCGCCTGGATTCTGAAGGCGTGGGAGGCGCCCCGGCCGGAGGGTGTTCGCGGTCGACGAGCGCGCGGATGCGCTGCGGAACGATCCATTCGATGAAGCGGTCGTCGAGGAAGAGAAAGCCGAGGCAGAGGACGATGTAGTTCAGAAACGCGTAATTTCCCGTGAGGATGATGCTGGTCTGGAACGGCAGCACGATGAGGAAAAATGCGATGCGAAATCTGCGCGGGAGAAAAATCATAAAGCAGAGCACGAGCTCGATCGCGAGCGTGTAGAAGACGGCCCCGGCGTGGAACCAGTGAGGGAAATGGCCGACGTACCAACCGGGCCAGGTCGGGAGCGGGGCATTCTGGTAATAGTCGTCCATGGCGCGGAAGTTGCGCCACGTGGGATCGTGGCTCGCCATCTTCCCGACGCCGGACTCGAAGTAGATGCGAAACGCCTCATATTGCAAGAGGAAGAGGCTGGCCCGCGAGGCTGCGCGCGAGCGGGCGAGCCGTGGGCGCAGGCCGGGAGGCGCGAAGAACAGCGAGATGAAACCGGCTTCGAGGAGCATGCCGTCGGATTGATAGCTCGAGAAATCGCGCGCCGTCACGATGAACGACAGGAAGCAGACGAAGCAGATGAGCAGCGCCGCGCGCGGCCAGATGTTGAAGATGACGAGAACCGAGGCGATCAGGCCGATCCAGGTGACGAGCATGAGCGCGCGGTCGCCTGAGCCGAACCAGAAGAGGCTCGGCGCGTACCACCAGCCGTAGCCGTGGACCGCGGCTTTGACGGCCTGGAGGTAGTCGCCCGCGGGGAGGATTCCGTCGGGGCCGATCAGGCCTTTGATCTGGAAGATCAGCGAATAGAATGCGGAGAAGTAAATCACGCCGAGCGCACGCAGGAAAATCCAGCGCGGCCACAGATGGCCCGGTGACTTCTCGGAGGGGATTTCGGGGCCGAGCAGCCAATTGATGGAGGTCTCGAGCCAGGGCCACATCGCGCGAGGATTATACAGAGAAGCGAAGGCGCGACGGAGGTTTCCGACGTTCCCGGGCGGAGGCCCTGTGTTGCGCGCGGGCTTTTCGCAAGGCTGACAGGGAAATCTCAAATCGGAAATTTGAACATTCCCCGATGGAGGTCAACCGTCCCTACCGGGACTCTTACGGCTGGCTTCCGCATTCCCGGCACTTCGCTGCGCCTGCCTCGCCGGCAGGCGGGCTTCGTGCCGGGCTAATTACAATCGCGCTTCCAGCGCTCGAAACAATGCAAAGGCCACCCGCCAAGAGCGGGGCGGCCCCTCGACTGCGCCCGGGGCAGGCACAGCAGAACCTTCTTCCGAAGCTATTCGGGGGGTTCGGGCACAGAGTCGGGGGGTGGCGGCTTCAGGAACGATGGCGGGGCAGGGACGGACTGCAGGCCTTCGCGCCCTTCGGCGAAATCGATGAAGAATTGCTGGACGTTGAAGCGGAAACCGTTTCTTGTATGCGCGAGCTTGGCGGATTCTTGCCAGCGAACGTATTCGCCGGTGGGCAACAGGAGGCGCGTCTTCTGCGTGTCGGCGAGATAGGGTGCCACGACCTCGGTGAGGATCTGCTGGTGGAGCGCCGCGTCGCGAAGATGGAAGATCACTTCGACGCGTTCGTAGATGTTGCGCTGCATCCAGTCTGCGCTGCCGAGATAGATTTCGGTTTTGCCGCCGTTGCCGAAGACGTAGATGCGGCTGTGCTCGAGGAAGCGTCCGATCACGCTGCGGACGCGAATGCGGCTGCTGAGGCCGCGCACTCCCGGGCGCAGCGCGCAGGCGCCACGCACGATGAGTTCGATCTGCACGCCCGCTTGCGAGGCTTTGTAGAGCGCGTGGATGATCTTTTCGTCGAGGAGCGAATTCATTTTGGCGACGATGAACGCGGGGCGGCCGGCCTTCGCGTGAGCCGCTTCGCGGTCGATCAGATTGATGAAATTCCGGCCGAGATTTAGCGGCGCGACGAAAAGCGGCGTGTAGCGCGGGCGCTCGGAATAGGCCGTGAGGTAATCGAAAACGTGGTGCACGGCGGAAGTGATCGACGGCTCGCTCGTGAGCAGGCTGAGATCGGTGTAGAAGCGCGCGGTGGACGGATTGTAATTGCCGGTGCCGAGATGCGCGTAGCTGCGCGTCTTGCCGTCGGCTTCGCGGCGCGCGACGAGCGCTAGCTTGCAGTGCGTTTTCAGGCCGACTACGCCGTAGAAGACCTGCACGCCTGCTTCCTGCAGATTGCGCGCCCAGCGGATGTTGGAGGCTTCGTCAAAGCGCGCTTTCAGCTCGACGACGACGGCGACTTCCTTCTTCGCGGCGGCCTCGATCAGCGCGCGGACGATCGGCGAATTTTCGCTGGTGCGATAGAGCGTCTGCTTCATCGAGAGGACGTTCGGGATCCTGCGCCGCGCTCTCGATGAATCGAACTACCGTGGCATAGGAATCGTATGGATGGTGCAGCAAGACATTGCGCGAGCGCAGGAGCTCGAAGATCGACGACGTGCCCGGCTTCAGAGCCAGCTCGCGCGGCACAAAGGGGCGATATTTCAGATCGAGGCGCGGCGTCTGGTCGTAAAGATGGAAAAGGCGCGAGAGATTGACCGGACCATCGGTGCGGAAAACCTGCCATGGCGCGAGACGGAAATTGGATGCGAGGCGATCGACGATTTCCTGGTCGGCGCCCGCTTCGATTTCGAGGCGCACCGCCGAACCTTTGCGGCGGCGGTGCAACTGCTGGTCGACCGATTCGAGCAGGCCGCGCGATTCCTCCTCGGTGAGATAGAGATTGCTGTTGCGCGTCACGCGGAACGGCGCGGCGAAGAGGATTTCGTAGCCGTGATAGAGGCGCTCGGCGAACGCGTGGACCACATCGTGGAGGAAAACGTACTCGACGGCGCCTTCGGGCGACGGAATCAGGACCAGCCGCGGCAGCGCGCGCGGAACCGTGACGACGCCGAGGTACGTCTGCTGCGAGCCGCGACGCTTGCGCTTGAGGAGAAACGCCAGGCAGAGCGCTTTGTTGAGCACGTGCGGAAACGGATGCGCGGGGTCGACCGTGACCGGCGTGAGCAGCGGCGAGACCGTCTTCACGAAAAATTCCTCGATGTACTCGCGGGCGGCGGGCCGAAGCTCTTCGAGATCGCGCACGCGGATCGATTCGTCGGCGAGCGCGGGAACGAGTTCCTCGCGCCAGCAAGCGTACTGATCCGCCACGAATGCGTGGATTCGCTTGACCAACTCGGTGAGGACTTCCCCTTGCGTGCGGCCGTCGGGGCCGGGGTCGCTGCTTCCCTGCTCGACCTGCTGCAAAAGGCCCGCGAGACGGACTTCGACGAACTCGTCGAGATTGCTCGCCGTAATGGCCAGGAATTTCACGCGCTCGAGGAGCGGATTCGCGGGATCGCGCGCTTCTTCGAGAACGCGCTGGTTGAATTGCAGCCACGAGAAATGGCGGTTGAGGAACAGCTCGCGGTCGGGGATGCGCGTGGGTGACATAAGCCTCTGAGGCCGGAAAGGTTATATCGGGAGTGTTACGCCTGTGTTACGACCGGGGGACTAACCGAAGGCAGAGACCCCACCCCGCAAACCGAGGAAGGGGCACCGCACCGGAAACATCAAAGACGAAGGCTCGCACTGCTCGCTATTCGCGCGGATACGCGGAGGGCAGAGAGCGCAGGTAAGCGATCACCGCCTGGGCGTCGGGCGGGGTCATGTGGTAGATGTGCATTGGCGGCTGGATGGCGAGGCCGTTTGGCCCGACGCCATTTTCGAGGATCTGCTCACCCTGCGCCTCGCTGAACCCGGGAAAACCGGCAAGCGCAGGCGCGCGCATGGCCCAATTCGTGGTCGGATGGACCGGCGTGATCCAAATAGCCGCGCCTTGCAGGCGGCGAGACTCGTCGAGATTGCCGCTGTCATCGCGAGGAGTATGGCATTCCTCGCACATTCCGACGTCCTCGACGAGATAGCGGCCGTGCTCGATCTGGCTTTGCGAGGCGGGAGCGGCGGTGGAGGCCTTGGCGGTCTTCGAGGGCGCCTGAGCATGCGTCTCACGCGAAGACAGGAGCGATGCGCTGATGGCTGCTGCAAGCACGATGGCAAGGCCAACGACCCAGCGGTAACTAGGTTTCATAGAATTTATCAGTCCTGGAGTTGAGATTGTGCGGTTCCGTTTCCGGAGAGGCGGCCGTCACCGCTCGAACGCGAAAGTATCTCATCCCGCGCCGCAGATTCGCAATCCCGAAATGTCCGCGGGGGAAGTTTGCGGAGTTTCGGAGAGCGGGCGGATCATTCCGAGCCTTCGCGGCCGCGCTAATCGGGCAATTCAACTCCAAGCGGCCTGGCTTGCTTGCGCAATTCATCCAGACTGATCTCGACCTTTTCCTTCCAGTCTGAGATCGTTTGGCACAACACGAGATACATTTTGGATATTCGGTCGCGGAAATCGGCAAGCACTTGATTTCGCGCCTTCTCAACATCACCGAGCGCCGTTTGCTTGATCCGCTCGGCAGCGATGCGCGCTTGCGCGAACTCGTTTGCCAGATTAGCCAGATCCTCATCGAAGGACCGCAAGCTAAAGGTGTAGTTGTTCAGGAAGCGATGCACTTTCGATTGGAGCGCCGCCACCGGGCCACGCTTGAGTTTTTCGAAACGTCGGCGCTCCTTCATCACGGTTTTCCTTGCACGCTTGAACCACCGCCGGATCACGGATTTCTCCAAGTCTTTGCGGCGCGGGAATATCCAATTCCACCAGTGGGTGGGAGGCATCTCGTTGAGGACGGCCGCCTCCTCGTGCAGCAGTTGCGTCTCGAGCGCGCCCAAGTGGTTTGGGAACTGCCGGAGGAACCGTTTTAGGCTTTCAACTTGTCGTCGCTCGATTTCCCCAAGCTTTTGTCGTGCGTCAGATTCAATTTCGCTGCGGGCGGCCTCGAACTTCGCCTGGCACAGGGATTCCAGCTCCTTCACTTCCGCCTTCGATTCCATGAGAGCGGCATCGACAGCGAAGCGAGCGCTGTTGAGAATGGTCTCGTACCTCTCGTAGGCTTTGCTAAACGGCGCCATTCGAGACTTGTGCGCAAGACCGCGTCCGGCGATGGCTCCCGCCATGGCTCCAACCAGAAGCCCGGCGCCAACTCCCACGGGTCCCGCGATCGCGCCGAGACCTCCTCCAACCTTGGCGCCGACGAAAGCCCCGGTACCGACGCTCGCTACATCCATCGCAACGTGCTTCACAGCACGCTCGATGGGAATTTTCTTGGCAAAAAGCAGTTCCAGCTCTCGCCACGCCGAACGCAGCAGCGTGCCGATTGGAATGTGGAGCCCGGGGTCTAGTCCCTCGTGGAGCACGGACAGGGCGTCCTTCGATGCTGTACCGATCGCGTCATGATTGAAGTCCGAAAGTCCATGAATCATGTGCACTTTTGTCTGCGCCGCCGTTCGAAGGTCAATCGCGGCTTCCTTCGCGCCACACTCCTTGACTTCGATCACGGGTCCGAGCGCGACGGAGTCTCCCGCGACGTAATCCTCCAGGCGCTGCATCCATGATTCTGCACTCGCCGCAGAAAAATCATGAAAGTTGGCTTGGACGTAGCCGCTGATGGAATCCACGTTGCGCAGTTGTTCGGCAGCGGAGGCTTGGATTGCGCGCAAGACTTCCGGATTAATCCTTGCCAGAGTGGCGACCGCGCCCAGAGATGCCACCGCGCCGTCCGGCGCTGGCGAGCCCCCGGCCGACCTCTTCGGCCGAGCGGGCGTTGAGGGCCGCCGCTTGCGTTTATCTGAAGCGTTCTTCTCACCAGTCGCGCTGAGTGAATGATCGGAGGGTGGAACTTTCCACGAGAGTTGGCCTGAACGCGGGAGAAGCGTGCGAGACCACGTGGAACGCGATCTCCACAGCCGGATGCGCCACGCAAAGTATGCAAGGGCAATGGAACATAGAACGACGGCTATCCATAACTCCTCGCCCGTTCGCATCCATTGCCTCCATGAAGAGCGAAAGTACGGAGAAAACCTGATTTGGCGCCGGGGCGCACGACGAAGTACCCCTTTTTCAATTAGAGATCACGAGTTCTGCTTGGTAAATGGTACGGGAGGTCACTGTACTGAATGCCAGCCGACTGGCCTAATGGACAAACTTCCGCGACTCCCGTGACTGAAGTGGACTCACTGGCACACTACATGGATCCCGCTTCCCATTTGGCGAGGGCCCAGCGGGCGTGGCTTGCAATGAGCGCGTCGTCGCAAGAGACGAGACGGTCGAGCAGCGCGGTGACGCGCTGTCGCGCGGCTGGGTCGAGCGATGCGGCGGAATTTCCGAGGGCGACGCAGGCGTTGCGGACGATGCCGCGCCATTTCGCGCGCTTGACGGCGCTCTTGCGGAATACGGCGCTGAATTCTCCTGGCGAGAGCGAAGCGAGCCATTCGAGCTCCGGAGCGAGCAGGCGTTCGCGCGGTTCGAATGCGGCGAGCGCCGCGACCGGCGCTTTGCGATTCCACGGGCAGACGTCCTGGCAGATGTCGCAGCCGATGATGGCGTTGCCGACGTGCGGGCGAAGTTCTTCGGGGATTTCGCCGCGAAGCTCGATGGTGAGATAGGAGATGCAGCGGCGCGCGTCGAGGACGTAGGGCTGCGGGAAGGCTTGCGTGGGGCAAGCGTCGAGGCAGCGCGTGCACGTGCCGCAGAAATCCGGAGGCGGCGCCTCGCCGGGCGCGAGAGTGGGGTCGAGCGCGAGCGTGGTGAGAATCACGCCGAGGAAAAGCCAGGAGCCGAGCTGCGGATGGATGAGGCAGGTATTCTTGCCGAGCCAGCCAAGGCCGGCATATTTTGCGGCGACGCGCTCGATGATGGGGCCGGTGTCGACGTAGGCGCGCGCCTCGAACGGCTCGGAAATTTGCGCGCGCATTTCGGCGATCAGCGCGTTGAGCTTTTCGCGGAGGATATCGTGGTAATCGTCGCCCCAGGCGTAGCGCGAAATCCAGCCCCGAGGCGCGGGAGTGCCTGCGTCGGCGCGTGGATGCGGCTGGTGCGGCGTGTTGTAGTTGATGGCGACGACGATCATGCTTTTCGCGCCATCGAGAATGCTGCGCGGATCGGAGCGGCGCGGATCCTGCAGGTAACGCATTTCGCCGGCGTAGCCGCGGTCGAGCCATTCCGGGAAGCGGCTTAGCTCGGCGAGATGTTCCGCGGCCACCGGAGCGACGCCGCAGAGATCGAAGCCGAGGGCGCGGGCGCGTTCGGCAATCCAGTGTGCTTGTTGCGCCGGGGTCATGAGCTCATCATTGCATCAGGGGGTGTGCGGGGCAAAATGAAAGACGGCGAAGCCCTTCGACAAGCTCAGGACAGGCAAGCTTCGCCTCAAAAGGGCGGCGGCGAGCCGCCGCACTCCACATCCGACGCCGACGGACGCGGAATAGGCGGGGAGAATTGTGGCGCGTTTTGCTTGTGTCGGCGGTGTTGGGTGCTTACAATCCTCCATTGCCCTTGACACGATGGAGACATCCATCGTGGATCGCAATCCAAGGCAAAGTCAAAGACGGCCCGCCTGAAAGGCGGCCGCTACGAAACCAAAGCGAGAATATGAGCCGGCGAATTGCGGCGAAAATCACGGGAGTGGCGGGGTTTGTGCCGCCACGAACCGTGACGAACACGGACATCGAGAAATTCGTTGATACGACCGACGAATGGATTCGCACGCGCACGGGAATTCGCGAGCGGCACTACGCCGAGCCGGGCGTCGGCTCGTCGCATCTGGGAACGGAAGCGGCGAAGAAGCTGCTTGCAGCGAAAGGCGTGAACCCGGAAGAGATCGGCATGATCGTGCTGGCGACCGTTACGCCGGACATGCTGTTTCCGGCGACGGCTTGCCTGATTCAGGATCGCATCGGCGCGAAAAAGGCTTGGGGATTCGATCTCTCGGCGGCTTGCTCGGGGTTTCCGTACGCGCTTACAGTGGGCGCGCAATTCGTGGCGTCGGGCGCGCACAAGAAAGTGCTGGTGATCGGCAGCGACGTGATGACGTCGATCCTCGATTTCAAGGACCGCGCGACGTGCGTCCTTTTCGGCGACGGCGCGGGAGCAGTGCTGGTCGAGCCGGCAACATCCGACTCCGAAGGCATCCTTGATTTCATGCACGACGTGGACGGCTCGGGCGGCTGCAATCTGTATATGCCGGCGGGCGGGTCGCTGCACCCGGCGTCGCACGAGACGGTTGACAAGCGGATGCACTACGTCCATCAAGAGGGGCAGCAGGTTTTCAAGTACGCCGTGCGGCGCATGAGCGAGCTGGCCTGCCAGATTCTCGAGCGCAACGGATTTTCGAGCCGCGATCTCGCGCTGGTGGTCCCTCACCAGGCGAACATGCGGATTATCCGCGCGATGCAGGAACGGCTGGGCGTGGATGATTCGAAGATCATGGTGAATATCGACCGCTACGGGAACACGACAGCCGCTACCATCCCGCTGGGCTTGATGGACGCCGTCGAGCAAGGACGCCTGCGCAAGGGCGACCTGATCCTGCTGATCGCCGTGGGTGCCGGCTATACCACGGGGGCCGTCCTGATGCGCTGGGCGTACTGACGGCGAACCCGCGTTACTCGGCTGTTTCCTCCCCTGAAATCCAAGGCTTGACAATCGGCCAACAATAGTTGCATGATGCAACTATCGTGACGCTGCAATGAGCGAACCCAAAGCCGCGATCGAAACCCCACCCGTCCTCGATCGGCAGATCCGCGAACTGGACGCGTGTTTCGAGGCTTTCCGGCGCGACATGATTCGCAGCATGGCTCCTCCTGCGACGGATGTCGAGCTCTCCCCGCAAGACGGCCGGGCGCTGGTGACACTCGCCGGCCGCGGCCGCGTGACCATGACCGATCTGGCGGAACTGCTCGGAACACCGCTGAGTACTGCGACGCGCATGGTGGAACGCCTTATTCACAAGGGCTTGGCGATCCGGTCGCGCATCGAGGATGATCGACGCGTCGTGCATGTCGAGCTGAGCGAAGAAGGCAAGAGACTGAACCAGATTTTCCTCGAACGGCGCCGTGAAATTGCCGGTACGATGCTCGCTCCCCTGACCCACGGTGAACGAGAAATTTTCATTGAGTTGATGACGAAAATCACCCAGCCTCGCCCACAGGAGTAAGAACACAATGGCAACAATCCCTGTTTTTCACCGCGTACAATATTTGCGTGAAGCAATAATTGTAGATGGCAATTACAGCGACGGAGAAGACGAGCAAGCATGGATCGAAGAGCTTTACGCCAGCCATCGGGATTTCATCTATCGCGTGGCCTTGCGAGTGATCCGCAACGCGGACGATGCCGAGGATGCGGTCCAGAACGTGTTCCTGCGCATGATGCGGAACGGCAGGCCGCCCGATGTGGGAAGCGGCGCGGCAGCGTACTGGAGGCGCGCGGCGGTGAACGCCGCGATCGACGTGATTCGCAGGCGCACACAAAGAGCCGAGACCGGCTTGCCACAGAACCATCCCGCCGCCGAGCAAAGAGTGATGGAACGGCACCACGTGCGGCAGGTGCTCGGCAAGCTTCCGCCGAAGAACGCCGAGCTGTTCGAGCTGCACTACCGCGGCGGGTATTCGTACGAGGAGTTGGCCGAGCGCTTCGGCATACAAGTGGGCGCCGTCAAGAGCCGGCTGTTTCGAATCCGCGCCGCGCTGCAAAAAGAGATGCAGGCCGCGTAAGTCCGGACTCTAATTCACGCCGAAGTCGTCCGCCTGATCCCCGAAGATCGTCAGCACGGGATTCGAATCACCCGGCGTCGTCGTGATCATCACGGCCTTGGTCGGAGAGACGATGAAGAACGCGCCGTTGAACACCGGCGGAGGAGGAGCCTGCGTGAGGTTCAGCGTGCCGCTTCCGTCCGTCGTGCCGGTCGAAGTGAGCGCGTACGTGCCCGACGCTGCGAGGCCGGGCGGGTAATTGGTGGCCGCGGTGCTCAAGTCTTCCACGCCCGTGAATGTGCCGGTGGTCGCGCCGGTGCTCGTCAAGGTGGCCACACCGGAATAATTCTGGAGTGCCGTCTGGGCCGGCGCTGAAGTGCCCTCAATCAGCGTCCCCGCGATTGTACTCGAGGAAAAAGGTCCCAGAGATTGCGGCTCCAAGATCCCGAGCACGGCCGCGTCGATGTTGTCCAGGATGCAAAGGGCTTCATCCGCGTTAATTACGTAGAAGACGGGCTCGATCGGAGCGAGCAGGTTCGTATCAATGCGTCCATACGAATCGCCCGCGCCGAAAGCTGTCGCTAAGGCGTTGGAGCCCAACGCGCTTCCGACCGTGCCGCCGACATTATCGACCAGCGCTAAGTTAAACGCACCCCCGCCAGTAGGCTGGAGCTGCACAACTGCCGCAAATGGGACGTACGCAGCGCCGCCGCTGGGAATGGCGGGACCGGCCAGCCCGCCGACGCTCATGGCGGTGGTAGGCGTGAAAGACTGAATCACGTTCGAGAACGGATAGCCCTTCTGGTGGATCAGCTTGCCTGCACTAAGGAAAGGCGTGCCAGCGCTCACCGCGTCAGTTTCCACGATGAAAGCCTCGGTGACGAGGCCGCTCGAAACCGTGACTGGATAGACGGCGAAGGTCATGTTCCCGATCTGCTGGCTCACGCTCATGATGCAGCGCGATGCTTGCGGGGACGTCTGGAAAGTGCCCGAGAAAGACGCATCGGGGATGATCGGCTGGGAGCTGCTGGGAGCGTTGGCGTCCACCTCGGCATTGTCGATCGTTCCCGGCGTCGACGAGTTTGCCGGGACTTCCGCAGTGAAGCGGCCGGCAACGGCGAACGGCCCGGATGCTGTTCCGTTGAAGCCAGCCTCCGCGCCGGTGATTCCGATGACAAAATCGGCGCCGAGCGGACCTGCGCCCGAAAGCGTGCTCGAAGCGCAGGTTGTCACATTCTGCTGCGCGATTTCGCCCGAGCCGCGATTGCCGCTCGAATCAAGCTCCACGAGGCGGCCATGCAATCCTTTTGAGTCGAGCGCGAACGCATAGGTGAGAGTGCCAGACTTGCTCGTAGTGAGTGTAAGGGTGCCGCGGCCATCGGTGCCGATCGTGTAGGTGCCGGTGAATGTCTCGAGCGTCCCGCCGGATGGCGTCCCGGTAATCGCGTTGAAGTCTCCGACGCCGGCGCTGATTTTGCTGACGCCGTCCGAAGTGAAATTACCCGCTGCGACGATGGCGCCCTGGGTGTTGAAGCCGCTGAACTCGAAGGCGTAGTTTCCGCTCAGAATGTTCGTAATGGTGATGCTGAGATTGGCGGTTTTGATCATCGGGGGCACTTCCGCATCTGCAGCCTGAACGGTGATGGGGAAAACTCCCGTGGTGGTGCCGGTCGGCGTGCCGCTGATGATTCCGTTCGTCAGGCTGAGTCCCGCAGGCAGAGGGCCCGAGCCAGCCGCGATCGTCCACGTATACGGCAAAACGCCGCCTGTTGGCTTGCAACGTTGTTGTCGTGTACGGAGCGAGGAGCGTGCCGTTCGGAAGACTGGTGGTGGTGATTTTCAGTGGCTGCGGCGGCTGAATGGTGATTTTCACCGAGTTCGATTCGGTGGGAATCGCGATGGATGTCGCCGTGAAGGTGACGTAGTACGAATTCAGTACCGTCACGGGAGCCGTCAAGGTTGCCTGTTGGTTGGTCGACAAAAAGGTTCCCGTCAGGCACCGGCGCGCCCGGCCCGGAGGTCGAAACCCAGGTCACTCCCGCATTCGTGGTGTCCTTCGGGACGCTCGCCGTGATCGTGACCGTGGCGCCGGCCGCGAGCGTTCGCGTGCTGGGACGCAATACGACCGTGTTGAAATCCGATGGGGTGCCCGCACAGCCCGCGATGCCGAGAACCGCAAGAACGAATAGATAGCGAATCAATGAAAACCTGGCGCGCCCACGCATGACCACCCCTCTCCAGCCCTGCTCTGCCGTGCCTCTGACCCATTCCCTTTAGACCACAAAATCGCATGGGATAGACGAAGAATGACCGGACGCATTAGCGTATGAGGCAACCAAGAGGAGTCGGACCCGTCGCCGAAAGGCGTCTGGCGGTGCGAGCGCGGAGATGGTTGGGTTTGTCTGCTTCTGCGGCCGAGGGTTTTCGGCCATAATAGGTAGGGCGCCTTTGTAGAACTCTTGCGGCAAAAGGACGGTTCCTTTGCGCGTCGTGCTGACTGGCGGGGCTGGATTCCTGGGTTCTCATCTTTGCGACTACTTCATCGAAAAGGGCTGGGACGTGCTGTGCCTCGACAACCTGGTGACCGGCGCCGATTCGAATATTTCGCATTTGCTGTCGCACCCTCGATTTAAGTTCCAGAAGCAGGATGTGTCGGAGTACATCGACGTGGAGGGCCCGGTGGATGCCGTGCTGCATTTCGCCTCGCCGGCCAGCCCGCCCGATTACCTGAAATTCCCGATTCAGACGATGAAGGTGGGCGCGCTGGGAACCCACAACACGCTGGGGCTGGCGATGGCAAAGAAAGCCAAGTTTCTGCTGGCGTCGACATCGGAGTGCTACGGCGACCCCGAGGTGAGCCCTCAGCCGGAGAGCTATTGGGGACATGTGAACCCGGTGGGGCCGCGCGGCGTCTACGACGAAGCGAAGCGGTTCGCGGAAGCCATCACGATGGCCTACCGACGCTATCACGGCGTGAATACGCGCATCGTGCGAATCTTCAATACCTACGGCCCGCGCATGCGCCTGAACGATGGGCGGGCGCTGCCGAATTTTCTCTACCAGGCGCTCGTCGGCGAGCCGATCACCGTATACGGAGACGGCAAGCAGACACGCAGCTTTTGCTACGTCACCGATCTGATCGAAGGAATATACCGATTGCTCGAATCGGATGAGCCCGAGCCAACCAACATCGGCAATCCCAGCGAAATCACGATTCTGGAATTCGCGGAGCGCGTGCGGGCGCTTGTGGGCGCCACGGCGCCGATCGTGTTTCGTCCCTTGCCGCAGGACGATCCCAAACAGCGGTGCCCGGATATCACGAAGGCCAAGCGCATTTTGAAGTGGGAGCCCAAAGTGGGGCTCGAGGAAGGTCTGAAGCGCACGTACGAATTTTTCAGGCAACAGGTGGGCGCGACCCGGACCACGAAATAGCGAGGACCGCGACGGAAGATGAGCGCGGCGCGAATTCGGACGCGGAGCTTCGAAGGGGCAAGCAGCGCCCTACAAGAGAACGTCAGACGACGAGTTTGGGTGAAGACGTGAAGAACCGGCGGGAGGTCCTTCGGTCCGACTCAGGGCAAGACGGCTCGATGGACTCTTATTCCGAGCGGCCGAAGGAACGATATTCGAAGCCCCGAGCCTTCATCTCGCGCGGCGAAAACAGATTGCGTCCGTCGAGAACGAATGGCCGGGCCATCGCGTCGCGGACGCGATCCCAATCGAGTTTGCGGAATTCGTCCCATTCGGTGGCGATGATCAGCGCTTCCGCGTCCTTCACGGCATCGTAGGGCGATTCTGCGTATTCGATTTGAGGCAGCACGGCGCGGGCTCTTTCCATTGCCTCCGGATCGTATGCCCGCACGATCATTCCTTCATCCAACAGCCGGTGGACGAGATCGACGGCGGGAGCGAAGCGGATATCGTCCGTGTTGGGCTTGAAGGCGAGCCCTAAAACGCCAACGCGTTTTCCTCTGACCACCCACAGCGCCTCGCGAAGCTTGTCGTAAGCCCGGTCGATGCGCCGCTTGTTGATCTTTTCCGCTTCCTTGAGCATCGAGAAATCGACGCCGGATCGTTCGGCGAGGTGCACGAAGGCCTGCAGGTCCTTGGGGAAACAGAACCCTCCGAAGCCGAGGCCGGCCGATAGGAAGCTTCCGCCGATGCGCGGATCGAGACCCATTGCGCGCGTCACTTCCCCGATGTCTCCACCGAGGCGCTCGGCAAGATCGGCGACCATGTTGGCGTAGGAAATCTTCATCGCGAGGAACGAATTCGAAGCGTGCTTGATTAATTCCGCGCTGTTAATCGTCGTGACGACCCATGCGGGAGCGGGGCCATCGGGACAACGCCCGGCGTGAACGGGGCAATTGAATTTGCGGTCGAGCACAGGCCCGTAGATTTCCCTGAGCTGCCGCTCAGCGGTTTCATCCTCGACACCGACCACCACTCGATCCGGATGCAGGAAGTCTCCTACAGCAGTTCCTTCGCGGAGGAATTCGGGATTGGAGGCAACACGGAACGTGACGCCAGTCTTGCGGCTATAGACGGAGAGTGCTCGCTTGAGCTCCTGGCCGGTCCGCGCCGGCACCGTGCTCTTCTCGACGACCAGCTTGGGCGACTTCGCCTCGGTGGCGATCACGCGCGCCACATGATCGATCGCGCTTAGGTCGGCGTCTCCGCTCGGAAGCGGGGGAGTGCCCACGCAGATGAAAATGGCTTCGCACTTGTCGATCGTTTCGGCCGGATTCGCGGAGAAACTGATCCGCTTTGCCTTGCGGGCCTTGGCGATCACCTCTTCAAGGCCGGGCTCGTAAATCGGCACGCCGCCCGCCTCGAGCGTGTCGATCTTCGATTTGTCGTTGTCCGTGCAGACCACGTCGTGGCCGATCTCGGCGAGACAAGCTCCCGTCACCAGCCCTACGTAGCCACTGCCAATCACAGAGATTTTCAACGGACTCTCCCGGTCATCAGGATTCGATTAGGTTGGGCCAACAAACCTCTATTTTGAGGGAGACGACTCGGCCTTCCAACACAATTTTTGTGAGGCAGTTTTTAGATTCTGGAACTGTGGTACAGGATACTCTTTCCTCACACTTTTCATTCGATTTATCCGCTTGGGCCGGCTTCTCTCCTATTCTAAGTGAGTTGACCTATGGCCGAACGAACCGACACGAACAGGGGACTCTCCGGGCCGCCGAAGCAGGCCGCCGGGAGCGAGCAGCAAGACACGATGCTGCTCGGGGACGTCCCCGACGTCTCGGAGCTGATGCCGGAAGCTTCGGCCCAGGCTGCGAGCACTCCTCATTTGAGCTCGACCGCGCTCGCGGCTCTTTCCCAGCGGTACGACATCCTGGGTGAGGCGGGCCATGGAAGCATGGGCAGCGTGTACAAGGCGCGGGACCGCGAGACCGGAGAGATCGTCGCGCTAAAGCTTTTGAAGCCAGAAATCGCCTCGGATCAGGTGATGATGGACCGGTTCAAGAACGAGCTTCTTTTCGCGCGAAAAATTACCCACAAGAACGTCTGCCGCGTCCACGAATTCAATCGCATCGGCGGGGTCGCTTATACCTCGATGGAATTCGTTGAAGGAGAAAACCTGCGGTCGGTGATGAACCGATTCGGCGGTCTTCCCGTGCGCAAGGCGACCGACCTGGCGATGCAGATTTGCTCGGGGCTGAAGGAAGCTCACGCGCAAGGGATCGTCCACCGGGATCTGAAGCCTGAAAACATCATGATCGACGCGCAGGGCAACGTGAAAATCATGGACTTCGGCATCGCGCGCTCGATGGAGGTTGCTACGGGGCTGACAGGTTCGATGGTCGGTACGCCCGCATATATGGCTCCCGAGCAAGTCGGCGGCAAGCCGGTGGACTATCGCACCGACGTCTATTCGCTGGGCTTGATCCTCTACGAAATGTTTACAGGGGCGCAGGCCTTTCGCGCGGACAACGCCGTGGCGGTCGCGCTGAAGCAGATGCGCGAATCGCCGGTGCCTCCGCACGAGATCGATCCGCAGATACCGGTCCCCATCGAGCGGGCGATCCTGAAATGCCTCGAAAAAGAACCGTCGAAGCGCTTTCAATCGATTGCCGAACTTGAGAGTGCGATTCGACCGCAGGGCACGGCGCCAGCGGCGCTTGCCGGTGCTCCACCAGCGTCTGCCTCGTCCACGCATTCCACGCAGGCGACGCTGCCGTTGCCTTCTCCGCCCCCGCGCTTGATGCCGCCTCCGCGAAAGCGCGTGTCTCCTGCCGTATGGGTGCTGCTGCTCGTTCTTGTTGCGCTTGCTGCGATTGCCGCGGAACGCTCCGCGCAGATGAGGCAGGCAGCCGCAGCGTTGCCTCCACCTGCGCCGCTGCCTGCGCCGAAGCCGCCCGCTTTCGCGTTCGATATCCCCCCGCGGCCCGTTGCACAGCCGCAACCCGCACAACCGGTCCCTGCGACGCCGAAGTCCGCTGCGCCGAAAGCCGAGAAGCGAGTCTGCGGCGAAGCCGGCCGAGCCGGCTTCACCGCCGCGGGACGTGCAGCGGCGCGCCGACAGAGCGTTCGGCGAAGCTCAGTCCGGAGGAGCGTTCACGGGCTTGGACAATCGCCCAGGCTACGTTTGGGTCGGCCGCTTCGACCGCGAAGATCGCGCGCGCAGCGCCGCCAAGAAGGTCGAGGACCTCGGAGGATTGCGCGCGCGCGTGATACCCGGCAGGCGGACCGCGACGGGCAAGAGCTTCATCGTTTTGACGGGCCCCTTCCCGGCCAAGAGTCTGCCAGGCGTCCTCGCGTGGCTGCAGGCTCAGGGATTCGCGGATGCGCGCGCGGTCCGGACAGGTCGCGGCGGGGCAAATGAGAACCGTGGCGGAAGCGCCGAAATCATAGGAGCGGCGCCTAATCCGTGAGCATGAGGCTGGAAATCCAATTCGGGGCGCACAGCGACGTCGGTTGCGTTCGCGAGAACAACGAAGACAGTTTTCGCGTCGCACCCGAAATGAATTTGTTCGTCTTGTCCGACGGCATGGGAGGGCTCGCCTCGGGAGAGGTCGCGAGCCGTCTCTCGGTGGACTGCGTCGTGAAGCATTGCGGCGACGCCCGGGCGAATCCGTCGCAGCCGCTGGTGGGCAGACGCATCGACGGAATTTCGGAAACGTCGAACCGGCTGGCGAGCGCGATTCGGCTGGCGAATCAGGCGGTACGCGACGCCGCGAAAGAAAAAGGCGCCGAAGGACGGATGGGCGCAACGCTCGTAGCGGTTCGCGTCGAGGGCGAGCGCCTGAGTATCGCGCACGTGGGCGACAGCCGCATCTACCGGCTGCGAAACGGCGGGTTCGAACAGCTCACGCGGGATCATTCGTTCGTCGCCGAGCAGATGCTGCACGGCCGCATGACGGCGGAAGAAGCGAGCAGCAGCGCGCTGCAAAGCGTCCTCATCCGCGCCATCGGGATCGAACCGGAAGTGGACGTCGACGCAAACGACGAGCTTTTGATGGAAGGCGACACGGTGCTGCTTTGTTCGGATGGACTCACGCGCGAGCTTTCCGACGAGCAAATCGCCGGCGTCCTCCGTGAAAACGACGACGCGCAAGAGGCGGCCGACGCGCTCGTGGAGCTCGCCAAGCAGGCGGGCGGGGACGACAACATCACGGTGATCGTGGTGCGCTGCTCGCCGAAGCCCGTGGGAGCGTTCGCGCGGATTTCCAAGTGGTTCAAGGATTCTGTTTAACACAGGCTGTTAGCCGAATGGGCGGAAGGCGCGGACCGGAGTGCGGGAGCAATCGTTCAAGAGGAGGACGAAATGTCGAAGCTGGTTCTGAAATTTGAAAACTCGGTGCTGAAGGAAGTGCGGGTCGGATCGAGCGAAGTGAGCATCGGTCGCTCGCCCGAAAACGGACTGGTGATCGACAACCCGGCGGTCTCGCACTACCACGCCCGCGTGTTCCGCGAGGAAGGGCGGTTGATGCTCGAGGATTTCGGCAGCCTCAATGGGACGTTCGTCAACGGGCAGCGCGTGAAAATGGTGATGCTCAAGCCCGGCGATTCGGTGATGGTCGGCAAGCACACGATCGTGGTGACGGAATCGAGCGAACCAAACGGAACGATGACTTGGACCGGAGATTCGCGGCCGGCGGCGCCCAAGATCAACGAAACCGTGATGCTCGATACGAAAGCGCGGCGCGAGTTTCTCGAGCAAGTTGCCGCCGGAGGCGAGAGTTCGCAGATCGCACCGGCGCGGGTGAAGATCGCCACGCTCGTGGTGCGCAGCGGCAAGACCGACCGGAAAGAATATTCGCTCACGGACAAGCTCACCGTGGTCGGCAAATCGGCCATGGCGACAGTGAAACTGAAAGGCTGGTTTGCGCCGAAAGCCGCCGCGCAGATCAACCGCCGCGAGGACAACGATTACTACGTCGGCGCGGCCGACAAGGTGCCGAGCGTCAACGGCCAGCCGATCGCGCATCCGACCAAGCTGGCGTCGGGCGATGTGATCGCGGTTGCCGGCATCGAGCTCGAATTCGTTTACCGCGATTGAAACGTCGCGCGGGAAAAGAACCGGAAAACCCGCGCTACGCGTGGGCTGTCGCCGCTGTGCCCTTCACGTACGTGTCGAGGAATCCAAGCGTGAGTTTCCACGCTAAGCCCGCCGCGACGGGGTTGTAGCTGGCGCGCGCGTCGCAGAAAAATCCGTGGTCCGCGTACGAGACGGTGACGTTCACGAAAGGCTTCTCCGCAGCCGTCAACGCGTCCTCGACCGCCCGCCTGTGCTCCACAGTGATGTGCTTATCGAGGCCGCCCCAGAAAAGCAAAATGGGCGCATGCAGATTGGCCGCGCGCGGTAAAAGTGCCTGCGCGATGCCGCCGCCGTAAAACGAGATCGAGGCTTGCAGAGGCAACGTCGCGTCGGCGAGAAACGACGCGCGGCCGCCCATACAAAAACCGATGCTGGCGATGCGGTCGGCCGAAACCTGCGGGTTGGCGCGGAGCCAATCATAAGCCGCGCGCATGTCCGCTGCTTGCCCATCTTCGGTGAGCCCCTGCATGTGCGGCATGACCGCCGGAAAATTGTCGTACGCTCCCTCAAAACCGGACCCCGTGCGATGAAATAGTTCTGGGGCGATTGCGACGTAGCCCTCGGCCGCGATCCGTTCCGTGATGGAGCGGATGTGAGGGTTCACTCCGAAAGCTTCCTGCAGCACCAGCATGCCGGGAAATTTTCCCTGCTCCTCGGGCCGCGCGACATATGCGTTCATCGAAGTTCCGTCGGCAACCGCCAAAGTGATTTTCTCGGTCGCGATCTTCGCCATATCGTTCCTCCTCTGCACACGATTCCGTAAAAACGCCCCTTAGCATATGACAATTCACGCGGGCGGTTCATCGAAAAAAGATGCGCCTCCGTAAACATTGAGGCGACTCTGTGTTTTGCGATGAGAGAAAACAGGAGCAAAATAGAATGGATGACTTCTTTTGATAAGACATCCGTCGACTTGCCTCAACAACCGGATAACCGTCCTCCTATCTATCGAGTCGCATATTGGAAGGCTCAGCTCGAGCATCAGGAAGACCGCGTTTTTCTGATCCTGACATTCGTGATCGGCGCGCTCGCCGGCCTCGCCGTCGTGGCGTTCATTCTCCTCACGGAGCGGCTCGGCGCGCGCATCTATCCTCCCGGCGTTTCGGTCTGGAGGCGGTTGATCGGCCCGATGGCCGGCGCGCTGACGATGGGGTACGTCCTGACGCGCTTTTTCCCCGACGCACGAGCCAACGGCATCGTGCAGACGAAGTCCGCGCTGTACTCTCCCGACGCGCGCATCACGATGCACAGCATTATCGGAAAGTTTTTCTGCACGTCGGTCACTCTCGCGTCGGGCATTCCCCTCGGGCCGGAAGGCCCGTCGGTGGCGGTCGGCGCGGGAATCGCATCCGTGCTGGGACGCCTTCTCGGCCTGAAGCCGGAAAAAGTGCGCACGCTGATTCCCGTCGGAGCCGCGGCGGCGATCGCGGCGGCTTTCAACACGCCCGTTGCCGCCGTGATCTTTTCGCTCGAGGAAATCGTCGGAGACTTGCACGCGCCGGTGCTTGGATCGGTTGTGCTGGCCTCGGCGACGGCTTGGATGGTCCTGCGGCTGCTTCTCGGCGATAACCCGCTGTTTCATGTGCCGGATTACCACCTCGTTCATCCGATCGAGTTCGTTTTCTACGCCGTGCTCGGAATCCTCGGAGGAATCGCCAGCGGAGCGTTCATACGCTTACTGCTGTGGACGCGCGAGCAGTTCCGGCGATTCCCGGCGCACACGCGCTGGATCCAGCCGCTCGCGGCCGGCGTTCTGGTGGGAGTTGTCGGCATATTCGCTCCGCAGGTACTCGGCGTGGGATACGTCTACATCAATGCGCTGCTCAACGGCCACCTGGCGATCAAGATCGCGGCGATTCTCGTGGTGCTCAAGCTGATCACGTCGGCCACCAGTAGCGGCACGGGAAATGCCGGCGGAATTTTCGCGCCGGTGCTCTTCATCGGAGCGATGCTTGGTGGCACCGTGGGAGGCGTCGCGCACCACTTTCTGCCCCAATTCACTGCAAGCCCGGGGGCGTACGCTCTGGTGGGCATGGGCGCGGCATTTGCCGGCATCATTCGGACGCCGATGACTTCCGTCGTGCTCGTCTTCGAAGTGACGCGGGACTACACCATTATCGTCCCGCTGATGATCGCCAATCTCGTCAGTTACTTCGTTTCACGCAAGATTCAGTCGGAAACGCTGTACGAAGAACTCGCGCGCCAGGATGGAATCCACCTGCCCATCGCCGGCTCTCGCGTGCGGCCGGATGCGCGAGTGGTCGGGCAAGTGATGCACAAACCGGAAGAAACGCTGATCGCAACGATGACGGTCGCGGACGCATGCACGCTCGCCGAACGCAGCGGACTCAGCACGTGGCCGATCGCCGACGATCAAGGGCTTGTCGGATTGATCTCGGCGGAGAAGCTGCGGCGCATGAAGGAGGAAGGGAAAGGCGACATGCGGCTGGCCGAAGCGGTCGACCCTGCTGGTTTCCCGCACCTCCACAGCGATCACTCGCTCGATATCGCGCTGGAACGCATGGGAGCTTCAGGTTTGCGCGTGCTGCCGGTCGTGAGCCGCTTCAATATGCAGGAGATGCTGGGAGTCGTCTATCTCTCGGACATACTCAACGCGTACCGCGTCGCCATCCAGTCTCCGGACCATCCGGCGATGGAGCAACAGCAGACGGAAAGCGAAACCACAGGGTAGCGCTCAAACCGGGCGGAAAGTCCTAACCTTAAGCATTCTTCAGCTTGAGCCTGTGCTTGTTTTCTTCGAGGAACGCCCGCAGATTTTCGGAGGCGTCGAGCAAGCGGGTCCACTGCTCGTAGTAGAGTGTCACCGGAAAGCGCCCGAGCCCGTACACGCTGACGCCCCCTTTTTCCCCAACGCGAAATTCGAGGCTGCCCTTGGGCCTGCCGCCGGTCTGCTTTTCCAGCTCGGCAATGCGCGCCAGCAATTCTTCTTTCGTCGGTTCAGCCATCTGCTCGCTCCTTCAGGACTGTCGCAAAATGGGATGATACCACTTACGTGAGCTTGGAAGCTTCGGCGCTCGCGCGGATCTCCTGCCAGCGCTTGGGGCGCTTCTTCGCGTCGAGGACTTTCTTGCGCAGCCGAATCGACTTTGGCGTCACTTCCACATATTCGTCGTCGGCGATGAACTCGATCGCCTTTTCGAGCGTCATATCGCGCGGCGGAATCAGCCGGATGGCCTCGTCGGCTGAGGACGAGCGCATGTTGGTCTGCTTCTTTTCCTTCGTGATGTTGACGTTCATGTCGTCTTCGCGCGCGTTCTCGCCGACGATCATTCCTTCATACACCTCGATGCTCGGGCCGACGAACATTTCGCCGCGCTCCTGAATTCCCCAAATCGCGTAGGCGACCGATACGCCCGCACGGTCGGCGACCAGCGCGCCCGTGAGACGCATAGCCATGTCGCCTGCATATTCCGTCCAGCCCTCGAGCAGTGAATGAATCAGCGCCGTACCGCGCGTGTCCGTGAGGAGCTGGCCGCGCAGCCCGATCAATCCGCGCGACGGAATGCTGAACTCCATGCGCACGCGCCCCGAATGATGGTTCACCATCTTTTTCATTTCGCCGCGGCGGCTGCCGAGCGATTCCATCACGATTCCAATGAACGATTCCGGACAATCGATCACCAGCAATTCGAGCGGCTCGACCCGCCGCCCATTCTCGGTGCGCACCACAATCTCGGGCTTGCCGACCATCAATTCGTATCCTTCGCGGCGCATCGTCTCGATCAAGATCGCGAGCTGCAGTTCGCCGCGGCCGAGAACGCGAAACGCGTCGGTGGTGCCTGTGTCTTCCACGCGAAGCGACACGTTGGTCAGCAATTCGCGCTCGAGCCTCGATCGCAGGTCGCGCGACGTCACGAACTGCCCTTCGCGCCCGGCGAATGGCGACGTATTGATCGTGAAAACCATCGTCAGCGTCGGCTCGTCGATCGTCAACGGTTCGAGCGGCGCAGGATTCGCGAGATCGGTGATGCTCTCGCCGATCTGGATGCCCTCGACGCCCGCGATCGCCACGATATCGCCCGCGAATACCTCTTCGGCTTCGTCGCGTTCCAGCCCCCGGAACGTGAACAGTTTCGTGATCTTCGTCGGCTGAATTTTCCCGTCGAGCTTGGCGATGCCGACTTCCGTGCCGCGCTTGAGCGTTCCCTGAAACACGCGCGCGATGGCCAGTCGCCCGAGGAAATCGCTGTAGTCGAGGTTCGTCACCTGAATCTGCAGCACGGCCTCAGGATCGCCCGCCGGCGCAGGAATCGACGCGAGTATCTGCTCGAAAAGCGGCTCGAGCGTCGTCGAGCCATCGTCAAGCTTCGCGTGCGCGATTCCGGCTTTCGCGTTGCAGTAGATCACCGGAAAATCGAGCTGATCTTCGGTTGCATCGAGATCGATAAAGAGGTCGTAGATTTCATCGAGCACCGCTGCAGGACGCGCGTCGGGCCGGTCGATTTTGTTCAGCACCATGATCGGCGGCAGCTTGGCTGCGAGCGCTTTTTGCAACACGTAGCGCGTCTGCGGCAGCGGCCCTTCGCTCGCATCGACCAGCACCAGCACGCCATCCACCATGCGCAGCGCGCGCTCCACCTCACCGCCGAAATCGCTGTGCCCAGGCGTATCGACGATATTGATCTTCGTGCCGCGATAGGAAATCTCGGTATTCTTCGCGAGGATCGTGATGCCGCGCTCGCGCTCCAGGTCGTTCGAGTCCATCACCCGCTCGATCACCTCCTGGTTCGCGCGGAAAATGCCGCTTTGGCGCAGCATGGCGTCGACGAGCGTCGTCTTCCCATGATCCACGTGGGCGATGATGGCGATATTGCGTATGGGTGTCGGCATGGAGTCGCGTTGCGTCGTGCTGCTTCGGCAGAAAAAAAGGGCTGCAAGTGCAGTCTCGCAGCCCCGGTCCATTTGTAGGATTTCTGGAGCAACAACCGCGCAGCCATTTTAGCATGCGCGGCCAAGCGCTGCTACATAACCCGCGCTGTGTGCTACAAGCGAGACGGACCGCGCGCCGATCGATGTGCCTCCAAGCCGGCTTCCGTCAGGCAGCAACGCCCAGAATGTGCGGCTCGGCGAGCTCTGCTTCCGCCTGTAGCCAGTCATCCACAGCGGAACCGTCACGCCTGCCGCGCTGCTCGTAGAGTTCGTAGGCGCGCAGCCGGACTCTTTCTTCCTTCTCGTCGAAGCTGGCATCCACGCCGCGGAAAAGCCTCTTCCATTCCTCGAGGCTCAGGAGCGGCGGGTATTGCCCGCCACGCTGAGTCTTATCTCTGCCGGTTGCCCAAAACGTGGGAAGAATCTGCTCCTTGCCCGTTTCGATGTCGCGGAGCACCAGAAGGAACGGGTCGAAATCCTCATCGCCTGCCACCCTCGTTCCCAGCCGAACCGCCCGCGTGACAATAAAGCCGCGCTCCTTCGCACCGGGATCGTTGGCATGCGTGTGGTCGATCCTGTAGTGGAGTCCCTTGCCGCATTTCTTACAGACGCCGATTGCCCGCTGCTCCGAGAGAGCGACGGCTGCTTCCCAAATCGAAATCGCTCTCGTTGAATGGCCGTTTGGACAGCTAATCCGAGAGGCCATGGTCTAAACCTCCCTCGTGGCGATCTTCTTCGGTCGCCTCGATCGCAATAAAGTTTACATCCGATGGTTTGGATTCCGTCGCTCTGTTTGCGTCGTCCTTGCGCCGTCTTGGGGCGATGCGGATAAACCTGCGCCCACAGGGGCTGCGCGCGCATCCAATAGCGATTCCGAGCTTGCCCCGGGGCTGCTTGCGGGACGTCTTAGCCATGCTCTGTCTACAGGGCTCGTTCCAAGGAGAAATCATGTCCAGAAAACTCGAAGGGAAGATCGCGCTCGTCACAGGCGGCTCACGCGGGATTGGCGCCGCGATCGCGAGGCGTCTGGCTGCGGATGGCGCAGCCGTGGCGATCACTTATACGAAAGGAGCGGACGCGGCTGCGTCCGTGGTGAAGGCAATCGAGCAGGGCGGCGGAAAAGCCATGGCGATTCAGGCCGACGCCACCGACGCCGCTGCCGTGAAGAAAGCGGTCGATAAAACGGCCGCCACGTTCGGCGGAATCGATGTGCTCGTCAACAATGCCGGCACCGCCATTCCAAAGAGTTTCGAGGAGACCACCCTCGAGGAGATCGACCACATGCTTGACCTCAATGTCCGCAGCGTCCTCGTTGCTACGCAGGCGGCGCTGAAGCACATGAAGAAGGGCGGCCGCATCATCACGATCGGCTCGTGCGTGGGCGAGCGCGCGATGACTCCCGGTTTGGTGGCCTACTCGGCGACGAAGGGAGCGGTCAAGATGTTCGCCCAGGGGCTTTCCAGAGAGGTCGGTGCTCGCGGCATCACGGTCAACAACGTCCAGCCGGGTCCGATCGACACGGATTTGAACCCCGCCTCAAGCAATTGGGCAACTTCCCAGAAGGCCGCCACCGCGCTTGACCGCTACGGCACCGTAGACGAGGTGGCCGCGTTGGTCGCATTCGTGGCTAGTCCCGAGGCGTCATACATCACCGGCGCGAACCTGACCGTGGACGGCGGCACCAACGCCTAATGAAAACCGGGGACCGAACATGACGATGCATTTTCGTGAAAGACGGCTCTCGTAACGTGCGGCTCGCGCAGTATCGGATAGGCCGCCGGGTTTGCGTCGGCGAAAAATGGTGCGCAGGTCTTTGTGCATTATCGCAGCGGGGCGCACGGGCGTCAGCGCGTTAGTTAGAGGCACCGGGAGTCTTGCGCCAATTGAGGGTTGCTGGGCGTCCCCTGAGGAAACTGCCGCTCGCGTCGATCGTCTGGTCGTGAAGTGTTCCTGTGAGGTTGATCGTGGCCACCGGCGAGCCGTCAGGCTTTTGGCTGTGCATCTCGATCGTGACGCCTCCCGACGCATCGACCTCGCCTTTCAGGAACATGGTGATGCCAGCCTCGGGCGCCACGAGCCATTCACCGGAGATTTTGCCTCCACGGACCGTTCCCTCTGCGCCGTAGCACCGCTGCGGCCCTCTCGGAGTTTGGCCATAGCAGACTTGTCCGGAATACACGCCATCGTCTGGGCTTGCGCTCACGGCATTCGTGGCGGATGGCGCCGCGGCTGCAACTGCGCTCGGCGGCGCTGACTCCTGCGGAGCCGCAGGAGGGGGTGCCGCTGCTTTCTTGGCCTCGGGCTGGCCGCTCGGTGGCGCGGCTTTTGGCGCCGGCGCGGAGGGCACGGTCGCGGATTTTGCAACGGCGGGTTTTGCAACGGCGGGTTTCGCCGGTTCGGGCGCTGGCGGGGTCGCTGCAGGTACCGCCGCGGGCTGGGCCGTTACAAAGATCGTGCTCGGATACTTTGTCGCGCTGCGCTCATGGATGGAGTAAGCCCAATAGCCCCCGCCCGCCAGCAGTAGGAGTAACACCGCGCCCGCGGCAATCCATTTTGCGGCGCCGCCGCTCCCGCCGACTTCGGGCTTCGCTGCGGGAAGAACACCGACGCCTTCCGCTTCCGTGATGGAAAATGTCCGAACCGGCTGCTGGATGTTCTTGTAACTCTTTTCGCCGAGCGACAAAAAGCCCAGCGACAACTTATTCCGGACCTGGTCGTGAACGCTCCCTGAAATGCAGATCCCGCCGGGCTCTGCGGCCGTTTGCAAACGCGCCGCGACGTTGACGCCATCCCCCATCAGATCCTGGCCCTGCTCCATGACGTCCCCCAGGTTGATCCCCATCCGGAATCTCACCTGGCGCCCCGGCGGCAATCGATCGTTCCGCGTGCGCAGCGCCGCCTGGATGTCCGTCGCGCACCGCACCGCTTCCACCGCGCTCGCGAACTCCGCGAGGATCGCGTCCCCGGCTGTGTTGAAAATGCGCCCGCGGTGCGTCGCCACGAGGGATTCGAATACTTTCTTGTGGCCTCGAAATGTTTTCAGCGTCTGCTCTTCGTCCTCGCCCATCAGGCGGCTGAATTCGGCGACGTCGGCCGAAAGAATCGTCGAGAGTTTGCGCACAAGTATCTGCGAACTTGAGCCGGTGGGTTGGTCGGGCATGTGTCGCTCCAGATCGGACGTGCCGCGTATCATAGCATCGACGTTACGCACGACGAAGCGGCGCCACGGCTGTCCCTTATTTGGTTTGCGGCACTTTCTCCAGGGTGCCAGGCGGAAGCGCGGGCAGGGCGAAGTGTTTGCGAAGGAATTCGTAGCGATCGTGGCGGGCCTGCGCGTTGAGCGCGTGCGTCGAGTCGTAGAATTTCATCTGCTTCGGCCCAGAACTCGATTCGAAGAAATGCCTGGCCGTGTCGACCGGCACAAACTCGTCGTGCGTGCCGTACTGGAAAAATGCGGGCGCGGGGCCGAGATGCGGCGCGTAGGTGCCGGGATCGGTCCAGCGATTGGCGTCGAGATACGCTTCCAGCTTGTCCATCGGCACCGATTTGCGAAACTGAACGATATCCGGACGATCGGACAAAAGAACGATCTCCCGAACCGATACGGGATCGCCCATAAAGACGAAAGCAGCAAAACGCTTGTCCACCGCGTCGAGAATCGCCCCGCACTCGGCATCGAAACTATGGCCGACAAAAGCGACGCGCTTCGGATCCACGTCGCTGCGCGCGAGCAGCAGGTCGAGCCCGCGGCGCAGATCGATCACTTGCTGCTGCGTCACCTCCGAGTCCTGCGAGCCCAGAGGATTCGGATCTGGTTTGAAGCCGGGGCGGACGTAAGGAGCGTCAATCAGCAGCGAAACAACTCCCGCCGGCGCGATCGCGACCGCGTCATTCAGGAATTCGGTGCGGTTCGCCGTGGGCGATTTCGGCATCATCCAGTGCCCCCACAGAATCGCGGCGAATTTGCCTTTGCCATCCGGCACCACGAGATACGCCGGGACGACTCCGCCCTTTGGGCTCGCGTACGTGATGTCGTGAATCTTCACGCCGCCGCGCTCCCGAACGGAAACTTCCTTGATGTCCAGAGGAGCGCGAGCATCGTAGTCGAAATGCTTCGCAGCCTGTCGGTAGGAATCCTGCGCAAAAACAGGTTCAAGCAGAACGAGAATCAGCAGAGCCGCAGGGAATTTCATCCGGAATCTCCGATCCGACGTCTCGCTCGCATCGTACGCCTCTTCACGCCCTCGGCTCAACATGAGAGCACTCGTCGCGCGTCGATCGCGTTTCATTCGTAGCGTAGCGCGATGATCGGATCCACCTGCGTGGCGGAGCGGGCCGGCAGTGCGCAGGCGGCCAGGCCCACCACAAGAATTACGGCGGCGACGGCACCGAACGTCCAGGGATCGGTCGCTGAAATGCCCCAAAGCTGGCTGGCGAGAAAACGCGTGAGTCCGATGCTGGCAAGCAAGCCGATCAGGACGCCAGCCGCGATCAGCGCCAGGCCTTTCGTCAGCACCATGCGCAAGATGTCGTTTTGCTGCGCACCCAACGCCATGCGAACGCCGATTTCGTGCGTCTGCAACGAAACGGTGTAGGCCATCACGCTGAACACGCCGATGATCACCAGCATCAGTCCGATTCCGGCAAACGT
Organism: uncultured Acidobacteriota bacterium; assembly: GCA_963814735.1. Lineage (GTDB taxonomy): Bacteria > Acidobacteriota > Terriglobia > Acidiferrales > UBA7541 > Palsa-295. Next base: position 42,843 of record CAWFEC010000006.1, on the reverse strand, counting down.
CGCCAGTCCCATAAGGCCGAGTTCCGGCTGCGCGTATCCGTATTGATGCAAATAGCCCTCAATCGTGCCGGTTTCGGATAGCGCGACATTGGAATCAACGCTCCAAATCTCCCGGCGCACATCCGGCAAGAGCGAGAGCGGTGTCACCGCGGTTCTCACCATGATCGATCGGCTTGATTCGACACCGGTGACGCTGTACGGCATGAACGCCTGAGGCATGGTCGGGAGTCGCAGACCCTGGTTCTTCATGTCCGAGACGACTCCGACGATCTCGAAATAGGCATTGTGCGGCGCATCCGGCACTTGGTCGAGCGTGTCGAATTTGATCGTCTTGCCGATAGGATCTTCGTCCTTGAAGTAGGTTCGTGCGAGCGTCTGGTTGATCACGATCCGGTGCGCCGCCTCATCAACGTCCGCCTCGGAGAGCAAACTGCCCTTGAGCAGATGAAGACCCAGCACCTTGAAATAATCCTGGTCGCACAAGTCGAATTGCGCATTCCACGGCTCCGCGTGAGTCTTTCCGGGAATGGTCAGTACGCTGCTCGGGAAACCGAACGGTGGCAGGCCGAACGTGATTGTTGCAGCAGTGACGCCGGGCAAAGTTTTGACGCGGCTGAGCACCTGCTCGAGAAAGTGCCTCTTCTCGTCCGACGTGCTGTAGCGCGCGTTCGGCAGCGCCAAATCCACATAAAGAATATGCGACGGGTTGAAGCCTAGGGCGACGCGCTCAAGGGCGAGCAAGCTGCGCGCCAGCAAGCCCGCGCCGGCCAGCAGCAGCACCGACAGCGCCACCTCGCCGATTACGAGAGCGGACCGCAGCTGTCCGTGGCGCGACCCGGCGCTCATGCCCCTGCCTGTGCCGCTGAGATGAGTCTGCAATGCGCCATGGACGGCATGAAAAGCAGGTGTTAGTCCGCACAGCAGCGTCGTCAACACGCTGATCCCGGCCGCAAACAGCAGCACGCGGAGATTGATCTCGATTGAAATGGACGGCGTCAAGAAATTCGCCGGAAGGTTCGCTACAACTTCCCTCACGGCGAAATAGGCGAGGAAACATCCGAAAACACAAGCGGCAGCAGAAAGCAGAAAACTCTCCACCAGCAGTTGCCGGATCAGCCGGTTGCGGCTCGCGCCAAGAGACGTCCGGATCGCGATCTCTTTCTCCCGCGCAGAGGCTCGGGCCAGCAGGAGGTTCGCAACGTTCGTACACGCGATCAAAAGCAACATCAGGACCGCGCCCATCAACGCGAGGAGCATGCCCTTGAAATCGCCGACAACATAATCGGCCACTGTCTCCAGGTGCACCGTGAACTGTTTGGGGAAATCGTTCGGATATTCCGCCGCGATCCGCCTCACAACCACACCCACTGCGGAGGCTGCGGTTTGCAGGCTCACGCCGGGCTTCAGGTGCTCGCTGGTCATCAGGTACAGAGGCAGATTGCCCGTATCGCTGTTCACGATATCCGAGTGGCCCGTATGAATTGGGATCCAAATGTCGCAGCCGTTGAGCACGAATCGCGGCGGCGTGATTTCGACCAGCGTCCGCGGCGTGCCATTCATCGTCATCGTCGTGCCGAGAATTTTCGGGTCGCGGTTGAACCGCTTCGCCCACAACCGGTCCGTCATCGCGAAAACCGGTGGCGCGCCGGGCGCGGCGTCTTCCGGGCTGAGCGGGCGGCCCAATTCCGGTTTCATTCCGAGGTCGCTGGAAATGTTGGCCGTCACCCAGCAGCCGGCAAAAAAGTCGGTGCCTCCGTTGCTCGTGTAAAGAATATTGGTGCGGCTGAAACCAAACACGCCTTCCAGCACGTTGTGCGTTTGCTCCTGAAATTCCGTGAACTCCGGCACGGTCAGGCCCAGGCGCATCCAATCCTTGGGCAGAGTGACGTCGTGGATGTAGAAGGTGACGAAGCGGTCCGCGTTGCGGTATGGAAAGGGCTCGATCAGAATGCCGTCGATCACGCTGAAGATGACGGTGGTCGCCCCAATCCCCAGCGCGAGCGCGAAAATAGCGACCGCGGCGAACCTCCGGTCCTTCCACAGCGTTCGCATGCCGTAGCGCAGGTCCTGCAATATCCATTCGAATGCTTGCATCCGCAGCCCCTCGTTTGAATCGACCTACGAGCGCCTAAAGGCTACTGTGCGATGAACGGGATGATGCGCGGCTAAGCTATTCGGCTGCCCGCTTGCTCGTCTGCTGGCAACGCGACCATCATCCGCACCAAAGGATATCAAATTGCATAATATGTTGAACTTATATATTGCGAGGGCCTCTTCAGCCGTCCGAGGAGCCGAAAGCGACGCGGTGCGCCTCGGGCCCGGCGGCGATCACCATCGTCCCGACGATGAACACCGCCGCGGCGAACATTCCCATTGCCTGCCCGTAGCTGAAATGGCGGGTCATGCGCGCTTCGATGTAGGGAGCCGCCGAAGCGATCAGGACTCCGATCTGGTAGGCGAACCCGGGAAAGAAGCCACGCAGCGGGGCGGGCGAAAGCTCGTTGATGTGCGCGGGGATCACGCCCCATGCGCCTTGCACCATGAACTGCATCAGAAACGCGCCCGCCGACATCAGGGCGATCACCGGCGGCGCAAACACCCACACCGGAATCAGCAGCAGAGCGCACAGCGCCGCAGTCACCATGGCGCGGCGGCGTCCGCGGCGGTCGGAGTAGAGACCGACCAAAATTCCGCCGGCGATCGCGCCGACCATCGAGATGGCGCTGATGAGGGCCGTCGAGCGCGTGCTGAAATGGTGTTGCTTCTGCAGGAATGTGGGATACAGATCCTGCGTGCCGTGCGACATGAAGTTCATCATCGCCATCAGTACGACGAGATAGAGGAAGCGCTTCCAGTTGGCGCCGACCTCCCGGAAATAGTCGCGCCAGCTCTTCCGCGCGGCCGCTTCCGCTTTCCACGCGCCGCTCTCTTTCACCTTCGCGCGAATGAAAAGCGTGAGCAGCGCAGGCAGCCCGCCGATGAAGAACATGGGGCGCCATCCCCAGTGCGGGAAGACGGTCCAGAAGGCTATGGCCGCGAGCAAATTGCCGAGCGCGTAGCCCTCCTGCAAAACGCCGGAAAGAATGCCGCGCCACTTTGCAGGCACCGATTCCATCACCAGCGACGCGCCCACTCCCCATTCGCCGCCCATCCCGATGCCGTAGAGCAGCCGCAAAATAAAAAATATCCGATAGCTCGGCGCGAAGCCGGAGAGGATCTCTATGGCCGAGTAAAATAGCACGTCGAACATCAGCGGCAGGCGCCGGCCGTAGCGATCGGCCAGCAACCCGAAAAGGAATGCGCCGACCGGGCGCATCACGAGGCTTGCGGTCAGCGTCAGCGTGACATCCGCGATCGACCTGTGAAAATCCGCGGCGACCTGTGAGAGGACGTACGTGAGGATGAAGTAGTCGAAGGCGTCGAGCGTCCAGCCGAGAAAGCCGGCGATCAGCGCGTTGCGCGAATTGGCGCGATCGCCGCTTAGATTCGTGCCGGCCGGCTGGACGCTCATTTCGAAGGAGGACCCGCCGGCCGCAGCGCTGGATTGATCACCGCGTCGGCGACTTTCGCAACCTGCACCATCTCGGCGACATCATGCACGCGGACGATGTGCGCGCCGCCAAGAATGCTCGCGGCGACGGTCGCCGCAGTGCCCCACGCGCGCTCTTCTTTGGCAGCGCCGCCGAGAATCTTGCCGATAAAGCTTTTCCGCGACGTGCCGAGCAGCAGCGGAAAACCGAGCCGTGCCAACTCGGGCAGGCGCTCAAGCAGCTCGAAATTTTGCGGCCAGCTTTTGCCGAAACCGATGCCCGGATCAAGCACGATCTGCGATTTCGGGACACCCGCGCGTCGCGCCACAGCGACGGCCCGTCGCAGGCCCGCGGTAACATCACGCACCACGTCGCGGGCGAAAGGCTCCTTCTGCATCGTGCCCGGCTCGCCCCGCATGTGCATCAGGATCAGCGGCAACTTGCGCCGCCTCGCCACGTCCGCGATTCGCGGATCGGCGCGCAGCCCAGTGACGTCGTTCAGGATTTCCGCGCCTGCGATCGCCGCGGCCTCGGCGACTTGCGACTTCGCGGTGTCGATCGAAATCGGAATCCTGAGCTTGCCGCGAAGCCCGTCGAGCACCGGCAGCACGCGTCGCAGTTCTTCCTCGGTCGGAATGCCTTCCGAACCTGGTCGTGTCGATTCACCACCCAGATCAATCAAATCGGCGCCGTCCTTTTCCATCGCGAGCGCCCGCGCAATGGCCGCATTCGCATCGAAATAGAGGCCGCCATCCGAAAAGCTGTCGGGCGTCACATTGAGGACGCCCATCACCAGCGTCCGCTCGCCCAGCACGAGCGTCCGCGACGGCAGCTTCAGCTTGAATTCCTTGCGCCGGAACATGCGCCGGCTATTGAATCACGATTCGGGCAAAACCATAAGGGATGCCGCCCGGAATTTCATGCCTTTCGGCGCAGACGCCAGAGGTGGAGGGTTCCTGCGAGCAGGCCGACGAGCGCGCCGAAGACCGCGCCGGCCATGCCTGCGAGCATCAGGCTAGCGTCGGAGAAAACGATCGCAGGAAGTGGACAAAACAGCGCTAAGGTCGCCATCCAGTAGATCAAGACCCACTTGGTGGCTTGCTTTTGTTCGAAGATGGAGGCGATGCCGTAACCGATGCTCCCGCCCCACGCGGTACCAAGAATCGCTCCCGAAGCACTGCCAGCTTTGCCACCAATAAAGAAGCCAGCTAGCCCGACAAAGACAGCCCAGCCAACCTGCCGATTTGTCACTGCAAAGCTCACGTTTTACTCCGGCGCCGCCGGGACGTAGTAGGCGGCGCGGTGTCCGACGTGCACGCCTGGCTCGTCCGGCACCTCGACACTCAGCGGATGCCAACCGGGGCGATCGTCCGGCGCGTTCGCGCCTTCCTCGGGATAGAAGCCGAGCGTGTACTCCGCGCGGATTTTCTCCGCGATCTTGCGGAACGTGTCGGCCACGCTGGCGGACTCATTCAGAAAATAGAGTTGGCCGCCCGCGCGGCGCACCAACTCGGCGAGATAGAGCGTGTACGCGGGGATTTCAAGCGAGCGGGTCGCCGGCGTCGCCAGCGTGACCGTCTGATGGGCGTCGAGCCACGCCTGCGTCATCACTTTCGGGCGATTCTGGGTCGAGACGGCGAAAATCTGAATGTCTTCCGCCGCGAGCAATCGCGCGACATCGTCAAAAGTGAGCCGGTCGGCGGGCCCTCCCGGCTGCGGAGCCATGCTGGCGGGATCGAGCGTGAGGCCGAGGCCGCTATCCTGTCCGTCGGTGAGCAAGACGATCGCCTTGCGCCCGGTGCGGCCGTGGAAAAGCTGTCGGGCCGTGAGATATACCGCCTCGTAGATATTCGAGCCGCCCGTGTCCGTAAAGAGCTCGCGAATATTTACGCGATCCACGGCGCGGCGAATCTCTTCGCGCACGTCCGAAAACGGAAGCTGCAGATACGTGTGCCCGGAAAAATCGACGACGGCGGCCCGATCGAGCGGCGCGAGCGCGTTGATCAGGGCGTCGGCAGCTTCGCGCATTTCATCCGCATCCGGCAGGACGCTCGGGCTGGCATCGAGAATCAACGCGACGCTCGCGGGCTGCGTCGAAGCGTCGAAATACGAAATCTTCTGCGCGAGGCCGTCCTCGTAGACCCGGAAATCCTCGCGACGCAGGCCCTGCACGGCCGTGCCGTCGGTCGTCGATACGACGCATGTGACCGGAACCGCCTGCGTGCGGACCTGAATCGCGTGCCGCGCGATCGCATGGTCTTCGTCACCCGTGCGCGCGGATGCGTCTGTCGAGACGATGCTGAGTTCGCCGGTGGCGGCGTCACGATGCCAGACGATTCCTTTGTCGAGCTGTTCGGGCTGCTTTGCGCGCTTCCCTTGCCCACGCAAAGGGGTAACTAGGATGGAAAGAGCGCTACAAATCCAGAGCGTGGCGAGAAAGAGGGAAACCAGCCATTGCGAACGGCGCGCTCGCATCGGCTCTTTCAATCGAGATCGAAATCGCGGATCGGCTTTTCGATGGGCGCGTCCTTGGCCTTCTTGAGGCCTTCGGCAAACTTGCGCGCGAGAACGTCTTCTTTCATCTTTTCCGCTTCCACGGACGCGCGGAACTTCGCTTCGACGGAATCCGTGTGTTCGCGGAGCAGGCGAGCCGTGTCGTCGAGGTCAATCGAAGGCGCGCGCAGAGGAGGTGTGTGCGCGAGAACGACACCGAGCGTGCGGTCAATGGTCAGCTTCGACTGGCAGCACGGGCAGTCGACTTCCAAGGTGTCGGCAGCGGGCTTCTTTGCCATGGCCGTATTGTACGCCCTTCGACCGGCGCGGAGAAAGGCGCCGGCCTTCGCACGCGGGGCGTTCTATTTCTAGGCCGGAGCTGGCTTTTCGCCCTTGGCCATTCCGGGAATCGGCCGCGGATCGGGACGCAGCGTGATCTGCGGCTCCCTCGTGGCCACGGGCGGCGCAGGAGGCGGCGGAGGCACCTTCTCCGGAAGCGGCTTGTTTTCCATCAGAAGCTTGAGTTCGGTCGCATCGAGCACTTCGCGGTCCAGCAGCGCCTGGGCGATGCGCTCGAGCGAATCGCGATAGGTCTCGAGGATATTGCGCGCCCGGCCGTAGCCGGTATTGATGATGTTGCGGACCTCGGCATCAATCTTGATCGCGGTGTCTTCGGAGTAGTCGCGATGCTGCGCGATTTCGCGCCCGAGGAAAATGGCCTCTTCCTTCTTGCCGAAGGTGAGCGGGCCGAGCGGGCTCATGCCCCACTCGCAAACCATCTGCCGCGCAATTTCCGTGGCGCGTTCGATATCGTTGCCTGCGCCGGTGGTGATGTGATTGAGGAAAATCTCCTCGGCCGCCCGGCCGCCCATCAGGACCGCCAGCTGCGATTCGAGGAATTCCTTCGTGTAGGTGTGCTTGTCGTCGATCGGCAACTGCATCGTGACGCCCAGCGCCATGCCGCGCGGGATGATCGTCACCTTGTGCAGCGGATCGGCGCCCGGAGTCATCGCGGCGACGAGCGCGTGGCCCGCCTCGTGGTACGCCGTGTTCTTCTTTTCCTCGTCGGACAAAATCATCGACTTGCGCTCGACGCCCATCAGGACCTTGTCCTTGGACATCTCGAAGTCGGCCATCATCACGAATTTCCGGTTCTGGCGTGCGGCCCAGAGCGCGGCCTCGTTTACAAGGTTGGCCACGTCGGCGCCCGAGAATCCAGGCGTGCCGCGCGCGATCACGGAGAGATCGACGTCTTCGGCGAGAGGCACCTTGCGCGTGTGGACGCGCAGAATCTCTTCGCGGCCTCGCACGTCCGGGCGCGGCACCACCACGCGGCGGTCGAAGCGGCCCGGCCGCAGCAGCGCCGGATCGAGCACGTCCGGCCGGTTGGTAGCGGCAATCAGGATCACGCCTTCATTCGATTCAAAACCATCCATTTCGACGAGCAGCGCGTTGAGCGTCTGTTCGCGCTCGTCGTGGCCGCCGCCGAGGCCTGCGCCGCGGTGACGCCCGACGGCGTCGATTTCGTCGATGAAGATGATGCACGGCGCGTTCTTCTTGCCCTGCTCGAAAAGATCGCGAACGCGGCTGGCGCCGACGCCCACGAACATCTCGACGAAATCCGAACCCGAGATCGAGAAGAACGGAACGTTGGCCTCGCCGGCAATCGCGCGAGCCAGCAAAGTCTTGCCTGTGCCCGGAGGCCCGACGAGCAGCACGCCCTTGGGAATGCGCCCGCCCAGCTTCTGGAATTTTTGCGGATCTTTCAGGAAGTCGATGATCTCGTAGAGTTCTTCCTTGGCTTCGTCGATGCCAGCTACGTCCTTGAATGTGGCTTTCTTCTGCTGCGCGGTAAGAAGCCGCGCGCGCGACTTGCCGAAGCTCAGCGCCTTGTTGCCGCCGGCTTGCATCTGCCGCATCATAAAGATCCAGATGGCGAGGATTATGATGAACGGCGAGAGATTGATAAGAAGGGTGAGCCAATTCGCGTCCTTCACTTCCTTGTAATTGAAGAGGACGCCCTTGTCCTGCAAAGTCTTGGTTACGTCGGGGATCGCCGAATTGGCGATCGTTACGCCCTTGAATTTGCTGCCGTCGCGGTATTCGCCCTCGATCTCGGCGCTGTTCGGCGAGAGGAGAACCGTGACATCCTTGACCGAGCTGTTCTCTACCTTGTTCAGGAAAGTCGTATAAGTGGGCTCATCTTCATGAGTCGCGGGGCCACCCTGCGACGCCATCTTCCACAGGACGGCCGCCAATACGACCATAAGGAGCCAAAAGAGGACTGTACGTACTGTTGAGTTCACCTTGTTACCTCACCGTTTGGATGCCTTCTTGCCAGCATCCGTCTGGCGCCCGCGGCCTTTCGACCGCGGACCTTTCACCGCTACGTATGGCAAATTCCGATACAGCCCTTCTTCGTCCCCGAGGCCGTATCCCACCCAGTCTTTAGATGCGGCAGCGAAGCCAGTGTATTCAGCCCGCAAATTCACCCGCCGCGATGCGGGCTTGTCAAACAGTACCGCCAGCCGCAACGAGCGCGGCCGGCTTTCTTCGAGCCGCTTGATCAGAAAATCCTGAGTGACGCCCGTATTCAGCACGGCATCCACTACGAGAACGTCGCGCCCGCGCAAAGCCGGCGGCGCGCTGAAGAAAATTTCCCGATAGTCGTGGCCGCCGAGCTTCACGTCCCTTGCATCTGAGCGCACGAAGTGGCAGACCACCGGCCTGGAAATCTCCCGCACCAGATCCGCCGCAAACAGAAACGAATTCTCGAGGACGATGACCACGTCGAGAGTGCGCCCCGAATAGTCTCCCGAGATGGCGCGGCCCAACTGGCTCAATCTGTTTTCGAGCCGCCTTCGAGTAAAGGCAACCTTCACCGTCACCTCAAAGACCTTGCTCTTCGATCAGAACTCCCACTCTCGTGCCGGCGTTCGCGCAATACTCATCCGCCGCAGGCATGCCGCGGACCCAGGCAACATGCCCGTCGCTTTCCAAAACCGGCCAGCCCGTTCGCTCCCGAACGGGAATGCGCTTGGCCAGGAAGAGTCGCTTTAGCTTCTGGGCCTGACGCCCGCCCCGAGGCCGATAGGCGTCTCCCGGCCGCCAATTTCGCAGGATCAGAGGAGCTCGGAGGAGGTCCGCATCGAGAGCCGCACATTCTGCTTTAGTGTCGCGCGCTGCGCCGGGCCAGTCAATCACTTTCAGGCGAAAGCACCTTTGGAGTTGGGACACGGAAACAGTTATCGCGCCGCGGATGGGAAGCGTCACTGAATACTGATACGCGTGCGGCCGTGCTGCGGTTTCATGGCGCTTGACGCGGGCGTTCGCGCGCGAAAAAATCAGCTCCTGGAAATTGCGCTCCACGCGCACGCCGCCCGGCAATTCGATCTGCCGTCCGCTTGTCGATTCGGCGGCGAGGTGAATCACCTCTTCGACGCGCTCGGCCGTGGGTCCCTGCGCGCTTCCGCTCACTCTCTGATACAGACGGCGAATCACGCGTTCCGTTAGCGCCCGCAGTGGTGCGGGCGGTTTGCCGGCCGGCGGGGCGCCCTCGTCCAGGGCGCCGGCGGATACATCGAGCGGCGCGAGCAGGTCGCGAATGCCAATCGTGAACGCGCCATCCTTCAAGCGCACCAGCGCACGAAAACGATCTTCCACGAGCGCGGCCCAAAATTGCTCTTCTTCCCGCGAGAGCCGCGCGATCCTGCCGAGGCGAGTTGCGATCTGGGGCGAAAAATCCCTTTCGAGCAAAGGGAGAAGCTGCTCTCGAATTCGCGCCCGCATCCGCCGCACATCACGATTCGTCGCGTCTTCGCGCCAATCCTGTTTCAGCTCGCGAAGATATTTTCGGAGGCTTTCGCGGCGGCACCAGAGAAGCGGCCTCACGATCGCTCCGGCGACGGGATAAATTCCCGCAAGACCCGCCGGCCCGCTCCCGCGAAGCAGGTGAGCGAGCACCGTTTCCGCCTGGTCGTCCGCGGTGTGCGCGACCGCAATGCGAGTGGCTTTCCCTTCCTTCACGACGCGCTCGAAAAACGCGTAGCGGAGCCGCCGGGCGGCATCCTCGAGATTCCACTTGTGCTTTGCCGCTGCCGCCGCCACATCCTCGCGGTCGACGACGATATCCAGCGCCAGGCGGCGCGCGAGTTCCGACACAAATCTGGCGTCGGCCTCGGATTCGGCGCCGCGCAGGCGGTGATCGAAATGAACGACGATCAGCGTGATCCCGAGCCGCTTGCGAAGGCCATCGAGCAAGCGCAGCAGCGCCACCGAGTCCGCGCCGCCCGATACCGCCACGCCCACGCGATCGCCGGGACGGAGCATCTTCTCTTCCCGGATGGTGCGCAGCACGCGTTGTTCGAATGGCGTCACGACGGCAATGCCGAAACCTGTCTCTGGAATAAATGGATGGTATCAGCCGGCGCGAGAGGGGTCGAGCCTGACCAAGGCAAAGGAAGCGGCGAAGATTTCAGAACGGGCTTTGCACCCGCTGAGCGAAAAGCTTGCGCGTGCAGGATATCCGGCGGTCGAGCGCCACCGCCGCAAAATGAGAACAGTTGCGCTGCTCTTTTTCGGCCCATGATTCCACGCGCGGAACCAAGCCACGCGACGCGCGGCCGAGCGCGCGCATCAGGCCGTAATAGGCGCACACCGCGCAGATGCTTCGACCATCGGCGGTTTCTTCGGGGCAGACGCGCACAAGTTCCAGGAATCTTTCGAAGTCGCCGGGCGCCACCCCGGCGCGATCCACACCCGCCGTTTCGCATACCTCCGCCGGAAGCTGGATTCTTCGGCTTACAGCAAGGATTGACCGGCAGTAGTGAATGAAAAATTCCGCAACCACAATTGCAAGGGCGATGTAAATGAGCGTGAGAATCATACGAGCCCCCGGAGCAGCGCGGCTCCTTGCCGCCGCACCGTCATCATCGCGCCGTGAGGGTATTTCGTCAATACGTCCCTGCGAAGTTATCCCCGGAGAGGCTTAGACGGGGCAGATGCAGGAAGTGTGCGTCTCGTCGGCGAAAGAGCCTGACGACCACTCGGCCGAGATTCGATTTGATTTCCAGCGTTTGAGCGAGCACGATAATCCGTTACGTTCAGGTCAGCGATGCGCGCCTGAATTCGCGTGTCTCGCAGAAGATTCATCCGTCGAATTTGTTCCGGAACCACCTTTCGAGGAAAACGAAATGTCTTCTCCAACGGCCAAGGCGCAACCAAACCCGGAGTTCATCTTTGAAACGCTGAACGCGTACCAACAAACGGCCGCGCTCCGGGCCGCCATTGCTCTCGACATCTTCACGAAAATCGGCGAAGGAACCGACACGTTTCCCGCACTGGCCAAGCGCTGCAAAGCCACCGAACGCGGCATCCGAATTCTCTGCGACTACCTCGTGGTTCACGGCTTTCTCACGAAACATAACGATCGTTACGCGCTCACCGACGATTCGGCCACGTTTCTCGACAGGCGCTCGCCCGCGTGCATCGCCTCCGCAGCAGGCTTCCTCACTCTGCCGGTTACGATCAATGCCTACCACGATCTGGCCCGCACGATTCGCACCGGGCAGCCTGCCATGGCGGACGGCAAGGGATCCATCTCGCAGGAAAATCCCATCTGGGTTGAATTCGCGCGCTCGATGGCGCCGATGGTGACCCCGTCAGCGGAAGAAATGGCCGGCATTCTCGACGCGCCCGCGGGGAAAAAATGGAAGGTACTCGACCTTGCGGGCGGACACGGCATGTTCGGGATCACGCTCGCCAAACGCAATCCGAACGCGGAAATCTTCGCCCAGGATTGGGGACCGGTGCTCGCGGTGGCAACCGAGAATGCGCGCGCTGCGGGCGTCGAAGCCCGGCATCATTTGATTCCGGGCAGCGCCTTCGAAGTCGAATATGGCACGGGCTACGACGTCGTGCTGATCACGAATTTTCTGCACCACTTCGACGCGGCCACAAATGAGAAGTTGCTCCGCAAGGTCCGCGCGTCGCTCGCGCCTTCCGGCGTCGTCGCGACACTCGATTTCATCCCGGACGAGGATCGCGTTTCGCCGCCGCGTTCGGCCGGTTTCGGCATGATGATGCTCGGGATGACTCCGGCAGGCGAGGCCTACACCTTCAGCGAATACGAGCGAATGTTCCGGAACGCGGGATTTTCGTCGAACGAACTGCGCCCGCTGGCGAGCGGCCACAGCCTGATTCTCTCCAGGATTTGAAGCGGGTGGAGGCGCGGGAACCGAATCCCGCGCCCGCCAGCTGCCATAGGGGATCTGCCGCCGCTACCAGAGTGGGTAACGATCCAGCCCGAGTTTCCGGCCTTCGCTGTGGATCAACGCCGGGACGGGGTGCACTCCGTCGGGCATTGCCGAATAGACCTCAGTATGAATCGCGCGCCCTTCGTCGCTTAGCACGAAACGCAGCTTGATGACCGGCCCGCTCGCGCTCTGCGGCGCGAAGTCGATCTCCATCTCACCGGTGCAATCCTCAAACACGGTGTACTTGCCCCCTTCGCCGCTGTTGAAGCTTGTATTGGGATCGGGCGTTCCGGGCACCGGGGAAGCGTTCCCCGACGGATCGGGGTACTGCATCACAAAATCGACCTGCGTGAGGCCGCCCCGGCCGTCGAAGTGGGTCATGGCAACTCCGTCGCGACCGACGATGGGTTTGCCGGGAGGAAAGATCTGCCCCTGGATCGTAAAAGCGTAGTCGCCCTTGAGTGTGGCGTTCGTGCAGCCATCATTGTCCCCGGTCTGCGCGCGGGCTACGACCGGAAGCGCGAATCCGAGAGCGATCGCCGCAATCGCTATTCTGCAGAACAGAGTTTTCATTGTGATCTCCTTCGAGCCAGAATCCGCAGCAGCCGCCTGCGATGGGCGGACACTACAAGAACGGGGCAAACTGAGTCCTGTCGCGCGTCTGACCGATTTCTGAAACTTTTCTGTGCTGGAAAGCGCGTCGCTCGCGTAAGCTACGCGGAACACAACTCGGGAGCAGGGAGAATATGCTTCCAGCGATCCTGCGATTCGGGCCATTCGAACTGAATGCGGAAAACTTTGAGCTGAAGCGCGCCGGGCGGCGCATCAAGCTCGATAAGACGGCGCTCGAACTGCTGCTGTTTCTGGCGGAACGGCCGGGCCGGCTCGTCACGCACGAAGAGGCCGTCGGCCGCGTGTGGGGCAAGGACGTGTTCATCGAGGCCGAGTCGGCTCTGTACACGGCTATTCGAAAGATTCGGCGCGCGCTCGGCGAGCATCCGGCACACCCGCGCTTTGTCGAAACGGTGGCGCGAAAGGGCTATCGCTTCGTTTTGCCGAAGGCTTCCCGCGAAAAAAATCGAAAGGAAGACCAGCCACCAAAACGTCCCATCCTGGCCGTGCTTCCGCTCGACAACTTGAGCGGCGACCCTCGCCAGGATTACTTCAGCGACGGGCTCACGGAAGAGCTGATCACCGCCCTCGGCAGACTTTCGCCGGAAGAACTGGGCGTGATCGCGCGAACCTCCGTGATGCGCTATAAGGGAACGAAAAAGAGCATCGCGGAAATCGGCCGCGAACTCGGAGCCGACTATCTAATCGAGGGCAGTGTGCGGCGGGCGCGCGAGAGCGCGTGCGCGTCGCCGTGCAGTTGATACGGACGTCCGATGAGACGCATGTCTCGGCCGAGAATATCGAAAGTCCCGTCGGAGACATTCTCCGAATCCAGTCGGAAGTCGGCGAGGCCGTGGCGGCAACCATCCGGTTGAAGCTCATTCGTTCGGTCCCACCGTCTCCCATCGTGGATGCGGAGGTCTACGACTCTTATCTCCGAGCGCGCTTTCTGTGGGATCAGCGGACTCCGACCGGCGTGCGAGGGGCGATCCGCCATTTCGAAAAGGCCCTCGGGCGGGACCCGGGCTACGCGCCTGCGTGGGCGGGCTTGGGCACGTGCTATGCCGTGCTGCCCATCACGAGCGATACGCGTCCGCTGGACACGTTTCCACGCGCTAAAGAAGCGATCGAGCGAGCGCTGAAGATTGATGCGCGCGCTTCCGGAAGATCTACGTCGCGCAAGGCATCACGCATTTCTGGTTTGACTGGGACTGGCCCGCGGCGGAGCGTTCCTTCCGTCGCGCCCGCGAGCTGAATCGCAGCGACTCCAGCGCTGCTCTGTTTCTGGCCCATCTGCACTCGAATCTGGGCCGGCACGCGGAGGCGATTGCGGAGATTCGCTCCGCGCGACAGACAGATCCCGTTTCGCGTCTGCTGAACACCCACGAGGGCCAGTTCCTCTACAACGCGCGACGCTACGACGAAGCCATGGGCCCACTCCAGCGCGTGCTCGAACTTGCTCCGCAGTTCTGGATCGCGCATATCGTGCTTGGGAAACTTTGGGGCCTCGCGGGACATCACCGGAAGGCGCTCGCTGAATTCGCCAAGGCGTACCGCTATTCCGGCGGGAATACGGAGGCTGCGGGATTACGCGGTTACACGCTCGGCGTGTCGCGCCAAACCGCAGCAGCGCGGGGCGTGTTGGGCGAGCTAAAACGCCGGGCCCGTGCCCACTATGTGCCTCCATTCGCTCGCGCGCTCGTCTGGCTTGGGCTTGGCGAACGTGATGCTGCGCTGGAAGCGTTGGAAGAAGCTGTCGAGGAGCGGGACGTCCGCCTGACTTTCCTTGCGGTTGAGCCGCGGTGGGATGTTCTGCGCAACGACCCGCGATTCAGGAAAGTTTACGACCGCGTCGGGCTGCCGGAGACTCGACAAGTTTCATAGCGAGGCGGAGGAAGAGACACGGCTAGGAACCGAAAGCGACGCTGATCAGCGTCTTCTGTTCCATCTCGTGCGCTTTTGCGGATCCCGTCGCGGGGCTCGCGGCCGCCGAGCGATTCACGGACAGCACCGGCCGGCCGCGAGACAGCCGCTCGAGCTCCGGAATTATAAAGTCGTGCGCGCCCATGTTGCCCGGCTCTTCCTGCACCCACACAAATTCCGTGGCTTTTGCGTGGCGATCCATCTCAGCCGCGACTTCGTCTTCGGGGAACGGATAGAGCTGCTCGACAAAGACAATCGCCGGCGCATTCTCCGGGTGGCGCTTTCTTTCGGCCTCGAGCTCGTGGCCGATTTTTCCGGTGCAGAGCAGCACGCGCTCGGCCGAGCCGTCGCCTTTGTCCGGAATTACGTTGCGGAATCGCGGCGCGGCGAAATCCGCGAGCGTCGAGGAAGCCGCAGGATTCCGCAGCATGCTCTTCGGCGTGAAAACCACGAGCGGCTTGCGCCACGTACGCAGGGCCTGCCGCCGCAGCAAATGAAAATACTGCGCGGCGGTTGATGGCTGGCAGATCTGCATGTTGTCGCGGGCGGCGAGCTGCAAGTAGCGCTCGATGCGCGCGCTTGAATGCTCGGGCCCCTGCCCTTCGTAGCCGTGCGGCAGCAACATCACGACTCCCGAAAGCAGGTTCCACTTGTCCTCGCTCGCGGCGATGAACTGGTCGATGATGATCTGTGCACCGTTGGCGAAATCCCCGAACTGCGCCTCCCACAGGACCAGCGCCTCGGGAAAATCACGGCTGAACCCATACTCGAATCCGAGTACCGAGGCTTCTGATAGCGGCGAATTGTAAATCTCGAACCAGGCATTCTCCTGCGCCATGTGTTCGAGCGGGACATACTCTTCCTCATTCTCGATATCGATCAGCGCCGCGTGCCGCTGATTGAACGTTCCCCGTCGGCTATCCTGCCCGGAAAACCGGATCGGCACGCCGCCTCTCAGCAGCGATCCGAATGCCAGCGCCTCAGCCATTCCGAAATCGATCGCCCTCTTTCCCTGCGCCATCTCGAGCCGCTGCTCGAGCAGTTTCTTCACCTTCGGGTGGATGTGAAATCCGCTGGGATAGCTGACGAGACCTTCGCCGATCGACCCGAGCGTCGCGGCATCAAGCCCGGTGTCCACTTCGAGCGACGCGTCGTAGCGCCCGCCGCGGAACGCGCCCCAGTAGCGCGGCAGCTTGCGCATCGAGGGAGTCTTTTCGATTTCCTTCGCTTCCTCCTGCGCGGCATCCAACTCTTCCCGCACACGCTGGACGACCGGCTCGGGATCGACGCCGATCCGCTCGGAATAAATCCGCCACATCGGCGGATGCGCCTCAATTTTTCGGTAGCGCAGCGGCTGCGTGATCGTGGGATCGTCCACTTCGCTATGGCCGTGGCGGCGGTAGCCGATCATGTCGATCACCACCGGCGTGCCGAACGCGTCGCGATACTCGAGCGCCATCCGTCCCACGCGCACCACCGCATCCGGATCTTCGGCGTTCACATGAAAAATCGGAATCTCCAGGCGCTTGGCGAGGTCGGAAGAAAAACGCGACGAACCAGTGTCTCGCGGCACGGTCGTGAAGCCGATGAGATTGTTCACAATAATATGGATCGATCCGCCCACCGTGAATCCGGCGACGCCGCACATATTCAGCGTCTCGGCGCAAATCCCCTGCCCCGCGAACGCAGCATCGCCATGCATAGCGATCGAGACAACCTGGCGCCTGCCTCGCTCACCGCGGCGCGTCTGCTTGGCCCGCGTGCGGCCCATTAGCACCGGATCGACCGCCTCAAGATGGCTCGGATTCGACACCAGGTGCATTTCCACCACGCGCCCGTTCGGCCGCGTGAAAATCCCCGGTCGCGCCCATGTGGTATTTCACGTCGCCGCCGCCGAGCGTGCTTCGCGGATCGACGTCTTCGAATCGCGCGAAAAGCTCCGCCGCCGGACGCCCCACGATGTTCACCATCACGTTGAGCCGCCCGCGATGGCTCATCGCGACCATGGCCTTTTCGGCGCCCTGTTCCGATGCGGCGTTCAGAATCGCGTCGAGCAAAGGCAGCAGCGCCGCCTTCGCCTTCGAGCGAATAGCGCTTCGTCCCCAGATAACGCGTCTGCAATACGTGCTCGAAAATCTCCGCCCGGATCAGGAGCTCGAGGATTCGCGCGCGATCGGGCTCGGCCGCTTCCGATTCCATCTGGTCCTGCACCCACTGCCGCCGCTCGCGGTCCGTGATGTGCATGAATTCGGCGCCGATGCTGCCGCAATAGACGCGCCGCGCCGCCTCGGCATCCGGCCCGGAAACGTCCAGCTCCGGCATCGCCACCGGCGCGAAATCACCCAGCGGATCGAGATTCGCCTGCAAATATCCCCACCGCCGAAACGCCTCCCAGATTCGCTCCTGGGCTTCTTTGGAGGCTGCCGATTCGGCGATCGCTTGTTCCCTGCTCATTACACGGCTCCCTGAAGATTCTCGAATTCCCCATCATAAGATGCGGGAAGGCGCGCGCGGGCGCGAACTGCGGTTAGTTTTCCGGCCAGCAACCCAGCAACCGGCGAACCAGGATAAATTGCCCCAAGTGGTAGGCGTTATGATCGGCGATCAGCAGAGCTTCGCGAAGGATTGTCTGGCCCGATCCGTGGGGAATGCGCGCCAGGAGGTCCGTCTTGGGGTTGGTGACCAGCTTGCCCATCTCCTGCAAATCCTTCTCGAGCGTTTTCACGCTCTTCTCCCAGGCGGCCGCACTGGGCGGCGCCGGATTTTTGGGCCAGTAGCCCGAGGGCCACTCCGGCGATTTGTGCTTCGCGTCGCGGGAAAACTCAAGAATATCGTGCGTGGCGATGCGCATGTGCTCAAGCAGTTCCCACGCCGAGTACGGCAGCCCCGGCGGCCGCTTCCCGCGTTCCTTCACCGGGAAATCTTTGAATGCGGCCTTGAAATCGGCATGAGCCTCATGCCAGTCGAGGAAGCGCCGCAGGTAGTCGCGTAAGACCTTCTCGTCCATGAAAGGTTCGTCCCAAATCATCTTAAAGTGCCGGGGCTAGAGCGGTCAATCCGCGGAAAACGGCGCGAGCAAACTATGTTGCGGCAAGCGCGTCGGTCAATTCGAACTCTTTGCGGAAGGCTTCATAATCGCGGCGCAGATTGCGCATCAGCTCGATAAATTCCGGATGGGTGTGAAGCGAACGCAGGTGCGGATCCTTTTCGAACGCGCGATAGTTGGGCAGCCCTCCTTCCGCGCAGCGCTTGAGTTCGGCAATCGCTTTCTCGGGCTTTCCGCACATCGCATAGACTCCCGCGGCGCAGTGCCAGGAGTGGTGCGTGTGGGTCATGCTTCTCTTGGAGGCGACCGCATGGTCGGTCATCTCTTCCGCGCGTTTGAAGTCGCCCTCATGAGCCAGGATCATTCCTTCCATGCAATCGATCTGCTGCTCTTCGGGAATCATCTGGCGGGCGACCTTGAGTTTCTCGCGCGCGGTCACCGTGTCTCCCGCGTAAATGGAGGGCATCGGAGAATTGATATTGGCGTGAAGCAGAGCGGGTTCCAGAGCCAGGGCTTGCTCGGCAAAGTCGCTCGCCTTGGTATATTCGCCCATATAAAGCGTCGTATAAGCGCGGCCGGCATAGCTCAATGCAAACTGGGGATTGGCAACCATTGCCTCGTCGTAATCCACCAGCGCCGCCTCGTGGAAACCGAAGTGGAATAAAAGTGCCGCGCGATGGGCGCGGGCGATGTACCGGCTCGAGTTGATCTTCAGCGCCGCATTGAGCGCCCTCAGCGCGGGCCGGAACTGAAACCCGCGCGACGGCGACCATTGAAGCATTCCTCGCGCGCAGAGCGCATCGCAATTCACCGGATCCAATTCCAGAGTTCTCGCGATCGAGCGTTCCGCCCGCTCGAACCATTTCGGCTCGGGATCGAGATGCGCCCCCATGTGATAGCAGAGGGTACAGAGCATGCCCCAGGCGTCCGCGAAATCCGGGTCGAGATCCACGGCACGTCCAAGCATTTCGATCGCCGCGCCCAGTTCGAACTTGTTGAAGCCGATCGCCCGGTCGACCGCCCTCATATACAGTTCGAAGGCCAGCGGGTGCCGCGTTGTCGGAACCACGACATGCCCCGACTTCGTGGGCTTCTCGCGCGAGCGGGGTGCCAGGGAATCGAACACAGCATCCGCCAGCTGGTCCTGTAGGCTGAAGAGACTTCCCATGTCGCCGTCTAATTTGGCGGAATGGAGCGCTTGCTCGTTGCGAAGCTCCCACACCTGGGTCAGCACGCGAACCCGAGAGCCCATCTTCTGTATATTGCCTTCCACCACCAGATCGACGTTGAGTTCCTGCGCGATCTGCGTCCAATCCGTTTTCTTCCCGGCGTATTTCATCAGGCTGGCGATGGGCCGCACAACGAGCGTCGGAGCCGAGCCAAGCCGGTTGGCGACTGCATCCGCCAGCGCCACCGACAAGAACCGGTCTTCGGAAGCGGCGTTCCGGAATTGCAGAGGGACGACGGCAACCGTCCGGCGGCGCCCGCCAGCTGCCACGGACATGGCCTTGGGCTCAAGCGTAAGCGATTTGATCGCCTGGCAGAGTTCCGACGCCTGCGCGAATCTCCGCGCCGAGTCTTTTTCCAGGCATTTTTCTACCAGCTGATCGAAGGCCGGCGGCAGTTCCGGGCGCAGTTTGCTGGGCGGAGGAGGAACGGCGGTCGCAATCTCATGCATGATTGCCAGACTGCTGGGCCCCCTGAAGGGAAGCGTGCCGGTCGCAGCCTCGTAGAGAACGCATCCGACGGAAAAGATGTCCGACCGCGCATCGACCGCTTCGCCGCGAGTCTGCTCGGGCGACATATAGGCCACCGTACCGACGATCGCTCCCACCTCCGTGACGTCTATCAGAGTTCGCGTCTGTTGGAGGAAGTAAGCCTCCGTCATTGTGGCCAGCCCGAAATCGAGCACCTTGATCTGCCGGTTCGCCGTGACCATGATGTTCGTCGGCTTGATGTCCCGATGGACGATGCCTGCCGAGTGCGCCGCATCCATCGCCGAGGAGATCTGCGCGGCGAATTCCAGAACCTCGCCGAGCAGCATCGCTTTCGTTTCCATCAACTCTTTCAGCGTCCGGCCTTCCACGTATTCCATTACCAGAAAGTCTTTCCCTTCGTGGCTTGAAATGTCGTGAATGGAGACGATATTGGGGTGGTTCAGGGCCGACGCCGCTCTGGCTTCCTTGAGCAGCCTTTGCCCCTGCGTGGAATCGGAGGAACGCCCGTGCGGGAGCAGCTTAATCGCGACCGTCCGGTATAATCTCGTGTCCGTGGCACGGAAGACTTCGCCCATGCCGCCCGCACCGATGCGGCCTTCGATCTTGTACGGACCCAACAGGGTGCCTGGCTGTAGCGAAGGTGCGGAGTGCGTCAGGGACTTCGTTTTCCCGAAAATGGTGGTGGCCGAGTCGCCGTGCGCGGCGATCAACGACTCCACTTCGTTCCGCAGGGCAGGCTCCGCGCAAACGCGCAGCAGATATGCATTCCTGTCGTTCGGCGGCTGCTCCAGAGCAGAGGCGAGCAGCTCCTTTACTTGTCGCCATTGTTCCGGCGTCATCGATGGAGACTCCCTGGAAAAGAGAGGCGCTATTCTAGCCTAGCTTCCGGCGCACACGCTACCTTGGTCGCGGGTGTTTGAACGATCGTGGGCGAGTCCAGAAGAAGAGAAGGCTCTTCCCGCCGCGATCGATCGCGCCGAAAAGAGCCTCTTATATCGATTCCACAGGCTTCGCCGGAAGAGTCCGGCGAATGCCGGTTTGTGGATTTCCCTTCTGAACAACCGCAGGATCGACGGCTCGCGCCCCTCGATCCTTCAATCAGGCTGTCGCGTTCGAAGCCCCCAGCGAACGCCGCTGCTGAAAACACTCGCGGCAATAAACGGGCCGCCCCTGTGTCGGCTTAAAGGGAACGGTCGTCTCTTTCCCGCATTGCGAGCATACCGTCTTCGTTTCGACCCGCTGAACGCCTGCCGTGCCTGAATCGTTGCTCTGCGCACGCACCGCTTTGCATGCTTTACACCGCTTGGGCTCGTTCTTGAAGCCCTTGTCGGCGAAAAACATCTGCTCCCCGGCGGTGAAAACGAATTCAGCCCCGCATTCCCCGCACTTCAGGACCTTGTCGTGGTATTCCATACGTTGCTCCGGGACCGTGTTTGCACAGGACAGGGAGCGGTGCGGGCTCGCGCCGGAAAAGCCTTTGAGCGCCGGGTACACTTCCGGCTCCCATATGCCTGCTGGCACGAAACTGCTCGGATGGAATCCAGGTTTCTAGACGCCTAATCCTGCTCACGCCGCTGCTTTTTCCGGAGACGCTTACGCGAGAGGGCCTCTTTGGCTCGACGCTTTTCACCAGGTTTCATGTAGTAGCTGTGCTTCTTGATCTCCTTGATGATGTCCTCCGACTGCACTTTTCGCTTGAACCGCCGAAGGGCGTTCTCCAAAGATTCACCCTCTTGAATGACGACTTCCGCCACGCGTATTCACCCCCGTTTCCTGTTCTGAGTTGGACTGATTGGGTACTTCTAGTGTAACCGGCACACCTCGAACCGGCTAGTGAGTGCTCTTCTATCGGAGGCCACCCCCCAAGTCAAGGCTAAAATTAAAAAGGGAGACGCTCCGCCTGAGTCAACTTTTCAGTAATCCAAAATGCTCCGCCGGCTCGATTGCCGGAGGCGCACGGCAACTGTCGAATCCATGAAGCAAGCATCCCTGCTAGAATGTTTCCCTGCAAACTGAGCGGTCCGTGCGGAGAATCGAATGCCCTTGATGCGCAACGCGATCGGCGTTCTCCTGGCTGGCGGCCAGGGCGAGCGCCTCTGGCCGCTCACGCGCGACCGCGCCAAACCGGCTGTCCCGTTCGGCGGCGTCTATCGCATCATCGATCTTACGCTTTCCAATTGCCTCAATAGCGACCTGCGCCGCGTCTTCGTTCTCACGCAATACAAGGCGCTCAGCCTCAACCGCCACGTCCGCCGCGGCTGGTCGAATCTCATGGGCCACGGCGACTTCATCGAAGTGCTGCCGCCGCAAATGCGCGTCTCGCAGCACTGGTATCAAGGCACCGCGGACGCCGTCTACCAGAATATCTATTCCATCGGCAGCGAGCAATCGAACTACGTCTTCATTCTATCCGGCGACCACATCTACAAGATGAATTACCAGACCATGCTCGAGCAGCATGCGGAATCGGGCGCGGACGTCACTGTCGCAACCATCGAAATGGAGCCGGGCGCCGCCGCCGGAAAATTCGGCGTCCTCGAAACCGACCAGAACTGGCGCATCATCGGCTTCCAGGAAAAGCCGTCAGATCCCAAGCCTTCGCGGGTCCACCACGGGAAATGCAACGCCTCGATGGGCGTCTACCTCTTCAACACGCAGCTTCTTGTCCCCATTCTCATCGACGACGCGGAAGACGCTACATCCTCCCACGACTTTGGCAAGGACATTCTTCCGCGCATCATCGATAAATACCGCGTCTATGCCTACAATTTCCGCGACGAGAACAAGAAAGAAACTGCCTACTGGCGCGACGTCGGCACCATCGACGCTTATCACGAAGCGAATATGGACCTCGTCTCCGTGTCGCCGATTTTCAACGTCTACGACAGCAGCTGGCCGCTTCACAGCTGGCAGCAGCAGTATCCGCCTGCGAAATTTGTTTTCGCCGACCCCGATCGGATGGGCGTGGCGCTCGATTCCGTCGTTGCCGGCGGATCGATTATTTCAGGCGGGCGGGTCATGCGCTCGGTCATCGGCTATGATGTGCGCGTCAACAGTTACAGCGACGTCCAGGAGTCGATCATCTTCAATCACGTGAATATCGGCCGGCACTGCCGCATCCGCCGCGCGATCATCGACCGCCACGTCGATTTGCCCGAGGGCACCGTGATCGGCTACGACCTCGAAGCCGACAAGGCGCGCTATTCCGTGTCCGAAGGCGGCGTCGTCATCGTGGTCCGCCCCGAATCGCTGATCGAAGAGCCCGAGTAGGTCGTTCAGAACGGCCCGCGCTTCGCGGGAAAATCCTTCATGGGGGAAATGATGTCCACGAAAATTGTCGCCGTTCACGGCCGCCAGATCCTCGATTCCCGCGGTAATCCCACGGTCGAGGCGGACGTTCGCCTCGAAGGCGGAGCATTCGGACGCGCCGCTGTTCCCTCCGGCGCCTCCACAGGCGAGCACGAAGCCAACGAGCTGCGCGACGGCGACAAATCGCACTATCTCGGCAAAGGGGTGCTGCAGGCCGTAGCGCACGTCAACGGCGAGATCGCCGATACCGTCAAGGGCCTCGATGCCGCGGACCAGAAGTCGCTCGACAAGCGCATGATAGACGCCGACGGCACGCCGAATAAATCGAATTTCGGCGCCAACGCCATCCTCGCCGTCTCGATGGCCGCCGCCCGCGCCGCCGCGGCCGCCTTCGGCAAGCCGCTCTACAAATATCTCGCACAATATTCAGGCGATCCCTCGGCCGGCACGCTTCCCGTCCCGATGATGAACATCCTCAATGGCGGCGCGCACGCCGATAATTCCGTCGACGTGCAGGAATTCATGGTGATGCCGCTCGGCGCTCCAAGCTTTCACGAAGCCCTCCGCTGGGGCGTCGAAGTCTTCCACAATCTCAAAGCCGTACTGAAAAAGAACGGCTACTCGACGGCTGTCGGCGACGAAGGCGGCTTCGCGCCGAATCTCAAATCGAACGAAGAAGCTCTCGAGCGCATCCTTGAAGCGATCACCGCCGCCGGCTACAGGCCCGGCGAGCAGGTTGCCATCGCCATCGATCCCGCTGCGAGTGAGTTTTACGACGCCGCCTCCAAGAAATACATCTTCAAGAAGTCCGACAAGTCCGCCCGCACCTCCGAGCAGATCGTCGAGTTCTGGGCCAACTGGGTGCGCCAATATCCCATCGTCTCAATCGAAGACGGCCTCGCCGAAAACGACTGGGACGGCTGGAAGCTCGCTACCCAGCAGCTCGGCAAGAAAATTCAGCTCGTAGGCGACGACATCTTCGTCACCAACCCGAACATTTTCGCGCGCGGCATCTCCGAAGGCATCGCCAATTCGATCCTGATCAAGTTGAATCAGATCGGGACCGTGACGGAAACAATCGAAGCCGTCGAAATGGCGCGCAAGGCGAAATATACCGCCGTCGTTTCGCACCGCTCCGGCGAAACCGAAGACGCTTTCATCGCCGATTTCGTCGTCGCCATGGGCACCGGCCAGATCAAGACCGGCTCCGCCTCCCGCACCGACCGCATCGCCAAATACAATCAGCTTCTGCGCATCGAGGAAGAACTCGGCCCCGCCGCGCGCTTCCCCGGCCGCTCCGCGCTGGCAGCAAAGTAAACATCGCATTTACACGAGCCGCGATGCGCTGTATAAGTCTGCGTCGGGCGTGGTTGTGCCTTGCTCTTGGTATGGGTGGTCAATCGATCAAATTTATGGAGGCATTCGTGAAATCGCGAATTGCACTGCCGATCTGCTTCGCCGTTCTCATGCTTTTTCCCTGCGCGGCGCTCGCGCAAACGCCTTGCGAAAAGCTCGCCGATATCACACTGACGAATGCGACCGTCACGTCGGCCACCTCCGTCGCGGCCGGAAGCTACAAACCGCCCTCAGGGCCGGGCTTGCCTGCGCCCAGCGCAGCCTTACCCGCCTTCTGCCGCGTGGCGGGCGTCGCCAAGCCGACGAGCGATTCCGATATTCGCTTCGAGGTCTGGCTGCCCTCCGACTGGAACGGCAAATACGAGCAGGTCGGCAACGGCGGATTCGCCGGGACGATTCCCTTTAGCGCGATGGCAGCTTCGCTGCTGAGCGGCTATGCCACAGCCGGAACCGACGATGGGCACGTCGCCGCGCGGGACGCGAAGTGGGCGATCGGCCACCCCGAAAAAGTGAAGGACTTCGGCTATCGCGCCGTCCACGAGACCTCGGTGCAGGCCAAGGCGCTGATCGCCGCCTTCTACGGCAAGGCAGCGTCGCGCCTCTATTTCGTCGGCTGCTCGGAAGGCGGCCGCGAAGCCCTGACGGAAGCGCAACGCTATCCCGATGATTTCCAGGGCATCATCGCAGGCGCTCCCGCAATCAACTGGAACCACCTGAACGCTCGCGGTCTTTGGGACGAACTCGCGCTCACGGAAACTCCGGAGAGCTACATCCCGCCCGCTAAACTGCCCATTCTGCAGAACGCGGCGATCGCCGCTTGCGACGCACTCGATGGCGCAAAGGACGGCTTCATCGAAAATCCTTCTCTCTGCCATTTCGACCCCGCGACCGTTCAATGCAAGGGCGACGATGCGGCCGATTGCCTTACGGCGGCTCAAGTGACCGCCGCGAAGAAAATCCACGATCCGCTGAACAATCCGCGAACCGGCGCCCTGATCGAGCCCGGCTTTTCGCCCGGCGGCGAGGCTGTGCCTGCAAATTGGCCCGTATGGATCACCGGTGGGAGCGCGGCGCAGCAGGGCGTCGGGAAACTATTCGCAAACCAATTTTTCGCCGACATGGTTTTCGAAAATCCGAAATGGGATCCGAAGAGCTTCAACTTCGATTCCGACATGAAACTCACGGACGATAAATTCGGCGCGACTCTCAACTCCATGGACACAAATCTTCGCGCGTTCAAAGCGCACGGTGGCAAGCTCATCCAATACCACGGCTGGAGCGACGCGGCGATTCCTCCGCTCAGCAGCGTCGACTATTTCGAGTCGGTGCAAAAAACCATGGGCGACACGAAGAACTTCTATCGCCTCTTCATGGTCCCCACGATGTCGCACTGCGCGGGCGGCCCCGGCGCCACGATGTTTGGCAACGCCGGCGGATTTGCCGCGCCCTCAGAAGACGCGGACCACGACGTCGTGCTCGCGCTCGCGCGCTGGGTCGAACAGGGCAAAGCGCCCGATCGCATCATCGCCTCGGGCTACGTTGACGGCAACCCCACGAAAGGCATCGCGATGACGCATCCCCTCTGCCCATATCCCGAAGAGGCCCACTATAAGGGAACGGGCGACATGAAAGACGCCGCCAATTTCGTATGCCGACGGCCGCGCGCTCACTGATGACCGAAGAACTCGGCTGCGCCGCGCTGGCCAGCCACTAGCTCACAGGAGGACTGCGGTGAATCACGGCTTTCTGACCGGTTTGTGTTTCGCAATTCTTGCCACGGGCCCCGCGGTCGTAGCTCTTCCGCACGTCACCCAGGAAGGACGCAACAACGATCGCGCCGCCATTCAACAAACGGTGATTGATTTTGTGAACGCGTGGAACGAGCACGACGCCCACGCCTTCGCGACGACGTTTGCCGAAGATGCGGATTTCACGAATATCGCCGGCGCCCACGCGTATGGCCGCAGCAGCATCGAGGCTTTCCATGCGCCGCTCTTCGCCGGCCCTTTCAAAGATAGCCATCAAACCGCCGTGATCCGCAGCATCCGTTTTCTGACGGCGGACCTTGCCGCGGTCGATGTCGATTGGCAAATGACCGGCGCGAAGTCGGTAGGCGGTGTGCGCCCGCCACCGCGAAAAGGCCTCCTCAATTGGGTGATGGCGAAACAGAGCGACGGCTCGTGGCTCATCGAAGTCATGCACAACACCGAGCTCAGGTGAGGCGCGTTACCTCGCTTTTGCGGATAGCTAGCAATGCGAGGATCGCAATGGGTGCGAGCACATTGAAATAGAGAATCGCGCCCGCGTTTTCCGGTGCGTATGGCTGGCCGATGCGGATCTGGTGCAGGTGAACCCCGGCAGCACCGAGCATGAAAACACTCCAACCGATTGCGGTCGCAATCCAAAACCCGTCGCGAAACCGCAGGCAGAGTATTCCGAGCACGCCAAACGCCAGATTGGCAACCGCAACCTCGTATTGAAAAGGATTTCCGGCGGGCCAGCCGATCGACGCGGCAACCGCCGGCGCACGCATCGTGTGCCCCACAAACCCGATCAGCCCGCCCAACCCAATCGGGAACGCAAACGCGTAGAGAAGTAGCACATCGGCGATTCGCTCCCTCGTCCGCGGATGCCCCTGCATCGCCACGTGCAGCATAGCCAGGACGAACCCGATCGCAGCGAGGATCACGAAGATCATGTGCGCCTATCACCCGCTCACTTGACGAGCGTGATTTCGAATCCGACGTTCGCCTCGCGAATGTCGTAGTTCCTGAATCCGCTTTCGGCGATGAACTTCTCGAATTCTGGGCGCGTGTAGGCGCGCTTGAGCAGCATCACTCGAAAGCTCAACTTGATGAACGCCGAATTCAGCCTACCGACGTGCATGTTGTCGACGTGCGCGTCGATCTCTTCCTTGGGCGTATCGCGCCGCAGATCGATAATCATCGCGCGGCCCCCCGGCTTCAGCACGCGCCGCATCTCGGCAATCGCCTTCACGGGCTCGGAGAAATTCTTGAACGCGGCTCTACACACGATCAAGTCGAACGATTCGCCCTCGAACGGCATCGCCGACGCGTTCCCCCGCCGGAAGTCGATCTGTACTCCGGCCTCGGCGGCATTTCTCCGCGCGATTTCGACGAACGTCTCGCTGATGTCGAGCCCGGTCACGGTGTAGCGCCCGAATTTCGCAAGCTCGATCGCCAAGTAACCCGGTCCGGGCGCCACTTCGAGCACGCTCGCCCCCGGCGGCAGCTCCCCCGCCAACCGCTCGGCCAATTTCTGAAACTCGCCGTAATCCTTGCGCGTAACCTTCGCGTACCACCGCGCGATCCCGCCTTCCATCCCCATTCCCTTGTAAGCTTTCGTTTCCATACCCTTGCTCCTCACGGCCGCCGCCACGCTGGGTAGCATCAGGCGCACCCTGAGCACACTGTCATTCCGAAGACGAGCAGCGCCGTTTTCGCGCCTACATGCTCGGATCGCGCGAAAATGACGCGTTCTTGCCAAGCAGGGCTCCCAGGTCGACGGCTAGTCGAGCCTGGGAGATCCAGCGAGGAATCTCGGCGCCGGAACGGCGGACAGCGTCGCCCTCTGAGTCCCCCAGAAATTCGCCACCACCAATAGATACGCAGCGCCCCACCGGAAATTACGCGCTTCCCCGCGCCGCCACGCTCGCGCCTTGACACCACCCCAGCCGCAGGCTAGTTTTCTCGACGCGCTTTCTGCGAGGCCCATTGAAATCTTTTCGCAAGTTCATGCAGCGCATGCCGTTCTATGGCGCGTACAAATCTCTCAGCCACTATCCCGACTACTGGTATTGGCAGCTTCGCAGTCATCCGGCCCGTTCTCCGCATCTCTTGAAACAGCGCACCGTGATCGAGTACGCCGAAAAATTCGGCCTGCGCACGCTCGTCGAAACGGGAACGTATTACGGCGAAATGGTCGCCGCAGTGAAAAGCCATTTCGATCGCATCTACTCGATTGAATACGATCCCGCGCTCGCGCAGCGAGCCACGCGCCGTTTCGAACGCGACCCGCGCATCCGAATCCTCGAAGGCGATAGCGCCGTCGTGCTGCCCGAGCTTCTCAAGTCGCTCGCCGCCCCCGCGCTCTTCTGGCTCGACGCCGGCTACTGGGGCTGGGACCAGCTGCACCGCGATCCCGAGCGCCTCTCCGCCGAAGTCGAAGCCATCCTCGGCCACTCCCAGAAAGGCCACGCGATCCTCATGGACGACGCGCGCATGCTCAACGGCCAAAACGGCGCGCTCACCTTCGCCGAATTCCAATCCCGCGTCGCCGCCCGCTTCCCCGACCGCATCATCGAATTGCGCCACGACATCGTCCGCATCACGCAGCGCTGACCATCACCAGGGGCGTCGTCATTCTGCCTGCCCTGAGCGCAGTCGAAGGGAGCGAAGAATCTCTCTTGTTTTCTCCGGCAGCCGCCGCCTCATCGCTTGCCACCGAAGACCTGTCACCTGCCTTTACTACTTCGCAAAAGTCCCATTGCCTCCGTCGTTTGCCCCGGCCATTCTGGCCAAGAGGAAACCCATGGCCACGACCACCGATCTTCGCGCTCTCGCTGCGTCCAAATTCGGCCTCGAACAACCCGGCGGTCCCAGCGCCCTCCTGAATCATCCGGCGCAAAGCGCCACGGCCATCGATGGCTGGAAGTCTGCGCTTTTCGGCATCCCGTTCATGGCAGCCGGCGGAATTCCCGCCATCATCATGCTCAATGGCGGAGGGAACACTTCCAGGCACGCTCCCGTCTGGATCGTTGCCATCATCGTCGGCGTGTTCTTCCTGAGCGGCCTTTTCTTCTTCGTTCACGGGATTCACGGCGTGATCCGCAAAGCCGCGTGGAAACGAGCCGCCGCACGCATGCCCAACGAGCCATGGCTTTACGATCATCACTGGCGCCGCGAAGGCGTTGCCTACTCAGCCTTCGACGAAATGCTCAAACGTCTGCTCGCCGTGCTCGGCTGGAATCTCTTCCTTGTTCCCTTCGCCTGGGTGGGGATCACGCACTCGTGGCCTTTTCTCGCCGCCGCTATCGTCTTGGGATTGTTCGGCCTGTTCTTGTGGTATCGCTGGTGGACGATGCTGCTCGACCTGTTGCGCTACGGCAACAGCTACCTTAGCTATGAAGGGTTTCCCTATTCGCTCGGCGGGCCGCTTCGCGCGCAGCTTCGTGTGCGGCACCACGTGTCGATACTCGATGAGCTCACGCTGACCTTGCGCTGCGTCCAGGAAAAGTATGTCACCACGAGGGACATGAACAACCGCAGCCAAACCCAGGTCGTCTGCTACGAACTCTACAGCGAGGTCGAGACGCTCGATCGCGCCCGGCTCGCCAGCCTCGCGAACGGCACAATTCCGGTCGAGTTTCGCGTGCCGTCCAACCAGCCGCAGACGAATCTCGCGGCCACTCCGCCAATCTACTGGGAGATCGAAGCAAAAGGCACAGCGCGCGGCGCCGATTACCAGGCGTATTTTCTCGTGCCAATTTACAAAACTTCTTGAAGCGCTGTACGACAACCTCACTCTTGCGTCAGGGCACGACTCAGTCGTGTCACAAGCGGCGCAAAATCAATACGGCTTTACAGGCCGCGGCAAGAAGCGCGCACACTGTCATCCCGAGCGAAGTCCCGCGCGATTTTGCCTTTCCCGCGTATGCGGGCGCGGGACGCAGAGAGGGATCTGCTTTTTGCGGCCCTCCGAGTGATAGTTCGGCATTTTTTCAGCATCCTCTTTAGCCGCTGAGGTAATTTCCCAGTTCCCGCAGAGGCTCTGAAAGGCTCGCACGCTTAGCCGATCGGCTTCTCCATCCGCTCCTTCTCACCTTCCGACGGCAACGGCCGCCGGCTGAATGTCGGCAGGAGGACCAAATCGCTCTGCGGCACGGTCTCCGTCGGCCGCCCCGCTTTGCGCCACGCGGCCAGCCCGCCCACGATCACGAACGCGTTGAATCCTTGTTCCCGCAGCGTGTGCGCCACACGGGCGCTCGTCGCTTCGCGCGCTCAAGTGCAGTAGAGATAGATATCCTTGTCCTTCGGCAGCTTGCTGATTTCCTCGGCCAGATTATTGGGCTCGATCCGAATCGAGTCTTTCATCCGAGTGGCGCCCGCATCGTAATAACCGTGGCTCCGCACGTCGACGAGCAGCACCTTCCTCGCGTCTTCCGACTGCAGCTTCCTGGCCAGCTCCATCACCTGCACGCGTGGCACCACGCGGAATACGCGATTCTTGCGATAAATCCGGATTCGGTACGCGATAAGAACAATCGCCGCCACCACCACCACGATTCCGACCACGTGTCCCGCCGTTCGAAACCCCCGCGTGATCGCCGCAATGAAATCGCGAAACACGTAGCCGACCGTGCCGTACGCGAGCACGTACAAACTTGCTCCGACGATATCCAGCCCAAGAAATTGCCAGAACGGCATCTTCATGCTGCCCGCCAGCGGCGGCGCCATCGTATTCACGCCGGGAATGAATTTCGCGATCAGCAGCGCGGCGCGCCCGCGCTTGTAGAACGACTCCGCCGACTTCATGATGCACGTCTCGGGATTCACCGACACCTTGCACAAAAACCCCAGCAGCGCCCACCCCGTGTAACTGCCAAGCACGTAGAGTGTCACATCGCCGAGCAGCATCGCCGAAATCGCGAACAGCAGCGCCTCCGGCGCTCGCAGCACATGCGATGCCGACGCGGCGCCGCCCGCCACCAGCGCCAGCGACGCCGGCACGGGCAGCCCGATCGCTTCGCCGAAAACAAACAGCGCGACGACGAGGTAGCCGTGGCGAACAACGAGAGAGATCACGTCAAATGTGTGCATGGGTATGTAGCTTAGATTCCGCCGCCCCGCCGACGATTCGTCCGCAGTCTCCGCGGGAGCACCATCTGCATTGCCTCATCTTACTGCAAATAAAAGGCTTGTTCCTCTGCTCTCGGCCCGCTGTGACGTAGATCACATCAGCTTGTGCCGCAAGTCACCGCCCCAATCTTCCGATAGGTGTGAATGTAGACCCGTCAGCGCAGCAGCTCGATGTGCCAGAGGCTGCGGCGGCGGCGTTAAGCATGTAAATCCGACCCACGGGGGGATTAATCATGACCGTAGCGACAACGATAGAAAAGGTTCCAACGCCAGCCTCGGTCGAATTCGGGCATCACGACCTCCCGATCCCGGGCACCTATATGTTCGATGGTGAAGCGGCCATGAAGGGTTACAACCTCAACAAGATGTGCTTCTCGTTCAACAGCGCCGAGAATCGCGCGGAATTCCTGAAAGATGAAGACGCCTACTGCCGCAAGTACGGCCTCACCGACGAGCAGCGCAAGGCCATCCTCGAGCGCAACGTCCTCGCCATGATCCACGCCGGCGGCTGCATCTACTAC
This sequence comes from uncultured Acidobacteriota bacterium, assembly GCA_963814735.1. Lineage (GTDB taxonomy): Bacteria > Acidobacteriota > Terriglobia > Acidiferrales > UBA7541 > Palsa-295. The sequence goes on along the minus strand of CAWFEC010000006.1, from coordinate 11,203 downwards.
CTCGCGAAATTCGCCGGCATCTTCGGCCTCACCGTGCAGGACGTGGGCGCGCAGCAGCGCGGCATCTCCGTCGAAGAATTCAAGAAGATGCTGAAAGCGCAGGGAGAATAACCATGGCACGCGTCGTTGGCGGACTCACCACATCGCACATTCCCGCAATCGGCAACGCGGTTCCGAAGGAACAGCAGCTTGTCAACGACCCCTACTGGAAGGAGTTCTTCGCCGCGTATCCGCCGGCGCGCGCCTGGCTGCAAAAAGTGAAGCCCGATGTCGCGATCGTCATCTACAACGATCACGGCCTGAATTTCTTCCTCGATAAGATGCCCACCTTCTCCGATCGGCGCGGCTTTTGAATATAAGAACGCCGACGAGGGCTGGGGCATTCCGACGATCCCATCATTCCAAGGGGATCCCGAGCTCTCCTGGCACATCATCAATTCGCTGGTGCAGGACGAATTCGACGTTACCTCGTGCCAGGAGATGCTCGTCGACCACGGCTTCACCGTCCCCATGTCGCTTTTCTGGCCGAATCATTCCTACGGCGGCGTGAAGACGATCCCGGTCTGCATCAACACCGTGCAGCACCCGCTGCCTTCGCCGATGCGTTGCTTCAAGCTCGGCCAGGCGATCGGCCGCGCCATCGAATCGTATCCGAAGGACCTGAAAGTCGTGGTGCTCGGCACCGGCGGCCTCTCGCATCAGCTCGATGGCGAGCGCGCCGGCTTCATCAACAAGAAATTCGATCAGCTCTGCCTGGACAAAATCGTGAATGAGCCGGAAATCCTCACGCGCATGTCCATCCACGAATTGGTTCGCCAAGCGGGCGCGCAGGGAGCCGAATTCATTCTCTGGCTGGCGATGCGCGGCGTGCTGCACAACAAGGTGAAGAAGATTCACAGCAGCTACCACATCGCCATCTCGAATACCGCGACAGGCCTCCTCGTCTTGGAGAACGCGGCTTAGCCTCGTAGCGCCGGCTTGCCCTGAGTCGGACTGAAGGGCGTCTCGGCCGGCCTTCGAAGGCAACGCCTGGATTCGAGCTTGTCGTGGAACGGGGATTCGCGGCAGCGAGCTGCCTCCCTCAGCACCCGCCGCGAATCCCCTAATTCTTTTTCACCTTCGCTTGCAGCAGGCCGCGAAACGCATCCACGTCAGCCGAGTTTTGGAAGAAACGCTTCGGAATGAGATTACCGATGTTGGGTTGGCGTAAATCATGAACGAATGCTTTCCCTCTTTCCACTTCGCGATCGCGGTCCACTTGATTTCGGCAGTCGAATTCGAATGCCGTTGCCGTCAAAGATAGCCATCCTCACCAAATTCGTAGCGGACAATCCCTTGCAAGTTTGGGGTTCGTTTGACCTGTCGCCAGGCCCGGTAATAGATGAATGGCCAAATGTAGACCATTAGGAAAATGCCCAGCGCAAACAGCGACCACTGTCCGCGCCATCCGTCTCCGTTTTCCGCAAGGCTCAGAAACGCGCCTTCGACCAGCAGTCCCAAGCCGACAATGGTCAGAAACAATATGCTCTTCCACGCGCGCCGCCAGCTGCCGCGGAATATGTCCCCGACCTAAATTCCCTTCCGCGTGAATCGGCATTCCGAATCCTCCTGCGTCCTCGCGTCATCGAATTTTCTGGAGCGTGCCATGGACCGGTGTAGCCGGTGCCGTGTGCTAGAATTTACGCGCTAACAGTCAGATTCGGAAGGGGCGAATATTATGGAAACTGCAACCACCGTCGTCACACCCGCCCGGTTCGAGCAAGGCCTTCGCTACGCGGATTTTCTGGCGCAAGCGACCGTCAATCGCGACAAATTCGAGCAATATTACAAGGACTCGCCGCTCACCGCCGACGACATCTCGTTTTTCAAGAAAGCCTTCGCGCTGCCGAATGGCCCGGCGAAAATTCTCGCTCTCGCGGAAGCCTGGTGCGGCGACGTCTATCGCGAGCTCCCGACCGTAGCCCGCATCTCCGAAGCGACGGGTGCCGACCTGCGCGTTTTTCTCCGCGACCAAAATCCCGACATCATGGACGAGTATCTCAGCAACGACGGAAAATCGCGCGCGATCCCTGTGTTCATCTTCTATACGAAGGAAACGCGCTACATCACGCACTTCACCGAACGCTCAGCCGGCGCGCACGCCGAGCTCGCAGCGATCCTGGATCAGGTCCGCACCCAGCTGAATTTGCCACCAGGCACGACATTCGCAAACGCGCCCGAAGCCAGCAAGCAGGTCTTCCTGCGCGAAGTGATCGCGAAAATCCGCCCGCGCTTCCCCGATTGGCAGAAAGAATCAATCAAAGAGATGCGCGCGCTGCTCGCGTCTGCGCTCAACTTGCCGAATCGCGGCTGAGCCAAGGCCCATTCGGCCCGAGGAATCTGCTCCTTTTCTTCAGGAGGCGGGGGCTTCAGCCCCCGCGTAGATCGACTGAATTAACTGGGCTTCAGCCCCTGAGGAAATTCTTCGCATGGATAACAAAGTTCCCGTCGTCTACACGATCCGCGGCTGCGACGCCTGCGTAAAGCTCCTCCGCAAGTGGGACGCCGAGGGCGTCGCCTACGAAGAACGCCGCGTCGAGCTAAGCCAGTCAGTCCTCGACGAAGCCCGCACCTACGGCGACATGGTTCCCATCGTGGTTTGGCCGGACGGCCGCGTCGAGCAAGGCTTCGAAGGCACTCTCGGCTGCTTCATTTGAGGGTGCCGTCGCGATTGCCGCACTGAAGTGCTCCTCAGTGCCCTGATTATCTCAGTGCGCTCTGTGTTAAAGCCTTTCCCCGGTAGTGAGCCCTTCATTTCCTGCGGAGGACCTTGCTGCGGAAGTCCGGCCAGAATTCCTTCGCGATGTTATTCAGGGCGGCGGATTCCATTTGTGTCGCCCAGTTTGTGGCCGTCTGGCTGATGCCGCGCTCCTGTGGCGGATAGTAGGCGTTCGAGAGAGCCGCTTCCAATCCATTGCCGCCCACCTCGGACCAGTTGAAGCTCGTGCCACCCGAGTCCGTTTTCGTGAGAACAGAACGGGACAGCGCGTAACCCATGCGATGGAAAAAGCCTCCGTGGCCCATTGTGTAATAGCGGGGATCCTCGTGAGTCATCGCGGGCACAATGGCCTCGGTAAAGTACGTCCCCGACGTTCCGTCCACGAAGGCCCGCCAATAATAACGCCCGTACCCCGCAATTCCGCTGCCCAGCTCCGGATCGGAATCCAAGCCATACGACTGCGCGGCAACGATTCCCGTCCACACGAAGGACGAATAGTCAAAGCTGTCGTGCCACGCCAGCACGAATTTGCCGCGCGCGGAGAGCGGTGGAAGCTCCGTATTGGCGCTCACCGCCGCGAAATTGGGCACCACGTACATCATCCGCTTCGTCTGCTTCGGCTCCGATTGGTCTTTTTTCTGATCCTCGTCCGTATTCTGGTCCGATGACGCAGCGGCGCCGTTGTCCGAAGGCGATGCAGAAGTCGAGTTGCCTTGCGCCGTAGAGTTTTGGTCCGCGTGCTCCGAAGGATTCGTTTGGCCGGCAGTTTGCGTCTGAGCCCACGCCATCGCGGGGACGAGAACCATCGGCAGAATGAATGCTACTTTTCTCACTGCGAGCAAGGTTTCCTCCCAATCGTGCGGGCGGGCTTGCTCCGGGGCGGATTCAATTTTACCTCCAACGACCGATTTCTTTCTGATGCAGTATCGGCACTGAGAAGTTTTCCGGCGGACGACCGAACATCGTGTCGCCGCTATCCCCACCCCGTCGGCTGCCCGGCGCTTCTCCGCGAACTCTGCGCCTCTGCGGTGAATCGTTCTTGTTCTATAATCCGCAGGGCCGCAAGGCCGACAGCTATTTCCGGTTTCCATCCGGACGAAGGAGAAATGCGATGAAACGCTACGCCGTGATCGTGGCAGGTCTTGTGGGATTACTGGTTTCGCCGCTCGTCGTTCGGGCGCAGGCGCCGAGCAACGCCGACGCGATTCGGCAGCAATACAACGCCGTGAAGAATAATCTGCTGAAGGCCGCGGACAAAATGCCGGAAGACGGCTACGATTTCAAGCCCACTCCTGAAGAACGCAGCTTCGGCGGATGGGTCGCGCACGTCGCCGACGCGCAAACAGGCGGCTGCTCGCGCGCGCTCGGCACGCCGAAAACTCCCAGCGCCGGCTCGAAAACCACGAAGGCCGATCTCGTCGCCGCGCTGAAAGATTCCTTCGACACATGCGACGCCGCCTACGCCGCTCTCACCGACGCGAACGCCAGCGAGCCCATCCAAAGCTACCGCGGGCCCACGCCGCGCCTCGCCGCGCTCGCCGGCAACGTCGAGCACGACAACGAATGCTACGGCTCGATGGCCGTCTACCTGCGTCTCAAAGGCATCGTCCCGCCCTCGAGCGAGCCGCGCCACTAAGCGCGGCGCACATTCCGGCCGGGCTCATTAGCCGACGGTAGTCAAGCCGCGGAGCGTGCGCCCTTTTTGCTCGTAGAGTGCGTGGTCCGCGCTGGCCAAGAGAGCGAGCAGCGAGTCTCCGTCATCCGGATAGACGGCTACGCCGACGCTTGCCGAGATGGGCGGCAATTCGTCCTGACTCGCGATACCTTCGCAGATGCGGCGTGTCACATCGTGGGCGGCTTCCTTTCCGGTTTCCGGCAGAATCACGGCGAACTCGTCCCCGCCGTAACGCCCAGCCGTATCGACTGCGCGGCAATTCAATCGCAGAGCTTCAGCAACGCGGCAAATCGCCCGGCTGCCGACCGCGTGCCCGTATGTGTCGTTGATGCGCTTCAGTCCGTCGACGTCGAAAAGCGCCAATGAAAACGGCCTTGCGGTGCGCTTGGTGCGTTCGATTTCGGCGCCGACCGCATCGACCAGCCGCCGGTAATTCGCAAGTCCCGTCAGGGGATCGCTCGCAGCCAGATGGCGGACGTGCTCGAACAGTCTCACATTATCAAGCAGGGCGCCCCCCAGCAGCACGAAGTAGCTTGTGAACTGCAGCCCGACTGCAAGCGCAAACGGACCGTCGAACCGGTGTTCCGACTGGCTCGCCGCGAAACAGCAGGCCACGCTCAATCCTGTGGTCAGGTACAACGAATGATCGAATGCGGAATGCGCGTAGTCCAGCCGCCGGTAATAGCCGATCGTCGCGATCAGAAAGAGCAACGCAGGGAACAGGTTCCCGGGCCTCGGAAATATTCCGCCGGGATTCACCACGAAACCTGCTGGCAGCCATCCGTGCATTTTGCTCAGTGCCGTTGCCAGCAGCCCGAGGCCGCACAAGGCGATCGCGATCTCGCGGGCCGGCCGGCGAGACATCGGCAGGCGGCGCTCGACGTACAGCGCGGTGACCATCAGCAGGGCCACGATCGTGCACCCAACGACCCACGTGGTCGGGTCGCGCAGCCTCTCATCGGAATCGGGTTGCCGATACCGAAAAATGAACAAGCTCGAGCTGATCAGCGTGACGCCTACGATCACGAATCCCAAGGAGAGAAGAAGCGACAGGCGATCGCCGGTGCCGCGGAATCTTGCCAACGCGATCACCGCGAACGTGAGTGCGAGGAACCCGGTGGTTATCTCGATTTCAGCATACATCCACAGATCGAGTACGACATGGGAATGCCGCATCCATGCGGCCAGCGCCAATGCGCCGGCTGATCCGGCGAACAATAGCCAGCCCAGCTCCCGGGCCGCCAAGCGCGCCCGCGCGCCAGTCGCGTTATTCGCCCAAGCCCTCACCTGCCCCGACCCCGATTTTCAGCCTATCTCCAACAACCCGCGTTGTGGGGCGCTTCAATGCGATCGTGTGTTCCGTATGGTAATGAGCTCTTTGCACTTCTTGGTGTGATCCCGATCACTGCGATGGATATCGCATCAGGGTAGAAAGATTGGTAATTGTCAGGCGAGCGCATATGGCGTTTAGGCAACCAGTAATCGGCGTTTTCAAGATGGTCGCAAGGATTCTGGGCGGGCTGCTGATCGTTCTTGCGATTCTTGCCCTTCCGCAAATGCGATTTCTCACGGGACGTTTGGAAGGCAGCTTCCGATTGCTTGCCTCTCTTGCGGCGGTGCTTGCGGGCGTCGCGTGGCTGGTCGCGGTAGAGTTGTTTTTCCGCTTTTTCGATCAGTATCTGTCGCGCAACTAACAGTCGTTCCGCTCCGGTGATTCGCCGCCTGCCGCGTGATCCGGTTTATCGCGAGCATCTCGGCGGCGTTTTCAAACAGCTTGAATATTTCGGTTGTTCGCACGCAATTCACATGCCACCGTTTCGCCGAGTAGCGAAACAAAAGCTATTTCGGAGGGGCGGGCGGAGCGCCGCTCGGCGCTGGCGCCGAGGGCGGCGTATCCGGCGGCGGTGGCGTCAGCGTGAATTTGCCGTTGACGACAGGATTGCGGTCCTCGCCCTCGCAGTCCTCGTAGACCATGCGATGGATGTGCGCCACTCGTTCGTAGGTGCGCTTCATGTGCCACGGCGCCGTGAGATTGGCCGGATCGATGATGGTCATCTGATCTTCCAAATGCCCCGGGTCGATCATCCGCATTCTCTCGATGAAATGCGCTTGCTGGGTCAAAATGCCGATCGTCAGGAATCCCTCTACGTCCCCAAACGCCGACACGGCACTGCCCGAGTCTTCAGGGCCATATGGATCTTTCACCGCAATCGTATCCATCACGAGCGTCTGTCCCTCCCAATGGCCGATTGAATCGCCCCAAGGCGTCGCCCACAGGTCATCCTTCGGCGTGTGCGGCCGTCCGTCCGTGTAGATGTGACGAATCTCGCGGCTCGAAAAAATCAGCGCCGTTTCTTTCGGCGTCACCAGCACCTCGAACATCAACGGTGTGTCGAGCATCAGGCCCGGGTATCCGAACGTGCAGGCCGTGAAAGCCCCGCCCGGATCTTCTCCGCGCGCGACAGCCTCAAGCCTCTTGCGTTCCTTCGCCTGCATGGCGTCGACTTTCGCCTTGGTCGCGGCGTTCAGCGGCGGCGACCACTCCATTTGTTTGAGCACTTGCTCGAGCGTCTGATTGAATCCGCCCGTCGCATCCGGCGTCGCGCCGACGTTTTCCCACTGCCCGCTCCAGTCGGGCAATCCCGTCGACGTGGACGTGCCCGCCGTTGCCACCGACGTTGCTACCGACGTTGCTACCAATGTCGCCACGCACGCCAGCAGGATCGCCGCAGCTTGTGCGAATCTCCGGAAAATCATTTGCCTTCCCCTTGCGGCGGTGGTGAGCCGATCAGCGGTCCGTTGGGCCCGGTTCCCGAGAGATACTGCCCGCCCTTGACGGTCCCATCGCGCATCGGATGGATGACCAAGGTGACCTTGTCACCCGCCTTCAAGGTTCCCGGCCGCCACCCGACTCGCGCCAGATGCTCGGGGCTCGTCATCTCGATGCTCCACTCATCTTCGCTGCCGGCGTCATTCTTGACGAGCACCTGGATGAAGACATGCGGATTGTTCCAGCGGAAATCCTTGACGGTCCCCTGCAGCGTGACCTTCTTCGCCTGGTCGAACATCGCAAACGAATGGTGCGCCAGCGCCGGCCCCGCCGCGAGCATCGCAGCCATGGCGACGGCGATCGCGATAAAAGCATAATTCAGCACCCTGCGCATTTGTTTCCCCCACAGATCCGGAATTCCGCGTCTTCTCTCTCGAGGCGAGCGCCAGGAGGACCGCCGTTCGGCCTGGATTATACCCCTGGAAACATTTGTGAAATCCGTTTTTAGTGACGGATACCTTCAATCTACTTGGGCAATGGGAAGCCAGTCATGCACACGACGGTTCGGTCCGCCTCTGCCGGTTTCGCATGGGCGAAGCCGAGGTTGGCCGTGCACAGAACGTCGCCCTTCAAAATGAGGCTGGTGTTGTTGTCGAGCGGCGCGTTCATCTTGCTGGCAATCAAAATTCGCTGCGAACCATCGGGCGACAGCACCCAAATGTCGCTTTGCAGAATCTCCGAGACGTAGATGTTTCCCTTTGCGTCCAGCTCGACTCCATCGAGGAACGAGTACCCGGCAGGCAGCAGCGGCTTTGGTTCGCCCGCCGATCCGTCTTCCTTGATCGGAATTCTGAGCACCATGGGATCGCCGTCGGTGACCGCAAGAATATTCTTCTCTTCCTTGTCGAGCGCGAGATCGTTCACGCCCGCATAATATCCCGAGTAAGGTTTGGACGGCGGGTTGAGCAGCGGATCGGCCGACCACAGGTCCACCTTCTTGCCGTCCGGCGAAATCTTCCAAATCGCCGAGTAGGTGAGGTCGGTCATGTACACGTTGCCGCGCGAGTCGACAGCCACATCGTCGGGAAAACAGAACGGCCAGCCATCCCCTCTTGTCGCCAGGGCCGTCACCGCGTGCGTCTTCGCGTCAATTTTGTACACGCCCGAGCGGGTGACCGTCGCATCGCGGCACGGGGCGTGGAAGGCGCTCCTCAAATCGCCGGCGTCGTATTTCGAATGCGCTTTGTACGCGACGTAGATGTTGCCTTGCCTGTCGACGTCGAGCCCGCTCAAATCTCCTTTGCCGCTCTCTTCCCTCGACGGCACCCAGGCAATGTGTTCGTAGCTTCCGTCATCCTTCAGCATCACGACTTCGCCGGTGTGAAACTGAGTCGCGTAAATGTTGCCTTGCGAATCGATCCCCAAACCTTCGGGCGTGTCGGGAAGCTTGGCCATCACCCAAGCTTTGAATTGCGCCGATGCGCAGGGTGAATAGACAAAGATCAACGCAAATACAGAAATCAGAAGCACCGAAAGCTTCCGCTCGCGCAAGGCGCGATGAAGGCATGTTGGAATTTTCCATTGACGATGGGATTGCTATCTTTGCCCTCGCAATCCTCGTAGACCATGCGATGAATCTGCGCCTACTCGTTCGTAGGTGCGCCTCATGTGCCACGGCGCTGTGAGATTGGCCGGATCGATGATGGTCATCTGATCTTCCAAATGCCCGGGTCGATCATCCGCATTCTCTCGATGAAATGCGCTTGCTGGGTCAAAATGCCGATCGTCAGGAATCCCTCTACGTCTCCAAAGGCCGACACGCCTGCCCGAGTCTTCGGGGCCATATGGGTCTTTCACCGCAATCGTATCCATCACCAGCGTCTGTCCCTCCCAATGGCCGATCCAGTCGCCCCAAGGCGTTGCCCACAGATCATCCTTCGGGGTGTGCGGCCGCCCGTCCGTGTAGATGTGACGAATCTCGCGGCTCGAAAAAATCAGCGCCGTTTCTTTCGGCGTCATCAGCACCTCGAACATCAACGGTGTGTCGAGCATCAGGCCCGGGTATCCGAACGTGCAGGCCGTGAAAGCCCCGCCCGGATCCTCTCCGCGCGCGACAGCCTCCAGCCTCTTGCGTTCCTTCGCCTGCATGGCGTCGACTTTCGCCTTGGTGGCAGCGTTCAGCGGCGGCGACCACTCCATTTGTTTGAGCACTTGCTCGAGCGTCTGATTGAATCCGCCTGTCGCATCCGGCGTCGCGCCGACGTTTTCCCACTGCCCGCTCCAGTCGGGCAATCCCGTCGACGTGGACGTGCCCGCCGTTGCTACCGCCGTTGCCACCGCCGTTGCTACCATTGTCGCCACGCACGCCAACAAGATCGCCGCGGCTTGCGCGAATCTCCGGAAAATCATTTGCCTTCCCCTTGCGGCGGTGGCGAACCAACAGCGGTCCGTCGGGTCCGGTGCCCGAGAGATACTGCCCGCCCTTGACGGTCCCATCGCGCATCGGATGGATCACCAATGTGACCTTGTCGCCCGCCTTCAAAGTTCCCGGCCGCCACCCGACTCGCGCCAGATGCTCCGGGCTCGTCATCTCGATGCTCCACTCATCCTCGCTGCCGGCATCATTCTTCACGAGCACCTGGATGAAGACGTGCGGATTGTTCCACCGGAAATCCTTGACGGTCCCCTGCAGCGTGACCTTCTTCGCCTGATCGAACATCGCAAACGAATGGTGCGCAAGCGCCGGCCCTGCCGCGAGCATTGCAACCATGGCGACGCCGATCGCGATAAAAGCACAATTCAGCACCCTGCGCATTTGTTCCCCCCACAGATCCGGAATTCCACGTCTTCTCTCTCGAGGCGAGCGCCAGGAGGACTGCCATTCTCGCTGGATTATACCCCTGGAAACATTTGTGAAATCCGTTTTTAGTGACGGATACGTTCAAGCTATTTGGGCAATGGGAAGCCCGTCATGCAGACGACAGTTCGGTCTGCCTCCGCCGGTTTCGCATGGGCGAAGCCGAGGTTGGCCGTGCACAGAACGTCGCCCTTCAAAACGAGGCTCGTGTTGTTGTCGAGCGGCGCGTTCATCTTGCTGGCAATCAAAATTCGCTGCGAACCGTCGGGCGACAGCACCCAAATGTCGCTTTGCAGAATCTCCGACACGTAGATGTTTCCCTTTGCGTCCAGCTCGACTCCATCGAGGAATGAGTACCCGTCAGGCAGCAGCGGCTTTGGTTCGCCCGCCGATCCATCATCCTTGATCGGGATCCTGAGCACCATGGGATCGCCGTCGGTGACGGCAATAATATTCTTCTCTTCCTTGTCGAGCGCGAGATCGTTCACGCCGCATAATATCCCGAGTAAGGTTTGGACGGCGGATTGAGCAGCGGATCGGCCGACCACAGGTCCACCTTCTTGCCGTCCGGCGAAATCTTCCAAATGCCCGAGTAAGTGAGGTCGGTCATGTACACGTTGCCGCGCGAGTCGACAGCCACATCATCGGGAAAACAGAACGGCCAGCCATCCCCTCTTGTCGCCAGGGCCGTCACCGCGTGCGTCTTCGCGTCGATTTTGTACACGCCCGAGCGGGTGACCGTCGCATCCCGGCACGGGGCGTGGAAGGCGCTCCTCAATCCCCGGCGTCGTATTTCGAATGGGCCTTGTATGCGACGTAGATGTTGCCTTGCCTGTCGAGGTCGAGCCCGCTCAGATCTCCTTTTCCGCTCTCTTCCCTCGACGGCACCCACGCAATGTGTTCGTAGCTGCCGTCATCCTTTAGCATGACGACTTCGCCGGTGTGAAACTGAGTCGCGTAGATGTTGCCCTGCGAATCGACTCCCAGACCTTCCGGCGTGTCGGGAAGCTTGGCCATCACCCAGGCTTTGAATTGCGCCGATGCGCAGGGTGAATAGACAAAGATCAACGCAAACACAGAAATCAGAAGTACCGAAAGCTTCCGCTCGCGCCAGGCCGATGAAGGCATGTTGTCCTCCGTGGT
>CAWFEC010000005.1:0-186576 GCA_963814735.1 uncultured Acidobacteriota bacterium | reverse complement strand
CAGTTCCAATAGCGATGATGGCACAGGCGGCCACGAGTAGTCACAAGTGGAAACACTCGCGCGACTTGCGATGATTTGCGGTGCGCGATCACGGCCAGCAGATGACACGCAAAGACAGCACCTTCCGGGGCTGCCCAAGCGGGGTTATGGCACAAACCACGGCACAAATTTCCGGTCGGCACCTTCACGGGTACCCTTTGTCCGGTTTCGCGACCGCCCCCGGAACCAATTCGGCTACGGGCGCTTTCCCGTCGCTGAGTGCGCGTGAATGGTAGGACCAGAAATCTCTCCCAAAGCGCGCTTAGGAAACGCGAAGCCTCAAAGGACGGCCTATTTCTTTTGATTGGGCTTAGGTTCGTGGCTGCCGTCCAACTTGACCGCGATCTGTGCCAAGATTCCCTTGCATCCCGCCGATGCGGCCCCGGACGCGACGCCGAACAGCCTCTTCGACTGTTTGCACCCCACTACCGTATTGTCACCATCGGCGTGAAACTGAAGCGTCGCGTAAGTCTGGACATGCACCCATCCGACGGGGTTTGTGAGGGTGAGCACGTGGTCCTTCTCGTCCGAGTTTAGATTACATATCGTTCGTGACCGACATCCAGCGCTGCTTGCCAAGTTCGTTCGAGCGGCGCTGAGTAGGTTTGCTTTTTGTCCTGCGCTTGGGATGGAATCACAGTCAGGAAACCGAGCGCCAGCAGAAGTAGTGGTTTCATTTTTCACCTCTTTCGATAGGTCTCGCGATTCACGGAAACTGCTTTCGATGCCCTCGGTCGGAGAGCATGCTAAAATCGCCGCGTGCTGATCGACGGACTCAAGAAATTCCGAAATCGGAATCCACGTGGCTACTTCGAAGACCTCCCTTGGGACGTGCGCCAGCTCGCATATTCGTGGCTCCACAAATTTGTCACGCGCCGCAAAGCACGGTTTGGAAGCGTTCCCCGGTGGCTGTTTGCAATCTACGTGGGTCAGGCGAAGCGCCTTGCCGTGAATCCACCGACCGCAGCGTGGGGTCGTTCCATGCTCTCCCGGCGCGGCGGGTATGCCGTCCAACGCCGCTACCAAATCGAGGGCAGAGTGGGCAAGCTGCATCCCGCTCACCACGCGGCCCGCGTCAGCGCCTCGAAGCGCCGCTGGCAGAAAACTGTGACAGAGCGCGAGCAGCAGGGCATCAAGCCGCGCCGCCACGGCTTCACAAACCTTGTTGGAATCTAGGGCGACGCACCGCGCTGGCCACCATGCCTATCGGGAAGTGTGCGAAGAGGATGCGGGCGGAGGTAAAGCGTCCAGACACTCTCGAATAGCCTTGGCGGTGTAGATGTATGCATTCATCCAATGCGTCGCTAGCAAGAGGCAAGTCATTGGGTTCGTCGCGTCGTAACCGATGTCCCCAAACCATCTCCTGGCCCACGCGAATTCCTTGGGCTTCCCTTCGGGGCTCACGAGACGGCCCAGGTCGCCCATAGCGGCCCTGAGCCCGCGCAGCTTTCTAAGTCCTCGTAGGCTGATGTGCGACCCCAACACGATTGCCTCAAACGCAGATCGGACCTCGCCAGCTCTGTCGGAGTCGGCCTCCTCAGCCATCAGACGCATCAAAATCACAGCCTCGCGGTAGCAGGCGACCTTCTCCCGAAATTTCCAAACCATCCCCGCAGGCACTTCAAATGTGGCTGGCCAGTCATCGTCTGATTTGCCCTCGACTAAAATGTCGTGGAGGTACTTAGCTAGAAGTTTGGGAGCACTGTCTCTGACCATGAGAGCGAAATCATCCTAAGAACGAACGAGCCTTAGCGGAACATCCATGCGCGCCGTTGTGAGTGAGCGGCTGAGTATCCGTTCAAGTGCTCGCGGTTGCGGAAAGACGCCCAGCTCACACATCCGCCGAGTACGCCGTTCGGTTGTCCAAGCGTTGTTGGACGCAGTGAGTTGGGCTGAATGCCGTAATCAAAAACGACGCACCATCTCCTTGAAGTTCTGGAGACCGATACAGTGATAGCTAGCCAAATGATCGCCGGTTCTGATGTCGCGGAACTTCACTGACGGTAAGAAGATGTGTGAGCTGGGACCGGTGTTTTCGCACCACGCCCTCCCTACCCGCGCCACAAAGCCGTCTCGGTCCGGGTAGGGGACGGATTCAAACTCGTCTGTTGGGAGATATATTTCCAGGTTGCTTCCGCCGCGCGGCTCAAGTCTGACATTCTTCCAAATCGGGTCAGGATCGGGGTCAGCCGGAGTGGGCCATTCCCCCAAGTCGGGTAACTCCTTGAGAAGCGCGCGGCCAGCGGCGGACTGTGGCTTCTTTGCGGCTAATAGTTCCTGAAATTCGAGGGGGCGATACGGCGCATAGAACACGTAGGCGAGCCAACACAGAGCGGCGGCTGACAAAGAAAACGTCAGGATTCCGCCAACGATCTCCGAGGCAGTCTTCCGCGCGAGTTCGGGTACAACGGCACCCATCTCTTCGGCAGAGAGAGGCCTGAAGTCTTTTTTCATCCGCCACCTACGTCCGATTCGTCACGCGTCACTACCGCAACAGTACCCTCAGCGGCTTGAACTGATTCCAGGCCGAGAATCCTGAGTCCTAACTGTCCGACAGTCAAGAAGAATGTGACTCATCGAGTGTGTACGCATCGGCTGTGCGGAAAGGTCTGCCTGAGCTATTCAGTCGTGTTCGATAGATGGAGCTTCCGTACCTTGCTTGTGAGCCCTCACGCATCCACCCCTTGCGTGGTCCTGACCGGCAAATGGCCGCATGTCGGGCATCGGCCAGTTTTCAGTCGCGCCCGCTTGGCTTGCATCCTCTCGCGACGGTCGGCTCGGCTGCACTCGTCGCCGCAGAAGTGACGCCGGTAATCCGCCGTACCATCGCGATTCAGCAGCGGTTTGCCGCAACCCGCTCGGCTGCAAACTCTAGGCATCGGTTCCCTCGAAGAAGCGGCAAGCAAGAACGGAGCGGTGTAGTTGAGCGAGCGGAGCATGGATGTAGACCCCTTCGCGTGAACCATTTGTGACTCCAAGGCTCTGTAGAGTAACTAGGAGCGGCTGGAGCGCCTCTCCAATCACTCTAGCGAACTCCATCTCAAGTTGGAGTCGCAACCGAAAGGCAGCGATGTATTTAGGTTGCATCTCCACGTTCTCCGCTCGCAGCAGCGCTTTCGCCGCTCGATTTTTCGTACACCCCGCGACTGGGCTGCCGAATCAATCCGATGTGAATGCATCGAATCAGAAAATTCCGGGTCGGCTGATCGCCACGACCGTAAGCACGCTTCGCGTCTCTGAATGAGAACCGTTCGGCAAGCGACTCTAGCGTCCGCTGCTGCCTTTCGTTGAACAGAAGCTCCGGCCCTGTGAGGAGCCGATAGCCGACCGGCTGGCCTTCCTCGTCTGAATCCCGAGCAACGTAAAGCGGACCGATCTCCCCGCGAATGCGCCTGAATCCGCGCAGCACTAACGCGAGGTCGTCCTTATCGACGGCGCTTAAATCGGGCAGCCCTACGCCCAGGCGCACGTCCGATCCGTTGATTAACGCACTCGCGCCCCGTGAATCCTGGAACCAGCGGTGCAAGTCGGCGCTTTCGATTGGACCGACCCGTTCGTCGGTCTTGCGCGGTTGCTTGCGCGGGTGATGCACGAATATCGAAGCGGAGTTGTGCTCGCGGCCTAGGCGACGAAATTCCTTGAGGAGTTCGTTGGCGGCGGAATTTGTCTCTTCGGCTGTGGGGTTGTACGAGCCGAGAGAGTCTATGATCGCCAGGTCGGGCTGTACATCGCGGAGCATGTCGAGCAACGTGTGACCCGACTGCCCATAACGAGGCAAGCAGTCATTCGCTGACCAGATCAGAAAGCGGTCCTCGCCCGGCGGTCCCGAAAGGCCAAGGTAACGGCCTATGTTCTCGATCAGTTCGAGAGCGTCACCGATTCCATTTTCGAAGTCGGCTATAACCACGCGCCCCTGCCGAGTTGGACGGCCCAAGAACGGAATGCCCGCAGCCACACAGATTCCGAGTTGGTATACGAGAGGGGATTTGCCTATGTGTGAGTCGCCCAAGAGAAGCGCGATAGATTTCGCGGGCAAGAGTCCTTCGACTAGGTAGTTCGAGCTACCTAATTCGATTGAACGCGCCCTCAGCGTGGCGGGCGTATGCAAGCCCCAACGTTGTCGCCATGCCGCTGCTTCGGATTCCACGCGTTGCCCCTCTTGCGGTGGCGTCATGGTTGTTGGCTATCACTCCGTACTAAAGTCCTGAGAGATTCCAGCGGCACGAGAATCCGCCGTCCCACGCGCACGACGGGCAATCGGCCCGTTTGGGCGTACCGTCTGAGCGTGCGGACACTCAGCGAAGTCAAACGACTGGCCTCGCGCAGATCAACGGCCAGCGGTTCCATTGGCGGCCTCTCTCGACTTTAGGCGTGCGGCCACGGCAGAAGCAGGAATAAGCCAGCGACGGTTTTGCTTCCGGGCTGGAAGCCGTCCTGAATATATGGCTCGATAGACTGCATCCAACGTGATTCCCAACTGGCGAGCGGTCGCAATTACCGTCAGTTCGTTTTGCATTTCACTCTCCGTCCGAATCGGGTTGCGCTACAACGACATCTCATGCTAAAAGTGGTGCGGAGTTATCGCAAGTGCGACAGAGATATAACAGCAACGGAGCCATAACTAATCTCGCCATGCCGGAGCGCGCGATTCCCGTGCTCGTTGCGTGTCGTCCATCAAAGCGAGACGGTTTTGCCGCATTGAGCGACGTGTCGCCCGTTGGCGTGAGCGTTTTGAGAGTTCCACAGGCAGCGCTTAGATCGTTCGTGAACCCGAAGGATAGGAAACTCTTTGAGAGTAAGTATGGCCCTGTTGCAGAACGGGAGCGGCAGCAGTTGTTGTATTTGCTCGGCCTCGCGGAGGCGCTATCTCGACGCGACACCAGGGCCATGCACGAAGTCGTGCGTCGCTATGTGGCAGACCCGGAGTACAACGACATCGTGTGGGACGAGATTCGGAAGAGTCCTCTCTATGAGCTGCAAAGGCTAATGAATCGAGGCCTCCGGCGCACGCGGTTTGTTGTTTGGTGGGCAGAGCGAGAGAGGAGATTCGCTCCTGGCCTGATGGCACCAGACGCGGCTGGGGTATTGGGCGCGCTACTGCTTTCTAGTATCGGTCAACCCGGCGGGTTGGGCGTTTGCCAGCGACCGCAGTGCCGGAAGCCGTTTATCCGGGTGGGTGGAGGTTCCAAGCAGAGATATTGCGATCCCAGATGCCGGGCAGCAGCGGGCATGGCTCGTTTTCGATCAAGGAAGCAGCACAGCGGTCGCAAAAGGGAGGTAGACACGATGGCCGTGTTTCGACGTGGTAAATGGTATTGGACCGATTTCTCGGTGAACGGGCAGCGCTTTCGGCAGCCCCTCGACACGGTGGACTGGCGCGAAGCGCTGAAGCGCGAGAAAGAGAAAATCGGCCAAGCCCAGACGGGCAAGCTATCCGTAGCGGGGCAATCCTTCGCGCGGCTGGCATTCACAGAAGCCCTGGAGCGGTACTTGCAAGATCGCGCGGCTCACGTCGCGCCGCGCAGCCATCGCAGCGAGTCAGACCACGCGAAGCCCTTGCGTGAGTCATTCGGAGTGACACCTGTGTCCCGAATCTCGGCTGAGTCGATTCTGGCCTACGTTCGCGACCGCAAAGGGAAGGGAATCTCAAACGTCACGATCAATATGGAAATCGGCATCTTGCGGCGCGTGCTCAAGCGGGCCAAACGGTGGAGCCTGATCGCGGACGAAATTCCGCGTCTGCCGGAGCGCCGCGACATCGGGCGCGCCCTCACGCCAGACGAGAAGCTGCGCCTGTTGCGCATCGCTCAGATTCGGCCCGAGTGGCAGACGGCGTACCTTGCCTCCGTGCTCGCTCTCAATACAACCATGCGCGGCTGCGAGCTAAAGGGATTGCGATGGGGAGACGTAGACTTATTGGCGCGGACGCTGAGTGTGCGACGATCTAAGACGGCGGCAGGGGAGCGCGTTATTCCATTGAACGCGGATGCGCTGGCGACTGTGCTCCGACTGAGGGAGCGCGCTAAGACTCAATTCGGCGATTCGCTCTCGCCAGACTGGTATCTCTTGCCGCATGCCGAGGGCTACTCGAAGCCTGATCCGACGCGACCGATGAGCGACTGGCGTTCCGCGTGGCGTAGCCTGACGCGGGCGGTTGAGTGTCCCGCGTGCGGCCAGCTACAGGCTCCCGCTGAGATGTGCGCCAATGACGAATGTAAGGCCGACACTCACACGGTTAGGAGTCCGCTGCACGGATTGCGCTTCCACGATCTGCGACACCACGCGGTCACGGAATTGGCCGAATCCCAGGCGAGCGATCAAACGATCATGGCGATTGCCGGACACGTCTCGCCTCGGATGCTCGCGCACTACTCACACGTCCGGCTAGACGCGAAGCGCCAGGCGCTCGACGCCCTCAGCAGTAGGGCTTTGAGAGGGGGTTATGGCACAAACAACGTCACAAATCAGCAGCCTGAGCGGATGCCACTCTCTCAAGTCATTGGAAAGAATGGCGGGGACGACGAGACTCGAACTCGCGACCTCTGCCGTGACAGGGCAGCGTTCTAACCGACTGAACTACGTCCCCGCTAAATGACTCCAGATGGTGGGCGATCTCAGATTCGAACTGAGGACCTTCCGGGTGTAAACCGGATGCTCTAACCGCTGAGCTAACCGCCCGTCAACTCATCGTAGCAGAACCGCAGTCCCCGAGGCTAGAGCCGAGAGGCAAATTCGGCCGACACAGTTGCTCTGGCCGCGGTGTTGAAGTCTGCTCGGCAATCGCCCGATGAAATGAGAGGGAAGGCCCGCGGCCATTCCTGTCACTATCCACTAACCTGTACTTTGGTACAGGGACAAAATTTGTACCTGTACGGAGGTACAGGTTTTAGAGAAGCGCATCGGATGTTAGCTGATTCACCACGCGAACCGAGCGTGTCGCTAGCTCGGCGGCGGCAACATGCTACGCTGACCTCTCGGCGGTGTGGTCCTAGTACCGCGGACGAACATCTATGTCTTCACGACTCGGCGAAATTCTGGTCAAAGACAGCCTGATCTCCCAGGATCAGCTGAAGCAAGCGCTCGACTACCAGAAGAGGAACGGTGGCCGGCTCGGGACGTGCCTCGTGAAGATGGGGTTGGTCAGCGACGACGATATAACGGCGGTCCTTTCGCGGCAGTATGGCGTTCCCTCCATCAATTTGAAGTTCTACGAGGTGGATCCGGCGGTGATCAAGCTCGTTCCGCAGGAGACGGCGGTCCGCTACCAAATCGTGCCGCTGTCGCGCGTTGGTTCGACGCTCACGATTGCGATGACGGACCCAACGAACGTCTTCGCGATGGACGACATCAAGTTTATGACCGGCTTCAACGTCGAGCCGGTGGTCGCGTCGGAGACCGCGATCGGCGAGGCGATCCACAAGTTCTACGGGGAAGCGGAGAGCGTCGAAGAGCTCGACAAGGTAATGAAGGACCTGACGGGCGATGAGAGCGACGCCCTCGAGCTGGCAAGCGAAGAGGCCGAGATGGACCTGGCCTCGCTTTCCAAGGCCGCGGAAGAGGCTCCCATCATCAAGCTCTGCAACCTGGTCCTGACGGACGCGGTGAAGCGCGGAGCGAGCGACATTCACGTCGAGCCATACGAAAAAGAATACCGAGTCCGCTTCCGGATTGACGGAATCCTGCAAAACGTGATGGCGCCGCCCATGAAGCTGAAAGACGCGATGACGAGCCGCATCAAGATCATGTCGAAGCTCGACATCAGCGAAAAGCGGCTGCCGCAGGACGGCCGCATCATGATCAAGTACCTCAAGGACGGGAAGAAGAAGGAACTCGACTTCCGCGTCTCGACCGTTCCTACGCTCTTCGGCGAAAAGATCGTTCTCCGGCTGCTGGACAAAGAAAATCTCCGCCTCGACATGACGAAGCTGGGCTTCGAGCCCGAGTCGCTGGCGATGTTCGAACGGCAAATCCTGAAACCGTACGGGATGGTGCTGGTGACGGGCCCGACCGGATCGGGCAAGACGAATACGCTCTATTCGTCCGTGGCGCGCTTGAACACACCGGAAACCAACATCATGACGGCGGAGGACCCAGTCGAGTTCCAACTGCCCGGCATCAACCAGGTTCAGATGAAGGAGCAGATCGGGCTGAATTTCGCGTCCGCTCTGCGCGCCTTCCTGCGGCAGGACCCGAACATCATCCTGGTCGGCGAGATTCGAGACTTTGAAACGGCCGAGATCGCGGTCAAGGCGGCGCTGACCGGCCACTTGGTGCTTTCCACGCTGCACACCAACGACGCGCCTTCCACGATCAGCCGCTTGATGAACATGGGAATTGAACCGTTCCTGGTGGCTACGTCCGTGAACCTGATTTGCGCGCAGCGGTTGGTGCGGCGCATCTGCGTGCAGTGCAAGGAGCCGCTGCAGATTCAGACGCCGGCCCTGGTCGAGGCGGGATACACCGGGGAAGAGGCGTCGAAAGTGGTCGTGCAGCACGGAAAAGGATGCGCCGCCTGCAACAACACGGGCTACAAAGGCCGCGTCGGCCTCTACGAAGTGATGGAAATGCACGACGAGATCCGGGAGCTGGTTCTGGTGGGGGCGTCGGCTCTTGAATTGAAGAAGAAGGCGCTGGAGCTTGGCATGATCACGCTGCGGCGCAGCGGGCTGATCAAGGCCGCGGCCGGGCTGACGACGATGGAAGAAGTGCTACGGGAGACGGTTCTGTAGTCGGAGGGCAAAGATGGCTGGAATCACGCTAAGCGAGCTTCTGAAGAAGATGATCGAAATGGGTGGAAGCGACCTGCACCTCTCGACGAACACGGCGCCGCGCATTCGCGTGCACGGCAAGTTGCGTCCGCTCGATATGCCGCCGCTGACCGCCGCAGACACGAAGGCACTCGCTTACAGCGTGCTGACGGACGTGCAGAAGCACCGGCTGGAAGAAAATCTGGAGCTCGACTTTTCGTTCGGTTTGAAGAGCCTCGCGCGCTTCCGCGGCAACATCTTCCACCAGCGCGGCGCCGTGGCCGCCGTATTCCGAACGATTCCCTGGGAGATCAAGAGTTTCGACGCATTGGGCTTGCCGCTGGTGGTGAAGGCGCTGTGCGACAAGCCACGCGGCCTCGTGCTGGTGACCGGGCCGACTGGGTCGGGCAAATCGACGACGCTGGCGGCGATGCTCGACAAGATCAACAACGAGCATGAAGAGCACATGATCACGATCGAAGACCCGATCGAATTCCTGCACAACCACAAGAAGTGCCTGGTGAACCAGCGGGAGGTGCACTCGGACACTCATTCATTCGCGAACTCGCTGCGAGCGGCGCTTCGCGAAGACCCCGACGTGGTGCTGATCGGCGAAATGCGCGACCTTGAAACGATTGAATCGGCGCTGCGTATCGCCGAGACGGGACACTTGACTTTTGCCACGCTGCACACGAACTCGGCGGTTTCGACCATCAACCGAATCGTGGACGTTTTTCCGGCGCACCAGCAACCGCAGGTGCGCGCGCAGCTCTCGATGGTGCTCGAAGGAATCCTGTGCCAATCGCTGCTGCCTCGAGTGGACGGCCGGGGCCGCGCCATGGTGATGGAGATCCTGATTCCGACGGCCGCCATCCGCAACCTGATTCGCGAAGACAAGATTCACCAGATCTATTCGGCCATGCAGACGGGGACGGGCACGACAGGAATGCAAACGTTCAATCAGAGCCTGGCGAACGCCTACTTCCAGAAGTTAATCACTTTGGAAACGGCGCTTGCGAGATCCTCGAATCCGGACGAATTGCAGGATTTAATTAACAGAGGGGTGACCTCGCCGCCCGTGGGCGGCCAAGGTTCCGGTCCGACGATAAAGGAAACAAGGTGAGAGGGAGGATATAGATCATGCCGGTTTATACCTATCGGGGAGTCAACCGCGCGGGCACGACGGTCGCGGGAGAGCGTGAGGCCAACAACAAGAACGAACTGGCCGCCATGCTACGGCGAGAGCAGATCAATGTCAGCAAGCTCTCCGAAAAGGGAAAAGAGTTCAACATCCCCACGTTCGGCACGGGCGTCGAGGAAAAAGAGCTGGCCATCTTTACGCGGCAGTTCTCGGTGATGATCGACGCGGGCTTGCCTCTCGTGCAGTGTCTTGAGATTCTCGCCGGGCAGCAGGAGAACAAGACGTTTCAGAAGATGCTCAACTCGCGTGCGAGCCTCGGTGGAGGGCGGCACGACGCTTTCGGCTGCGATGAAGCAGCACGAGAAGGTGTTCGATGCACTGTACTACAACATGGTGGAGGCGGGCGAGACGGGCGGTATTCTGGACACGATTCTGCAGCGGCTCTCGACCTATATCGAGAAAAACGTCAAACTGAAGCGAGCCGTGAAGTCCGCGATGATTTACCCGATATCCGTGCTGGGCATCGCCGCGGGCGTGATCATCCTTCTGCTGTGGAAGGTCGTGCCCATTTTCATTACGTTGTTCAACGGCCTGGACGTAGATCTGCCATTGCCGACGCGGATCGTGATAGGCTTGAGCCATTTCGTGGGAAGCATCTACGGCTTATTGATTCTCGTGTTCTTTGTCGGCGGCATATTCGCGTTGAAGTTCTGGTATGGCACTCCGCAGGGCCGCATGGTGCTCGACACGATCCTGCTGAAGGTGCCTGTGATCGGGACTGTGCTCCGCAAGATCGCAGTCGCTCGATTCACGAGGACGCTGGGGACGCTGATTTCGAGCGGTGTTCCCATTCTCGAGGGCCTCGATATCACGGCGCGTACGTCGGGAAACGCAGTAGTGGAGAAGGCGATCAGCCAGACGCGCAAGGCGGTGGAAGCCGGCCGCTCGCTGGTCGATCCGCTGAAGGAAACGGATGTTTTCCCCGGCATGGTGACGCAGATGATCGGCGTCGGCGAACAAACGGGCGCGATGGATGCGATGCTTTCGAAGATCGCGGACTTCTACGAGGACGAAGTGGACGCGGCTGTAAAGGACATGCTGACCGCCATCGAGCCGATCATGATCGTGGTGCTCGGCACGGTTGTCGGCGGCGTCGTCATCTCGATGTACATGCCGCTGTTCTCGCTGATCGGCAAATTGTCTGGGCACTAAAGAGTGGCCCACGCGCATGGCAGGGTGCCATGGTTGCCGTCGCTTCGGTGGGGTATCGCGACACCAATCGGGATGCCGCCAATTGGCTTTGCCCGGCGGCAATGACAGTCTCAAATGGAATTGACCGCTAGCGCAAGCGAATGGCTGCCCTGGTTGGGGCGCGTCCGATTTTTGATCATCACCTTTCTTCTGGCGGTGGTCGTCGTCGTACATCAATTCACCCCTGTTTTTCTTCCGGTGGGGATACTCGTTTCGCTTTGCGGCATCTGGTACGTTCTCGCCAGCATTTACGTGATTTTGCAGCGCGCGCTGCCCGACGCCGGATGGCACGGCTCGCTCCAGATGATTCTGGACGTGAGCATCATCACCGCGATCGTTTATTCCAGCGGGGCGCAGGACAGCAATTTCGTGTCCTTGTACCTGCTCGCCATTCTGATGGGCAGCATTTTGTTTTCGCGCCGCGGCGCGTTCATCGTGGCGGGCTTTGCGTTTATCGAATTGGGATGCGTCGTCGAAGTGATGTATTCCGGCATGGATTCCGCGATCGACTGCGACGATGCCTACGGCGCGGGCGCTGGAAACGTGGCTCGGGAGCAATCTTTTCGCGTTCTTTGCGGTGGCGTATCTGGGAAGCCTGCTGACGCAGACGATCCACACGAAGGGGGCCGAGCTCGAGCAGAAGAGCGAAGCACTGAAGGATTTGCAGGCTTTCAATCAGGACATCATCGAGTCGATGCGGGGAGGCCTGCTGACAACCGATCTCGAGGGCCGCATTCTGCTGATCAACCGCGCGGGCGTTGAAATCACCGGCCACGGATTTGGTCTGATGCGGGGCGAGAACGTCGCCGAGGCGCTTCCCGGGTTCTGGCCGGTTGAAGTGGACGAACATGGAAATCCGCTGGCGATGCGCAAAGAGATCGAATTCTGCACGCCCGCCGGCGAGACGCGCTTCCTCGGCATTTCCATCTCGCCGTTGCGAACCGCGCAGAATCAGACCAGCGGCTTCGTATTCAATTTTCAAGATCTCACGGAGTTGAGGCTTCTGGAGCGCGAAATCGTCACCAAGGAGCGCATGGCGGCCCTTGGCCGGCTTTCGGCCGGGATCGCCCACGAGATTCGCCAACCTCTCACCGCGATGACCGGAGCGCTCAAGGAGCTGGTCCGGCTCGCGCCGCTGGAAGATGACGATAAGAAACTGGTCCAGATCGTGAGCCGCGAATCGCAGAGGCTCAATCACATCATCACGGAATTCTTGAACTACGCCCGTGAGAAATCCTACGCATTCACGGACGTCGACGCCGCGGCGCTGATCGAAGAGACCTTGCTGCTGCTCGAGCGCGATGCGAGCCGGATGGGACAAGTTCGATTCGAGAGAAACTTCGTAACGCGGAACCTGCGGATCCGGGCAGATCGCGACGCGATCAAGCAGGTTTTCTGGAATCTGTGCAACAACGCGTTGCGCGCGATGCCCAACGGGGGAACGCTTTCCGTGCGGTTGGAAACGGCAGGTCCCGAGTGGGTCCGAATTTCGATTCAGGACACGGGAATCGGGCTCGATCCGGGGGCCTCGGCGCGGATATTCGAACCTTTCCAATCGGGATTCGCCGGAGGCACGGGGCTCGGACTCGCGATCGTCTATCAGATTTTGCAGGCGCACCGCGGCCAA
Organism: uncultured Acidobacteriota bacterium; assembly: GCA_963814735.1. Classification (GTDB taxonomy): domain Bacteria; phylum Acidobacteriota; class Terriglobia; order Acidiferrales; family UBA7541; genus Palsa-295. Next base: position 173,771 of record CAWFEC010000005.1, on the reverse strand, counting down.
GTACGCGTTGAAACGGAGAAGGGACGTGGCGCCGACATTCATCGTAGAACTGCCGCGCGCGGCGCAGCCTGTTTCCAAGACCCGGTCGAATATCCGGACCGAGACCGAAGCCGCTGCGGCCGGTGGGGAAACCGTAGCCAAATGGCCCACCTGCTAATCGTCGATGACGAGCGCTCGATCTGCGAACTGCTGGAAATCAGCTTCCGCAAGGAAGGCCACCGCGTCGATACGGCCACCAGCGGCGAGGCGGCGAAGCGCCGGCTGGCCTCGCAGATTTTCGACATCGTGGTGTCCGACATCTGCATGCCTGATATGGATGGAGTCGAGCTGCTGCGCTACTGCAAGGAAGTGTCGCCCGCCACGATTTTCCTCCTGATCACCGGCGTTCCTACGATCGACACGGCGATCGACGCCGTCAACTTCGGCGCCGACCGCTACGTGATCAAGGGCGACCGGCTGCTCGACGAACTGCGTCCCGCAATCCAGCAGGTCGCCGAGACCCTCGCGCTGAAAAAAGAGGCGGGCTACCTGCGGCGCGAACTTCGCCGTCTCACCGGGCTCGATCACATTATCGGGACCGGCGCCAAAGATGCGCGCGATCTTCGAGCTGATCGGGAATATCGCTCCGCAATCGAGCCGGGTGCTGATCACCGGCGAAAGCGGAACGGGAAAAGAGCTTGTCGCCCGCGCGATCCACGAAAACAGCGCCCGCTCGAAGAATCCGTTCATCACCATCAACTGCGGGGCATTTCCGGAGACGCTGCTCGAGTCGGAACTCTTCGGCTACATGAAGGGCGCTTTCACGGGCGCGAATGAAAATCGCCGCGGCCTCTTCCAGGCGGCGCACGGCGGCACGCTTTTCATGGACGAAATCGGCAACATGAGCGTGACCATGCAGGTGAAGCTCTATCGCGTGCTCCAGGAGGGCAAAGTCCGCCCCATCGGCAGCACGGAAGAATCCGATGTGGACGTTCGCGTGATTGCAGCGACGAATAAGGACCTGGAGAAGGAGATCGCCGAAGGGCGTTTTCGCGAAGATTTGTACTACCGTCTCAGCGTGATCCCCATCCATCTCCCTCCTCTGCGCGAGCGCCGCGAAGACATCCCGCTGCTCGCGCGCGACTTTCTGGAGCGCTTTGCAAAGTCGATGTCCAAGAATATCGACGGGATCGACCCGGAAGCGATGAGACTCCTGGAAGTGTACGATTGGCCTGGAAACGTCCGAGAACTCGAAAACACGATCGAACGTGCTGTGGCGCTCGAGAGCAGGCACAGGATTTCGAGCGAAGCCCTGCCGGACCGCATCCGGACCCATTTTCAGGATTCGGTCCCGCTCGCCACGCACAACGGCGACGGCGCGGCGCTTCCTGCGGAGGGTCTCAATCTTGAGGAACACATCCAGAAAATCGAACGATCGTATCTCTTGGCCGCCCTCGAGCGGTCCGGCGGGGTCCGCACCCAGGCTGCCGAGCTGCTGAAAATGTCTTACCGTTCATTTCGTCACTATGCGAAGAAGTATGGAGTCTAGCCGATCTACTTCAGTGCCCGGTCTTGCACCCATTCCGCACACCCAGTCCGCAACTCAAACGTGGCGTTTGGCCCGTTTCGTCATCCGGGACAGTCAAAAAACGTCAACATCGGGCTTGTTTGCCAAAGAACCTCGGCGCGCTCCAACACCAAGCCGCGCAAGCCAGACTGTATCTCTATGACATGACAGCCCATAGGCTCATGTATGCTAACGGTAAACCAACTTGGGGACTGTGGCATCTCCCTTGCGATGTGTTCCGGCGTAATCCCCCCAGGGATACGAAAAGAGATTATGAAGACTCACTCGAGGAGACAAGATGAATAAGAAACAGAAGGGTTTTTCACTTATCGAATTGCTGATCGTCGTGGCGATCATCCTGATCATCGCGGCCATCGCAATTCCGAACCTGCTTCGCGCCCGCATGGCGGCCAATGAGTCGTCCGCGGTCGGCACTGTCCGTACGCTCGTCACTTCCGAAGTCACCTACTCAAGCACGTGGAACATCGGGTTTTCGCCCGACCTGGTTAGCCTTGGCGGTAACGCGGTTCCTTGCGTGGCGTCATCGACCAGCGCATGCTTGATCGATCCGCTTATTGCCGCCGGCGGCCCCAAGAGCGGTTACACCGACGCCGCACTCGGTGGCACCCCTGTGAACGGTGTTATCTCGACCTTTGGAGTTAGCGCTTACCCAGTTACGCCGGGAACAACGGGCACGCGCACGTTTTGCTCCGACGAGTCCGGTGTCGTCCGCGACGATGTTAGCGGAACGGCAATGGCGGCACCGACCGACACAGGCTGCGCAGCTTTCCCTTCGCTTCAGTAGCTTGAGCATAACCGGGGCGGGGAGGAAGACCAACTTCTTCCCCGCTTTTCTTCGCAGCAAAACTCAAGACGCTTTGCGAGTGCAAATCAAATGAGAGCCACCCAAAATTCGATCGGGGCACAAGGAAGGCACGACAGCGGCGCGAACTCAGGCTTTTCGCTAATCGAGTTGCTGATCGTCGTGGCAATTATCCTGATTATCGCGGCAATCGCGATTCCGAACCTCATCCGTTCGCGCATGGCTGCGAACGAGGCCTCGGCTGCGGCAAACGTTCGGACAGTCACGACCGCCTCGCTGATATACAACACGACATGGGACAACGGCTACCCGCCGGCAATGGCCAACCTCAGCGGTGTCGGTAGCACCGCAACGTGCGACCTGGCGAATCTTGTGGATCCGATTATTTCCACCGCTCCGTACACAAAAAGCGGCTACGTATATGGTTATACCGGGCAGCAGGGCAACGCGGGTCAAGGACCGGGATGCGGAAACGCGGGGTTTAACGGTTATTTGGTCACTGCGACTCCCCTGAACGCGAGCACAGGAGTTCGCAGTTTCTGCAGCGATGAGCCTGCAACGATTCACGTCGACACCTCCGGCACCACCGCGGCTAATCAGACGGCTTGCGAGAGCCTTCCCGCACTGCAATAACCAAGGCTAGTGAGCGGAACATATCCGCCCACAATGCGTGCGCTTCTCTGGTGTCACGGCCGCGAAATCGGCGGAAGGGGATACGAGTTGTTGGCCTTTTGGCGGTCGCGATCTCGGTTTGAGCGAGTCCTTTTCATCTTATTTGTTCTGACGCTTCCGTTTGTCCAACCGTCTGTTTTCTCTGACGGCAAGGGCTACTACGCCTATTTACGCTCTCCATTGATCGACCACAACCTTCGTTTCGCCAGCGACTGGAATGATCCGCCCGTAAAGATCCTCCAGGAATGCCGAGCTTGCCCGAGCAGCGCAAAGCAATATTGGAATAATCCGGCCAACAGCCTATTGTTCGTCGAGCTGAATGGCCGCATCTACGCCAACCCGATAACGAAAACGGGCCACCTCCCGAACTTCTACACAGTTGGCCCCGCCATGCTGTGGTTTCCTTTCGTCGCGGTAGCGCACCTCGCGGTTTTGACAGCAAATCACTTGGGATCAAGAGTCCCGGCGGATGGCCACTCGTGGCCCTACGTGGACGCTCTTTCCGGTGCGACGGCGTTGTATGGGTTCTTAGGTCTCTATATCTCCTTTCAGTTGGCCAAAGCCTTCGTAGAAGAGCGGTGGGCCTTTCTGGCTACGTTGGGAATTTGGTTTGCGAGCTCCCTGCCGACGACCATGTATTTGGAGCCGTCGTGGTCGCACACCCACTCCGCCTTTTGTGTCTCCTTGTTTCTATGGTATTGGTATCGGACGCGCACGTCCCGGACCTGGAAGCAGTGGCTGGTGCTTGGGCTGATCTCCGGCCTGATGATCGACGTGTACCTTGCTAACGGCATTTTTCTTCTCGCGCCCGGCGTCGATTGCATCGACGCATATCTCAAGAATTGGCGCGATCCACGACTCCTGTGGAAGAACTTCCGGCTCCATCTCCTTTTTTCGGCAAGCGCCATCGTTGCCTTCTCACCTATGCTGATTACGCGCGAAATCGTTTTTGGGAATCCGTTTACCTTCGGGATGTATGCGAACGTTACGTGGAACTGGAGATCTTCCCGCTTTTCGAGCGGTGCTCTTCTCGCCAAAGGTCGGGCTTTTTGTGTGCACGCCGATCCTTCTGTTGGCCGTTTTGGGATTGTTTGCCCTGTGCCGCGTCGATCGGAAGATGGGATGGACCTGCCTGCTATTGGCGGGAGCGTTTTACTGCCTGATTTCGGTTTATCCCTGGTGGAACGGAATGTATTCGTTTGGCAACCGGTTTTTCATCTCTCTCACGCCTGTTTTCGTGCTGGGGCTGGCGGCTGTGTTCTCGTGGGCCGCGGGTTTATGGGGCGACTCGCGCACCGCAGTGCGGCGTCTGGTTCCGATTACGGCGCTGCTTATCCTCTGGAATTTTGGCCTGGTGTATCAGTGGTCCCATTTCCTGTTCTTTCCTGAGGGCGTAGGACAGGTTTCCTGGAGTGAGGTGCTTTACAACCAATTTCGGGTGGTTCCGCACGATGTGTTCAGCGATCTGGGCGCGCGATTCCAGGCCCTCCGGTAAGCCAGCGTCCGCTCCGGGATACCGCCGAAGCATCCGGCGGATGATTACCTGCTAGACTGCATCCCATGCGGAAATTTCTGCTCGGTTTTCTTGCGATCACGGCCGTTGCGCCAACCCAAAACGCGAATTCAGTCCGTCATGCCCTGGAGGCTCGCTATCGCCACGCGCAAACGCTGAAAGCAGCGTTTTTCGAGCGATACGACGACGGGAATGGCGGCGTGCAAGCGGAATCGGGCGCGGTCTACTTCTCCCGGTCCGGTCGCATGCGCTGGGAATACGAATCACCGGAACCGAAACTTTTCCTGGTCGATGGCAAGAATGTCTGGTTCTACGTGCCCGCGGACCACACGGCCAGCCACGCCAAGCTGAAGGAAAGCTCGGACTGGCGGACTCCGATTGCGCTGCTGGTCGGCAAAGCAGATTTATCTCAACTATGCCGCAAGATCGAAGTGGTGGATAGCTTCGCGGATTCGGGCGCGAAGCCGGGCAAAGAATCGCCGGCTCCCGGCGACACGGTTCTCCGTTGCACACCTCGTGGCGAAAGCGCCGAGGCAGCATCGAAGGAGCCCATTTTCCTCGAGGTCGACCCGCAGTCGTATCTCGTCCGCGTGGTGATTCACCAACCGGGGAATGTGACAACGGAGTTTCGCTTCGGCAACTGGCAGGAAAACATCCCGGTCCCGGAGGCGAAATTCCACTTCCAGCCGCCGCCCGGCGTATCGATTGTCGACGAGGAAGCGCTCGCCGGCGAAGTGCATTAGCGCCAGGCGCGCCTCACGCCTGTATTACTCGCGAAGGAACGCCGTAGTTTCCCGCAAGAAAAGTTCGAGCTGGTCGTGGTGCAGCCAGTGGCCGGCGTTTTCGACGCGCACCATCCGGCAGTCGCGAATCGCTTTTCTGCGCGGATCGGTTTCCGGCACGGGTAGGAAGCTTTCGAGTCCCCAGAAGAGCAGAATCGGGCAGGCGATCCGCGCGTAGATTTCGGCAGTGTCCTCGATGCGATGTCCGTACGGCGGAAAGAGCCTAACGAAATTGTCGAACTTCCAGACCAGCGAACCGTCGGGCTCCCAGTTGGTGCCGTGCAGGGTCAGATGCTTGGCGACTTCATCCGAAAGGTGCGGATTCGCCTCCTTCATCCGCGCGATGGCGGCTTCGAGGCTCGGATAACTCTTTTGCTTGCGCTTCTCGATGTCGCGGACGGACTCGATCCAATATCGCAGTTGTTCCGAGCCAGGGCCATGGACGCGACTTTCCGGCGGCACGCCCAGCCCTTCGATCGAAACGGCCTTGTGAACGCGATCTGGATACACGCCGGCATAATGGAGGACGATTCCGCCGCCAAGCGAATGGCCAATCAGCCGGATGGGGAACTCGTCGATGACATCCAGCAGCGCGGACACATCGAGAACATGCTCGGCCACGCTGTACATTGCACCCGGCGCCCAAGCGCTGTTTCCGTGCCCTCGCAGGTCGAGCGCGTAGACGTGATAGTGCTCGCGCAGCGTCCGCGCCACCCAGTCCCAATTCCGGGCATGGTCAAGGCCGCCGTGCACCAGAACGAGCGCCGGCTTGCCGTCCTGGCCGTAATCCCAGAATTGCAGCTTCAAGCGGTCGGAATAGAAAAAGTGTGAAATTGGCTCCATGGAATTGGGCAAGAAGGGACTCTACCATAGTGTGTTTGCGCCGCTTACTCGGTTTCTCGACCCTCGCCGCTGGAACGCACGTTGCCCTCCCCGGCGGGGCATACAGCCTTTTAGCCGTTGTCACATCCAATTAACGAGCTGTTTTCCCGCCTCCAGCCTGGTTTGGGACGGAGTATGCTAGAGTTTGCCCATCGCCCCCAGGGCGGTGATGGGACCATCAAAATGGCCGAATTTGTTTGCAAAGTCGGGGACACGACTGGCCGCGTCTTCCAGCACGTGGAGACGGCGCAGTCGGAGGACGAGGCGAGACAGAGGCTGGCGGATCGCGGCTTCTACGTCTTCTCGGTCCGCAGTCACCTCAATCTTCTGGCGCAACTCGGCGGTCTGGGCGGGACCGCTCGATCCACCCGCACGACTTTCTGATCTTCAACCAGCAGTTCAATACGCTGGTTAAGGCCGGTCTGCCCATTCTGAAGGCGCTCGACCTGCTTGCCGAGCGCGCCGCCGCCATACGCCTTCGGCCGATCCTGGAGGAAGTTCGCCAGCGCGTTCGCGAAGGCTCGCTCTTGTCCGAGGCGCTGGCGGCCCAAGGATCGTTTCCGCCCGTCTACGTCACCGTGATCGCGGCGGGCGAGCGCAGCGGCAACTTGACCGGCGTGCTCGAGCAGTACATCGCGTATCTCCGCGTGAGCACCGGGTTCCGCAGCCGTTTGCTGACATCGCTGATCTACCCGTCCGTGCTGGTGTTGACAGCCATGCTCGTTGTCACCTACGTGGTCACCTACGCGCTGCCGCAGTTCGCCTCCCTGTACAAGGAGCTCGATGTTCCGCTTCCGGCGCCCACGCGGATTCTTCTGGCGATAGCGCTACCCCTGCGAACTACTTTATCGCCATGCTGGTTACGCTCGCGGCCGTCGCGATTTTTATATTCGCGTGGACGCGTTCGGATCGCGGCGCGCTGGCGATCGACCGCCTCAAGCCGCGCGTTCCGATTTTCGGCGATATGTGGCTGAAGGCACAGATCGCTCAGTTCGTGCGCACCCTTTCGACGCTGCTGGCCGGCGGCACTCCGCTGGTGGCGGCGCTGCACACGTCCGCGGCGGCGATCGGGAGCCGGCTGGTCGCCACTTCCGTGGAGCAGGCGGCCGAACGCGTGAAAGAAGGGAAGTCGCTTCACACGAGCCTGGCGGAAACGCAGCTGATTCCCGGCCTGGCGCTCGAAATGATCGAGGTCGGCGAAGCTTCCGGCGCGCTTCCTGCCATGCTCACCAGCGTCGCTGAATTTTACGAAGAAGAAGTCAATACCAGCCTGGAACGCACCCTTTCCTGATTCCCATCGTGATTTTGGTGGTCATGGCCGTTGTGGTAGGCTTCATTTTGATCTCGCTCTATCTGCCGATGTTCTCTCTTCAGATCAGAGTGACGAAGGACAGGAATCAATGGCAACCGCAAGCAATAACGCTATGCCGGGCGGCCCGACGAACGATGCGGCCGAGCGCGAACAAGCGCGCCGCCTGGCCGAGCGCTACCGCTGTCCGTTCATCGATCTCCGCGAACAGCGCATCGATCCGGAGCTTTTCCGCAGCATACCGGCCGAATTGATGTTCCGCTACAACTTCGTGCCGCTCGAATCGCGCGACTCCATCCTCGTGGTGGCGATGGCCGATCCCAGCCAGTTGCAGCTCACCGACGAGCTCTCGCTGCTGCTTGGCAAGCGGCTGCAGATCAAAGTCGCGACGGCCTCGCAGATCGGCGACCTGCTGAAGCGCACCGAGCAATCGCAGCGCGTCCTCGATCAGGCGACCGAGGGTTTCACGCTGCAGGTGGTCGCCGACGAAGAGGACAGCGACGAAAACATTTCCATGGAGAAGCTCACGCGCGATACCGGCGTGAGCCCCGTCGTTCGTCTGGTGATACGGTGATCTTTACGGCCCTCGAGCGGCGCGCGAGCGACATCCACATCGAAACGCGCAACTCCGAAGTGGTGGTGAAGTATCGCATCGACGGCGTGCTGCAATACGCCATGCAGCCGCTGGCCAAGGACTGGCACGCCACGATTCTTTCCCGCATCAAGGTGATGAGCGAACTCGACATTGCCGAGCGCCGCGTGCCGCAGGATGGGCGTTTCCGCGTGCGTTACAAAGGCCGCTTCGTCGATTTTCGCGTGTCGATCATGCCCTCCGTTCACGGCGAAGATGCCGTGCTGCGCGTCCTCGACAAGGAAACGCTGAGCGAAAAATTCCGCAACCTCACGCTCGATGTCGTCGGATTCGACCACGACGAGGTGACGCGTTTCCGGCGCTATATCCGCGAGCCTTACGGCATGGTGCTCGTCACCGGACCCACCGGCTCGGGCAAAACCACCACGCTCTACGCGGCCATCAACGAAATCAAGAACGACGAAGACAAGATCATCACCATCGAAGATCCGGTCGAATATCAGGTGCGCGGCATCACCCAGATTCCCGTGAACGAAAAGAAGGGCCTCACGTTCGCGCGCGGCTTGCGCTCGATCCTGCGCCACGATCCCGACAAGATCATGGTCGGCGAAATTCGCGACCAGGAAACCGCGCAGATCGCCATCAATTCCGCGCTCACCGGCCATCTCGTTTTCACCACGGTTCACGCCAACAACGTGCACCGACGTGATCGGCCGCTTCATCAACATGGGCGTCGAGCCGTACAATTTCGTCTCGGCGCTGAATTGCATCATGGCGCAGCGGCTGGTGCGCGTGATCTGCGAGAACTGCAAGAAGCGCACGACCTACGCGCCCGAGGTGCTGCGGGAATCGGGCCTGGATCCGGCGGAATGGGCGCAGGTGCGGTTCTCCGAAGGCGCCGGATGCCTGGAGTGCTCGGGCAGCGGCTATCGCGGCCGCACGGCGATCACCGAACTTCTCGATCTTTCCGACCGCATTCGCGAGATGATCATCGACCGCCGGCCAACTTCCGAGATCAAGCGCGCCGCGCGCGAAGAGGGCATGACGTTCCTGCGCGAGTCCGGCCTTCGCAAGGTTCGTTCGGGAATGACGACGCTGCGCGAAATCAACAAGGTGACGTTCCTTGACTAGCCTGACGGGCACCGAAAACCTCGAGAGCAAGTTCTATCGGATGGGCATTGTCCGGCGGATCGACCGCTGGCTCCATGCGATGCCGCACCCATCCTTGGTGGTCGAGATCGCTCCGGGGCACGTCGCCGCAGCGCGGTGGGGCAGCGGCCACGGCGACCTGGAAGACGTCGTTGTGGAGTCGCTGCCGGCGGGCTCCGTGATGCCTTCGCCCGTGGATAACAACATTACTCAGCCGGACGCGGTGCGCGGCGCGCTTCGCCGGGTGTTCAACCGCATCTCGACGCACGGCGCGCCCATTGCGGTCTTGGTTCCCGACCCGGTGGTCCGCGTTTTCATCCTGCCGTTCGAGAATCTCCCGCGGCGGGCGGACGAGGCATTGCCGTTGCTTCGCTGGCGGCTGAAGAAAAGCGTCCCGTTCGACGTGGAAGAGACCGTGGTTTCGTGGATGAGGCAGCCGGCTCGCGACGGCAGCCTCGAACTCGTCACCGCCATCGCGCGCCAGCGCATCGTTCGCGAATACGAAGAAATCGTGGAGTCCGCCGGGGCATCGACCGGCGTGCTGCTGAGTTCCACGCTGGCCGCCTTGCCGCTTCTCGAAGAGCGCGGCGCAACCTTGCTGGTGCGCCTCTCGGGCAAGAGCCTTACGAGCGCGATCGTTCACGGCGCGAATTTGTGCGTCTATCGGTCGACGGATTTGCCTGCCGATGCATCGCTCCTCGATCCGCAGGTGGTGCTCGACGAGGTTTTCCCGGCGATCGCCTATTATCAGGACAATTGGAATGGTCCCGTCGATCGCGTCCGTTTTTCCGGATTCGGCGCGCGAGAACAGTTTTTCCGCACCGCACTCGCCGCTGAATTGAAAGTTGCCGTCGGTTCGATGAGCGAAGCCGAAGCAGCCCAGGGCTTGAGCGAGCCGGTACAGGATCTGATCGGGCACGGCCTCGACGCGCTGGCGGGGTGGATGTTGAATGCCGGTTCCTAGCCGCCATTCGGAGAATCGCAAGGAACGATCGTGAAGCTGCACCTCAATCTGACGACTGCGCCGCAACCGAATAAGCGGCCCTTCCTCGCGGGCGCCGCAGCCGCCGGCACGGTGGGCGTTCTCGCGCTGATCTTGCTTTCGTACGCCGCGTACGTGTCGTGGCAATCCAGCCGGGAGCTTCATTCCACAATTTCAGCCTTGCAAAATGAAATCCAGCGCGACGAACAGCAACAGCGGCAATTGCAGGCGTACTTCCAGGGCGCGCAGTCAAAACAGATTCTCGATCGTTCCGCCTTCTTGAACTCGTTGATCGACGAGCGCAGTTTCCCCTGGACCAAGATTTTCATGGACCTCGAGCAGACGCTGCCGCCCGGCGTTCGCGTCGTGAGCATCGCGCCGCGCCTCGTGGATAGCCGAGCGGAAGTGACCCTCGAAGTTGGGGCGATGACGGACCAGAGCAAAATCCAATTCCTCGAGGCAGTCGAGAAGTCCAGGGCCTTTACCGGCATGGTCGTCAAGGATGAGCGCCACTCCGACCAGCCGGGAAAAGATCCAATCACGCTGCATTTGACGGTTTGGTACTCGACGACATGACGACGAACGGCAACTGGCAGGCTTGGAAAAGATCCGTGGGCGTGGCCCTGGGGCTGCTGCTGCTCGTAGATGCCGCCCTCGTCGCTTTCCTCTGGAATGGGTCGCGCCAGGGACCGAATACCCTCCGCGCGCAACGAGATCAGTTGTCGCTGCAGGCGAAACTCCTGCGCGCCGACCTCAAGAGGGGCCAGGCGATTCAGGAGTCTTTGCCGCAGGTGGGCAAAGACTGCGACACTTTTTATGATGAATCGTTTCTGGACGCGAAAACGGGCTATTCGCAGATTGAGTCCGACCTCGATTCTATCGCTCAGAAGGCAAACGTAAAGACGCCGGCTCTATCTTTCAAGCAGAAGCCGATCGAGGGCCGCGGCGTCACCGAAATCTCGATCGAGACGGCCGTCGACGCAGACTATCCGTCCGTGATCCGGTTCATCAACGGGCTCGAGCGCTCGAAGAATTTCTATCTCGTCGACGATCTCCACCTGGCTTCCGCAAGCACGGGAACGATTCAGCTGGAGATCACCATGCACACGTATTTCAGGACTTGACGATGTCGAGGCGCAACGAAATCTACTTGTTGCTCGCGCTGCTGATCGTACTCGCCGGCGTTGGCTATTATTACTTCGCGGGCCACACTCAGGTTGCTGCCACGCCCAAGGTTGTCGCTGGAGACACCAAGTTCCGGCCGCTCGACGTCCAGGAGCCGCAACTGCGGCTCGACCTGCTCGCAAAGCTTCAAAAAATCGAATATACGGGATCGCATCGCAATATTTTTGTGGCCGAACCGCCCCCGCCTCCGAAGGCTCAGATCGAGGCTGCGGCGGCGCGCTTCGTTGGCCCACAGGTGCCGCCGCCTCCTCCTCCCGTGCAGGTGCCCGGCCAATTGTTCGGCTACGCCTCCGAAGCTTCCAGCGGTCGCCGGGTCGCCTTTTTCTCCGAGGGCGATGATGTCCTCGTGGTCGCCGAAGGCGCGACGTTCCTCAACCAATTCCGGCTGATACACGTCACCGACAATTCCGCCGACGTCGAGGAAATCTCGACGGGGCGCCACGCGACGGTTCCCATGGTTCAGCCTCCAGCAGGGCAGGAATAAAATGAGCGATCGCCACACGAAGGAAGAGCCAAATATGGATGAACGTCAGGCGAGTCCGGAGCACGGGCGCGCAAATGCTGGCAGCCGGTCTTCCGAGGCGGGCTATGCCTACATCATCATGCTGGCCATCATCGTGGCGACAATCATCGGCTCGCAGGTGGTGCTCGAGAATCTGATCACGCAGGGCCGCCGCGAACGGGAGGCGCAGACGGTCTGGTGCGGGAATCAATGGGCCCGCGCGATCCGCCTCTACTACCACAAGACCGGACATTATCCGCAGTCGATCGATGATCTCGAGACCGGAGTGCCCGATGTCCACTTCCTGCGCGCGTCCGCCATCAAGGATCCGATGGACCCGGACGACGGTTCGTGGCGCTTCATCTACGTCAATGGGACGGGCCAGATTATCGGGAGCGTGCGCTACGCCACGCTGCAGCAGATGGCGATCATGGATTTGAATAACGGGCAAATGCCCAGCACGGCGAGCGCACTGCCCGGAGCCGTGTCCGCCGCAAGCTTGTCGTCAATGCCCAGCGACAATAGCGACACGGAGAGCTCCGCAACTTCGAGCGATAATTCGGGTGCCGGCAATAGCGCGAGCCCGAGCGCCGGAGGCGGCGCGAGCGTCGGCGGCACCAACGGCCAAAACCCGCAGGGAACTCTTCGCAGACGCCGTCTGGTTCGACCGACAATTCGGCGGGACCTGGGCTGGGCAGGGACAGCAGAATTCAAACTCAAACGGGACGCCCGCTTTCGGCCAAGGCCAGCCGGCAAGCACGTTCGGCTCGCCGGCAGCGGGCCTGCAAAACACTTCTCTGGCTCAGTTCGCCCAACTGAAGCCAACCGGCCCGGTGGACGGGCCGGTGATAGGCGCGTTCCTGAGCGGCGTTGGCGTTCCGACGGCAATCGATCAGAAGTCGATCAAGATCTATCACGGAGGGAAGAAATACAAAGATTGGGAGTTTATCTGGAACCCGCTGGAAGATCAGGCGCAGGCCCTTCAGCAGGGGCTCGGAGCAGCTCAGGGCCAGGGTCTCCTGCCCGGTCAAGCCGCGGGCGCCAATCCGTTCGGCGCGAGTCCGACGGGCGCGAGTTCAACGGGAACGACGAGCCCGCAAACCCCCGCGCCGCAGCCCAATCAATAGTCTCTGCCATGGCCCCGTTGGCAGGCCAGTTTTGGTCTCGTGCGGCACCGTACGCGACCTGCAATGCCCAACTCTGGCAGGAAACTTGAGGCCTTCGCAATGCTGACCGACCCCACTCCCGATTCCGGTCCCCACACAGGAATTCGCATTTACGTCGCCGTGTCGGCTGCGGTCCTTGTGGCGGCCTTGGCTTACGTGGGCTGGGTGTTCTGGTCGCGCGCGCATGAGAACCAGTTGATCGAGGAACGCGTCGCGGCCCAGCGCCGCGCCCAGGATGAGCAAACCGTCGAGAGCATGGGAGGGAATCGCTTCGAGATCCTCGCGTTTTATGCGAATCCGCCGACCATCAGCCGCGGCGATTCGGCAGATCTTTGCTACAGCGTCTCGAACGCGAAATCGGTGACGCTCGAACCGCAATCGACCAAGGTCTGGCCCTCGTACGAGCACTGCGTTAGCGTGACGCCCCGCAGGACCACCACGTACATGCTGACCGCCACCGACGCGACTGGGCGCACCAAGTCCGCCGAGATTACCGTTGAGGTCCAATAACCGCGTCTCGATGGCTTTCGAGCCTTTGCAAATTCTTGCCTGAAGGCGCAAAATGAAGTTTGTAGCGAGGATACCGAGCCATTAGGAGAGAGAATCGACATGGCCGTTGAACTCTCGAAGGGCGTAACGCTCGAAAGACCCGGCGAAGACGAGAATTTCCTCAAAGATGAGGGAATCCTCTTTGCTTCGCTCGACAAGGTCGTCAATTGGGCGCGCCGCAGCTCGATCTGGCCGATGTCGTTTGGGCTGGCCTGCTGCGCGATCGAGATGATGTCGATGGCCGCTTCGCGCTACGATATTTCGCGCTTTGGCGCCGAAGTATTTCGCGGTTCGCCGCGCCAATCTGATCTCATGATTATCGCCGGGCGTGTTTCGCAAAAGATGGCGCCGGTGATCAAGCAGCTCTACGCGCAGATGCCCGAGCCCAAGTGGGCCATTTCGATGGGCGCGTGCGCCACCTCTGGCGGCGTCTTCAACAACTACGCCATCGTGCAAGGCGTCAACCAGGTGATTCCGATCGACGTCTACGTCCCCGGCTGCCCGCCGCGCCCCGAGGCGCTGCTCTACGCCGTCTTCCAGCTCCAGAAGAAGATCGATCGCGACCGCGGCAGCTTCCTCCGCTCGCTCAACTTCAGCAAGAGCTAACGATCCGACGAGGATCGTCATCCTGAGGAAGCGGTTTGTGCGTCCGAAGGATCTCTCGCCATAAGAGTCCTGCGCGGTTAGATCTTCTCTTAGCGCTTAACTGTGGACTCGTGCCCTATTTCCCGCACGGTCGCAGTTCCGCCATCCAACTCCACGACGCTGCCCGGCTCAAAATGCTCGCGGCGCACGTATCCCATGCCAATCGCTGTTTGCGCGCCGGGTGAAAAAGCTGCGCTCGTCACGTAGCCGACTTCGGCGCCGTTCGCACGCAATTTCGTGCCCGGCGCAGGCGGCGCGGCAGCGGAGAATTTCAGCGATACCCGCTTGCGGTTCACGTGTCCGCGCGAGCGCACGCGCTCGACGATCTCTTGGCCGGTGTAGCAGCCTTTCGTGAAGCTGATGTGCGTGGCTTCAACCGCCGCCTCGTGCGGAATCATCGCGTCGTTGAAGTCGGCCGGGAACCACGGCACGCCCGCCTCCAGCCGCAGCGCATGAAACGCCGCCATCCCAATCGGCCCGCCGCCCGCCGCCCGCACCTCCGCAAGCAGTCTTTGCCAGAGCGCAGGCAGCGCAGCTCGCGGCGCGATGATTTCCGCGCCCGTCTCGCCGAAGTGCGAGCGCCGCAGCAAATAGCAGGGAACCGCATCCATTGTGATTTCTTTGATCGACAAATCGGCGAGTTCGTCGAGCGCTGCGCCGCCCGCACGCCGCACAACTTCGGCCGCGCGCGGGCCTTCGACTCCAATGCTCCCCATCCGTTCGGTCAAGTCTTCAATCTGCACCTGCGAGCCAATCACATATTTCTTGAGTGTCGCGACAGTCCGCTCGCGCTGCGACGCATGCGAAAGGACCAGCAGCTTTTCCGGAAGCGCGTAGACTTCGAGTTCAGCGAGGATGTGCCCCTGCGGATTCAGGAGCAGCGCCAGCGTTCCGCGGCCTTCGGCGAGCGACTTGATGTCGTTCGACGAGATATTGTGCAGATATTTCACGCGGTCGCGGCCGGCCAACGTGACGATCGCGTGCCAGTTCGTATCGAAGAGCGCCACGCTCTCGCGCGCAGCACGATACTCGCGCTCGAGATCGGAGAATGACTCGGGCAGGACGCACCCCTCGTATTCGGCGAGCCGCGCGCCGGCAGCGCGATGCGTTTCGATCAGTGGCGTTTCCACGTAAAATCCCCCGGAGCGCATCTTATCAGATGCCCTTGCAGCGTTCTTTGTTTCGGTATCACGCCGTATTGCTTGGCGCGCTTATCTCAGTGCCCTCTCCGTTCCCTGCGTAATGTTTTGCCTTTGGTTTTGTCTTTTTCGCTGGCTTACCGCTGGCTTGGCGTCGCACATGCCCACTTGTGCTAAATTCTGAATAGATGATCACCTTCGGCGCATACATCCAGGTGCCCTTCTGCCAGACGAAATGCACCTACTGCAATTTCCACACGGGCGTGGTTTCGCGCGACCGCTACGAGCCCTACGCCGCGGCCGTCTGCCGCGAGATCACGGAATCCGGGTCGTATCTTGGCGGCCAAACATTCGACACGGCCTATTTCGGCGGCGGGACGCCGAGCCTCCTCGATCCCACGGCGCTCGCGCGCATTCTCGACGCGCTGCGCAAATCCTTTCACGTCGAGGCGCGAGAAATCACTCTCGAGGCTGATCCCGAGACGATTTCGCCGATCAAAGCGTCTGCCTGGCTCGACGCCGGATTCAACCGCATCAGCCTCGGCGTGCAGTCCTTCGACGATCGCGAATTGCAGGCCACCGGCCGCATGCACCGCCGCGAGAACATTTTCCGCGCGGTCGAATCCCTTCGCTCCGCCGGCTTTCGCAATATCAGCATGGACCTGATCGCGGGCCTCCCGCATCAGACCCGCGAATCGTGGGAACGCTCGGTCACCGAGCTGCTGCGCCTCTATCCCGAACACGTTTCGATCTACATGCTCGAGGTCGACGAAGGCAGCCGCCTCGGCAAGGAATCGCTCGCCGGCGGCAGCCGCTACAGCGCCGATGCCATCCCGAGCGACGACGCGCAGGCCGATTTCTACGAGTCCGCGTGCGCGCGCCTCGCGGCGGCCGGCTACAACCACTACGAAATCTCGAACTGGGGCTTGCCAGGCAGGGAATCGCAGCACAATTTGAAATACTGGCGCCGCGACCCGTATCTCGGCTTCGGCGCGGGCGCGCACTCGTTCGACGGCTCGACGCGCTGGGCCAATATCCACGAGGCCGCCCGCTACGTCACGTGTATCGAGCGCGGCACCTCTACGCGCGAGATGATCGAGACGCTCACGCCCTGGCACACGCTGCAGGAGACATTTTTCCTCGGCCTCCGCCGCCTCGATGGAATCGACCTGGCGCGCATCGAGCGTGAGATCGACCCGACGCTCACCGACCGCATGGCCACGCTGCAGCAGCGCATCGAGATGCTGCGCTCGCACGGCCTGCTCGACCTCGAGGGCGGCCGCCTGCGGATCCCGCCAGACCGCCTCACGATTTCGAACGAAGTCTTCCTCGAATTACTCGGCTAACTCTCGTTGCGTGTCGTCCGTGGACGGCGCCGGGTTTTGCTTCTCTCTGCGCTCTCTGCGTCTCTGCGGTGAGTTCTTCTTGTTTTTCGGAGGCTAATTCTCGAGGCCGAGCGACCGTATCTTGGTAAGCAGAGTCTTGTAGGAGACGCCGAGCTTCTCCGCCGCGCGCGTCTTATTCCACTTCGCTTCGCGCAGCGCATTGTGAATCTTGAATCGCTCGACGTGCGCCACGGCGCGCTGCGAGACCTCATCCAGCGGCCCTTCCCATAGAAATTGCCCCGCAAGCATTCCTTCCGGCATTTCCTCGGCGGTAGGCTTGGCGGCGGGAAGTTGCAGCCCATCCGCATCGATTTCGGGGCCATTCGCCAGGATTGCGGCACGTTCAATTGTGTTCTGCAATTCGCGGACGTTCCCCGGCCAGGCGTAGCCCTGGAGCCGCGCCCGTGCGTCTTTCGTCAGCGTCAACGAAGGCTTGCGAAACTCGCGCCGGAAGCGCTCGAGAAAATGCTCGGCGAGCAGCAGGACGTCGTCCCCACGATCCCGCAGCGCAGGTACCGTGATGGGCACGGCGGCAATGCGGAAATAGAGGTCCTCGCGAAAGGTTTTGTCAGCAACGGCTGCGCGCAAGTCCTTGTTTGTCGCCGTGAGGATGCGCACGTTCACTTCAATCTCCTGCGTTCCCCCGACGCGCTCGAAGCGCCGCTCCTCCAGCACCCGCAACAGCTTGCCCTGAATCGCCAATGGCAGATCGCCGATTTCGTCGAGGAACAGCGTTCCGCGATGCGCCAGCTCCATTTTCCCCATCTTCCGCGCACCCGCGCCCGTGTAGGCGCCGCGCTCGTGCCCGAAAAGTTCGTTCTCGACCAGCCCCTCGGGAATCGCGGCGCAGTTCAGCGCCACAAACGGGCATTCAGCCCGCGCACTCAAGTGATGAATCGCGCGCGCGAAAAGCTCTTTCCCCGTTCCGCTTTCGCCGAGCACCAGCACGGTCGAGTCCGTGGCGGCCACGCGCTGCGCCATCTGGCTCGCCTCTTTCATCGCCGGATGCTCGCCGACGATTCGCGGAAAGCCGTAGCGCGCCGAGTACTCCTCGCGCAGCAGCAGATTTTCGCGCAGCAATTCCTGCTGGCGCGACGCGCGTTCGAGCAGCAGCTTCAGATGATCCAGGTCCACCGGCTTCTGGATGAAATCGAACGCGCCTTCCTTCATCGCGGTCACGGCTTCTTCCACCGAGCCGTAGGCAGTCACGAGAATGAAGGGCAGGGTCGGCTCGACGCGCTTCGCCTCGCGCAGCACGTCGAGTCCGGAATTTCCGGGAAGCTTCAAATCCGAGAGAACCAGCTGGTAACGGCGGCTGCGGACCTTGTCGATCGCGGTATTTCCATCGGGCGCCTCATCGACGGCATAGCCCGCGCGTTCAAGCGCCTTGCGGAGCATCGCTCTGAGCTCGGCTTTGTCCTCGACAAGTAAGACAGGTTCCATCGCAGGGAAACTCTAGCGCGCCCAGCCCGGATCGCCGCCGGCTTTGCGGAGATCGTCTTCGGCATCCGAGATGGCTCGCTGGTCCGCTTCGACTTGCTTTTTCTTGGCGTCGATGTCGGAGACCTTCTTGTCGTACGCCGCGCCCATCGGTTGCTGGCTATTCTGGTCCTGCGCGGCCTTTTGGGGATCGCCGCCGTAATATTGGAGCATGCTCACGCCGGATTCGCGCTGCAGCACGTCAAGTTCCGCCTGATCCTGCTCGAGTTTGTGCCGCAAATCGGCGAACTTGTCTTTCCATGCCTTCTCGTCATTGGCTGCTGCAGGCGCGGGCGCCGGCGTCGAGGCATGGACGTATCGCTGCTCGGTATCCGTCGACGTGTCCGCGGGGGCCTGTCCAACGGTTGATACCGCACCCTGGGTCGGAATATCGTCGTTCGTGAAGACCTTCGTGGCCTTGGGCTGGTCCTTCTTCTGCTCGCGCGCCTTGCGGGCCGCTTCGGCAAGAGCATCCTGCTGGGGAGCTGCCGCCGGCGCGGCGCTCTGGCTTGCCTGTGACGATGTCTGGTTTTGCGGTTGGGCCTGCGCGCGGATCGCGCCGCTTGCCGCAAACACGAATACGGCCGCGCTCAGCCATAGAGTCCTGCGCATGGTAGGGCCTCCTCCGGCGCACAGGGATACGCCTGCACCTATTCTAGATGCGCGCAGCCTGGGAGGGAAACAAAGATGGCGAAGGCTCCTGCCGCAAAGGTAACCAGAGAATGAAATCGGCCCCTGCGTCCGGGCGGTTGCGCGCCTCGATGCTGCCGCCATGCTGCAGGGCCACCTTTTGGACCACCGCCAGGCCCAGGCCCGTGCCTTCGGATTTCGTCGTATAGAAAGGCAGGAAAATCTTGGGCAGGTCGCGCTCGGGAATCCCCGGGCCATTGTCCGACACGCAGACGCGCTGCCAGCGCTTGCCGCCCAGATCTTCCATCGTGCCGGAAATCTTCACGCGCGGCGACGCGCCACCGGCGCGCGCCGCCTCGGCGGCGTTGCGCGTAAGGTTTACCAGCGCCTGGCGCAGCAGCGCTTCATCGCCGGGAAGCTCGGCGAACGACCCTTCGCATTCGACTTCGCATTGCGGCGTGGCTTCGTGCAGCTCCTCCGCCACGCGCTCGACGAGCGGCTGCATGGCCACCGTCTCGTAGCAGATTTCGAGCGGCTTCGCGAAGCGCAGAAATTCGGTGACGACATGCGTGAGCGCGCGCGTCTGATCCAGAATCCGCTCGGACGATTCCCGGATGTCGCCCGGCTTCGCCTCGCTGTGGATCATCTGCGCGTATCCTGAAATCGTAGCCAGTGCGTTCTTGAATTCATGCGCGATGCCGGCCGACATTTCGCCGAGCGCGGCAAGGTTCTCCTTCCACCGAATCTGCTTTTGTAGCGCGGCGAGCTCGGTAAGGTCGCTCATCAGGCAGAGCGCGCCGCTCACCTTGGCTCCTGAAGACGCCGCCGCGTTGCGCGCAGCCGCTCCCGCGGCCTTCGCCGAGCCCTTGGTCCGGTAGATCGGCGAAATCGTCACGCCCAGGTGGCGCACCTCGCCGTCCTGGGTCATGTGTTCCACTTCGCTGCGATGAAATGTTTCTCCGTCGCTCAGGCAGGCGGAGAGCATCCGCGCGAGATCGGAGTCGGGCCCCAGAATTTCCTTGTACGACCGGTAGCGCATCGGCCGCGCGCCCAGCGCCTCTTCGGCGGCCGGATTGGTCGAGCTGATTGCGCCGGTCGCGTTGACGAGCAGCAGGCCTGTCGGCATGTTCCGCGTCACTTCTTCGGTGAGGCGCTCGGATTCCTGTGCGCGCTCCTGTGCCAGCAGGTGCAGGCGCGCAAGCTCCTTTTCCTGCGCGCGCAGTTTCTCGATCACGCCGTGCATCGACGCCGTCATGAACGCCGAAGGATTCTCGGTATCCGCCTTGGGGCTCGCCCAATCGTCGGACCGCCCTGAGGACTGGCCGCGAACGAATTTCCGGAACATCAGGATCAGCGCGACCAGGCCTACGAGAAGAACGACCAGCGTCGCAATCGTGATGTACATTCCGGGGCCCGTCAGCAGGTCGTGCAGCGGCATCGTCGAGGTCTTCATTGCGGATTCTCTTTCGCCATTAGCGCACCATCAGAAGCGACTGGTACCAGTTCACGACCTGCGTTCCAAAAAATGCCGCCAGCAGCGCAGCCATCCCGAGGAATGTCCCGAAGGGAAGCTCGTAGTTCGATCCTTTGCGCCGCGCCAGGATATAGACGATTCCGATCACGCTGCCGAGCACCGAGCCCGCGAAAATCGTAAGTATCGTGCGCTTCGGCCCCAGAAACGCGCCGACCATCAGCATCATTTTTACGTCGCCCAGGCCCATCCCTTCGCGCTTGCGCAGCCGGAAATACGCCTCCGAAACGAGCCACAAAATCCCGCTGCCGAGAAACGCGCCCAGCAAAGCGTCCACCAGCGATAGCACCGGTTGCGGAGGAGGGAAGTCGAAGAAACGATTCGCCAGCCACAGCGCGGTCCCGTCCGAGGGCTTGGTGAATAAGCACAGCGCCAGCCCGAGGCCCAGGCCCGTGAAGTTCACCACGTCGGGCAAGATTCTCTCGCGCAGGTCGGTGAACACGAGAACGATCATCACCGTCGAAAAGATCGCCCACTTCAGCGCTTCGAGGCTCAATCCGAAAGCGAGAAAGCATCCCAGAAAAAGTAGCGCCGTCAGCAGCTCCACCAGCGGATAGATCAACGAAATTTTCGTCTTGCAGGCGCGGCATTTGCCGCCGAGAAAGACGTAACTGAGCACCGGAATATTGTCGTAGGGCCGGATCAGCGTGCCGCACTTGGGGCATGCGGATGCGGGCATCACGATCGACTTCCGCTCCGGGATGCGCACGATGCATACGTTTAGGAAGCTGCCGATGATCAGCCCGAAGATGAACGCGAAAATGCCGATCAGCGTTGAAGGAGCCACCATTTGAATCTGCCACATCCCCGGCGCACCCTCAAGCCGTCCGCCTCGCGAGGTTGCCGGAGTGCTAACGGCGGGCGCCGGAGCGGCTGGGGCGCGCCATCTTGACCGTCACCAGCGGGCCGCTCGCAGCTATACTGGATTCGTGCCAGCCGCCAAAACGAAGCGCCTGAAGAAGCGCCGAGCTTCGGAAACCCCAGTGAGAGTTCGTCCGGGGACCGCGCGCGACATCCCTACGATCCTCGCCCTGATCCGCGGCCTCGCGAAATACGAGCACCTCACTCATGAGGTCCGCGCCAGCGCCAAGAGGCTCCGGCGCGACGGATTTGGCGTTCATCGCTATTTCGAGACGCTGATCTCCACGCGCGACGGCCGCGCCGTCGGTTTCGCGCTGTATTTCTTCGCGTATTCAACCTTCGCGTGCCGCCCCACACTCTACATCGAAGATATCTTCGTGCTGCCCGAGGAACGCGGCAAGGGCATCGGGAAGGCCCTGCTCGTGGCGCTTGCGCGCGCGGCGACCCGCAAGGATTGCGGACGAATGGAGTGGGCGGTCTTGAACTGGAACACTCCCGCAATCAAGTTCTACGGGAAGCTCGGGGCAAAATTACGGAAAGAATGGGTCCTCACTCGGCTCTCCGGCCCGGCTCTTCGCCGTCTGGCAGGTCGCGCCTAAACGAACCATGCCCAACTGGTACGCGCAAAGAGTCTACCGCTACGAGCAGATGCGCTTCGATCAGGAGCCGAGGCGCGCCAAGCTGCCTTTCGAATGGGGCCTCGAGCACGTCGGGGGCGATTCCGAGGATCACGATCCGGCCGCGTTCATGGAGCGCTTCGTCGAAGACGCAGTCGCGCATAGTGACGAATGGTATGCGGCGACGCCCGCCGACGACTACGCGCTCAACGACGGCGTCCTTACCTTCACCAGCGCCATCGAATCGCCCTGGCGAGAGAACAATCGCGTCCACGGCCAGCTTTTCCGGGCGCGCAGCTCAGGCCCGGCGGTGGTGGTCCTGGCGCAATGGAATTCCCGCTGGGAAGAACAGCAAAGCGTCTGCCGCTGGCTCAACAAGCTCGGCATCACCGCGGTCAAGATGAGCCTGCCGTATCACGACCGCCGCCAGATCCCGGGCCATCCGCGCGCCGATCATCTCGTTGGCGCGAATATCGGGCTGACGATCCAAGCGAATCGTCAGGCCGTGCTCGACGTCCGCCGCACCCTGCGCTGGCTCGAACAGCAGGGCTACGACCGCCTCGGCATCCTCGGCACCAGCATCGGCTCGTCCATCGGTTTCATCACGATGTGCCACGAGCCGGCCGTGCGCGCGGCAGCATTCCTGCACGCCTCCACCTATTTTGGCGACGTCGTCGCCGCCGGCCTAACCACGAGGAATGTCTGGGAGTCGATCGAGCCCGCTGCTTCGCTCGATCAGGTCCGCCGTTACTGGATGCCCATCAGCCCGTTTCCCTACATTCACAAGCTGCGCGGCGCGAACAAAAAGATGTTTGCAATCACAGGACGTTACGACCCCACGTTCCCGCCCGCGCTCACCCAAGCCCTGTTCGACAAAATGCGCGAGGAAAATGTGCCCTTCAAAAATCTCTGGCTACCCTGCGGCCACTATTCGCTAGGAGTCGCGCCATTCAGCTACGTCGCAGGCTATCGCTTCGGCCGGTTCCTGGCTCGCGCGCTAAACGGCGCAACCAACCTCTGAGGTCTAAAGGTGTAAACGTAGCGCCGGGTGCTTCAGCCCGGCAGTCTGGGGTTCGCACGCGTCCGAGGCCAAGCGCTTCTCCTCGTGACCACCTAACCCACAATCTCACTCAGCTTGCCTACCCGGATCATCTCCGCAACTGCTTCTATATCCGACGCGAGCGACCGATCCGCATCGACTTTCTTCGAAAGCGCGCGCACGAGATCGTACGCCCTCCGCGTCTCTGGCCCCGGCCGCAGCGGCGCCAGCAGATCGATCCCCTGGCAGGCCGCGAGCGCCTCGATCGCCAGAATGTTTCGCAGATTCGCCAGCATCGGCCCGAGCCGCCGCGCGGCGCTCATCCCCATCGAGACGTAATCTTCCTGGTTCGCCGATGTCGGAATCGAATCCACGGAATGCGGCACCGCCAGCGCCTTGGTCTCGCTGGCCAGCGCCGCAGCGGTCACCTGCAGGATCATGAATCCGGAATTGAGCCCCGCTTCCGCCACCAAGAACGCCGGCAATTGGCTCGTCTGCGGATTGGTCATCTGCTCGATGCGACGCTCGGAGATCCCGCCCAGCGTCGCGAGCGCGACGGCCATCTGGTCGGCGGCCATCGCCAGCGGCTGCCCGTGAAAATTGCCCCCGCTGATCACTTCGCCCGAGTCGGCGAACACAAGTGGATTGTCGGTCGCACTATTCAGCTCGATCGAAATCGTTGTGCGAATCTGCGCCAGCGCGTCGCGCACGGCTCCGTGGACCTGCGGCGCGCAGCGCAAGCTGTAGGGATCCTGCACGCGCGGATCTTTCGCGGGTGACCGGTGCGATTCGCGGATTTCGCTCCCGCGATTCAGCCGCTCGATATTCCGCGCCGTCACAGCCTGGCCCGCATGCGGGCGCACCTTCGCTATGCGCGCATCGAACGCCGCTGGACTCCCTCGCAGCGCATCGAGCGAAAGCGCCGCCGCGACATCCGATGTATCCGCCGCAATCTCCGCCTCGCGAATGGCCAGCGCAAGCAGCGCCAGCATCCCCTGCGTGCCATTCAGCAGCGCCAGCCCTTCCTTCGCTTCGAGGACCAGCGGCGCAATCCCCGCGGCCCGCATCGCATCGCCGCCAGCAAGCCTCCGGCCCTGATACACCGCGTCGCCTTCGCCAATTGCTACCTGCGCCAGATGCGCGAGCGGTGCGAGATCGCCTGATGCGCCAACCGACCCTTGCGAAGGAATCACCGGGTGCACGCCGCGATTCAGTATCGCGAGCAGCGTTTCCGCAACCAGCGGCCGCACGCCCGAAAAGCCCTTGGCGATCGCATTCGCCCGCAATACGAGCATTGCCCGTGTCTCTGCCTCGCTGAGCGGCGCGCCCACGCCGCACGCATGGCTGCGCACAAGGTTGAGCTGCAAGTGCCGTATTTCGCCGTGCGAAATCCGCGTCGAGGCCATCTTGCCGAACCCGGTATTCACGCCATACGCCGCGGCGTCCGACTCGATCATCCGCTCGATCACCGCCCGCGACGCCTTCATCCGCTCGTGCGCAGCCGCAGCAAGCGCCGCCGTCGCCCCATCGAACACAAGGCTGTGCAACTCCTCGACCGTCAGATGCTCGCCGTCGATTTGGATTGGGTTCATGCTTCCAGTGCCTGCGTGATCCTCATTGACTTCGGAGGTCGCTGTACAGATTATTCCGATTGATGATCCCTAGAATCATGTGACTCCAGGAAACGTATTCGTCAAGGCTCTCGTCGGAAACACCGCGAATGGACTTTCGCCGCGCTTCATAAGCCAGCGGAAGGTCGGCTGGCTTCAACTGTGCGACCGCGCTCGTCTCGAAAGCATCATCCCCGGCCACGTAAGGAGGGTCTGACTCGTCCACATGGTCGAAATCGCCCCGGATTACCGAGTCGACGCGCTTCAACACCTGTTCTCGCGAGAGCGGCGGGCGCGGTCCCGAGCCAGGCGCTTCGTATCGAAGAATGGAAACAATCGCCTTCCGATTGTCGCTGGAAATGCCGTTCAGCGAAATGCCGGCGTGGAACGCCCGAAAACTGGCTTCTGTCATGTTGAGCGCGAGAGCAAACACGGCGGCCTCGCGGGTTTCGGAACTACCCTCCTGGGCAAGCGTCTCGAGGTACTTCTCGCTCAGATCGGGGTCCATGCTCCCATATAGCAACAGCGCTCCATCGATCCGCGTCAATTTCATCGCACCATGTTCGGGCAGGTACGTGTCCACGGACGGATATTTCGTGTATTTCTCGGCCAAAGGTCCGATGTCGACATCTTTTCGCGACAGCTGTAGAAGCAGGCGAATGTACCCGGCAGGGTCAACGTCCTTGAGGTCCGTGCCTGCGACTGCCGCGGAGATAGCTTTCAGAGAAGCGGGTGAGGAATCCAAACTGAGCAGCAGCGACGATCCGTCGAAAAGAAAGAAGGGATCATTCCGGCCGTTTCCCAGCATCTGTTGCAAGCAGGGAATCGCCGGGGGACCGAGCCTCTTGGCCGTCTCCCAGAATTGGTCCATCTGCTTGGCTTTGACCTTGCGCTCCGCGTCAGACAGCCGGGGCGGCGCAAAGCCATACGTCGCCGCCTTAGCGGCCTGCAAGTTTGCGCAAGCTGAGGATTGACCGCTGGTCCGCGCCGGAGCGCCCAAGAACACCACCATAACCAGCGAGCCAACACAAATTTGGGTCTGCGTCACGGGCGAATGCCTGTCCCCACGACAATCTCAAGCGGCAGGGTGATCGTCGAGCCGTCTGAAAGCTTTCGCAGTCCCGCGAAAATCTCCGCTTCAGCCTTCGCGCGCGTTTCGCTCGTAAGTTTCGCGACCAGCGGCCGGAACGGCGCCGCCACTTCCGTGAATTGCTGCCAGTATTCCTCCGGCGAGCCGGCCCAGCGCCCTGAAACCGTCCGCACCTCTTCGCTCACCTGCGCGAATCCCGCCGCCTCGAGCTTGCTCTTCAGCAGCCCGCGCTCGCCGAACATGAACGCGTGCGGCGCGTCCGGATCGGGCGGCGGCATTTCGACGTATTTCATGAGGATGCCGACGGTCGTGCCGAGAAAGGCCTGCTCGCGCCTTCCCCAGACCGCGAACGCCACGCGCCCGCCGCGCTTGAGCACCCGCAGGCATTCGCGAAACGCCTTCAATTGATCGGGGAAAAACATCACGCCGAACCGGCACGTCACCACGTCAAACGACTCATCCGGGAAGGGAAGCGCCTCGACGTTCGCGACGCGAAAATCGATATTGCGCAGCCCTCGCGCGCGCGCCAATTCCTCAGCCAGCCCGATCATTCCCGGGCCGAGGTCCGTCGCAGTAACGTGGCCCGAAGGTCCGACAGCCTCCGCGATCGAAAGCGACGGATCGCCCACGCCGCTCGCCAGGTCCAGCACGCGCATGCCCGCGCGAAGCTGCGCCGCTTCGAGGATCGCCTCGGTGACGCCGCGCGTGAAGGCCGCCATTTTCGCGTGCCATTTTCGCCACGCGGAAACGGTCGCCTCTTCGGTCCATTCCTCGCGAAGCCTGCCGCGGTACTTTTCAATCTTTGCAGGGTCAGTTGCGCTCATAGGAGTGCCTCCGTTTGCAAGTCAGCCTCGGCGTTTCGCATGCGCCGAGCTTTCCGGGTGCGCCAGCGGAAAGTATCGCCGGTATTTCTCCGGCAGCGATTTCGGCCGGCCCCGCCCATCGCAAATCACGTGCGCCGTTTCACCCGTCGCGATCAATTCGTCCGAGTCTTGCCTAAAAATCTCATACGCAAAACGGATCAGGCGCCTTTTCGATGCCGTCACGCGCGTTCGGACGGTCAGCAGGTCGTCGAATCGCGCCGGATTCTTGTAGCGGCAGGACGTCTCCGCAACTACGAGAAAGCTGTCGTCCTCGATCTCCATCTGTTTGTAATCGAAGCCCAGTTGGCGGCAAAACTCGATTCGTCCGACCTCGAACCACGTGAAATAGTTTCCGTAATAAACCACGCCCATTTGGTCGGTCTCGGCGTATCGCACGCGGACAGCCGTGTCGGCGTAGTTTTTCATCGGCTCCCGAGCCGCAATGAAACGGACAGCCGGTCCCCGATCGGCAGTTGCACCGACAAATAACCGTTCCGTTCCAAGCCTACGTAATCCACGTACTCCTTCAGCACGTCGGCGAGATTCAAATTGTCCGCAACCACCAGCGCACCGGGACGAAGGTGCCGCTCCATGACCTTCAGGATTGGCAAGTAGAGTTCCTTCCAGCCGTCGATGAACGCAAAGTCTACACCGCCGTCGAGCGCGCGCAGCGTCTCCCGCGCATCGCCCACCCGGATTTCGACCAGATCGGACAGCCCGGCCTCGCGGAGATTTTCAGCGGCATGCCGCGCTTTCTCCGCATGCAGCTCCGTCGTCACCACTTTGCCGCCGCCATTGTCGCGAACCGCCGACGCCAGATAGATCGTCGAAATCCCGAGCGACGCGCCGAATTCCACGATTGTCTTACAAGGGTATGTTCGCGCCAGCATGTAGAGCAGCTGGCCCACGTCGCGCGGAACCGCGAGATACGCCTCCTTCAGCAGCTCGGACCGGACGCGAAATTTGTCGTCGGTGTGCATCGCCTCCGTAATGGGATTCGCGATCGCCAGCGCGGCCTGATCGATCTTCTTTGCGTGACCGTACAACCGCTCGAGCACGGCCTGCACTTTCGGCGTCGTCAACGTGCACGCATTCGCCAGACGGCGCCTCCCGCGTCGCCATATCAATCTCCCTCCGACCATTTCGGAGGACGCTTTTCGAGGAACGCCGTGATCCCCTCGCGAAAATCGGGTGTCGAGCGAATGTCCGCGTTCGTCGCGATCGCCACTTCGAGCTCCGCGCGAATCGCCGCCTGATCGAAACCGAGCAAAAGTTTCTTCGTCTGCGCGACCGCCGTCGGGCTCGCGGCGATCAGCTGAGCCGCCGTTTCTCGCGCTCGCTCCATCAACGATTCCGCGGGGACAACCTCCGTGACCAACCCAAACCGGTAAGCCTCCGCCGCCTCAATAATGCGCCCGGTCAGCAGCAGATCGCGCACATGCGTCTCGCCGATCCGGCGGCGCAAAAAAACGGAAACCAGCGCGGCCGTGAACCCGATCCGTACCTCGGTATATCCGAACTTCGCTTCCGGCACAGCCAGTATGAAATCGGCGACCGTCGCCAGCCCGCAACCGCCCGCGATTGCGGCGCCGTTCACCGCCGCAATCGACAGGCTTGGGAAAGGTGTAGAGCCGATACAGCAATTTCGCCATCCGCCGCGCATCTTCGAGACTCTTCTGCGGGGTCTGTTTCGCGAGGTTTTGCAGCTCGTTGAGATCCATCCCCGCGCAAAACGCTTTGCCCGCTCCGGTGAGGATCACCACGCGCGCGGGACTTGTTTCCGCCTGATCGAAAGCGCCGAGCAGATCGGCAATCATCTGCGTCGAGATCGCGTTGCGTGTTTCAGGTACGGTGAGGGCAATCGTCGCGATCTTGTCGTCACATTGAAAGGTCAGCGTCTGGTAGCCCATTCGGCGCTCCGGCGTTAATTCGGTTTCGTCACCGCGGGATCGTGCGCGTACTTTTCGCGCAGCTCGTGCGTCATCGCGCAAGCCACGGCGAGAGACTTCGTATCGATTCCCGTCGCGACGCCGCGCGCCGCGAGCGTAGCCAGCACGGTTTCGGTAGGGATATTGCCCACCAGCGCGTCGCCCGCAAAAGGACACCCGCCCAGCCCCGTCAGCGCGCCATCGAATCGCCGGCAGCCCGCCTCGTACGCGGCCAGCACCTTTTCATGCGCGCGTTCGGGCCGGCTGTGCAGATGAACTCCAATCTCGACGCCGGCCACGCAGTTTTTCACGGCGAGATAAAGATGCGCAACATCCTCCGGCGAGGCGGTGCCAACCGTATCAGCGAGCGACACCGTGCGAACGCCCACATCTTTGAGCCACACCAGCGTGTCCTCGACAATCTCCGGCCCCCACGGCTCGTCGTACGGATTCCCGAATGCCATCGAGATGTAAACGACCAGGCGCTTCCCGGCAGCCTTCGTATCGCGCTGCAGTTTTTCGACCAGCTCTCGCGATTCCGCGCGCGACATATTCGCGTTCGCGCGCCGGAAATACGCCGAAATCGAGTACGGATACCCGATCGTCGTCACGCCCGGTGTCGCAAGCGCGCGTTCAAGCCCCTGCGCGTTCACGACAATCCCGATAATGTCCGGCGCCTCGCCCGACGGCAGCTTCGCGCGCCTTAGCTCCTGCATCACCGCCTCGCTATCGGCCATCTGCGGCACATGCTTCGGCGAAACAAAACTCACCGCATCGATGTGCCGGAATCCGAGCGAGACCAGCTGCGTGAGATAGCGAATCTTCTCGACCGTCGGAATCACATCCGGCAGCCCCTGCCAAGCATCCCGCGGGCATTCGACAATCGTTACATCACTCACTTCGGCCATAGGTGTAAGGTTTAAACGTAGCGCCGGGTCCTTTAGCCCGGATGTACGGGGTCCACTCCGCGTGTTGCATAGCGATTCTTTACTCTCAACTCTCAACCTTCACGTTTGCAGCACGCCCGTCTTAAACTCCGCCACCTCCGGATTCAGCCCCGCCGCCTCCAGCGCCTCAATCAGCGCCTCGCGCGTGTGCGCCGGGTCGATAATCGCGTCCACCCAAAGCCGCGCCGCCGCATAACGCGGATCGGTCTGATGCTCGTAGGTGGCGCGAATCGATTCGTACAGCTCTTTCTTTTCGGCAGCGCTCAGCTTCTTGCCCTCGCGTTCGAGCTGCTTGATCTTGATTTCGACCAGCGTCGCCGCGGCCGAATCGCCGCTCATCACCGCATAGCGCGCCGTCGGCCAGGCGAAAATGAATCGCGGATCGTACGCCTTCCCGCACATCGCGTAGTGGCCCGCGCCGAAGCTGCCGCCGCAAATGACGGCGATTTTCGGCACCACGCTGTTCGCAACCGCATTCACCATCTTCGCGCCCGCGCGGATGATCCCGCTCCACTCGGCTTCCTTGCCCACCATGAACCCGTTCACGTCGTGCAGAAAAATCAGCGGCACCAGATTCTGGTTGCAGTCGAGAATAAACCGCGCGGCCTTGTCCGCCGACTCCGTATAGATCACGCCGCCGAATTCGAGCCGCTTCTCGCCCGTGCCGGGCGCCGCGACGGTCACATTCTTCTTCTGATTCGCGACGATCCCGACGGCCCATCCGCCGATCCGCGCGTAGCCGCACAGCACCGTCTGCCCGTATTCGGCGCGATATTCCTCGAAGCGGCTCCCATCGACAATCCGCGCGATGATCTCGCGCATGTCGTATTGCTTCCCCGCATCGCCCGAAAAAATCCCGTAAATCTCCTCGGCAGGGTATTGCGGCGGTTCGGCAGTCTTGTGATCGAAAGGAGCGCCGGCGCGATGCCCGATTTTGTCGACCAGCGCGCGGACCCGCGCAATGCAGGCGTCGTCATCCGGCTCGCGGAAATCGACAGTCCCGCTGATCTGCGCGTGCATCTGCGCCCCGCCCAGTTCCTCGGCCGACGTCTTTCTGCCCGATCGCCGCCTGCACCAGCGCCGGCCCCGCGAGAAACAGCCCGCTGCCCTCGGTCATCAAAATGTGGTCGCACATCACCGGCAGATACGCGCCGCCCGCCACGCACATCCCCATGATCGCGGTGATCTGCGGAATGCCCATTGCGCTCATCACCGCGTTGTTGCGGAAGACGCGCCCGAAATCGTCGGTGTCGGGAAACACATCCTCCTGCAGCGGCAGAAAAACGCCCGCGGAATCGACCAGATAAATTGTCGGAATATGATTCTCGATCGCGATATTCTGCGCGCGGATCACTTTCTTCGCGGTCATCGGGAAAAACGCCCCCGCCTTCACGGTCGCGTCGTTCGCCACGATCATCACGAGCCGGCCCGCCACGCGCCCCAAGCCAGTGATCGTGCCCCCGGCCGGCGCGCCGCCCCACTCCTCGTACATCTCGTACCCGGCGTAGATTCCCAGCTCGAAAAACTCGGTCTTCGGATCGATCAGCTTGGCAATGCGCTCGCGAGCCGTCAGCCGGCCTTTCTTGTGCTGCGCCTCGATGGCTTTCGCGCCGCCGCCCTGCCGGATCGTTTCCTCCTCATTCTTGATCTCGGTAACGCGCTCGATCATCGCGCGCGTATTCTTCTCAAACGCAGGCGCCTCGCTCGCGATCCGTGTTGTGATTTCCGTCATCGATCTTCTCTGCGCTCTCTGCGTCTCCCCGCCCCGAGTCAGTCAGACGAAGGGTGCGGCGGACTGTGGTTTCTTTGTTTGTTCGAGTTCCGCGCGATTCAAGCTTCCCGCGGCGCAGTGATGACCCGTTGCCGGATGAAATCGACAATCGCCTGCGTCGTCGTGCCCGGGAGAAAAACCTCGGCTATGCCAGCCTTCTTGAGGCCAGAAATGTCGGCCTCGGGAATGATCCCGCCGATCAGCACGGTAATATCGGTCATGCCTTTCGCGCGCAGCAGATCCATCAGCCGCGCGCAGAGCGTGTTGTGCGCGCCCGAGAGAATCGAAAGCCCGATCACGTCGACGTCCTCCTGCGCCGCCGCCGAAGCAATCATCTCAGGTGTCTGCCGCAGGCCGGTGTAAATCACTTCCATCCCCGCATCGCGCAACGCCCGCGCAATCACCTTCGCGCCGCGGTCGTGTCCGTCGAGCCCCGGCTTCGCAATCAGCACCCGTATCTTCTTCTCCGCCATTGCGTTCTCTGTGGTCTCCGTGCTTCTCAGTGTCCTCTGTGTTTCATCCGATCGAGCGGATACCACTCAAAGAATATATCGTCGAATGCCTTCCTTCAGGACAGGTCGTTGAAGTTGATCAGCAACCCGAGCCTGCAGTCCGAAAGACGCAAGTAAGTTAGCACGATTGCCTCATGAACCGGCGCCAGCGCTTCGACCGCCTTCAACTCAACCACGACTCTACCTGCAACTAGGAAATCCATCCGGTACCCGCACTCAAGTTTCACATCCTTGTAGATCACGGGCGCTGGCTTCTGACGCTCGAAAAGAATTCCACGCAGCACAAACTCGCGGGCGAGACACTCCTCGTATGCTGACTCTAGCAAGCCGGGCCTGAGTAGTTTGTGCACCTCGATAGCGGCACCGATGATTTCGCGGGTGAGGTCGTTGTCAGACATGAGGCGTATTGGACGTGGAATTTACCACAGAGGGCACAAAGAAAGCACAGAGACCACCGAGAAAACAAAGAGAGGAACGCGTTCAAGTAATCGCAGCTTCTTCGTACACCCCGAAGACGGCGCGCAGCGCATCGCAAATCTCGCCGAGCGTCGCGTAGGCTTTGGCAGCCTCATACAACAACGGCATCAGGTTTTCGCTTCCGGCAGCCGCCCGCCGCAGCGCATCGAGCCGCCGCGCCACCTCATCATTCGAGCGCGCCGCGCGCAATTCCCGCAGCCGCCCCGCCTGCCGCCGCTCCACCGACTCATCGATTTGCAGAATCTCGATCGGCTTCTCATCCGCCACGTAGGCATTCACGCCCACAATAATCTTCTCTTTGCGATCGACAGCCACCTGATACCGATACGACGCGTCCGCAATCTCCCTTTGCGGGTAGCCGTGCTCGATCGCCGCGACCATTCCGCCCAGCGCGTCGATCTTCTCGATGTAGTCCCACGCGCCGCGCTCGATCTCATTCGTCAGCATCTCAACAAAGTAGGATCCCGCAAGCGGATCGGCCGTATTCGTCACGCCGGTCTCGTATGCCAAAATCTGCTGCGTGCGCAACGCAATCGTCGCCGCAGCCTCGGTCGGCAGCGCCCAAGCCTCGTCCAACGAATTCGTATGCAGCGACTGCGTGCCGCCCAGCACCGCCGCCAGCGCCTGTAGCGCCGTCCGCACTACGTTGTTGTAAGGCTGCTGCGCCGTCAGCGAACATCCCGCCGTCTGCGTGTGAAATCGCAGCGCCCACGAACGCCCATCCTTCGCGCCAAATCGCTCGCGCATCACGCGCTGCCAGATACGCCGCGCCGCGCGGTACTTCGCAATCTCCTCGAAAAAGTCGTTGTGCGCGTTGAAGAAAAACGACAGCCGCGGCGCAAACTCGTCGATCGCAAGCCCGCGCGCCAGCGCATGTTCCACGTACTCGATCCCGTCGCGCAGCGTGAACGCCAGCTCTTGAATCGCCGTCGAGCCGGCCTCGCGAATATGGTAGCCGCTCACCGAAATCGAATTGAATTTCGGCGTGTGCTTCGCGCCAAACTCGATCGTATCGGTCACCAGCCGCATCGACGGCGTCGGCGGGTAGATATATTCCTTCTGCGCGATGTATTCCTTCAGGATGTCGTTCTGCAGCGTGCCGGAAAGCGTCTTCCAATCCGCGCCTTGCTTCTCGGCGACCACCAGATACATCGCCCAAATCGCCGCGGCCGGCGAATTGATCGTCATGGAGGTCGTCACATCCGCCAGCGGAATCTGCTCGAACAGCACCTCCATATCCGCCAGCGAACTGATCGCCACGCCGCACTTGCCCACTTCGCCCTCGGACATCGCGTGGTCCGAGTCGTACCCCATCAGCGTCGGCAGATCGAATGCAACGGACAATCCCGTTTGCCCCTGCGCCAGCAAATAACGGAATCTTCGATTCGTGTCCTCGGCGCTCCCGAATCCCGCGAACTGCCGCATCGTCCACAGCCGGTCGCGGTACATTCGCGGATGAATCCCGCGCGTATAGGGAGGTTCGCCGGGAAGCCCTAAATCGCGCGCAGCATTCCATTCGGCGAGGTCGGCTTCGGTGTAGATTCTTCGGATGGGATAGCTTGAAACGGTGGTGAAATCGGCGGGACGGTCGGGCGAGCCCGCAAGCGCGGGCTTGAGCGTTTTCTCTTCCCACTCCCGCTCGGCGTTCGACAACTTTCGCGGGGCCCCGGCTATCCGCTTGCCTCCAGCCCCGCGCTCTTCGTCGCCCGCCATTGGGTTTTCGCTATCTGTATCCCGAGACGCCGCTGTTCGGGTCCGGCGTGCCCGGAATATTCGGTGCGTGCAGGATGTGCCCGCTCTGCGCGTCCGCCAGCGTGATGTTGTGGACTTCCAGCGTCCGCCCCATCGCCTGGTTGAACGTCAGCTCCGCCTCGATCAGATTGACGCGGTCGCGCAGTTCGACGCCTTCCGCCGCCGTCAGCAGTTGCTCCTTCTGGACCACAGTGAACGCATTCGTGGATCCGAGTTGCAGTTGCTTCACGGAATCGTCGTAGCTCTGCTGCGCGTAGATGCGCGCTTCCTGCGCCGCTGCGATGGCCGCGTGGTCCTGTTCCAGAGTGATCAGCGCCTGGCGCACGGCCAGCAGGATCGTGCTCTGCTCCTGGCGGTACTCCACTTCCTGTTCCCGCTGGTTCAATTGGGCGGTCGCGTTGTTCGCTTCCGCGGCGCGGTTCCGGATCGGCAGCGTAATGTTGAGGCCCGCTTCGAACGACGGATAGCTGCCGTTGATCATTCGCTCCCAATCCTGGCTCAGACCGCTCCTGAAAATCGTGGTCGTCGTGGTGGCAGCTGCAACTTCCGATTGATACAGTGCCGGCGTCGGAAACGTCCCTCCCGCCTCGACAATCGGGGCGGCCAGATTCGCCGCGATCGCCGTTGGGGTCGTGGTGGTATGCGTCTGTATTCCGGCGAGGCCAGTCCCCTCGTACTGAGCGAACAAGTTCATTTGGGGCAGCAGCAAATTCTTGGTCGCTTTCACCTCGACCCCCGCATTCTTCAGATTCAGCTCGTCCTGCTGCAGCTCCGGCCTCTTCTGCCACGCCTCGTGCACGGCGTCATCCAGGGAAATGCTTTCTGGCGTCGGAGTGAAAATCGGCGTAGTCGGCACGATCTCGATTGCCTTAAGTTGCGGTGCCAGAGCATCCTTCGTGATAGCCACCAGCAGTGTCGTTTCATCGAGCAGCTGCGTCGTTTGAGCCTGCACCAGCGCCTGCTGATCGGTCGCCAACTGAGACTGCGCGGTGATCACGTCGAGCGGCGCCATCGTGCCGATCTCCAGCTGTTTCTTGTTGTTTTCGTAAAGCTGTTGATCCGCGGCAACCGCGACCTGCTCCACTTTTACGTTTTCCCGCGCGTACACCAATTCCCAATAGTCCTGCGCCACCTGCGTGATCGTCGTCATCACCTGCTGCTCAAACTGCGACTCGCCGACCTTCACGGTGTTCTTCGCCTCAATGATGTACCGCTGGTTGACCGTCTTTCCAAAACCGCTTAAAAGCGGCTGGGACAGCTGCACTGTCAGTGTCGACTGGTCATATGGGTTAAAGAGATCGAAGCCCAGGTTCGTCGAGGCCCGGCTGTTGTCGAAAGTGACCTGAAGCTGAGTCCCCGGCGCGAAGCCCTGCGTGTACTGAAAATTCGCCGTGGCCGTGTGATTGATGATGCCAATCGGAACCGTGGCTGTCGGAGCGCCCGACCCGCTCGTCGGCGCGACGCCCGCGAAGAATGGGTTATTGATCGGCGAGGTCGACTGTTGCAGGGAAAGAGTGCTCGTCAAGGTCGGATCGAACTTCACCGGCGCGTTGGCCCCCGACTTCGCGTACAGCAGGTTGGCCTCGTCGAGCCACGGCACGTACCGCTCGACCGCCAGCGCGAGGTTGTTCTCGAGCCCCAGCGAAATCGCATCCTCGAGGCTCAACATCAGCTTGCCGTTCTCGACCAGCTGGTTGATGCGAGGCGTATTCGTGAGCTCCGGCTCCGGTATGTGCGCTTCCGTGTAAGGCGCGAAGATGTTCGGAAACCACGAGTGCCCCTTCGAATAGTCCCGCCCGAACTTCAGCCCGCGGGCTGGCGAAGGCGGAGGGCCTGCCGTCGGCTGCGGCGGTTGGTACGCGGGGGGCGGCGTCTGCTGCTGCACCGGCGTTTGCGCGCTCGCCGCCGGCGCCTGTTGGTCCTGGGCGTACAGCGGCGAAACGATCAACGAACCAGCCACAAAGAGCGCTACCGCTGCGTGCGTAAACCTTCCACTCATCGTCTTTGTCCTCTCCGAATTGCAGTGTTGCTTATCTCTGCGCAAAGGCCTAAGTAACTGAAACGTGCGCCAGGCCCAATTTGTTTCAGAAACAATCCCTTTTGGACGCACGCTGTGCGCGGGAAGGCACATTCCTCCCCTCGTCCTTTGACGCTAATTCGGGAATTCTGGCGCTTGGGATCTAGGGTTCCGGACACCTTCGGCGCTTTTCGAAGTGCGGAACCGCAAGTGTAGCACCCGCCCTATAGGGTGACAATACGACTCGCTCCACCAATTCTCCGTGTACTCGGTGCCTTTCTCTGCGCCCTCCGTGTTTAGCCCAGCGCTCGAATCCGCCCCGCCGTCAACAAACCGCCCATGTCCTGTGGGCGGCAAGCCTCGCCTGTGGTAGGGTTTTACGCATGGCCCTCTGGCATGTGGTCGTCCTTGCCATCGTGCAAGGCTTGGCGGAACTGCTCCCCGTATCGAGCTCAGCGCACGTCGTTGTCGCCGAAAAACTAATGGGCATGAACCCCACGTCCCCTGAGATGACGCTCCTGCTTGTGATGCTCCACACGGGAACGATGTTTGCCGTCATCGTCTACTTCTGGAAGCAGTGGCTGCGCACCTATTTTCAAACGGCCGAAGCCTTCAAGACCTTCGTCGTGCTCCTGATTGTGGCCACGGGCTTGACGGGAGTCGTCGGCGGCGGCCTCATCGAGCTCATCGAACACTTCGGCTTCCGCGGCGTGCCTCATGCCGAAGTCGAGCAGCTTTTCGGCCGCCTCGACTTGATCGCTCCGGCGCTGCTGGCCGCAGGCATACTGATTTTGATCGCCGGAATCTACGAAAAGCGACATCCGCCCGTTCCATCGTCCGATGACGGCCTTGCGATGAAGCAGGCGTCGCTCATCGGCATCGTTCAAGGACTTTGCCTGCCTTTCCGCGGCTTTTCGCGCTCCGGCGCGACAATCTCGACGGGCCTCCTCGCCAACGTCACCAAACAGCGTGCCGAGACGTTCAGTTTCGCGCTGGCCGTTGTCCTTACACCCTTGGCCGATGGACGCGAACTCTGGCGCCTGATGAAAGCCGGCCACGTCGCGGGTGGCGCATCCTGGACCTCGGCCCTCGCGCCGAGCATGCTCGGCGCATTCTGCGCGTTCCTTGCGGGCTTGCTCGCGCTCAAATGGCTCAGCAATTGGCTCGAAAGCGACCGCTGGTATCTCTTCGGAATCTATTGCCTGGCGGCCGCGATCGCGGTTGGCTATCTGCACCACATCGGATACTGAGCGAGCGATGCGACATCGAAGCCTGAAACAATCCCGGCTCACCATCCGTAAAAGTAAAGTGGGCACCATTCGCATCGCCCGGCCGCCATTTTTCGTTGCACTCTGCGCGCTCCTCGTTGCAGTATCCGGCGCGGCGCCGGGAATCGCGGGCGCCCAATCCGTCGATCAGGTCGCCGCGCAGGCCAAGCTCGGCTACGTCACCGACATGGCCGGCGTCCTGAGCCAATCCGCAAAAGAACAGCTCACGGCCCTCTGCACCGAAGTCGACCAAAAAACCAAAGCTCAAATCGCCGTCATCGCAATCAAATCGCTGGGCGGCCAGCCCATCGAAGACTATTCCATCGACCTCGCGACTCGTTTGGGCGTCGGCCCAAAATCCGACCGCGGCATCCTGATCCTGTTCGCGGTCGACGATCACAAGTACCGTTTCGAGGTCGGCTACGGCCTCGAGCCCATTCTGCCGGACGGCAAGGTCGGGGACTTCGGACGCGAGGCGGTCCCATATCTCCGGCAAGGGAACTACGACTCCGCGATCCTCCTCGTCACCCGCCGCGTCGCAGACACGATCGCAGCCGACAGCGGTGTAACGCTGAGCGGCACGCCTCCCCCTGTGCCTCGGCGTCAAAACGGAGGAAACTCCGGAGGAATTCCAGTATTTTTCATATTCATTGTGATTTTCTTCATCTTCGGCGTGATACGCCGTGCGCTGAGTCCGGCTGGCTCGCGATATCGCCGCGGCGGCGGCTGGTGGATCGGCCCGATGATCGGCGGCATGATGGGCGGAAGCGGCGGCGGTTTCGGCGGAGGCGGCGGTGGCGGAGGAGGATTCGGCGGTTTCGGCGGCGGAGGTTTCGGCGGAGGCGGCGCCAGCGGCAGCTGGTGATGTAACGTCGGCGCCAAAGGTTTAAACGTAGCGCCGGGTCCTTCAGCCCGGCATTTTCGGCCCGCGTCGAGCTTCCGGCAATCCGTAGATCGAAAGGCGGAGCGCTGGGCCGCTGGGTTTGCGGCTCAGCGGCTCGCTTCTTGCGGGTGGAAGCGTGGGCCTTCAGGCCTTCGAAAAGCGTCGCCAATAAAGTAGGGCTTTAGCCCCGGGGATTTTCTTTGACGTTGGCCAACGAGGAAACTCAAGAGCATGGAAGAAAAATTCAGCGAACTCATCGACTGGCTCAAAAACACCGCCACTCACAATCTGAAGGCGGTCGTCCTCTACGGCTCGGCCGTCGCGGGCGAATTTCACGAACACCATTCCGATCTGAATATCCTCTGCGTCCTCGAGCACGTCACCTCGGCCGATCTCGAAAAGCTGCACCCGATTGCCGAATGGTGGGCGAAAAAAGGGAATCCTCCGCCGATCATCTTTGCGATGGACGAACTCGTTCGCTCCGCCGACGTTTTCGCCATCGAGCTGCTTGATATGAAACGCCACCACCGCATGCTCTTTGGCGCCGACTTCCTCGAATCGCTCGAAGTTCCGATGAACCTCCATCGCCTTCAGGTGGAGCGCGAACTTCGCACCGCGTGGCTTCATCTGCGCCAGGCCATTCTCACGGCGCCGCGCAAAAATGAAGTTCATCTCCAACTGATGGTTCGCTCGATTTCGTCCTTTTGCGTGCTGTTTCGCCACGCCTTGCTCGTTCTCCAGCACGGTGAAGCTCATGGCAAGCGTGAGGCGGTGGAGGGCATGGCGACCATCACCGGCGCGAATCCCGCCGGCTTCCAAACGATTCTTGATTTCAGGGAAGGGAAGATCAAAGAGAAAGAGATCGACGTCGAGGTCACGTTGCAGACGTATCTCGAATTCGTCGAGGTCGTGACCAACGAAGTCGACCGGCGTCTCGATGGTCGTATACGGCCGGGGACATTCCTGACACTTTAGACCGGGCACATCCCTGACACTTTTTGTTTTTGTTGATCGAGGGGATGGGGTGCAGGGGAAGGGGGAATTTCCCCTTCCCCTGCAGTCGGCCCAAAGTCACCCGCCTTTTGTGGCAGAGGCAGGACCACTCGCTTGTAGCTGTCAAACCGTCCGATCGGGAACGCGGCAAAGTACACCGTGTAGATGCGATCATCCACCGGCAGCAAGCCGATCGATTCTCCTCGCAGCGTTTCGCTCAGAAACACGTGCTGGCATTTCCAGCGAAACTGCCCCCGCTCGTGGACGCGCCGCACCTGCATGGCGCTGCCATATTCCGGCTCGGGCACTCGCGGTGGATAAGAACGCTCCGAAGACGTGTATACGACAGCCGGCGTCTGCATTTCCAACGCTTCGTGCGGCCGCTCCTCATTGTACTCGCGCCGGAATCGATCAAACGCCCGCTGCTGCGCCCGTCGGTTCGCCGCCGATGGCGCCGCGGTCTCTTGCTGCAATGTGCGATGCATCCTCTCGTGCCGCCCGTTCTGTTCCGGATGGCCCGCCGCGATCCGCTCCGGCACGATCCCCAGCTTCATCCACCACACCGCCAGCCGCGACAACCCTGCAATCGCTCGCGACGCAAACGGCGGCCCGTTATCGGTTCGAATCGCCCACGGCAGCCCGCGCTCCCGAAACGCTCCTTCGAAAATCGCCTGTACGTGCTCGCCGTTGGTCTTCTCCACCTGCTGGCAGCGCAACAGATACCGGCTGTACGCGTCGCTGATCGTCAACGGATCAATCCGCGCCCCGTCCTGCGCTGCAAACCACCCCTTGAAATCCGCGCACCACACGCGGTTCGGAATATCGGCCGCTGCGAATGGCTCGGTGTAGGGCGGCGCGCGCCGCCGCTTCTTGCGCGCCACCACCAATCCTTCCCGCGAAAGCATCGCTCCGATCGTACTCGCCGCGGGCCAAGTCGTATTCGGAGCTCCCCGCGTCAAAACCTTCTTCAGCTTCCGCGGTCCCCAACTCATGTGCTCCCGCCGCAACTCTAACACCGCTGCTTCGATCCTCTCGGGTGTCTGGTTCGGATGCCGCTCCGGTGCCCGGCCCTGGCCTTTAAGCGCCTCCAGCCCTCCTTGCTGGTAGCGCCGCAGCCAGTAATAGCCGGTCTCTCGCGAGATCTCATAGATCTCGCACAGCTCGGTCATCGTGTATAGGTTCTGTTCGTGCTCCAAAACAAATCGCGCTCTCTCGTCCATTACACTGCTCGCTCTCCAGGGCATCTCGCTGTTCTACACGCCCCATCGCTGCAGTGTCAGGAATGTCCCCGGTCCAATCTGTCAGGCATGTGCCCGGTCTGTACCGTCGCCTAGCACAGGCAACCCTGTCTGTGCTCTCGTGGGGTGTTTTCAAGTAATTTTCATCGCCCGGCAGACGTATCGACTTGTAGGATCAGGCTGGTTGGCTGGGCTACGCACTGGTTCGCCATAGGCCCGTGTGCTAGATTTCTCGCCGGAGGCAACACATGAAGACAGGCGTCATCGTTCTCATCGTCATCGTCGTCCTCGCGCTCATCGTCGGCGGCGCTTTCATTTCCGCTCGCAACCACATGGTCCAGCTCAATGAGGCGGTCAAGTCCGACTGGGCGCAGGTCTCGGTCGTCCTCGAGCGCCGTGCCGATTTGATTCCGAACCTCGTCCAAACCGTGCAGGGATTCGCGGCCCACGAGACGGCCGTGTTCGATGATGTGGCCAAGGCGCGGACTCAATATCTGAACGCTCAGACTCCCGCGGACAAGATTGCCGCCAGCAACCAACTCTATGGGATGGAAGTGAAGGTCCTCGCCCTCCAAGAGAACTATCCTCAGCTGAAGTCGAACGAAAATTTCCTGCGCCTGCAGGACGAACTCGCGGGAACGGAAAACCGCATCGCGGTCGAGCGGAAGCGCTACGACGACGCGATCCAGGCCTACAACACCTACATCGGCTTGTTTCCGCAGAGCATCGTCGCCGGATGGTCCGGCTTCAAGCGCAACGACGCCTATTTCAACGCTCCTCCGGCCGCCCAAGCGGTACCGAAAGTTCAGTTCCCGGGCGCCGGCACGCCGTAATTTCGGCCGTGCGAAACAAGTGCCCGCGTCTTTCAGTCAAGGTGTCAAAAGCCGCCAAAACTGCACATGAAGGGCCGCCTAAAGGCCCCGCTAGGGGGATGCGCCAGTCCCCTGTTATCGCGGATTTTGCATGGCGAAACTACGGCGAATCTTTCACATGCGCCCCGCGAGAGCGTTACAACTTCGCTAATTTTTGCGGCGTCCCTTGACCGGCTTTCGCGCGCGCGTTAGGCTAGCTTTCGGTCTCAACCAACCGGATGAAACAAACCGTACGAATCGCCGGAGGAATCAACGAACTCTTCGGCACCCTGGATGAAAACCTCAAATTCTTTGAGTCCTCGCTGCGCGTCACCACGCACCTGACGGATCACGATCTCGAAATCGAAGGCGAGCCCGAGCAGGTGGAGCGCGCCACGCGCATTCTCGGCGCGTACAACGACCGCATCCGCGAGGGCCGCGTGCCGAGCAGCCAGGAAGTGAAATCGCTCTTGCGCACCGCGGCCCACGAGCCGACCTCGACGCTCAACGGCGCCTTTTCGCCGACGCGCACGAAGGCGCTCGGCAAAAAGAGCGTTGCGCCCAAGAGCTCGAACCAGCGCCGCTATATCGAGGCGCTCGAAACGTTCGACATGGTTTTCGCCATCGGCCCCGGCGGGACCGGCAAGACCTATCTCGCCGTCGCGATGGCGGTGCAGGCGCTGCTTTCGAAGCAGGTGAATCGCATCATTCTCGCGCGCCCCGCGGTCGAAGCGGGCGAGCGGCTCGGATTTCTTCCCGGCACTTTGCAAGAGAAGGTCGATCCCTACATGCGGCCGCTCTACGACGCGCTGCACGATCTGCTCGAAGCGGACAAGCTCGAGCGATTTCTCGAAAAAGATATCATCGAGGTTGCGCCGCTCGCTTTCATGCGTGGGCGCACGCTCAACGATTCGTTCGTCATTCTCGATGAGGCGCAGAACACGACCAGCGAGCAGATGAAGATGTTCCTCACGCGGCTCGGATTCAATTCCAAGGCCGTGATCACCGGCGACATTACGCAGATCGACCTGCCCGACCGGCGCCGCTCGGGGCTGGTCGAGGCGATCGAAGTGGTCGGCAAAATCGAAGGAATCGCCCTGGTCTATTTCGACGAACGCGATGTGGTCCGCCACAACCTCGTCCAGCGCATCATCAAGGCGTACGACGAATACACGGGCGCCACCGCGTCGCCGACGCAGCGCAAAACCTCGGCGAGCGATAATCCCGGGTCGTCTACAGAAAATTAGCCCGTCGTCGCGCTTGCGCCGAAAAAACAACAGCAGATCCATCGCTGCGCCCCGCGCCCGCTAAAACCGCGGGAAAGACACGAGCGCGGGACTCCACTCCCTTCGCAAGTGCGCTCAGGGCAGGCGGGATGACAGCTCCCTCGTTATTGTTCGACATTTATGAGCTGCTGTTTAGCCTCTCGGGGTACACTCGCCCGTTCGATTCTGTGTTCGACCAAATTGCTTATGACTTCGACGATCGACAACTGGGCTTCGCAGATTCGCGCGGGCGACGTGCGCGCGATTTCGCGCGCCGTTTCGGCGATTGAAAATC
Organism: uncultured Acidobacteriota bacterium; assembly: GCA_963814735.1. GTDB lineage: Bacteria > Acidobacteriota > Terriglobia > Acidiferrales > UBA7541 > Palsa-295. The sequence continues at coordinate 131,033 of CAWFEC010000005.1, read as the reverse complement.
GTGCGCCCGACGCCGAACAGCTGCTGCGGCAACTTTTTCCGTTCACCGGGCGAGCCTGCCGCATTGGCGTTACGGGCGCGCCCGGAACGGGGAAGAGCACGCTGGTCGACCGGCTCGCCGCGCACTATCGCGGCGAGAAGAAAACCGTTGGCGTCATCGCTGTCGATCCATCGAGCCCGTTCACCGGCGGCGCGATCCTCGGCGACCGAATTCGCATGCAGGGGCATGCGACGGATGAGGGAATTTTCATCCGGTCGATGGCCACGCGCGGATATCTGGGTGGGCTGGCGCAGGCCAGCGGCGATGTGGCGCTCCTGCTCGACGCGGCGGGGAAAGAGATGATCGTGATCGAGACGGTCGGAGTCGGTCAGGGCGAAATCGAGATTGTGCGGCTCGCCGATTGCACCGTGGTTGTGCTCGTCCCTGGCATGGGCGACGAGGTGCAGAATCTCAAGGCCGGGCTGATGGAGATTGGCGATATTTTCGTGGTGAATAAATCCGACCGCGAAGGCGCCGGACGCTTCGAGCAGCAGCTGAGCGCGATTCTGGAGCTTGTGCCGGATCGCGAAGGATGGAAGCCGCCGATCGTTCGCACGATCGCCACCGAGGACAAAGGCGTCGGCGACCTCGCGCGGCAGATCGAGCTTTTCCGCGCGCATGCAGCGAATGCGCCGAACCGTCGCGCGCGCGAAATTGCGTATTGGAAAGAATGGCTGCTGCGGTTGCTGCAGGCGCGACTGCTCGAGCGCGTCGCCGCCGGGCATGTTACACAGGCTGAATTCGAAGCGCTCGCCTCTGAAGTCGCTTCGCGGAAACAAGATCCATACACGGCGGTGAATGAGATTCTCGCTCGCGCGAGGATCGACTGAGCGAGAAGCACGAGAGCACAGCTGAACACAGAGGACACTGAGGAACACAGAGCGCACGGAGAATCCTGGGCGAGATTTAAGCGGCCGGCGGAATTAGACTGCGGGGCGTCCCACCCTCAGACCGCGAGGGTGGGGCCCCCGAAAAATCGGGACCAAAGGCTACGTATGGCCAGCCGTTCGCAAATTGCTTCGTGTGCGTTGCGATCGGACTTACTGTTGCGCCTTTTTCGCGGCGGCTTCTTTGGCGAGAAGTCGCTGAGCCTGATGGTCGCCGCTCCGGGCTTCCTTCGCGGTTTGGGCTTGCGTCTCCGTAACTTCCTGTGCTGCCTGAGCCGAAGCGCTGAGGGTGACGGTGTCCGTTGTGGCGCTGTTCGTGCCGCCGGTCGATTTGGTTTGCGTTTGAGCCGACGGCTGGCTCGGCGCCGCGGATTGAGTCGCGCTTGCTGGATCGGCTTGCGTGGCACTGGTGATGGGGTCGATCATTTGGCTGAAGCTCCTTGGCATCCACCGAAATGGGATGGGCAAATACCTGCGGTCCTTACTTCGGCCGAAACCCAAGGAGCTTTAGATTCTCTGCGTCGGCGAGTCAGATAATTCGCGTGGCATTTTCTTGGAGTCCCCGAACTGTATCGTTCCGGCACATCGTCTCCCAGGGCCAACGGAGGGATCAGGGGTGCGGCGGCGGACCTCCGTTGACGACATCGGGTGGGTAAGTCGGGAGGTCGGCCGGGCGCGCTGGGAGCTTGGCCGGATGCGCATTGATCTGCTGCATCACCACCTCGATTGCCTTTTCGAGTTGCGGGTCGTGGCCCTTCATCACTTGATCCGGCGTGTTGTCGACGACGATATCGGGATCGACGCCGTGATTTTCGACGACCCACTGACTCTGGTCGTTGTAGCGCGCGAATTCGGGGCGCGTGATATAGCCTCCGTCCATTAGTGGGATGAAGCCGCGGATGCCGCGGACGCCGCCCCAGGTGCGCTCGCCGATCAGTGTCCCGATTTTGTAATACTTGAAAAAGTAGCTGAAGATGTCGCCGTCGGACGCGGCGTACGCGTTCGTGACGCCGACAATCGGGCCGTTGAAGACGACGTCGGGCACGGTGGTACTTGCGAAGTTGCGCGTAGCGTCCATGCCGCCGAGGATCCGGCGCAGGCGCTCGAAGATAAGCTGATCGACGAAGCCGCCGCCGTTGTAGCGGACGTCGATGATCATCCCCTCCTTGCGAATCTGCGGAAGGAATTGCTTCACGAACTCATTGAGCCCGGCAGCTTCCATGTCGGGGAGGTAGACGTAGCCGACGCGGCCGCTGGTAGCCTTATCGACGATCGCGCGGTTGGTGTCGACCATATCGAGCTGCCGCAGATTGTATTCGCTGGCGAGCGGCTTGACGACGACGCTGCGCGAGCCATCGTCGCTGGGCTTGGAGTTCACAGTGAGCGTGACATTCTGGCCGGCGGTGTCGATGAAAAGCTCGTATGGATTCTGCGGAACGCGCAGCGGGTGTCCGTTGACGGCGAGCAGGTAGTCGCCTTCCTTCACGTTGACGCCCGGCTCGGTGAGCGGAGAGCGCAAGGCTGCGTCCCAATTCTCGCCAGGATAAATTTTCTTGAATCGGTAGAGGCTGCTGGCCGCGTCCGCTTCGAAGTCCACGCCCAGCACGCCGACGTTGATGGGATGAAGATCGGGATAGTCGCCGCCGCCCACGTAGGTGTGGGAATTGGAGAGCTCGCCGACGAATTCGCCGAGAACGTAGGTGAGATCGTAGCGGTCGCCGAGATAGGGAAGGAGCTGGGAGTATTTGTCGCGCTCCTTGGCCCAGTCGACGCCGTTCATGGAAGGCTCGAAGAAATAGTCGCGCTCCTGGCGGTAGGTTTCGTCGAACATCTGTTTCCACTCGGCAAGCGGATCGACTTCGGCGCGCATACCGCTGAGATTGAGTTCGCCGTCGCCCGCTTTGTGGGGAGCCGACGCCGGAGGCGCCGCGTCGACGATTCCGTATGTGGCACTCGCGGCGTCGCCCGCAGCCGCGGGCCCACCCTTGGACGCGGAATACAGAAGCTTCTTGCGGTCGAACGACAACGCGAAGTTGTTCCCGCCCACGACGAGGACCTGATCTTTCCGCTCCTTCAGGTCAAAGACGTGGATCGAGAAATCTTCGCCCGGCAAAGGGCCGGAAAGGCCGGCCACGGGAGCGCTCACATAATAGATAAAGCCTTTTGCCGCCCCGAGCGTTTGGAGATTTCCCGGCGGGATTGGGAGAGCGACGACGCGGTTGCCGATGCCGTCCAGATCAATGCGGAACGGCTCGTTGCTCGCCTCTGTAGTGGTGGCACCCGCTGCTTTGGCTTCGCCATTTTTCGGCGGCGGAGTCGCCTGCGGCTTTTCCGCCGGTTTCTTTTCCGGTGTTTCCGGCGTCGCATTCGCGGGCGGATTGACCTTCAGCACATCGGGACTCGCGATCGTGACCTCGTCGCTCTGAGGAGCGAATGGGGAAGGAGTATCCGCGCGCAGAGTTACGGCGTAGACGCGCGTGGCTACCGGGTTCGAAAATTCGAAATCGTATACGCCGATCACTTCGTTGTAATCGCGTGTCGAAAGGAAGTAGAGATACTTGCCTTCCGGATCGAAGATGGGATTCACGCTATTCGTAAAACTGGTGGTGACGGGCGTGATCTTTTTGTCGTCGAGAGAATAGAGGTAGACGACGTCGTATTGATTTTCGGCGTTTTTCGCGAAAGCGATCCATTTGCTGTCGGGCGACCAGGAATAGTCGGTGAGATCGAAGTATTTGCCCTGATCGACGAGTACGGGCTTCTTTTCGTTGATGTCGACGTAGAAGAGGCGCAGGGATTTATCCGCGAAGGCCAGCTTCTTGCTGTCGGGCGACCAGACGGGCGGGAGGCGGAACATCGTGCCGTCGGTGGTGATGCGGACTTCGTTGCCGACGCCATCCTGCGGCTTGAGATACAGCTCGTATTCGCCGGAGCGGTCGGAGAGATAGGCGATCCAGCGCCCGTCGGGAGACCACGTCGCGTCCATTTCGTTGATGCCGGGCGTCTGCGTGATGTCGCGAACGCTGCCTTCCTTGGCAGGCACGGTGTAGACATCGCCGCGCGCCGTAAAGACGGCGCGCTTGCCGTCTGGCGCGATGTCGAAGGCAGTGACGAGCTTGCTGGTGTTTGTCCAATGCGGGCGGGTGAGGTCGCGATCGCCGGGCAAGTAGACGGTGATCTTGTGCGCCTTCTCGGTGGCGAGATCGAAGACGTAGAGATAGCCGCCATTTTCGAAGACGATGGAATCGGGGCCGAGGCTGGGCCAGTTCACATCGAACTCGGTGAAGTGGGTCAGCTCGCGCATCTGCTTGGTCTTGGTGTCGTAGGCCCAGAGATTCATGCGCCTGTCGGAGCCGCGATCGGAATCGAAATAGACGGTGTCGCCGTGCCACATCGGAAACGTGTCGTCGCCGGAGAGATCTGTGACTTTTTCGTAGTGGTTGGTCTTGAAATTGTAGAACGAGATTTGCTGCTGCATGCCGCCGCGGTAGCGTTTCCAGGTGCGGAAGTTGCGGAAGATGCGGTTGTAGGCGATTTCATCGCCATTAGGCGAGAACGACATCAGGCCGCCCTTTGGGAGCGGCAGGCGCACCGGAAGGCCGCCGGTGACGGGAACGGTGAAAGGCTGGCCAAACCAGTCGTTGAACGTGGTTCGGCGGGAGAGGAACACGATGCTCTTGCCGTCGGGCATCCAAGTGAGGACTTGATTGTTCGGCCCCATGCGCTCAGGCATGTGAACGGAATCCGGGAGGTAGGTGAGTTGCTTGGGCTGGCCGCCTTCGGAGGGAATCGTGTAGACGTTGAAATTGCCGTCGTATTCGGCGGTGAAGGCGATGCTCTTGCCGTCGGGCGAGAATTTGGGGAAAAGCTCGAGGCCGGGATCGGTGGTGATGCGGCGCGCGGTGCCGCCCGTGGTAGGCACGAGCCAGAGATCGCCGGCGTAGCTGAAGACGATCGTGTCCTTGGAAATGGCTGGAAAGCGCATCAGGCGACCTTCCTGCTGCTGCGCGTGGGAAACCCGAGACGCACCTGGAAGCAACAGCAATAGTGCGACAACGAAAAAGAACGCAATGAAAGTCCGATAGCGGCTCATTCAGCAAGACCCTCCGGGCGGATATTGTATTACCGTAGACGCTCGTACAATCAAAGAGTTAGTCGAAATTTTGGTGCCGGGCGAATCCGGAAGCTCAGCTCAACGCACCCTTCGCCCCACTGCAGGCTCAGGGCAGGGAGGGCGCAGAGAAGCGCAGAGGGCACGGAGGCTCTGAGGGTCTCCCGAAATCGCGGACCTTGCGGAAGGCGCCCAAACGGGGGTTTGAAGTTTGGCGGTGGCCCTGATAATTTCGTTCGCTTGCCGCGGTGGGTGCGGCGCGTGCTGCTTTGAGGGCTGGATGAAGCTGGGCGACATCGAATTTCACATTTTCTCGACCGGGCGGCTGCTGCTCGATGGCGGCGCGATGTTTGGCGTGATTCCGCGGACGCTTTGGGAGAAGAAGATGGCCCCCGACGCGCGCAACCGGATCACGCTCTCGATGAATTCGCTGCTGATTCAGGCGGGCGGGAAGCGGATTTTGGTCGAGACGGGCGCGGGCGACAAAATGAATCAGAAGTTTCGCGACATCTATGGGCTCGATGGGCCGCATCTCGTCGAGGGGCTGCGCGGCTATGGCCTGCGGCTTGAGGACATCGACATCGTGGTGGACACGCACCTGCACTTCGACCACTGCGGGGGAAACACGCGGGTCGAGAAGGACAAGGTGGTGCCGGCATTTCCCAATGCGCGCTACGTGACGCAGCGCGGCGAATTCGATCATGCCATGCACCCGAACGAGCGCGACCACGCGAGCTATTTCGCCGAGAATTTCGCGCCGGTTGAAGCGGCGGGCATGTTGGATCTGCTGGAAGGCGATCGGGCTATCGTTCCAGGAGTGGAACTGATTCGCGCGCCGGGGCATACGGCGGATATGCAGTGCGTGAAGCTGACGGGCGGTGGAAAGACTGCGTTCCTTTTCGCCGATCTCGTGCCGACGACCGCGCATCTCCCGCTTCCGTGGATTATGGGTTACGATCTTTACCCGATGATCACTCTGGAAAACAAGAAGCGGTGGATTCCGGCTGCTGTGCGCGAGGGGTGGATCGCGCTTTTCGCGCACGACGCGCGCGTGCCCGCCGCTTACCTGCGCGAGCGGGAGGGTAAGTGGGAAGCTGAGCCGGTGACTGTGGATTAGAGCGGTCGGCGCGTAGCCGCAAGGCAGGAGCTCACCGCTCTCTTCGCCTCGCGGCTCAGGGCAGGGAGACGCAGAGGACGCAGAGAAAAACCTTGCGGTGGCGGATGCGAGGTGAGGCAAAGGGGCTGGAAACACAGAGGACACTGAGAACGTCCGCAGAGGACACGGAGAAGCTTTCGATATGGCAAAGGCGGCGAGGCGCAAGGCTAAGAGCGAGCCGGTGAAGATCGGCATTATCGGCGGCAGCGGGCTGTATTCGATGGCTGGGCTGACGGACGCGCGCGAAGTGCGCGTGAAAACTCCTTTCGGCGATCCGTCGGATGCGCTGATCGTCGGGACGCTGGAAGGGCGGCGCGTGGCGTTTTTGGCGCGGCACGGGCGCGGGCACGTGCTTTCGCCGAGCGAGATCAATTACCGCGCGAATATTTGCGCGATGAAGATTCTGGGCGTCGAGCAGATTATTTCCGTGAGCGCGGTGGGCTCGCTGCGCGAGGATTTTGCGCCGCTGGATTTTGTGGTCCCCGATCAATTCTTCGACCGGACGAAGGGGCGCGCCGCGACATTTTTCGGCGGCGGGATCGTGGCGCACGTTGGATTCGACAAGCCCACGTGCCCGCGGCTCTCGGCACAGCTCGCCGCGGCCTGCGATCGCGTGGGCGTGAACGTCCATCGGGGCGGGACGTACGTCTGCATGGAGGGCCCGGCGTTTTCGACGCTTTCGGAATCGCACACGTATCGCCAGCTGCGCTTCGACGTGATCGGGATGACGAATCTCACCGAGGCCAAACTCGCGCGCGAAGCGGAACTTTGCTACGCTACGTTCGCGATGGTGACGGATTACGATTGCTGGCATCCGGGGCACGATGCGGTGACTGTCGATACGATCATCGCCTATCTCACCAAGAATGCCGAGAACGCGCAGAACGCGATTCGCGAGGCGGTTCGCGCGCTGGATGATGAAGGAAGCTGCAAGTGCCGCTCGGCGCTGGCGCACGCGATCCTCACCGATCGCAAGCGGATTCCGGCGGCAACGAAGAAGCGGCTCGCGCCTATTATTGGCAAGTATGTGTGAGGCAGGAATCAGTCAGCTTGGAATTCCCTTTGGAATTTAATTTCAATCGAAATGCGGGGCTGCCGCTGCGTGCGGACCGCTGAGAGAACGGAGCGCCCTTGTCACTTCTCGTCGTCGGATCGGTTGCTTTTGACGCTATCGAAACGCCTCACGGAAAAGTCGATCGCACGCTTGGCGGAGCGGCGAGTTATTTCGCGTTGGCTGCGAGCCACTTCGCGCCGGTGCGCCTGGTGGCGATTGTGGGCGAGGATTTCACGCCCAAGGACGAGGCCGTCTTTCGCGGGCGCAAGATCGACTTGGCCGGGCTCGAGCACGTGCCGGGGAAGTCGTTTTTCTGGTCGGGGCGCTATAGCCAGAATATGAACGAACGGACCACGCTTGTCACCGAGCTCAACGTTTTTGGGTCGTTCCGCCCGACGCTGCCGGAATCGTATCTCGATTCGCAGTTCATTTTTCTCGGCAATATCGATCCGACGCTGCAGCATTCGGTGCTGAATCAGGTGCGGCGCAGGCCGAAGGTGGTCGGACTCGACACGATGAATTACTGGATCGACGGCACGCCGGCACAGCTGAAGGAAACGCTGAAGCATGTCGACATCCTCACGATCAACGACGACGAGACGCGCCAGCTGACCGGCGAGCACAATCTCTTCCGCGCCGCGAAGCATGTGTTCAAGATGGGCCCGAAGACGCTGATCATCAAGCGCGGCGAGCATGGGGCGCTGATGGTTCACGACGGATTTATTTTTTCCGTGCCGGCGTTTCCACTTGAGGAGGTTCACGACCCCACCGGTGCTGGCGACACGTTTGCGGGCGGCTTCATGGGCTATTTGGCGAGCAAGGGGCGCATCAACGAGCAGACGCTGAGATCGGCGATGGTTTATGGCTCGGTGCTGGCGAGTTTTACGGTGGAGAAGTTTGGCGTGCAGAGGCTGGCGAAGGTGACGCGCAAGGAGATTTCGGCGCGGGCGCGACAATTCGCGCGGCTGACGGCGTTCAAGCTGTAAGAAAAAGGCAGGGAAGCACGGATGCAGGGGGCCAAGGATAAGGCAGAGGAGATTCCTGCCCGTCCGGCAGGCGGGCCTCGCTGCGTTACCTTCGTTCGTCAGGGCAGGCGGAATGACAGGCGCATGGGGGGCCGAGCCATCGTCGCTTTTTTCGATTCTTGGGCGGGAAAACCTTCCGGGGGATGGGCGAATCGAAGTTGACGGGCTGTGCGCCGGAATGCTATCACTCTTGGCTGTTCTGCAGGGGATGTGCAAGGCGTCCGGTGTGTCCTTCGTTTAGTGTTCCCGGCTGGCCGCGGCAGGCGGTGGCGGGATCCCCGTTCAAAAGATTGCCCGTTGAAAGTTTCTAGGAGGATGGATTGAAGCGTTCGTGGTGGGGCGCGCTGGCGCTGGCGGCAGGCACCGTCGTTCTGCTGGGAGGCTGTGGCGGGAGCAATGCGCCGCCCTTCAATGCCACGCCGGCCGTTACGAATCTGTTTCCATCCAACATCACGGCGGGCAGCGACGGCTTTACACTCGCGATCACGGCCACAGGCATCATCTCGAGCGCCAAAGGCGTGACGTTCGCATACTGGGATGGCTCGCCGCGTTCGACCACGTACAATGCCACGACCAACCAGCTCCTGGTGGTGATTCCGGCTTCCGACGTGGCCCTCGCGGGTTCCCCCCAGGTGACGCTCTGGAATCCACTGCCGGGCGGAGGAATGTCGACGGTGGCGGCAACATTCAAAGTGGTGGCCATCGCAAATAATAACCCGACGATAACGGCGGGTGGTGTTTCTCCGCCCAGCGCGAAATCGGGCGGCGCGGCCTTCATGCTGAGCATCACCGGCACGAATTTCTTGGCAGGCGACGTGATCACGTGGAATGGCATTCCGCAGACGACATCCATCAGCGGAGAGACAGCCAGCGCCACGATCCCGGCGAGTTACATCTCCGCGGTCGGTTCGGCCAGCGTGGCCGTGAGCACGCCCGGGCTGGTGATTGCGTCGCCGTCGGTCGCGTTTCCCATCACTGGAGCGGACAATCCGTCGCCGACGGCCAAGTCGATCGCGCCGGCATCGGTGACGGCGGGGGGGCCGGATTTTGAGGCGGTGCTGACGGGCACGGGGTTCAACGCGAGTTCCCTGGCCGAATGGAATGGCATCCCGCTGGCGACCGCGGAGCTGACCAGCGGGCAGCTCGTCGTCCTGATTCCCGCGACGGATACCGGATCGGCGACGACGGCACAGATTACGGTGACGAATCCGGCGCCGGGCGGCGGGACCTCCTCGCAACTGACGTTCACCGTGAACGCCCAGTAGCCCCACGCCGCCGTCTGCGGTTGCATCCGGCGAATCGGTGCTGCGTCCGCTTCTGGACTCGCCTGCGCAAATTCCTTATTCTCGAATTCGCATATGCCACAGCCTATTAAGCCGCCTGCGCTGCGACCGGGCGACGCCATTCGCGTGTTGTCGCTCGCAAGCCCGGTGCAGGAGGATCACTTGCAAGCCGGATGCGACGAGCTGGCGCGGCTCGGGTATGTCCCGAAGGCGGATCGCGCGAGTGTCCTCGCACACGAGAGCTTTTTTGCGGGAGGAACTGCGGGCCGCCTGGCCGCTTTGAAAGATGCGCTTTCGGATCCGGCAATACGCGCGATCTTTTGTTCGCGCGGCGGGTATGGCTCGAATTACCTGCTCGAGGGCTTGAGCGTGGCGCTCGCTGCGCCAAAGATTTTCTTGGGTTCGAGCGATCTCACCGCGCTGGAGATTTTTCTGTGGCAGAAATTCCGCTGGGTCACGTTTTACGGGCCGATGGTAGCCTCAAATTTCGATCGCGGCGCGGGCGCGCCTCATGGCTACGATTGCCCGAGCCTGATGTCCGCCATTACCGAGACGCGGCACGGCTGGTCGATTGACCTGCAGGGCGCGCCGATGGGCGCAGGGCAGGCGCAGGGCACGCTGCTCGGCGGCTGCCTGACGCTTGTGGAGGCGTCGCTCGGAACGCCGTGGGAGCTCGATACGCAGGGCGCCATCCTGCTGTTGGAAGACCGCGGTATGAAGCCTTACCAGGTGGATCGCGCGCTGATGCATCTCAGGCAAGCGGGGAAGTTTCGCAGCGTCGCCGGCATCCTCCTCGGCGACTTTCCCGATTGCGCTCCACCGCCGGAGGGCGAAACGGTGGAATCGGTCGCCGGGCGCATTCTCGGGCCGCTCGGCGTGCCGATCGTGTGGGGTTCGCCGGTCGGGCACACCGAGCGAGCGGCGCTTACGGTGCCTCTGGGCGTGCGCGCCGAGCTTTCGAGCGCGGGTCGGGGCATGCTCAAAATTCTTGAACCGGCGTGCACGTCATGAGCGGGCCGTTCGCAAAACCTCCCGTGGGCCACATCCATCTCCTTGGCATCGGAGGATCGGCGATGGCGCCTTTCGCCGGGATGCTCGCGGAGCGGGGATTCCGCGTGACCGGTTCGGATACGGGCGTGTATCCGCCGGCGTCGAATCTGCTGCGCTCGCTCGGCATCACGTGGAATGACGGCTACCGCGAGGAAAATCTCAAACCGGCGCCCGATCTTGCCGTGATCGGCAATGCGATTTCGCGAGGCAATCCCGAACTCGAGCGGATACTCGACGAGAAAATTCCTTACCGCTCGATGCCGCAAATTCTCGAGGAATATTTCATTCCGGGGCATAGCTCGATTGTCGTGGCGGGGACGCACGGCAAAACCACCAGCACCGCGATGCTGGCATGGATTTTCCAGACGGCGGGGCGGCGACCGGACTTTCTGATCGGCGGCGTGGCGCCGAATTTCGGCGACCGCAGCTACGGGCTGGGCGGCGGGGAAGAGTTCATCATCGAGGGAGATGAGTACGACACGGCATTTTTCGACAAGGCGCCGAAATTCCTGCACTACCATCCGGACGAGCTGATTCTTACGTCGCTCGAATACGATCATGCGGATATCTATCCCGATCTCGCGTCGATTGCGCTGCAATTCAGGCGGCTGGTGAATCTGGTGCCGCGGCGCGGGCGGATTTTGATGTGGGGCGAAAGCGCCGAGCTTCGCGAAGCGACTGCGAAGGCATTTTGCCCGGTCGAGACATTCGGGCTGACGCCGGAATGCGATTGGTGCGCGGGCGATATCCTCTGGCAGGATGAGGCCACCGAGTTTCGCGTCGCTTATCGCGGCAGCGAGGTGACGCGCATTCGGATTCCGGTCGCGGGGCGGCACAACGTGCTCGATGCGCTGGCGGCTGTCGCGCTCGCCTATGGGCGCGGCGTGGAATGCGATGCAATCGATCGCGCGCTTGCCACGTTTCAGAGCGTGCGCCGCCGCATGGAAATCAAGGGCGAAGCGGGCGGCATTCTGGTGGTCGAAGACTTCGCCCATCACCCGACGGCGATTCGCCTTACGCTTGAAGCGGCGCGCACGCGCTGGCCGGGGCGGAAGATATGGGCGGCGGTCGAGCCGCGGTCGAATACGATGCGGCGCAAAATCTTTCAGGATGCGCTGCCGGACGCGCTCTCGCTCGCCGATGCGGTGCTTTTCGGCCCGGTGAATCGCGCACAATTGCTGGCCGAAGAGGATCGGCTTTCACCCGAAGCGATTGCCGCCGCCGTCCGTGCGCGGGGCGCCGACGCCAAGGCTTTCTCGTCTTCGGACGAAATCGTCGAGCATCTGGCCGCGCAAGCCGGCTCGGGCGATTTGGTTTTGATTATGTCGAACGGCAGTTTCGACGGGCTTACCGGAAAACTTCTGGAGAAATTGCACGCGGCTTCCGGTGCGCGTGCATGAGGGACCGTGGCCCCGGGCTTCGTCGTGCGCTGGCTTTCGCGTTCATTGGGATCTGCGGATTTCTGATCGCTGCGCGGCCGGCAGCGGCGACGATTCAGTATCGCGTTTCGCTCGCTCAGCCGGACCGTCATCTCTTTGGCGTGTCGATGACGATTCCCGTCGAGGGCAGGGAAGTCACCGTTGCGATGCCCGCGTGGAACGCTCTATATCGCATCCAGGATTTCGCGTATCGCGTTCGCGACGTGACCGCGCTGTGCCGCGCCGTCGATGCCGTCCCTGCAAACGTACGGAAGCTCGACAAGCAGACCTGGCGCATTTCGCTCGCGTCGCGGTGCGAGCCCGGCGATCACAACACGTTTGAGATTCACTATTCGATCGAGTGGGACGATCCAGGGCCCTTCAATTCGCAGCTCGACGAGCACCACGCCTTCATCAATCTCGCGGAAATCCTGATGTACGTGCCCTACCGGCGCGCCGAGGATGTGTCGGTCGCATTCGACAACGTGCCGGCGGGCTGGCGGACCGCTGCCGAGCTCACAGGGGCCGCCGGCGCCACCAATGCCTACACGGCCGCGAGCTACGACAAGCTGGTCGACGCGCCGGTTGAAGCGGGCAAGTTCGACGAATTCACATTCGAGAGCGATGATGCGCATTTTCGCGTGGTCGTCGATCCGGAGATCGAGGGCAGCTGGAATCGCGTGCAGCTCGAAGATGCGCTCAAGCGCATCACCAAATACGAATTGCAGCTGATGGGCGGCCCGCCCTTCGATCCGCCGCGCCACGAGTATACGTTTATCTTTCACCTCGGGCCCGACGACGAGGTCGAAGGCGGCGGCATGGAGCACGCCAATTCGACCGCCATCTTCATGAGCTCCGTGGACTCCGCGATTCCAATCGCTGCGCATGAGTTTTTCCACGCGTGGAACGTGAAGCGCATCCGCCCGCAGAGTCTCGAGCCGGTCGATTACGCGAAGGAGCAGTACACGCGCTCGCTGTGGTTTGCCGAGGGCGTCACCAGCGCGTATGCCTCTTTCGCGCTCGTCCGCACCAAGCTGTGGACGAAGGATCAGTTCTACGGCGACCTTGCCTCGCAAATCGGAGAGCTCGAATCTCGCCCCGCGCGCGCCTGGCAGAGCGCCGAGGAATCGAGCTTCGACGCGTGGTTCGAGAAGTACGATGGCTACAACGAGCCGGACCGCAGCATTTCGTATTACAACAAAGGGCAGATTCTCGGCGTACTGCTCGACCTCGCGATCCGCGATGCGACCGACAATCACAAATCGCTCGACGACGTCTTTCGCCTGATGAACGCCGAATACGCGCAGCAAGGCAAGTTCTACAACGACGACGAAGGCATTCGCGCCGCCGTTGAGGAGGTGGCCGGAAAGAGCTTTCAAGATTTCTTCCGCCGCTATGTCGGCGGCACGGATGAAATTCCTTATAACGATTTTCTCGGGGTCGCCGGACTGCAAGTGAAAGCCGCTGCTTCGGGACGGGATAGTCTTGGCGCGCAGCTCGCTCCGATGTATGTCATCACCGAGGTCGATCATCCGACCGAACGGCAGCGCCGCATTCGCGAAGGCATGCTGCGCGGCACGACTGACTAATATGTCGGCCGCCGCCCGCACTTTCGCCGCCGAATTCCTCACGTGCGTCGTGGTGCTTCTCATCCTGCCGTTCCTCATCGTGTGGACGTGGATCACGGGCAATCCCGATTTGATGTATCGCACGGCGATGAGCTTTTGCCGCTTTGCGATTCGGCTGATTGGAATCCGCGTGCGCGTCGAGGGGACCGAAAGCATCTCATCCGGCGCGTGCATCTTCGCGGCAAATCACGCCTCGAATCTCGATGGACCGATCCTCTTGCCAGCGATCCCGCGCCGAATTTCGGTTCTTGCCAAGAGGGAACTGTTTGGGCTGCCAGTGCTGGGACGGGGAATGCGCTTGGCAGGATTCGTCGCGGTGGATCGGGCGGGGAAGCAGGCGGGTTCCGGCGTCGCGGCGGCCGTAAGCACGTTGAAGGACGGGCTTTCTGTTTTTGTTTTTCCGGAGGGAACGCGCAGCCGGGATGGACGGCTGCAACCTTTCAAGACGGGCGCGTTTGTGATGGCGATTGAAGCTGCGGTGCCGATTGTGCCGGTCGCGATTGCCGGTACCTACCGTCTGCTGCCGCGCGACAAGTGGGTCGTTCATCCCGGCGAGGTTGTCGTGCGGTTTGGCCCTGCCGTCGATGCAGCTGCGTACGGCGCCGCGCAGCGCACGGAGTTGCTCGCTCGCGTCGAATCGCTCGTCGCCGCGGCGCTGCCGCCCGACCAAAAGCCGGACCAAAGGCCTGATCCCTAGCGGCGCCTCCCGCCCGCATCCCCTGATATACTCGCTTTCCGTGCCCGCGAAGCTCATTCACGAAATCATTCCGGTCGGGCTGTTGCAGTGCAACTGCTCGATCCTCGGCGATCCGGAGACGCATGAAGCCATCGTGGTCGATCCGGGAGACGATGTCGATCGCGTCCTCGAAATTCTCCGCCGCCATCAGCTGAAAGTGCTGGCGATTGTGAGCACGCACACCCACATCGACCACGTGGGCGGGCTCGCACAGCTTCATCGCGCGACGGGCGCGCCGGTGCTGTTTCACCAGGCCGATTTGCCGCTTTATCGCAGCCTCGACATGCAGGCGCAATGGCTCGGCATCCCCACGCCGGAGACGATGCGCATCCAGGATTTCGTGAAAGAGGGCGACACGCTGCGCTGGGGCGGCTTTGGGGCGCACATCTTGCACACGCCGGGGCACACGCCCGGGAGCATCAGCCTCGTCGTCGAGCCTACATTCACGCAAACGCAGGCCGTGACGGCCGCTGCGCACGCGAAGGCCGGCGGCTCGCTTCTTCTCGCAGGCGACACGTTGTTTCGCGGCAGTATCGGCCGCACCGATCTTCCCGGCGGCTCTTTTCCGCAGATACTGAGCTCGATCCGCGAAAAGCTGCTCGTCCTGCCCGAGGCGATGATTGTCTTTCCGGGCCACGGCGAAACAACTACGATCGGCGAAGAGCGCGAGCAGAATCCTTTCCTGCGCTAGCGGCTGCCCGCCAATTCAAAGATTGGCGCGCAGTTACCGGAAAGCCCATCCTAGCGGAACTTCACCCGCATGCGCCGCCTTGTAGGGTGCACAATCACAGCCGTGGACTCAGCCCTGGCGGTAAATCCAGCGCGCAGCTGGACGAGGCTCGACGGCGTCGATCTGCTGCGATCGCTCGCGATCTTTTTTGTGCTGATGAACCACGTCAACATGCGGCTGATGTTCGCGAAAGTGCCGTATACGGCTGGGCTGCCGCGCGAACTGGTGAGCTCTCTGATCTGGAACGCGCAGTACGGCGTGCAGGTTTTCTTCGCGGTTTCGGGATTTCTGATCACGTCGACGGCGTTGCGGCGCTGGGGGGCGCTTTCGCGGGTGAGCCTGCGCGATTTCTACATTCTTCGCTTCGCGCGCATTGCGCCGTTGCTCCTATCGCTGCTAGCGGTGCTGGGCATTCTCCATGCGGCGAACATCCACGACTTCGTGATCCCGGCAACGAGGGCGAGCCTCGGGCAGGCGTTATTCGCCGCGCTGACTTTTCACGTAAACGTGCTGGAGGCGCGGCACGGATATTTGCCGGGCAACTGGGATGTGCTGTGGTCGCTGTCGGTCGAAGAGGTGTTCTATCTGTTCTTTCCTCTCGCTTGCGTCGCGCTCCGGCGGACGAAATGGCTGGTCGCGTTTCTCCTCGTCTTCGTGGTTCTGGGACCATTTGCGCGCACGGTCTGGTCACACGGCAATCCGGTTTGGCAGGAATATTCCTATCTTGGCGGAATGGATGCGATCGCGCTTGGGTGCCTCACCGCGATTTTCGTCGCGCGCGGCCACCGCTTCGCTCGTTCGGCGCTGTTGGCGAAAGGCGGTGCGGGTGTTGCACTCCTGGCGTTCGTCCTCGCCCACCCGTTTTGGGTGCGTTTCATGGGATATCCACGGAATGGGCTGGACATGACGATCATCGGGGTGGGCACGTGCTTGGTGATCGTAGCCGCTGCCGAGACGCGATGGCGCAGCCCGCGAGTGCTGGCTCCGTTTCTGCTGCTGGGCCGGCGCAGCTACGAGATTTATCTGACGCACATGTTCGTCGTCTTCGCGCTGCTTCACATTTTCCTCGCGGCAGGGAAGCCGATGGCGGGCGTGCCGGTGTTTTTTCTCGGCCTCATTTTCCTAGGAGCTGCTTTGGGCGAACTCGTGGCGCGATTCTATTCGGAGCCGATGAATCGATGGCTCCGCAAACGACTGGGAGACGGCCCCGAAAAGCTCGGCTCCGTGGTGGATGCGCCGAAACAAAGCTTACCGGCCGGGGCCAGCGCTGCCGGATAGCGCGTTTTGCGCGCCGGGTGGTATCGTTCGCACGCCATCTCTCGACGCTCGCAACGGAGGCGCACATGAACGCGTTCACCACTCGCAAGAGATATCGTCTAGCGATCCCCGCCCCGGCATCGGTATTTATCGGATTGCTTCTCGCGCTTGGGCTGCTGCTGCCCGCTTTGGCACAGGCGCAGCCTCCCGACAAAGCGACGAAAAACAGCGACGCATCGCTCGCGGCTCGTGTCCAGCGGCTTGAGGATATCGAAGAGATTCGGGTCCTGCTGGCGGACTACGGCCGCTACCTCGACGCGCACGATCTGGCCTCCTATTCGCGCCTCTTCGCCAGGGACGGTGAGTGGGTCGGCGGGTTCGGCTCGGCGACGGGCCCCGCGAGCATCCAGGCTCTGATGGCGAAGAATCTCGGCCCCGGGCCCGCGCGCAAACCTGGTTCGACCTTCCACATCCTCACGAATTTTGTGATCAACGTACATGGCGACACTGCAACTGCATGGTCCCGCTGGGTTTTCGTCACCACGGGCGCCGATAATCGGCCTACGCCTGCAATGGGCGGGCACTACGACGACACCCTTGTTCGCGAAGACGGCCACTGGAAGTTCGAGCGGCGAGTGGCCGTCAACGATATCCCGCAGTCCATGCCGTCGACCGCGTCCGCGCCAAAGTAGGGGTGAGGGACCTAGTTCTAGAACTATCTGTTGCGCGGCTTGGAACACAGCGCTTGGGCTTCGCTTTACTCGCCGCGGACCACGCTGGATAATCACGCCGTCAGAGATTGGCATCGGCAGCGCGATTGCGTGATCGCCTGCCTCGGAATTACAGTTTCAAATGGGTACAGTGCGCTTTTCGGTTTATACTTACAGTATTCCCGACGGGCAGCGGGCCCCATGCAAGATTTGAGTTCGAGATCGCAGCCGCTCAGGGCCAGATTCTCCGCAGTTCCAATTGGCCGAATCCCGCGGCGCGTGAAATTTGCGGGGTGATGGAAACATGAGACGTTCCGACTTGGTTCGCAATGCAGGGAAGGGGAAGACCGTGCGTACATCCCAGATTGTTTTCGGCGAGCGGCAGCATCTGCTGCGCGTGCTCGATTCCGTGGAGCACAGCGCTTTGCCGGCTTCGCGCCTCGACCAGGAGCGACGCGTGATCGAGCAATTGATCCACGCGCGCACACAAGAACTCAACCGCATCAACCCGGGATGGGACGAGAAGGTGGGAACCGTGCTCAGCTCGGAAGTGCGTGCGGATGCGCTCGACCAGCTCTCGCGCCAGGCACCCAAGGAAGATTACTATCTGCTGCGTTTGATCAGCGAGCACCCGAAAGTGACGGCAAAGACGCTCGGGCGCCTCTCGCACCATCCCTACTCGGCGATTCGCGAGAATATCGCGCGCCATCCCAATAGCGACGCTTCCACACTTTCCCGGCTCAGCCGCGACCGCTCGCAGCCGCTCTGGTATCTCGTCGCATTCAATCCCAACGCACCGGCCCCGCTTCGCAAGAAGCTGCAGGAACGCATGCGCCGCCTGGGCGAAAAGACGGCCACTCAGTAGGCATTCAGCCGCAATTTAGACGCGCAACACTCTCCCGGGTCGGAAGAGCAACCCGCCGCTACAAACTCGCCTATGGACGCGTAGGACGGAAGGGTGCGACTGGAACCGCGATGTTCGGCGGGCGATAAACGTAGCCGATTACTGCGTTGGCATCGATGGACCTGCCGTCAAACGTGGCTGGCTCGAAATCCCATTTCTCTGCTGCTTCGATAGATGGTTTTGCCAGGAATGGCGCCCACACGGGCGTAACGTGCGCCACGTGGCCGCTACGGCTGACGTGGGCCTCGAGTATCACCGCGCCCTGCGCGACGCTATTCACGGGATAGTTTGCCCACGAGGCGATTGTCGTTTTTGGCGGCAGAAACCCATTCGTATCCTGTGAAAGGACCATCACCTCTTTGCCAAGCGCCGGCGTCTCCGAGCCCGCGAGCCGGAAATCGCTGGGATTGAAGACGATGCTGACGGTGACGGTCGAATCGACTCCGGCGCCGTCGAGCATTGCAGGATGGAAGGTCCACTTCTGGATGGAAAGCAGGACGGGCGAAGTGAGCGAAGGAACATCGCGCAGAACATCGGTGTTTTTGATCTTTCCCGCATCGTCCAGGTTGACCGCAACCACCACAACTCCCGCCGCGCCGCTATTGATCGGATAGGTGATGCTCGCCGCTGTCGCGAGGGTCGGGGGAGTGAATTTCGGGCGCTTACTCCGCCCAAAGGCACAAGGGGCGGCTGCGATGAGAAGAGTGACCGCCAGCGCGCGAAGTGCTGAAGAACGTTGCATATTTCGACCCACGCACTAATTCTCGCGCCGCCGCGGCCGCAAAGCAAACTGCCGAAATATTTCAGTCGGGGTGAATCGATGTGAGCTGCGCTGAGTTAGCGGTTTGCTTGGCGAGGCCGGCGAGAATTTCACGCACGTAATGCTGCGTTTCGGGGAACGGTGGGATGCCGCCGTAACGGTCGACCATGTCGGGCCCGGCGTTGTAGGCCGCGAGCGCGAGCTTAAGATTCCCGTCGTAGCGCACCAGCAAGTCTTTCAGGTAGTGCGTGCCGGCTTCGATATTTTGCGCGGGATCGAAGATGTTTGCCACGTTGTAGCGCGCGGCCGTTTCTCGCAGGAGTTGCATGAGGCCCAGCGCCTTTTTCCGTGACACGGCTTTCGCATTGAAGTTCGATTCGGCTTCGATCACCTGCGCGATGACCTTTTCATCCACGCCGTGTTTTTGCGCGGCAGCGTGAATCAGCTTGGCGTAGCGGACGCCGAAATCGACATCGGCTGGAGGCGGGGCGGGGAACTGATCCTCGGGTTCGACGTCGATTAATTGCTCTGCGGAAATTTCAACCGTCCCGCCCCGGACGGTGAGCTGCACGCGATCGCCCTGCTGCGCATAACCTGTGATATGCAGCCGCATTCCATTGCGCAGCACGGCATAATCGGCGCGAGCCGCCGGCGCGGCAATCACCGCAGTGACGCCCGCCAGCAGCATCGCGCCAAAAATGGCCCTGGATTTCATCTCGCTAGTTGTAGAGCGCCGCTATTTATGTCCCGACTGGCCCGGAGGATTTGCAGGTGGCCGCTGCCGGCTCGCCGGCGGAATGATTCCATTATCGCGCAGATATTCGACCATCTGCCCGTAGTGGTCCATCGAGTGTGCACAATCGAAAACCACGATTTGAGCGGGCGTCCGCAAGAAGGGAGTCGGAGGGTTCTTCATATCGACAAACGCGTTGTCGGCATTGATGGTTGCGATGGCCTTATGCCCTAGCGCAAAGGAATCTTTCAGATATTGCATGATCTCGGCCTTCGTTTTCACCGAATCCGGGCCGTTCTCGGCTTCGAACTGCGAAGCGGGCGTGGCGGCAGACTGGCCGAGGATTGCGCCGAAGAAACGGTCGTTGGTTGTCGCGATGTGCTTCACTTGCTGGGCGAAGGTCCGCACGCCGGCGAAGTTTCCGTTCGTTGGCGCAAAGTTGTACTTGTCTTCCGGCATGGCGTCCGCCACGCCCTCGATTTCGCGTTCCTCGATCGAAAGCTGAAAATCGAGCACGGACGTTATGGTTGCGGGCTTGGTCGAGATCGGCGGCCTTCCCATCGGCGGGCCCTGCTGGGCCCTGGCTGCTGCTCCCGTCAGCAAGCCCGTCGCAAAGAGCAGTGCACTGGCAATCACCGTAAGAACCTTCATGTCATTCCCCCTTTTTCCGTCAGCTCGTTCCCTTGCCATTGAGCGCATAGGATCGAATGGCGGCTGCCACGCCGCAGTCGTCGTTCGAGAGGGTAACCCGCCAGCCGAGCGATTTCAACTCGGCCACGGCGTTGCCCATCACGATGGGCGTTCCGGCATACTCCAGCATTTCGCGGTCGTTCCAGTTGTCGCCGATGGCCATCACTTCGTCCGGCGCAATGCCGCGCCGCCTGGCCCACTCGGCGAGCGCCGTCCCCTTCGTCACGCCGCGCTGTAGCACGTCGAGCATGGACATGCCGCGCTCTTCGTATTCGGTCAAGGCCAGCGTGTACTCGTGGCTGTGCGCGTGGGTTTCGAGCGTACGGTGCGCGGCGCGAATGACCCCGCATTCGCCGATGAACATGATCTCCACGGGATCTTCCGTCTCGAGGCATGCCGCAAGCGGCGCTACCTCCGCCACCTGGTGCCGGTGCCGCCGGAGGTACGGCCCCATGAACGGCCCATCCCAGTCGATTCGCTCGAATATCACTTGCCGCTCGGCCGGGCGGTCGAAGATCACGCCTTGGTATGGGCGGAATTCGCGGGTCGCATCAATCACGCGCCTGGCCGTCTCAATGGGCAGCAGAGAACGCAAATGGGTCTCGCCCGAGCCCGATTTCAACAAGGCGCCGTTGCTGACTATGAGATGGGCGTCGCACGGCAGTTTCTGAGCGATCCTGCGTGCAGGCTCAAATCGCCGGCCGGTGACGATCACGATCTCGATGCCGCGCGCGGCAGCTTCGCCGATCGCCTGCGCATTGGGTTCCGGGAGTTCGCCGTGGCTGTCGAGCAGCGTTCCGTCGATATCTGTGGCAATCAGCCGGATTGGCAAGAGGACCTCCACAAAAGGCTAGCATCCGGCACGGCCAATTGAAAGGGCATGGGCAATGGGCGTTAACCGTCCAATTTGGAGTAGTTTGGGTGGTGGCGATCCGGTGATAGCGGGCCGCCCGCGACGTCTAAGGTGTTTTACCCGGTACGAAATCAGTTAACTACCGGATTGAGGTGCCGAGGCGCAGCCGTTACCCTTGTCTCACTACACGACGAACGGGAGCTTTGCCGGTCGTGAAGTGCAAACGTCGAGCGGGGACCGATCGCACACCCCGAGACCTTCTTTCCCTTCTCGACGATTTTAGGCGACCGGCGAGGCTCCTGCCCCTTCCTCCCGATTTTTCGCTCCGCAATCGGATTTCGCTTCAACGCCTGAGCCGAATCGCGATTGGCTGCCGGTGACCCGTTTGTTAGAATGAAAACCTCGGTGGGCGGCTAGCTCAGTTGGGAGAGCATCGCGTTCGCAACGCGGGGGTCGGGGGTTCGAATCCCCTGCCGTCCACCAGCCTTCACCTGTCCAGTCCGGCGACTAGGCCCGCCGATTTCCTATAGGTTCGCAACCTCGAAAATTAAGTTGCGCTGCGGATGGGCAAAGGGATTACTATCCCGGTATGAGGTTGGCCGGGAACCAACCCGGGCTTTCCATTGGCGCTGCATTGCCTCCGCGCCACGAAGAGTTGTCTGCTGCGTCTCGACTGCGCTTCTCACCACTTAGGGCTCCGATCATCGCTATGACGGTCGGCGCGCTCGCGCTGGCCTTCGCGTTGCTGTCGTTGCCGGCGTTTGGACAAAGCACGCAGCAGCCCCGTCCCAATCCGATCCTCCAGCCGCCTTCTGCGAGCGACCCCAACGGGCTTCCGTCCATGCCGACACCTGACGATCCTCTTGCGGGAAACATCTGGGCGACTCAGTCGATCCCTATCGAGATGATGCCAGTCGATACCACATGGCTGATGGCGGC
This sequence comes from uncultured Acidobacteriota bacterium, assembly GCA_963814735.1. Classification (GTDB taxonomy): domain Bacteria; phylum Acidobacteriota; class Terriglobia; order Acidiferrales; family UBA7541; genus Palsa-295. Next base: position 109,070 of record CAWFEC010000005.1, on the reverse strand, counting down.
CGAGTCATGCAATACGTGGACCGAGTCTTCGGCGCACAGCCCGACCGTGAGCGTGGCGAGACTCGATGTTCCCAGAAAAGCGTCGAGCGAATATCAGAAGGGCTGCAGCGCCTTCAAGGACAGGAAACTGGAAAACGCCGAGGAGCACGAGCGGAGCGCGGTACAAATCTATCCGAGCTACGCTGCTGCATGGGTCGTGCTGGGCCAGGTCCTCGAAGCAGAGAACAAGCAGGACGACGGACGCCATGCGTGTTCGCAGGCCCGCAGCGTCGATCCGAACTACGTCGCGCCGTATCTCTGTCTGGCGGATTTTGCGGCAACCGAGGACAACTGGAAGGAAGTGTCGATCTTGTCGGTCGGCGCGCTGTCGCTCGATCCGACCGGCAACGCCTATTCTTTCTTCTACTCCGCGGATGCCGCGTTTCACCTGGGCGATTTAGAGAAGGCGGAACACGACGCACAGAACTCGATCAAGCTCGACAAGTGGCACCATCTCGCGCGGGTGCACTTGCTGATGGCGCAGATTTATAAAGCGAAACAGGACTTCATCAAGCAAGCGGCGGAACTTCGGGAATATCTGAAGATCGCACCGAATTCGGCGGACTCTTCCGGAATCAAAAGCACGCTCGCGCAACTCGAAGCGAAAAACTCGCAACAACCCTAATTTTGCCGGGGCCGGGCGCCGAATCGCCTACGGATTCGGATTCCCGACGTCGCTGCTGTTTTCGCGCTGCGCGACAACCTTGCGCGCGGTGGCATAGAGCGCCTTCGCTTGCGGGAGAGAGTCGATCGCCTTTTCCAGTTGGGGATCGTTTTCGAGTTGAACCTTGTAGCCTGCGTCCAGCCCGAAGACGGTAGTGAAGACCTCGCGTTTGATCTCCCACTTCAGCCAGGGCGTAATCTGCTGAATCTGCGCCGGCGTGAACGGAATGTGCTGATCGGTGAGATATTTCTGGAAATCCGCCAAGACCGCATCGTCAACGGTGAAATCCTTGGTGATCTGCGGCTTTTCGCCGAGATAGTAGCGCGCAAAATCGCCCACACCGGACGGCAGGGGATAGAGCACGCCGCGCGCTTCGAGCAGTTGCTCGAAATCATCCGCTTTTGGCGCCGGGACGACCACGTCCGGAGTGATCCCGCCTTCACCGAACACCTGGCGGCCCGTATCGGTGAGTTTCACCTCGGGCTTGCGCGGGCGCTGCGGATTGTAATGATAGTCGTAGAGCGTCACGTTCTTGTAGTTGCGCTGGATCAGACGGCCGCTGGGCGTGTAGTAACGCGCAGTGGTGAGAAGCAGGGCGGTGTCTTCGCTCAGCGGGAACTGCGTCTGAACGAGTCCCTTGCCGAACGTGGTTTCGCCGACGATGAGGCCGCGGTCGTGATCCTGAATGGCGCCCGATACGATTTCCGAGGCCGAGGCGCTGCCATTATTGACAAGAACCACCAGCGGAACGTCGATGCCTTGATTGCCGCGCACCGCGTAGTACGGGCGCTCGGGAGAAGAACGCCCGTGGTGTGAGACCACCAGCTCGTTCTTATCGAGGAAGATGTCCGCCATGCCGACCGCCTGATTCAGCAGCCCGCCACCATTGTCGCGCAGGTCGATGATGATACCGTCGAGCTTGGGGTAATCCAGCTTTTGCAACGCGTCCGTCAAATCGCTGTCGGTGGTCTCGTTGAACGTCGATACGTGCACGTAGCCGATGCCCGGCTTCACCATTTCGGAATATTCCACGCCGGGGCGGGGAATTTCGTCACGGACGACGGTCACTTCGATCGGCTTGGCCCAGCCCTCGCGTCCGAGCGAGATGTGGACCGGAGTGCCCTTGGCGCCCTTGAGCATATCCGCCACCTGATTGGTGGTGAGGCCCGTGCAGGTCTTGCCGTCGACTTTCAGGATCACGTCGCCGGGGCGAATGCCGGCCTTGTATGCGGGCGAATTCACGAACGGAGCTTGCACCACGGTCTGATTTTGGCGCTGCTCGACGATCATGCCGACGCCGTAATACTTCCCTTCTTGCTCCTCGCGGAAAAGCGCGTACTGCTTGGGGTCGAAGAAATTCGAGTGCGGATCGAGAACGTGCAGCATGCCGGGGATCGCGCCGTCGTAAATCACTTTGTCGGTGTCGACCGGATCGGCGTAGTTGCGCTGCACCACGGAGAGAACTCGCGTGAAGCTCTTCACGGAATCCTGCAACTGGTCCGTGTCGGGAGAACCCGCCGACGTGGCAATCGCCGCCGGGCCGTAAAAGCCGCCCAGGATTGCCGAGACAGCCAGCACCAGCGCGAAAAGTCCGATGCCGCGCGCCGCCGACCCCGAAGACTCTTTCAATTTCGATGATCCCATACCGCCTCTTTCCGCCCCCTCTGGCTACGAGGAGTATAACATATCAGTTTAAGGCGTCTTTCGTGAGCGAAGGCACCGTTTCCTGGGAGCGCCGGAATTCATTGCGGAACAGCTAGATAGGATGGTGCCGGCGGGGGGAATCGAACCCACGGCCTAGGGATTATGAGACCCTCGCTCTACCACTGAGCTACGCCGGCACGTGAACGCAACGACAGACGATAGTTGATGCTACGGATCACTGCTCGGAGTGTCAAGGCGCCAATCCGCCGAGGATCGGCGTCCTGAGCGAATCCGCCGCGGCGGACGAGCGAAGGATCGCTCTGATTACGGCTGCTGCGCGGCGTGCGTGCGGGCCGCGGCGCCTTCGGCCATGATCTTCTCGATTTCATCGGTGTCGCGCGGGAGGCGCGCGGTGAGGATCTGGTGGCCGTCTTTGGTGACGAGGATGTCGTCCTCGATGCGCACGCCGAGATTTTCTTCGGGGATGTAGATGCCGGGCTCGACTGTGACGACCATGCCGGGCTCGAGCGGGCGCGTGCGATCGCCCGGGTCGTGGACGTCAAGGCCGAGATGATGGCTGACGCCGTGAATGAAGTAGCGGCCGAGCGTGCGGCCTTCTTTGTCGTGGCCGTGCGTGTTGATGTAATTGGCCGCGATGGCTTGCAGGCTGTTGTCGCCGCCGTAGAGCTCGACACCTGGTTTGATGGCATCGATCGCGGCGTTTTGCGCGCCGAGGACAACCTCGTAAATCTCGCGCTGGCGCGGCGTGAACTCGCCGTTCGCCGGGAGCGTGCGCGTGATATCCGCCGCGTAGCCGCCGTATTCGCCGCCGACGTCGATCACGATCACGTCGCCATCTTTGATCTCGCTATCGAGCTTGCTGTAGTGCAGGACCGTGGAGTTGAATCCGGCGCCGACGATCGGCGCGTACGCCTCGCGCTCGCAGCCGCCCCATTCGTGGATTTCCTTCATGCGCGCCGCGATCTGGTATTCGAAGAGGCCGGGGCGCATCTGCCGCATCGCATCGAGGTGCGCGTCGACCGACAGATCGATGGCCTTCTGCATCAGAGCGAGTTCGCTCGGCGATTTCACTTGCCGCATCGCATCGAGCCTCGGAGTGATGTCGCGCAGGACCGAGCTCGGCAGGGCATCGCTCAGCCATTTGTTCATCTTCGTGAAGTGCGGGTAGCCCTCTTCATCCGCTGGCGCGACGATCGTGTAGAAATTCGCGTAGGTTTTCGCGAGCTTCGCGAGATCGGTTTTCAGGTTGTCGAACGGCTCGACTGCCCGAAAGCCTGTCTTTTCGGCGATGCCTGGATCGTGTGGGCCCATTTTCGGGCCTTCCCACTGTTCCTCCTGCAGATTGCGCTCGGGAAGATACAGAATTTCCTGCGGGCCTTCGGCCGGCTTGGCATTGGGCGCGGCGGGCAGCAGGACCAGCGCCGCGCCAGGCTCGTCATGCCCGGTAAGGTAATAAAAGTAAGGCTCCTGATAGAAGACGGCGACTTCCGATGCGTCCTCGTGGCCGGTGTAGCCGAAAATCACGAGCGGGGCATCGATCTGCGCGCGCAATTTCGCGCGTCGCGACTGATACTCCTCGTTCGGCTGGCGGAATCGTGCCTGCGCAAATTGTGCGAAGCCTAGAATCGCGAGCAGCGCCAGCGCTGTTGCCAGCGCAAACCTCACCGACATCTTTGGAAGAGTATTCATGTTTGCGGAGAAGATTGTCGCACGGCGCGAGAGCTAGCCGTAGTACTGGAAATTGCTCCAGAATTCAGGCCAGGGATCCCGCGGCGGGCCGCAGACGTAGATTTTCGGGTGCTCGCGGCTCTCTTCGTTGTCGAGGCCGTAGCGATTGGTGTTGCGCCCGGCGACGCGGCACGATTGGAAGTTGTTCTCCATGAATTTGGGGCTAAATCCGAGCACGATCAGAGTCTGGGGCGGCGGATTGCCGTAGCCGCGCGCCCAGATGGAGTTCACGCCGCTGATCGCGGGCGGCAATCCGTATGCCGGGCCGTAAAGATCGATCGCGCCGGCTTCGCCGTAATTGGCTGCGAGAATCGCGACTCGGTTTCGCTCGGCAGGGGGCAGCGTGTCTCGGATGTTCGCAATGGTCTGGACCATCTCCCGCCATCCCACTTCCTCGCGCAGCTCGCCATTTATTTTGATGGCGATGTTTCGGGGGGAGTTCAAGGGGAAGATCGGGAGAATGATCGCCGCGGAGGCCACGCCACCCGCCGCGAGCAGCACGGAGGTCACAGTCAACACAGTGCGCCGCCATAAGGTCCTGAGCGACGCCATCCATTGCTCCTCCCAAACCGCTCCCGCAGCGAGCAGCATGGGATACGCCGCGGCTTGGTAGTAGCCGCGGCCCTTGTCGATAACGAATAGAGCGACGGGAATCACGAACATCCAGCCGAGAGCGCGGTATGGCTTGCCTTCGGGCCGTGCCCAGATGTAGATCAGCCCTGCGATCCACAGCGGGGCGGTGAAGAGATTCGTGCTGACGAGGAACTGGTCCCGCCAGAACCCGCTCGCGCGGCCCTCGCCGACATCTCTCGCGTGGATGTGGCGCAGAAAGTCGAGCGTGATGAAGTGGTGATGAATCTGCCAGATCAAATTGGGCAGGAAGATCAGCAGGGCGAGTGCCGCGCCGCACCACAGCCAAGGGCTTTTCAGATAGCGCCGCGCGGGTGTGAACAAAACGCCGCCGACGATGCCTGCCACGAAAAAAGCCATCGCGTACTTCGTCATCATCCCGATGCCGATCACGGCTCCGATCCCGAGCCAGAGGCGCGCGTCGCCCGATCGCAACAAGCGGATCATCAGATACGCGGTAAGCACCCACCAGAAGTAATCGAACGACGTGTATTGAAATTCCGTCCCGTTGAATAATTCCAAGGGCGAGATTGCGACCGCGGCCGCAGCGACGATTTGCGCGAAACGGCCGCCGCCGAGTTCGCGCGCCATCAGCCCGGTGAGGACAAGCACCACCGCCTGCGCCAGCACCGAGAACATTCGCAGGCCGACGAGAGAAGGTCCAGCCACCGCGAATGCAACGCGTTCGATCCATGGCGTCAGCGGCGGGTAGGGGACGTAACCGAAGGCGAAGTGGCGCGCGTCGTCGAGGAACTGCAGCTCGTCGCGGTGGAAGCCGTAACGCCCATTGGTGGCCACATGTACGGCGGCGACGCCCAGCGCGAAAAGGCACCCGAGGTAGAAATCGGCCGGCGCGGAAGGCCGCGCGCTTGGGCCCGATGGAGTTGGCTCTGTCATCGTTTGTGCGGGCTAAGGCCAGTACAAATTAGCACGACACACGTATGTACGCGCCTCCGCCGCGCAAAGTTCCGCGCGGCGGCCTGCGGAACGTCAATCCTCCCGCCAGTTACTACGGCCCCAGGGCGTCGAAACAAAGTCGATAGTAACTGTTTGAAGCAGCGGGATGGATTTACGCACAACCTTGTTTCGCGCCTCGACTTATCCTGTGAAGGCAGCGCCAGGGGTCATCGTGACGAACAGCTCGCTTGCCCTTCATTCGGGACGCGGAGCGCGACGGAGTACCCGTATCAACCGGGCCATCCCGGTGGTTGTCGCGGGTGTGGACTCCTTCCGCGGGCCGTACCAAGAGGAAGTGTCGACGATCGCGGTAAGCTGCCACGGCTGCCGTTACGAATCGAAGTACGAAGTGCTGCCGGAAGCCTCCGTTATTCTCCAACTGAATCCGAAAACACCGAATTCCAAGCCTATTTCGACGCGCGGTCGCGTCAAATGGACCAAGCGCCCCGAATCAGGCGGCCTTTTCCAGACGGCCATCGAGCTCGAGCAGCCCGGCAACATCTGGGGCATCGACGCTCCGCCAAGCGACTGGCTACCGTTCGTCGCACAACGCCCCGTCGATAGCGATACAACGAAGGCCAAGCAGGTGGCCGTTCTTCGGCCGACGCCGGGTCCAGAGGCGCAGCCGGGGGCTCCCAAAGCTGCGACTTCCCGGCCGGCCGAATCGAACCTGCCTGCGAGTTCCGTTGCGCGTCCGGCTGCGCAGCAAGTGGGCCAGCTGATGGGCGGATTCCAGCAGCAGATGGAAAAGATGCTCTCGGAAGTGGCGGACGCTGCCGTGCGCGAGAAGGCCGCCGCGCTGCTGAGCGACGTGCGCACGCAGCTTCGCGCGGAGGCCCAGCACATCCTCGCTGAGACGAACTCGATGCAAGCCGAGCGCTGGGGCGAAAGCGCGCGCGCGCTTCACGGGCAGTGGTCGAAAAAGCTTGAAGGCGAACTCCACCAGGCTCTCACGCGAATGGAAATGCGGCATCGCGAACTCGAGGAACTTTCCGAGCGACTGACGGCGAAGGCCCAGGACCGTCTCGAAACTTTTATCGAAGGCTCGCGCAAAGACGCGGTCGACAAGATCGTTGTCCGCCTGAAGGAACAGTCCGCGCCGGTGATCGAGAGCGCCCGCAAAGCCGCGAGCGATCTCACGAAGCAGGAGCAGGAACTTACAAAGCTCTGCGAGCGTTTTGTCGAGAAATCCGCGGAGCAGATGGAAGAGACTTGCACGCGCCTCGACCGGCAATTCGAAATGATCCTGCGCGAGCGGCTCGATAGCGCACGCGAAGAGATGGACCGCGCGGCCGCCGGTGTGGCGAAGCAGGCCGTCGGCGGTATCCGCTCGTTGTCGCAGCAGGAGCAGGAAGCGGCGCAAGCGCGATTGCAACAGGCGCTTGAAGGAGTCGCGCAGAGTGTGCTGGTGGACTTGAAGGAAAAGGCCGCGGCGATATCGCATCAATTCGGGGGAGAGTTGTCGCAGCATAGCCGCAGCCATCTGGAATTCGTCAGCGGAGCAATCGGGGAGCTGGCGAAGGGGATCGGAAAGTTGTCCAAGGACTAGGCGGGCTCCGCCAGGAGCCGTTCCGGGGACGGGGTGATGGAAGGTCAAATCGAAGAGCTAGGCGTTTCGCAGACGTGTGAGGATCATTCCTGCAACGTCGGCAGTTGCAGCGAGCGCGCCGTGGCCAAGCTCGACATGCGGGCGTTTTGCCTCAATCACTTTCTCAGCGTTTCATTTCAGGAGATTCGCGCGCACTACGATGGGCTGAAGAGCCAGCCTTACGATTCCAATGCCATGTCGTCGTTCCGCGAGCGATCTTCGATCTGGGCGCGCGAGGCGGAAAAGCTGGTCGAAGAAGCGCGCTGCGCCGACGAGGAAACGAAGGGCAAGCTGCTCGAAGCGCTGCTCTGGGTTTCACAGGCGGGCAAGTCGCTGCGGCGCAGCCCGCGTGTGCCGGCCACGATCGGAGTTTGGCTGCGCCGCGAGGATCCTCGGCGCACGTGGGAGGAAGACACCTGGACTTCGACCGTAAGCAGGCATGGAGCGGGCTTCGTGCTGCGGCATCCGGTCGACATGGGCGGGCGGCTCGTGATTACGCGCAAGGACAAGGCGATGCGAGCCGAGGCGCGCGTGGTTTACTCGCGCTTGAATTCGGATGGGCGCCGCGAGATCGGCGTCGAAATGATCGACCGCGATAATTTCTGGGAATAGGCTGCGATCTGCCGCGACGCCAGAGAGTTTACGGCTTTGCGAGCGACAGCACCGCATCTTCGTAACGCCCCGAACCCATTTCGCCCTCGGGGAAAATTTCGTGTTCCGCGATCCAGCGGAAGCTCTCTTCGAACACTTCCTTGGTGTAGGGCTCGAAGACGATGCGCTCGCCCGGTCCCCAGCGCCGCGTGTCCATCTGGCTGTGGAACCGTTCCGGAAACTCTTTCTTGTAGTGTTTCGTGTAGAGGTCGGGACGCAGATCGATATCCCGCTGCGCGCGACGCAGCCCGCGGAAATATTTCCGGACGTCTTCCATGTCGGGCATTTCCGGGTTGCCCGTGATCATCGTGGCCATCATGAACGTGGTGTCGATGACCTTGCGGAATCCGAGCTGCTCGAGGAAATAGTAGGGGCCGCTGAAAAGCGAGGCCGCCGGAGCCTTGCGCTCGATTAATTGCTCCATGCGATGGAAGAGCATTCCCTCGGAGAACGAGAGGCGAATGTCCTTCGCGGGCATGTACTGCTCGAGCGCCTGGATTGCGGAGTAGTGGCTGCCGGACTGATATCCCACCGAGATGGGCACTCCGGCGAGTTGATCCGGGGTCTGAATGTTCGACTCCGGCGGGACGAAGATGCCGGCAGGTGAGACCGAATAGGCGTCGACGTACATTTTTCCGTGCTGCGTCGATGCGGATACGTTGACGGTCCAGTGGCACGCGCAGGCGATGTTGGTGGTGCGCCCCTTCTCGAATGTCTGGTAGGCTCCGACGCGATCGCCGAGGTCATGTTTCTTGCCTTCTTTGGAGATGATCTCATCGCGAAACTCGTAGTCGAGCCCCTCGTCGCGAAAGTAGCCTTTGTCTTCGGCAACCCATTCATGCAAACGCATGTGAGGCGCGATGATGAATTTCGCCATATTTTGCGCTCTCGCGACTCCTTAAAATCCGGGAATTCCGGTGGACGCAGGTCGGACTTCGGCTGCTGGCGCGCTTTCGCCGCCGAAGCGCCAGCGCTCGACGTAGGTTTGCGCGAGCGACATCACGCCGGTGTAGAGATAGCCCCAGACAAATAGAAGGAAGAAGGGAACGGTGGCGTAGTTTTCGTTCTGGATTGCGTAGACCACCGCGGCCGCGAAGTAGATTCCGAGCAGCACTTCCGCGAAGGGCATGAGTCCCGCGCTCTTGTGGTATTTCTTTTTTGCCCATCCGGCAGGCTGCTTCGACTTGGCCTCGACGCGATATTTTGGCGTACGCACGAATTCGGACTTCACTCCGAAAAGAGCCTCCATCACCGCAAACGCATTGCGCACCGAGAGGCCGATGCCGACCGCCATCACGACGGGCAAGTACCAGAAAGTGCGTTTCCACGTTTTGGGATAGAGAGCGCGCTCGGCCGCCAGATAAAAAGAGGAAATCGAGCAGGTGGATGCGAGGAAGAGCGGGAAGTCGATCGTCATCACCTGAAACCAGCCCTGATAGAAGCGCACGATCATGGCGGGCAGCAGAATGATCGAGAGGAAGACCATCAGCGGGTAGCTGATGTTAGCCGTCAGGTGAAAAATCGCCTCGGCCTTGGCCCGGCGCGGCGCATCGGAACGCAGCATCTGCGGCAAAATCTTTTTCGCGGTTTGCATCAGGCCCTTGGCCCAGCGTGCCTGCTGCGATTTAAACGCATTCATCTCGACGGGTAATTCTGACGGGCAGTCGATCTCGGGCAAATAGATGAATTTCCATCCGCGAATCTGCGCGCGATAGGAAAGGTCAGTGTCTTCGGTCAGGGTGTCATGCTGCCAGCCGCCCGCGTCTTCGATGGCCACGCGGCGCCAGATTCCCGCCGTGCCGTTGAAATTGAAAAACACCCCGCTGCGGTAGCGCGACGAATGCTCGATCGCGAAATGGCCGTCCAGGAGAATCGCTTCGACCTCCGTGAGGACCGAATAGCCGCGGTTCACGTAGCTCCAGCGCGTCTGGACCATCGCCAGCTTGGGCTCGGTGAAATAGGGCACCGTCCGGCGCAGGAAATCCGCCGGCGGGATGAAATCGGCGTCGAAGATCGCGACGAACTCTCCCGTCGCGGTCTTCAGTCCCTCTTGGAGCGCGCCCGCCTTGAATCCTTCGCGGTTGTCGCGATGGATGTAGACGATTGGCACGCCGAGGTCGCGGTAGCGTTCGACGCAGTCGCGCGCGACCGCCTGCGTTTCGTCGGTCGAGTCGTCGAGCACCTGAATCTCGAGCAGCTCGCGCGGGTAATCGAACTGCGCCACGGCTTCGACCAGCCGCTCGATCACGTAGCGCTCGTTGTAGATCGGGAGCTGCACCGTGACTTTGGGCCACTCCGTGATTTCCGGCGGCGGACCCGGCACGTTCTTGCGGTGCTTGAAATAATTGTAGACGAGGACGTAGCGGTGAATGCCGTACATCGCGAGGATCGTCATCACGAAAAAGTACGGCAGCATGACGGCGAGATCGAAGGCGTTCGCCTGGTACAGGCCGCGGAACGTCGGATCGAGCAGCTTGTGCCAGTATCCCGTGAAGGGATTACCGGACAGTGCGACCCACGTCGGCAGATTGTCGGGCGACATCGGCGGTATCAAGGTTGTAGCCTTCAGCCTGAGATACTTGGATTTAGGGCGTCGGCTGGGCGGCCACGCAGACATTATACGGGCGCACCGTTTGGTGTCAACGATTCGTCGCGAGCCGGCCGAAGACTCACTGTAGAGACGCACAGGAGATCGGTTTTGCAGAAGGTTTTCGAGGATTAAGGAAAGATCCTGCTCGAACGCTTTGGCGGGGCGAGCGGCTAGGGGAGGCGCATGTCGACTTCGGCGCATTGCTCGAAGATCGAGAGAAGATTGGCCAAGCCGAGCAGATCGCGGATCGATTTGTTGTAATTGACCAGTTGAAGCGTGCACTTGGATTTTTTCGCCGAGACGTAGACGGCGACGAGCGCGCCGAGCCCCGAGCTGTCCATGCGGGTTACTTCCTTGAGGTCGAGGATGATGCGCTTGGAGTTTGGCAGGAGAGTTTGGACGTGGCTCTTCAGCGCGGCTGAGTGCTCGGTGGTCAAACGGCCGCTGCACTTCACCACCTGCGCGTCTTCCCACGCGAACGTGTGCAGCTTGAGTTCGTTCGACGGAACCGCAGCCGCTTCGCTCACGAATCGATTCTCCTTTGCCGGAACGGCGGAAGACGCCGTCCACACCGTTGATGCTTGGTTCCCATCTACGCTGTTTTGGCGCTAAAAGACAAGTATTTTTCAGAATGTGGAGGTTCAGAGAATATTCACGGCGCGGGCGGCGAGCAGGGCGACGATTGTGAGCGAGATCAACGCCTGCAGCATCATGCCCATCTTGGCCCAGCGCGAGAGGACCGCTGTGTCCGTCGGCGAGAAGGCTGTGCTGGCGTTGAATGCGAGGAAGAGATAGTCGACGAAATGAGGCGTCCACGACGGGTCGCCGCCACCCGGCAGAAGCATCTGCGGAAACGCGAACGAGCTTTCGAGCCGCGCGGGCCGGCCCTCGCGTTCCAGCGGGCCGCCCGCATCGAGCTTCCAATACCAGAGCGCGAACACCAGCACGTTCGTGATCCAAAGCGCCGCCGCCGAGCGGAGCAGGACGAGCGGAGGCTCGCGATGCAGCGGAATGCCCTGAATCAGGAAAACGAGCGATGCGATCATGGCGAGCGTGATCGCGCCGGTGACTACGAAAGTGAGAATCCGGGTGATGTGATAGACCCCGCGTTGATACGTCACGATCACCGGGACTAGCAGGACGAGCACGATCGCCGCGAGCAGCCAGCTCGGCCCCACGGAAAGCGGCTCGGGCAGCGACCAGTAGACGCAGCCGGCGGCCAGCATCGCCACGAGGGCGGGCCATCTGGGTTCGCGGATGATTTGGGTCGTCATCGATCGGCCGAAACGGTTTGCGGAATAAGATTCGCAGAAATGCTGCCGTTTGGGCGAGCCATATTACGCCATCGTTCGCTGGCAGCACCACCGCGATCTAGCGGTGCGCGCGGGTCGGCGGAGGCGCGCGGAGGGGTGCCATAGCCGTGTCGATTAGAATGGGTGCGCATCCTGTGTTTTGAATGAGTTGCGGCGATTTCTAATCGGCAAATGTCGATTAGAAAAGCCGGGATTCGCGACTCGAACCGTGACTCGTGATTTGTGAATCGTGAGTCGTGATGCGAAAAGCGGAATGGGGATGGGGAGGGAGGCAGAGGAAGCAAAAGAGGTAGAGGAAACGGAAGGCCACCGTCCTCCTTCCGCCGAGACCCTTCTCCGATGATGCGATGTATTCGTGCATAGCTCCAACCGCGCTAGCACGACGCGACGGCGTTCCAAATTGTCCTAAGGTACAGATAAAGGACAGGGGGAAAAGCCGCGGTCTAGGCGGTTACACTGTGCGGATTATCGGGCGATTGCGCCGACGAGGAGGCCTGAGAGCTGTGATCAAACTCGTGTACTGCATCACCAAGAAGCCGGGCCTCAGCGACGAGCAGTTCTTTCACTACTGGAAAAACGTTCACGGGCCGATCGGCGCGCGGATTCCGAATGTGCGGCGGCTGGTGCAGAGCCGGCGCATCACGATTCCCGGCGACACGCGGCCGCCCGATTACGACGGCGTGGTCGAGCTGTGGTTTGACGACGAGGCGGCGCTGCTGGCGGCGCGGAAGTCGGTGGAGTGGAAGGCGTCGAGCGAGGATGAAGCGAATTTCATCGATCACTCGCGGGTTGCGTACGTCGTGACGAGGGAGCACGTGATCATCGACGGGAGGACAACGTGAAACAGACAGCGCTCGGATGTTTGTTGCTGTGCTCGGCGGCAGTCTGCTTCGGACAGGGCAGCGAAGCGCTCTGTCCCAGACACATTGAAGTACCGGACTATCCGCCGATCGCGAGGGCGGCGCACGTGGTGGGGAAAATCACGCTCACGGTGACGATCGACTCAGAAGGGAGAGTTGAGAACGTCGAAGCGACTGCGGAGGATCCCCGCCAACGGGCGCATCCGATCTTGCAGCCGTATGCAATCGAAAACATGCGGCGCTGGACCTTCGCAAAGCCGCCGGCCGCTCCGTACACGGAAACCATTATTTATGACTATGAGCTTGATGGGGACCTTCCCGCAGAAGGCGGCCCGTCCTCGTTGCCGGCGATTACCAAGGTGAACTTCGACTTGCCGGACCACGTCACCATACTAACCAACGTGCAGATGATAGAAACTTCCTCCTCGGGAACGCACCACTGACGGGCAGTGCGGACGTGGTTCCCGATCAGGGCAATGCGTCGGCGCGTGTTAGAATCGGGTTCGCGTGGGGCTGTAGCTCAGATGGATAGAGCGTCGGTTTCCTAAATACCATGTCCGAATAGAAATCGCCGCTGTTTACGCATAGTCCACACACCATTGATCCCTAATCGGTCCCTATGTGAAAATGGGTTCTGGAGGTCCACGCCCATGCAGAAGGGAACGATCAAGAGGTCTGGTGGAATCTGGCTGCTGCGGTATTACGAGCCTGTGTTGGTGGACGGCAAGGTCATCAAACGCCCGAAAGCCAAGAAGCTAGCCGACGTTTCGGAGTACCCGACCGAGAAAGAAGTCAGGCCGCTCGCCGATCTGATTCTTGCACCGATCAACGCGAAGACAGCCAGGCCTGAATCTTCGCAACAGGTGAAAGAGTTTCTCGAGCATGTTTACTTGCCGCACGTCAGCGAGACGAAGAAGCCGAGCACACAGCATTCGTATTTCGAAATGTTCCGTCTGGTCAAGTCACACATCAATGGCTTGGAGATGCGATCTGTTCGGACCTCCGACATTGACCGCATCCTGAAAGCGGTGGCCGACTCGAAGCTGCGTGCACACACAACCCTTCGCAACGTGAAGTCGTTCCTGTCCGGTGCCTTCCGCTATGCCAAACGCACCGATAGGATCACCGACAATCCTGTCCGTGATTCCGTCGTGCCACGTGGCAAGCCAAGAGGCGCAACACCAGCCTACACACTTGAAGAAATTCAGGGGCTTCTCACCGTGATTCCCGAGCCAGCCAAAACAGTCGTGCTTGTTGCAGCAATGACAGGTCTTCGCATGTCGGAGCTGAAAGGCCTGCGGTGGGAGGACGTTTCGGATGATGTGCTCAACATCAATCGTAGCGTTTGGTCCGGGCACGTTAACGACACAAAGACACTGTCGAGTCGAGCGCCTGTCCCGTTGCTTCCGTTGGTGAAGAAGGCGTTGGCGGCGCATCGGAAGGTGACGACAGGTGATGGCTTCATCTTTCACGGTAGCACTGGCAAGCCACTTCGCTTAGAGAATGTCGTTCGTCGCGACATCAAGCCGGCCCTTGTCAAAAGCAAACTTGCATGGCTTGGCTGGCACGCCTTCCGCCGCGGTGTCGGTACGAATCTCCACGAACTCGGTGCTGACGACAAGACGATCAGTGACATCCTGCGGCACGGTGATGTGGCTGTTACCAGGGAGTTTTACATCAAGCCGATCACGGAGAAGTCGCGCAAGGCAATGCGGAAGATGGAGCGTGCCTTCAAGAAAGCGAAGTAAACGCTTGTCTCTCGTGCACAGTGTGGTACACTGGTACTCAAGTAGGGAGCGGTAAGCGGGCGCTCCACCGGGTAGTAAGGGGTCGACCGGGACCCCATGAGTCAGTTTCCCACCTGACTCCCAAACCAAACTTGGGAGTCATCCTGTGATCGAACCAGCCGACCTTCTCACCCCTGACGAACTAGCTTCACGTCTCAAGGTCCGTAAGACCTGGATCTACGAGAAACTTCGTCAGCCCAAATCGACGTTCCCCTATTTTCGGATGGGTCGTTACCTCCGGTTTTCATGGAAGGAAGTGACCACCTGGATCGAGGGGACCCATCGACCGATGCGGAGAGTTACCCGGTGAGAAACACCGGGGCCAATCAAGGGCTAGGAGTGGTGTGCTCGGGCGTTATTCTGAAAGCATGAGCAAATTTGACCATCACGGCACCTGTCCGAATTGTGGCGGCGAGACTACCCACTACGACGAATTCCGACTGGCAGGTGTGGACATCGTCAGGTGCCTCGGCCAATGTGGTGCGATCCTGTGGCACAGCGGAGATAAGGTTGACGGCCGGAAGGACAAGGGCAAGCCAGCGTGCAGCGTTTGCAAAATTCCGTTGGAAGGAGCATCACGGTGACGAATTTATCAATTGAGGACCTCGCCGCGTTGGACGTTCTGATAGATATGGCCATCCAAAGCCGAGACCGCATTGAGCTGAAACTAGGTGATTCCACACTGACGCTAAAAGATCAGACTGTGGATGCCCTACGAATCATTCAGTGCAAATTGGCCGTTTTACGTGGTCATCCTGACGTGCTGCAAAACTATCGTACATCATTGCGGGCGCAGACTGGAGCGTCACGGTGACGAAGCCCGAACTAATGCGTGCACTTGAAACGGCCATCAATGAAGCGATCCGCACCCAGCTATGGGGCGTGCTCGAAATCACTTTCAAAGGCGGCGACGCTACTCAATTGCGGCAAGAGAAAATCACCAGACTTCAACAAGGGACAACCCATGCCAAACAATCCTACCGTTAAGCTGCAACGACTCACACTCCAGGATCACGCTTCGGCTAGAAGCTTACCGATTGAGTGGCTGCAAGGTGTCTGGCACCTCGCAAACGCCAAACAAGCCGGCTTTTGGGTGGATTGCGTTTCGATACCTTACATGCGCGAAGGCGTCGCCGATCTGATCCGCTATCGCTACGGTAAGAATGAAAAAGGCAAGACAGAGAACCGCTGGCTAAAGGGCTCGAAGGGGAAGCTCTGTCTTTATGGTCAGCAGCAACTGCTAAAGCCTGACGCGAACTGGATCATCGTGGTTGAGGGTGAGAGCGATACGCATACGCTTGCGTTCAACGGTTATCCGGTGCTTGGGGTGCCAGGCTGCTTAACGTGGGATGCCTGCATCGAGAGCGATCCTGCTGTGCTCAAGCTTTTTGAAGGCCAAATTGTTTTCTTTATTCAGGAGCCACCTGCATCAAACGGAGTCGATGACTCAGCAAAACTAGTTCAGGCCATCGCGAACACGCTGTCGCAGAATGCTGTGATCGCCGTGAAACTATGGCAGATCACAGGTGACAAAGATGTCAGCGATCTGTGGATGCGCCTCTACAGAGAGCTTGTTGGTGATTTCAACGGTGACGACGTTCACAATGCCTTCCAAACGGTGCTCGCCAATGCAATGGCGAAAGCGTGCAAAGCCGCGGCTATTGTGAAGCCTTTCGGTAGTCCTGAGCGAAAGCAGATTGAAGCGGTTGCTGAACAGTTCAAAATGATGACGTTCAGTTATGACACCATTGAGCCGGAAGCTTGGGAATGGCTATGGGAAGATCGACTGCCGCTTGGCTGTGTCACTCTTTGGTACGGCGGAGCTGGAACTGGTAAGTCCACATGTGCAATCGACATTGTGGCACGTGGTTCAAAAGGCCTGGCAATGCCAGATCGGCCTGCACTGCTGCCAATGTTCGATAGCTTGATCCTTGCCACAGAGGACAGCGACAAGAAGACCATCAAGCCACGCCTAATGGCCGCCATGAATGAGGGTGCAGACTACACACGTGTTCACGGGTTGAAGCAATCCAAGCTGACACAAGCGTCCACGATGAAGGAAAGACGTTTTGCGCTGAGCACAGATATTGCGGTGCTCGAACAGTGGCTGAAGGAGCATCCAAACGTCCGGCTTGTCATCATCGATCCGATCAGCTCTTACATCGGTGAAAGCAAGAAGCAGAACGATTCGGCAGACGTTCGGCCGATGCTGGAAGCTTTGCAGGAAATGGCCGAGCGTATGAATGTTGTCATCATTGGCATCATGCATGTCAACAAGAATGCAGAGCAAGCAGTGCTGCACCGTATTTCAGGTTCTTCAGCCTGGGGCGAAGTGGTGCGCTCCGCTTGGGTGTTCGTTGAAGAGCGTGATCAGACAGGCAAGCCAATGGCAGATCGCTACTTGATGCTGAACTCGAAAGCAAATCTCACTGGAGCACTCAACCGCAACGGTGTTGCCTACCAGACCTTCGGCAAAGTGTTTGAGCGGCCGGATAAGTCGCCGATCAAGACGTCATACGTGGTGTGGGGCGCTCCGGCAGACATCACCGCGGAAGAAGCCATGGCTTCACCTTCTGCACCGCGCGGCATGCAACCTGTCAAAAAGGAAAGCGCTAAGGCTTGGTTGCTAGCCTACCTCGCAAAAGACGACGGTAGCAGAAAGGCGTCGAACGCGATGCAGGCAGATGCAAAAGCGGCAGGGTACAGCTACGAAACTTTCGTCGACGCCAGGGGCGAACTCAAGGATTCTGGCAAGATCCGTTACTGTGGCAAAATTGACGGTCGCGTTCATTGGCAGCTAGTCTTCGATGAACCGGCCGCGCCGGGCAACGTTGAAGCTGATATCAGCTAAGACCTCCTTAGCCGAGTACTTAGCTGAGTGCGCATAGGGGTAAAAGGTGGCAAAGGTGGCTAAGCAACCTAAGTGCTGGCCTCCTTAGCCCCCTTTGCCACCTTTTACCCCTATCTAGAGACGGCTAAGTGGATGGCTAAGTGCGATGACTGTGATTGACGAGTGGCTGGCCGGGAAGTCGGTTCTTGACGCTCAGACTGTCCGTGATGCGAACAGGATTAGTGGCTGCGGCTGGGACGTGACCATGCTCGAAGATCGCCTGCGCGCCTATTTCCAGAATCACGGTCGGCACGACGACTGGCACTCGTTCTTTGAAGTATGCGACGACAACAGCGTGCAGGCCTACCGGATGTGGGGCAAAGGCGTGGTGACACTTCTCAAGGCTGGACTGCACGAGGTCTTAGAATTCGACGGCGGCAAGGTTCGCGTTCGTCAAACTCCTTTGCCGCCCGCACCTGCTGAACCAACAGCAATCGAGCTGCAGCCCGAAATTGATATGTGTGGCGATTGCAATGACGACATCACGGCTTACAACAAGTGGGTGGAACACATGGAGCGGCGATTACGGCAGTGCTGACTGGCCCGGTGTGACGTAACACGGTACGGCCGTGCTGCTATGTAGCGAGGATTTGAAATGTCAGCTTTCCAAGAGGCAGCGAACAAGCGGTGGCCGCGATCAGCAGCGAGAAGAAGGATTTTCGGCGATGGCGCTTTCGCCATGATCATAATGTGTCAGTATCCGGGCAAGATCCTGCTCTTTCCTACCGCGGCGGCACGCTTGAGAAAACTGGAACAACTGGATCGCGGCTGCTGCTGCGACTGCACCAGCGATCACAAAGTGGCAGAGCTTGTTCTGGAGCAGACGTGACACCATCCCTGAGAGTGACCCTTGAGCGACAGAGAAGGCTGCTCGAGGAGCAGCGTGCAGCCGGTATCGCTGTCATCGACACTGGTGACGGTTTCTCAGCCACACCAGACGAGTTGATTGATCGCATTTCCGAGCTTCTTGCTGCTGACAATCTCGCTGCGAGGAAAAGTGCCTAAAGCCCCACCCACGGCTTGCTCGAAATGTGGAGCGGCTCCTTGTAAAGACCCTTCGCATCATCCAAAGCCATCACCGAAAAAGTACTTCGGCACGAACTCGCAGCTCTATCACACCGCTCGCTGGTTGAAATACCGCGGTGCGCTGCTCGCCTACAATCCTCAGTGCCAAAGAATCGTCGCTGGCGTCCGCTGCTTGAAACCTGCGAGCGTCGTTCATCACCTTGTCGATCCCACACAGGACGGTCGGAGAAAACAGACCCAGCGAACACCGTTTGCGTTTGCGCTGTGCACCATGCTGGCGGCCAGGCAGGTGAAACGCAGGATGAAGCGTATGCGCCGACTCGCTGGCTGTTCGGTGTTGAGTTCGGCCATCAAGCAGTGCAGCGAATCACTAGCGGTGGTTCGACAATACTCATGGAGGCCTCGTTCGCACATGATTCTAAGCAAAGCAGCTCTATCACAGCAGCTAGCGAAATCGAAAGAGCCTCAAGAGTGGCCACAAGTTCACCCGGCCAGAACAACTGGCTTGGTGACTGTTGAGTTCGAAGGCGAGCAGGAACAGGATCGTGGCTGGATGCACCACGCCATCGAAACGGTTGAGCATTCCCACGGAACAGAGCTAGCAGCCACATTCATCACTGTGGGCACCGCCTGGTTCTGCGAAGGTAGCGAAGTGACTGATCCTGAGCTGATCCGGAGGCTCAACACCGTCGTTGCCGCTTCCCGAGCGAACGAGGGTTCCGGACCCTTCCTAGAGGCAGCGAATAAGCAGAGCCTACTGGCTAGGAAGCACGTAAACGAGACAGAGCACATAAACTGCCCGGCCCAGGTGGAAAGCCCTCAAATACCGAGCTGTAATCAGTGGAGAGGCTCAATACTCTCTATCGATCCTAGGATCGCCGCATTTACATGCGTGTTGCGCAGTAGGTGATACTAGCTGCGAGAACTCGCTGCGGATTTGATGGCAGCAAACAGCAGATAACACGCTGATTCTAAACGCGATACCCCAGTGCCCTATTCAAAATCTTTTTGCAGCAACTCCAATCACCGCTCGCTACCATTCCACACGTGCTCGTGCATCCTTCAGCGCCTCGCTTCTTATTTTCCTCGCTGCTTGCACACGCTTTGCGGCAGCTAGTGAGGTCTTTGCGGCTGCCTTCTCGCACTGCGATCGCACCCACGATCGTTCCCTGGCTCTTTTGAAAACAAGCGTTGCCAGGCATACCCGTAACATTCAAATGTGATTCTGAGCGGCTACTGCAAGCGCAGCAGCAGCTTGGGCAAAGGGATTTAGCAAGACATGGGCATCCAAACAAATCTTAGTGCAGCAACAAGCTTCTCCAACTGCCTTCACTCAGTTGCGAGATCCCTGGCCTGGCTGTCGGTTACCTCCATTCCCGACAGCCGCGGCCCTGCTACTTTGCGAGGAACGATGGCACAGGCAGCGAAAACTGAAGCCGAACACCTGCTGCATGGCACGAAGTCGCAGAAGCGCTTCAAGCGCGAAGAATCTTACGTCGAAGCTGGCCGCCCGCGGTTTCCGAAAGGGCTGACGCAGGCAGGTAAGAAGACCTTCAAGCGGCTGTGTAGCCTGCTAGAGCAACGTCGCGCCTTGACAGAAGGCGACGTCGAAGCCCTGAAGCTCTACTGCGTGCTGCAGGATCGACACAGGCAGGCGCTTCTCGCGCCTGGAGCTTGAGGGCGAAGTCAAGATGTATACGCGGCTTGACAGCAATGGCCAGCCGCATCAGTTCGAGAAAGAGAACATCTGGCACAAAGTGGCAGCCGGTGCCGAGAAACAGATGGTTGCGATTCTCGTTCAGCTCGGCCTGACGCCAAAAAGCAAGGACAGCATCAAGCCGACACGCATCAACAAGGACGACGAGATCGTACCTGGAAGCATCGCCGACTTGATGCCTGAGTTGCTGCTTGGTCTTAACAAGAAAGTGACGCCGATTCGGCCAGGAGCCAGTTGATCCGCGAGAGATGGACGCGGGTGGAGAGAAAGATGGCGATGACGAGCTGGGTTAGCCTATGTGGAACGGCCAGGGCTTCCTGTCCGCACGATGGAGCCAATGGAAATCTTCCATGTGGCAAAGCGGATCACCGAGGAAACGAATGGTTGACGACTCGCTGCAAGCCGTTCATCACGAAGGGCGTCTGCACAAAGACGTGCGAGAGCGAATCTTACAAGGCTGTACACAGCTTGAGCTTCAGGCGCTTAGGGAGCGAGTACGACAATGACAATCACCGAATTGGATGTTGCTTTCACGGAACGGTTCACACGATCTGCTGACAGCCTTACTCCGCCGAGCCGTGCACGCGGGCTCAACAGTGGGCCGAGTGGTTTCTTTTCTGCCCGATGACACTCCTTGAAAAGCCGCAGGGCTTCTATCCGGTGCAAACGAAGAGCTTTCGCGGCTTCGGATTCTTTTGCGGCAAGTGCCATCTGATGTACGCGGTGGCCCCGGCAAGAGTTTTCCATTGTAAGCGATGGGAGTCGCGGCCTGTTGAGATAGAAATACCGGCCGTTGCTGCAACACCTGTGCGAGTGCCGGACATGGCAACACCAACGCTGCGTCAGCGAGTCAAGAGTTTCGTGATCAGGTATCTCTAGAGTTTTTGCAGTGGCGGTGTGAGTGACAGTCTGGCGACTTTCTCTCTATGTGCCGGTGTTAAAACGTGGCGTTGGTGGCGCGCTGGCCCATTTCTCCGGAAGGTCAGCCAGCTTGATACTGTCTTGAGGGCCACTACTGCAAAGGCAGCATCAGCGCTCACTCAAGAACACGCGCGCCTCTCTGATGCTGCCGTAAACCCCTGACAGCCGGATCCGTTGCGTCCAAGAGCGACGGCGTTCAGTAGGTTTCCACTGCTGCAAAGTACGATCCAATGCGCGGGGTGATCTCGTCAGACGTGTTACCAGCGGGTCCGGATCCAGGAATGATGTAACACCCTTTGGGCTAAGTCGGAGTGTCATCACATGGAATTTTTCAACGGTAGTCAAGATGTCGAGCAGGCAGATGCTGAAGTGCGATCTCGCACCTTCGAGGAGATCGTCGCAGACTGCCCGAGCCACTGCGATCAAAGCTGATAGCGGACCACGAGGAGCACCGACGTAACGCCGACAGCGTTGTGGCAGCACTTCGCCACGATGCGGCCAAGTGGTCCAGGATAAAGTGGGGCTACTCGAAAGCAACCAATGCCAACAGATAACATCAGCGTTGCCGTTAAACTCCGCAACGCGAAAACAATGCTGCTGAGTCTTGACAAGGGATCTAGCAGGTAACGATCCTCTGCGCAAGATGCACGAAGAGATGCGCGCCGACATACTGCGAGACATTGCTGCACTTGAGAGCGGCCACGTGCCTGACTCTGAAACGGAAGTGTGGCGGTCAGCCGCGATGAAGAGATTGGAGCAATCTAATGGATTTTGAAATTCGTGAGTGGGAAGCCCGTGCCGCCCACTCGAGACAAAACTGACATCCGCGGTAGGTGCTAGCACCGAACAGGCTGCCGAGATTTCAGCGGACCTTGTAAGGTTGCGCGAGCTGATTCGCGTCACGCGCGAGATACGGCGTATGCGGCTATCACGGGTGCACCGTGCGGGGCATCTGCGTTTGCGGAGCAACGCAACCACAGGCTGGATGCAGCCGACGAGAAGCAGTTCAAGTTTGAAGCCGAACAGCGGCTGGCCCAGGTGACAAATGAGTAGGCCAATCCGCATCTCAGACGACTTTCCAGTTGAGAGCCTCACGGGGCCAGCATCCGCACAGCCGGACGCTGTCGTCGTTGGATATCTGACAGGCAAATTTCCTCGCCCGCTAGAAGATACCGTCAAGTCGCCAGCGACGCTAGAAGCTAACCGTATCGTACATCTCAAGCGGCAGCAGTTTCCCGCACGTTAAACAAGATTTTCCGGTAGTGGCCTCAACCAGCAACGCGCTGGGGTGGGTAACGGAAATGCAGCACCCGTTCCGGCCAACACGGCACGGCACGGTAAGGAAGAACAAATCAGTCAGAACTACGCAGAAGTAAGAAGCGCACGAGAGGAACGCACGCGGGCTCACGCCTACGCGGTTTCAATCCTGCGAAAGCCAAATATCACTGCCGAAGACCGTTCAGCTTTCAACAAGGCGATGGCCGACGTTGAGCGACTCGGAAATCGGGTGCAGGAACTTGAAGCCGCTGGCGGCACGTTCCACAGCCGGTCCAAGTACAACCCCAAAGCTGAAGAAGCGTTCACTCGCTACATCAGCTACGGCGAGAAGGGTGTCAGCGCGGCTGAGTTGCGGATGCTTTCCACTCCCGAATTCCGGGATGGCGTTGTGGAAGGCGCTCCGATGCTCACGCACGTTGGCTCGTATTCCGGCCTGGGCTATTTCGTTCCGACTGGCTTCAGACAGGCAATCGAGCAAGCGACGAAGTATTACGCTCCTTTGCTTGAAGACGGCGTCTGCAGCGTCATCACGACAGCAACGGGACAGCCACTTCCGTTCCCGGTTTCGAACGACACTACGCAATCTGCAACGATCGTTGGTGAAGCTGCCAACGTCGGTGAAGACGACATCACGGCGAATCACATCGTGCTTGGCGCCTACAAACTCACCTCTGGCTTGATTAAGGCCAGCGTTGAGTTGCTGCAGGACTCGGCGTTCGACATCGACACGTGGCTTGCCGATCAGTTCGGCATCCGCTACGGCCGTGGTCTGGAAAACTATCTGACCAACGGCTCGGGCTCTTCGCAGCCGACTGGCATCCTGACTGCGATCGAGCAGTGCGGTGTCGCTCCTGTCATCAGCGTCGGTTCTGGAGCCAACGATGGCGTTGGCACCTCCTCGAACAGCATCGGTTCACAGGATTTCGTCAACCTGGAGCACGGAGTCGATCCGAGCTACCGACGCAACGCTCGTTACATGCTGCACGACTTGACCCTGGCGAAAGTGCAGAACTTGCTGGACAAGTACGGTCGTCCGCTCTGGACACCTGGCATGGCCAACAACGCTCCTGACATGATCAATGGGTACAAGTACACGGTTAACCAAAGCTTCCCGTCTTCGTTCACGGGCAGCCAGCCAGCGTCGTTGCATTCGGCGACTTCACAAAGTTCGTCATCCGCAAGGTGGACGATCTTGTTGTGATGCGGCTGGATGAACTTTTCGCCGTGACCGCACAAGTGGGCTTCATTTCGTTTGCGCGACTTGACAGCACACTCATTGATGCAGGAACGCATCCGTTGTGCCTGCTTGAAATGCACAGCTAGTAGCTGGGCATTCCCGATCAACCTCACGGGGCGGCTGGGAAACCGGAGCCCTTTTCTTTGTCACATCTGCTGAATGGCTTATGCCATTCTTTGTAAACCTGAAGGGGCACCGCTTTCGATCTCTTCGCGTAATCCGGCGCTATGGCAAAGATCGTTGGGGACACGTACGGTGGCATTGTAAGTGCGATTGTGGCAACAAGTTTATCACGACGAGCGATGCATTAAGGGCAGGTTGGAAGAAACATTGTGCACCATGTCGCCAGCGCAGCGCGGGCTAGCAAAGAAATATCCTGGCGAGTATACGACATGGGCAGCAATGCACGCCAGGTGCCGCGACACTGAGAACAAATGGTACGGCGGAGCCAGGATTAGAGTGTGTGATCGCTGGTCCGGGCCTGGCGGCTTCGTTAACTTCATGTTAGATCTGAAACGGCGGCCAGCCGGGAAGACTCTTGACCGTAAGAATCCGTTTGGCATTTATGAACCGGGCAACTGTCGCTGGGCTGACGACGAGACTCAATCTCAGAATAAGCGTTGCCACTATACGCCCGAAGAGCAGGCCAAAATGCGAGTACAGGCACGGGCAATAGCGTTAGAGCAAAATCCGACGCTGACAGAAGTTGAGTTGGAAGCTGCTGAAGTTTTCTGAACGTCACACTTTCAGGGCAATTCATGTCCACGACTCCAAACCTTGACATAGTGTTGCTGAGCGCCTCTCAAGCCCTCAAAGAAATCACGACGAGCACGGCTCTGCTGGCGCTCGACGCAGCAATGTGTGCTAACAAAGCCGAAGTGATGACCGACGCGGATTTTGTTTTGCCGTCTACCGACTTCGTGAGTGGCATCTTTTTCAAGTTCACTGGCGTGCTGTCGGCTGGCCGCAACGTGACTCTGCCGACCGGATCGGCCAGGGTGATCATCGTCCAGAACGACACGCAGAATGCTGCTGGGAGCATTGATAGATTCCCGCTGACCTTTCGAGTGGGCACGTACAGCACCATATTCGTGACGCCGGACGCCAATGCACACCTGATCTATTCGGATGGGATTGGAAACGTCAGTCAGTGCAGCTAGGAGCGACGATGAAAGCAATCACAGGCACATTTCTTGGCCCGGACGGGACGCCCGCGGCTGGGGCAATCGTTCAATTCATTCTTAACCAGAACGCGAACTGCAGCTATGGGCTCCTGGTTCACGAGTCGGTCACCGTCGTTTTGGATAGCACTGGCAGCCTGCCGGAGGGCTTCGAACTCATCGCGAATGATGAATTCTACACCGTTGGCACATATTACATCGTGACGTTGCACGATCCAGTCTACGGCGTGGTGTTATATGAAGACGTCGTGATTGCAGGTGAATCGCCTGTCAATTTGCAGCGCCTGACCCCGATTTACCTGAAAGCCTCCTAGCAATGACGTTGGAGCTCACTCCTGAGGACTATGATGAGCTTGCTGGCCACTGGCCAAGCAAGTATCATACCAGCCGCGGTCAGTGCCAGCGCTGACACGTGCAGCGTCCAAGAGTCGACGGTTCCTGCCAGCATTTGCCGCTTCTGATGCTCAGTTGCAAGCTGTTCTCCTCCACGCTGCAACACGGTATGCTTTTCGCTACAAACCAATCCCGCCCGATTTCGTGCCGGACCTAGCCACGATTGTCGAACTGGCGAAAGCCCGGCACGCCGAAGAGCGTGCGAAGGTAGAGAACAGCCAAGCACTCCTGCAGCAGCGAATCTATCAAAACATCCTGTCGGTTGAAGAGGTCGGCGGCTACGTCGCGTTCATTGGGGCCGTTGCCTACCGCGCGTGGCGGCTGATGTGGCCGAATTCATTGATCGCATCGGAGCTCAACGTCACTCACGATTCCGTGCAGGATGTTGGGCAAATGCTCAGGGACTATGCCGAGGAGCTTGGCTTCGAAACATATAAGCACCCCGCTCACCGTGGCCGCTTCAAGGTTGATCAGGACAACATCGCGGCATTATGGACCCAAGGGAATCATAGTGCGAGGAGCATCGCCAAAATTCTTTGCCACGATCACGGAACGGTTCGCCGTGCCCTCAAGCGACTCGGCCTCCTGACTGGACCTCACAGAGCGAACGAGGCCGCGATCCTGGAGTTGTGGGATAAGGGTTACAGGCTAACTCAGATCAGAGATGAACTCGGCAACAGCGTTGCCACGATTCGAATAGTGCTGAAGCGCCGCGGAGTCTACGTGGCTGATCGGTTTTGGAAGGATGTGCTCGGACGTGACCGTCTTGTAACACTTGCACCGAAGGGCTGAGGGCACGCAGCATGTGCTGAGCGTGCTTTCCGATGGAAAACCCTTGAAGGGCGACCCATTGCTGGTTTCAGGTTCCGCTAGTGGCCCGACGTTTCCTCAGGTGGCTCGACCATCGAGACGGCCGGGCCATTGGCGTCTACGCACAAATAAAAAGCCCGGCCTGTACTAGCGCCGGGCTTCTCCCAGGGTAAACTTGGCTTATGGCTTCGCCGCGCACATCCGGCCCCACTCGCGTACACCTTGGTCCTCCGCAGCAACCAGCTCCAGGTACCGTTCGGCGACCCCGAGGACCAACTGCAACTCGGCCTCACAGTGCTTCGCGACTTCAACGGCATTCTTGATCGGTCCGATGAGCAGGCGGACGTGCGTCGGCGCACCGGAACTGATGGCGTGCATCACCGCCTGATGGAAGGCACGGGCGAGCGGTGAGAGAAGTACGATCTCGGCATCGAGGACGCGGGCTGGTGTTTCACCGCGCGGTGCCGGACTCTGAGCCTGGGCTGTCGCGATGGTTGGCTCGCTCACGATTTCACCTCCGGTTTCGCCTTCGGAGCCTTCTTGTTCGTGGTGCAGCCTTCGACGACAGGTGTGACCTTCGCTTTCGGCTCGGCCTTCTCAGCCCGTTCCAGCCGCTTCTCCGCCTTCGCCAGTCGCTTGAGTTCCTTCGCCGTCGCAAACCTCCCGGCCTTCGACTTCGCGTCATGGACTTTCACCTTCGGCTCGCTCGGCTTGTCGAGGTTGACGTACGCCAGACCAAATTCCTTCGGGGAATAGGCCAGCAAGACTTGCACGTAGTGGGTCCACTTACCGGACGTGCGGGCGGTCACGATTCGATCAACCGCAGGCCGCGGACTCAGGCCTTTGAGGGCCTTGGAAATCGCGGCCATAACTTTCTCGTTCAGCTTCGGTGTTAACTCCATGTCGGCTTTCCTCCTGACCAGCAGCGTCCAAGCAACACGGGAGGAAGGACAAGCGCCTGTCGTACCGCGCCTCGTGGCACGAAAGGCGCGCTGGACCTATGGCCCAGGCGGAGCGCCTAAGATTAGGCGCAATTGCGGGTTTGTTTCAGAGGATGTTGCCAGTTGGGAACTGGACACGCCTTTGACAAGCGTCGGAGCGACTGCTTGAGCAGCCGCTATGGTTCAAATCCATCGTCCTCCGCCAGTTTTACGGGCGCTCCGACCAAACTTCCTTACTATTGACACAGACCCGCGTCACACAGTAGAGTGGGTATGTCAAAGGCGTAGTCGTTTCCAACACATTCAGGGCCGGGATGCTCAAGACATCTCGGCCTTTTCCATTTAGTAGGAGGCCGATATGCCTGACATCGGACCACCACCTGAACCTACACCACCTGGACCGACCCCACCGCCTCCGCCTCCCGGAGCCGCTCAACCGACGCTGGTGGACCTAATCAACGCGGTTGCTGACCGGGTAAAACCAATCATTGACCTCATCACCAGCACGATGCAGGAGCGTCAAAAGGGCATCAAGGAAGAACTTCGTTTTCAGGTGCACATGGCGTGGGTTGCAATCTCGGTTGTTATCGCAATCGTGGTTGTGGCAGCAGTTCTAACCTACTTCGGTAAAATTGATGGCTCGACTTTTGCGTTTCTCCTGGGGCTGATAGTCGGCTACGTCTTGACGTTTGTGCGGGATCAAATCATGGGGCCGGACTAACCCTTCGCCTGTCCTCTCCATTTGCAAAGTAAGCATACCTGGTCTGGATGACTGGCTATACCGGAAGCAACACAGACTGCCGCAGTTAACTCCCGCGATAGTTGCTTCTTGGCGTATAATCCCGGTCCAGGAGGAACCAGCCCTCATGGCGAAAGGTCGAGGAAGTAAGTGTCCAAATTGTGGCAGGCTCATGTATCGAGACAAGGGAAGCTATCTGGAATGCACCGAATGTTCGTACATCGGTTGGGGCTTCTCCCAGCCAGTATCTGACGTTGGAAAGGGACGCGGAAACGAGTGTCCGAATTGCAGCAGGCTAACACTTCATGCAATCGTCACGTTGCCCACGCATCAGGTGGTGAGGCGCTGTTCGACATGTAGCTACACTGGCATCGAAGCTCCGCCGCCGAAGAAGTGATGGTAAGATCGTCTCTGACGGGGCGGTAGCTCAAGTGGATAGAGCGAAAGTTTCCTAAACTTTAGGCTGCGAGTTCGAGTCTCGCCCGCCCCACCATCGGTCCCTAAGCGATCCCTATTTTGGGTTTTCAAGGGCCGAATTACCACGACTTACCAAGTCTTACCTTCTCCTAACAGACTGATAACACACGACAGTGTCTACAGGTCAGTCTTTTCCTAAACCGCAGGTCGGGAGTTCGACTCTCCCCAGCCCCACCAGCCTTCGCCCATAAGACGGGCTACGGCTAGGCAGGCCAGCCTTCGCTGCGCGAGGGAAAGCTGCCGTGCCGGTAGGAGGGTACGATGTCTCCGATCTTGGCTTGCGAATCCTTGCATTGCGTTTGGCGCACTCTTGCGGTAAGATTGTCTTACCATGAAGACCAAACTCTCCACCAAGGGACAGGTTGTTCTCCCCGGCCCCATTCGTCGAACACTGGGCCTTCAGCCGGGAGACTCGCTCGACGCAAAAGTGCAAGGCGGCCGGGTCATGTTGACGCCACAACGGACGCGTTCGCGAGAGGCGAAAATTCTGGTTGACCCCATCACTGGCCTTCCTGTCCTCAGCGCCGGACCGCATGCCCCTCCGTTGACCAGCGGGCAGGTCCGCGAAATTTTCGACCAATTCCCATGACCAATCTACTGGACGTAAATGCTCTCGTCGCGCTCGGATTCCTCGAGCATGAATTCCACGAGCGAATGGCGGCTTGGGTGCGCGCCTCGTCGGCGAAGGAAACCTTCGAACTGGCCACCTGCTCCATCACCGAACTGGGCTTCGTCCGCGTTCTAACGCAAGCGCCGCAGTACGGTTTTACCGTCTTGCAGGCCCGCGACCTGTTGCTACGGCTAAAGTCCGCGAACGTCCTGACGTTCAGGTTCTTGCCTGACGATCACGACATCTCGCGCCTCCCCACCTGGGTGAAGACGGCAAAACAAACCACGGACGGCCATCTTTCTCAACTTGCGCGCGCGAAGGGTGCCATTCTCGCTACGCTGGACAGGCGAATTCCCGGCGCACTCCTAATCCCCGCCGGCAAGTAATACAGCAGGTAATTCCGGCATTCGCGTTTTCTGGGGGCAAGACCGCACAACACACGGGTCGCTCCCGCCAAAGCGAGGTTTTGGTCCGCGGTCTTTTTGCACAGCCGATTTCCGCAATGCGTTGTTCGACCGAGCCTTGTGGCTTCCACCGTCGGCGCGCTTCGCGCCGCGTTCCCACCCTCGGCGGCAGCAGTCGTGGCGTCACAGTCGTAAAGGGTCCGGACGGATGCCGCGCTAGAGCTGCGGCGTGCTCTCAGACCTAAAATCGGGCTAGCGCGCTTCTTTTTTGCGGAGGAGATCGCCGACGTCGTCGATTTTTTCGTCGAGGAGGTTGAGCTTGCGCGATAGGGTCTGGATTTCGGATTCGGCGCGACGGTTGACGTCGAAATCGAGTTCGCTGCGCAGGCGATCTTTTTTATCCTGGCGATTCTGGCTCATCATGATGACGGGAGCCTGGATGGCCGCGAGCATGGAGAGAAACAGATTGAGAAGGATGAACGGGTAGGGATCCCAAGCCTTCTGCCCGAGGAAGATGTTGATGAGAGCGTAGATGGACATCACGGTCGCGAAAGTGATGATGAAGGTCCACGAGCCGCCGAATTGGGCGACGGAATCGGCGATGCGCTCGCCGTGCGTCTCCTCCTCCTCGATAATTTCATTCGGATTGCGGCTGGCGCGGCCGCGGACGAGTTCTTGGGCGGCGTGGAATTGGCGGCCAAGCGTGGCGAGCAGGTCCATGCCGGCGTGGGGCTTGCGGGTGAGGAGGATTTCGATATCGTCGCGGGATATTTCGAGGCACTCGGTTGGCTCGAGGGCGATGGCGGTGGTCTGGTGGGGCGTCCGCTCGAGCATGGAGGCGAAGCCGAAGAAGTCGCCGAGGGCGGGCTCGTCGACGACGACCTCCTGCTGGTCTTCGTCGACGGTAGTGACGCGAACTTTGCCGGAGATCATTACGTAGGCGGGGCCGGTCGGCTCGCCGAGTTTGTAGATGCGTTCGCGCGGGGCGAAGGTCTTGTGGTCGACCTGCGCGGCGAGCACGGCGGTTTCGTCGTCGTCCAATAGGGCAAAGAGAGGGACCGTTTTCAGGATTTCAGGCTCGCAGGCCATGGGTTCTCCTTTATGTGTGTCGTGAATGGGGTCGGATTACCGCCTTGCGCAGTTCAATGCTTTGCCGGGGCGACTTCCTTTTGCCGGTGGTAGGTGATTTCGATGATTTGCGTATCGCCCTTTTCGGGCACGATCTCGGAGCGCGAGATGTAGGTGTCGGCGTCGATCTTGCGGATGATCGCGCGCTTCGGCTCGCCGTCAACGGGATTATCGAACTCGATCGCTTTCGGCGTCGAGCTGGTGAGATTCAGCACGGTTGGCGTGGACGTTTCCCATGGGGCGAGAGTGGGCGTGAAGTGGCGGAAGTAAAGCTTGATGCCGTCGGGCTTTTGGACCAGCGTGAAAAGCTCGATCACGAGGGTGCTGTCGTTTTCGACGAGCTGGAATGTTCCCGACATGACGCCTCCTTTGGGAGGCATCCAGACTTGCTGCGCGACTCGGGGTCCCCAGGCGCCCTGCCAGCGGCCCGCGAGCCAGGCAAAATCGTTCAGGGTGGGCTTGGCCTGTACCGCGGCCGGGGCTGGCGGAATTGGAGCGGTCGTATCGTCTTCATGCTTAGGCTTTTTCGGCGCGGTGGCTGGCGAAGCCGCGGAGGAATCATCCGCCGGATGAGTTGCCGTTGCGGCTGCCGGCGGCGCCGCCGGATCAGACGCGGTGCCGGCACCCTTCGCTTCTTGTGCGCGCATGCCGAGCGCGAGCACCAAAACCAGCGACGCGCCGAGCGCACACACGCGCGAGCACACTTCCGCGCGCCAGTTTTTTCCGGCGGTCATCCCAATCCCTCTCTTGCCGATGGTCCCCTGAAACATGACCCGAAGACAATGCCAAAATCTCTTGCATCCCATTTTGCTTCGGCTGCGTCGCATATGGAAGAGGCTGGCGACGAACGTGCTTGAGGGGAATGTTTTGACGCTTCCTAAGGGCTGTACGATAATGGCTCGATTGGCCCACCAATGAAAACAAAATTACTGGCAACTGGAGTGGCGGTTCTGCTGGGCGCGACGCTGGGCGCCGCGAATGCTTCGGCGCAAGCCGCTGACGGGCCGCAAGGGCCGGCCGCGTCCCCACCGGCGCAAACCGCGCCACCATCGGGCGGCGCCGCGAAGGCCGGCGACTCGTCGCGCGCGGACGCTTACTATTATTTCACGCTGGGGCATCTGCAGGAGTTGCAGTACGCGGCCTCGAACAGCGAGGACATGGCGCAGCAGTCGATCGCGTCGTACAAGAAGGCGCTTGAGATCGATCCGGACTCGGTGGTCGCGAAGGAGCGGCTGGCCGAAATCTACGCGGAATCACGCCACACCCGCGATGCAGTGATCGAGGCGCAGGAAGTTCTCAAGGCGGACCCGGACAATGTCGATGCGCACCGGCTGCTCGCGCGCATCTATGTTCGAGCGCTCGGCGATATGGACGCGGGTGACGTGCAACAGGAAAACATCGAGAAGGCCGTGGCCCAATTTCAGGCCATCCTGAAAGTCGATCCTACGGACACGTACTCCGGGCTGTGGCTGGCGCGCCTGTACCGCTTCGAGAATCGGCACACGGAAGCTGAACAGGTGCTGCGCGGCCTGATCCAACGCGAGCCGGACAACGGCCCCGCGCTCGAACAACTGAGCCAACTGCTGATCGACGAGGGGCGCTCGCAGGAGGCGATCGATCTGCTGACGCGCACCGCCGGCGATTCCGCCTCGCCCGACATCTACGATCTGCTCGGCGACGCGTACAACCAGGCGAAGGACTATACCAAGGCCGAAGATGCCTACCGCAAGGCCATCGAACTCGATCCGGACGATCCCGGGCATCGCCACGGCCTGGCGCAAGCGCTGCTTTCCGAGAACAAGTATGCGGACGCGCTGGCGCAGTTCAAGAAGCTGGCGGAGCTCGAACCCGGCACTGCGGAGAATTATCTCCGGATGGCGCAGCTCGACCGGCGGCTCGGGCAGTACGACGACGCCGAATCGAATTTGCAGCATGCCAAGCAGCTCGCGCCCGGGAGCGTCGAGATTCTTTACAACGAGGCGCTGCTCTACGAGGATCAGGGGCGCTACGACGACGCGATCAAGGTGTTGAGCGATTCGATCGCGGGCGTCAAGACCCAGTCCGGCGGCGGGCAGGCGAGCCCGAACGCGCTTGCAATTCTTTACGAGCAGCTCGGCCGCGCCTACCTGCGAGCGCAGAATTACCCAGATGCGATTGATACATTCCAGGAGATGACCAAGCTTGGTCCCGACATCCAAAAGCGCGCGGAGATACTGTTGATCAACGCCTACCGGGACAGCCGCGACCTCGATCGCGCCATTGCCGAAGGGAAAAAGGCACTCGAAGCTTCGCCGAAGGATCCGGATATCACCATCACCCTAGCGATGGTCGATGCGGATAAGTCGGACACCGTTTCGGGAACCGCGCTCCTGCGGACTCTCCTCGAGGGCAACGCGTCCGACCAGCAAATTTATCTCGATATCGCCGAGGTCGACGAGCGCGGACACAAGTTTGCCGACGCCGAGCAGGCAGCGGCGAAGGCCGAGGAACTCGCGCAGACCCCCGACGACAAGGAAAAGATCTGGTTCACGCAGGGCGCGATTTACGAGCGGCAGAAGAAATATGACTTGGCCGAGCAGGAGTTCCGCAAAGTGCTGGCCGTGAGCCCGGACGACGCGCCGACGCTGAATTATCTCGGCTACATGCTCGCCGATCGCGGCGTGCGGCTGGACGAAGCGACTGGGATGATCGAGCGGGCGGTGAAGCAGGAACCCGCCAACGGCGCGTATCTCGACAGCCTGGGCTGGGCCTACTACAAGCAGAACAAGCTCACCGAGGCCGAGGAGTATTGTCGGAAGGCCGTCGATCGCGAGGGCCAGGATCCCACGATTCTCAGCCACCTCGGCGCTGTCTACGTGAAGATGGGTCAAGATGAGCGCGCGGGGCAGATTCTGGAGCGTTCGCTGGCCGCATGGCAGAAGGCGCTGCCCGCCGATTACGAGGCGGACAAGGTCAGCGAGGTCGAAGCGCAGCTCCGCACCGTGAAGCGCCGGCTCGCGCAGAAAATGCCCGCCGCCGAGACGAAACCGCAGTAAGCTCCCCGGATGCCCGCCGCGAAGAGTGCCACGAAGAAAAGATCGGTGCGTCTGCCCGCTTTTGCAAAAATCAACTTGTGCCTCCACGTCCTCGGGAAACGGCCGGACGACTACCACGAACTGCGCACGATTTTTCAGGCGATCTCGCTGCACGATACGCTTGAGCTCTCCATTACGCCCAAACGAGGAGAAGGCACTCAAATCTTCCTTCGATCAAACGGCTGCGAGGTGCCGTCGGGCCCCGATAATCTCGTCATTCGTGCGATCCGAGCCATCATCCCCGAAATTGGATTTGAAGGGAGCGTATCCGCATACCTCGATAAGAAGATTCCCGTGGCGCGGGGGCTGGGCGGGGGATCGAGCGATGCCGCGGCAGCCCTGGTCGGCATGTTGCGATTGACCGGCTGGGAGTTGCCTCTGCCGCGACTGATGGAAATTGCGGCGGGGCTGGGCGCGGATGTGCCCTTCTTTTTATTTGGCGGGCGCGCGCTGGCGGTGAATCGCGGGGACGAAATCTATCCTTTGCCGGATGCACCGCCGCGCACGATCCTCGTGGTTTCGCCGCGCGACATCGGCGTCAGCACGAAGGACGCCTACCAGTGGGTTTCCGCGGAATTGACAAGACTCGCGAAACCCAATAGAATTTGGGCGTTCTGCGCTCTGTGCTGGAGCCGGCAGGGAAGCGTGGCGAACGACTTCGAATCGCCCGTTTTCAGCCGTCATCCGAGATTGAAGGCGATCAAGGATGAATTGCTCGAGCGAGGAGCCGCAGATGCCGCGCTGGCGGGTAGCGGGTCGGCGGTGTTCGGAGTATTCCGAAACCCAGCGCAGGCGCGCCGAGCCGCTCGTGCGTTCCCGGAAGATTCGGTTTTCGTCGTTGAAACCCTATCCAGGGAAAAATATGGCCGTGCATTGGGCTGGTCCGCCACGGCGGACGCGTCCGCTGCGACGGACTAGCGTGTGACTGCTTGACCGGAGGGGCGATCCTGGTCGAAGGCAACAATTTCAAAGTGTTTTGCGGCACGGCGAACGTCGGCCTTGCGGACGCGATCTGCGCGCAGCTCGGAGTGCCGCGCGGCCGTGCCGAACACGGCCATTTTTCCGACGGCGAGACGCGCTACCAGATTCTCGAGAATGTGCGCGGCGCGGATGTTTTTGTCGTGCAGCCGTGCAGCTCGCCGGTGAACCATCACCTGGTGCAACTGCTGCTGATGATCGACGCGTTCAAGCGAGCCTCGGCGTGGCGGATCACGCCGGTGATTCCGTATTACCCGTACGCGCGGCAGGACCGCAAGGACCGTCCGCGCGTGGCGATATCAGCGAAGCTCGTGGCGGATTTGCTGGAAACGGCGGGATCGAGCCGCGTGCTTTCGCTCGATCTGCACGCGCCGCAGATCCAGGGTTATTTCAATATCCCGGTGGATCACTTGTACGCCGCGCCCGTGCTGGTCGAGTATTTTCAGAAGAAGAAGCTCGGGCCGGTGACGGTGGTATCGCCCGATGCGGGCGGCGTGGAGCGGGCGCGGCTTTTCGCGAAGAGGATGGACGCGCCGCTGGCGATCGTCGACAAGCGCAGGATCGACATCAACGTGAGCGAAGTGATGCACCTGATCGGCGACGTGGCGGGACGCCCGGCGCTGGTGATCGACGACATCATCGACACGGCTGGGACGCTGGTGAAAACGGCCGAAGCGCTGCTCGAAAATGGCGCGACGAAAGTTTTCGCGGCGTGCACCCACCCGGTGCTTTCGGGGCCTGCCGTCGAGCGCATCCAGAAATCGGCGATTGAGGAAGTCGTGGTGACGGATTCGGTGCCGCTCAACGACGCGGCCAAGGGACTGGCGAAGATCAAGGTGCTGAGCGTGGCGCCGCTTTTGGCGCGCGGCATTCAGTCGATTCACGAGGAAACTTCGATCAGCGAACTGTTCATCTGAATTAGAAGGCAGCTCAAAACGAAGAGCAGATCCCTCGCCAAAGTCGGGCTCGGGATGACAGATTCCAGGGTAAGGAACAGAGGAAAGGCACATGGAAACGTTTACAGTGGAAGGCAAAGTTCGCGAATCGCGCGGGAAGAATGCCGCGCATCGCACCCGCCGGACCGGCATGGTTCCCGCGGTTCTCTATGGTGGCCGCAAGGATTCGATCGCGCTGGCCGTCAACGCGAAGCAGGTGGCGCGCATTCTCCGCTCGGAATCGGGCCACAACACGATCTTCAGCGTGCGCGTCGCCGACGGCGCCGAAGAAAAGGCCATGCTCAAGGATTGGCAGGTCGATCCGCTGAATGGCGCGCTGCTGCACGTCGATTTGCTGCGCATCGCGATGGACGTCCGGATGCGCGTCAGCATTCCCGTGCACACGTTTGGTGAGCCGCAGGGCGTGAAACTGCAGGGCGGCGTCTTCGAAATCGTCACGCGCGAAGTGGAAATCGAATGCTTGCCGGGCGACATTCCGGAAGAGTTCAAGGTGGACGTGACTCCGCTGATGATTGGCGACCAGCTTCGCGCCGGCGATCTTCCGATCGATCCGGAGAAGATGAAGTTGCTCACCGATAAGACTCGCGTGCTGGCGCACGTCGTGATTCTGAAGAAGGAAGAGGAGCCGACGCCGGAGGCAGCCGTGGCCGCCGAAGCCGCTCCTGCCGAGCCCGAAGTCATCAAGAAGGGCAAGAAGGAAGAAGAGGGCGAAGGCGAGGCTGCAGCCGAAGCTCCAGCGCCCAAGGCCGAGAAGAAGGGCAAGGAGAAGTAGCCGGGGCGCTTTGGGGCGGCGCGCGGGAATCGGGCGACCACGCGCGATTCGGAGCGCGATATGAGCCCTCGGTGAGCCGTATATGCGACTGATCGCGGGCCTCGGCAACGTGGGTTCGGAGTACGAGTGGACGCCGCACAACGTCGGCTTTCTGGCGATCGATGCGCTGGCGGAACGTGGCGGGATTCGCGTGAGCCGTCCCGAGGGCAAGGCGCTAGTGGGCCGCGGCACGATCGCGGGCCACGAAGTGATTCTGGCCAAGCCGCAGACGATGATGAATCTGAGCGGCGTGGCGGTGCGAATGCTGCTCGAGCGGTACGAATGCGAACCGTCCGAGACGATCGTGCTGCTGGATGAGATCGATTTGCCGTGGGGCATGCTGCGGGTTCGCGATCGCGGGCGCAACAGCACGCACAACGGCTTGAAGTCGATCATCGCGACGCTCGGCACGGACGAATTCATCCGCGTGCGGATGGGCGTCCGCCCGGCGCAGATATGGGGCGACCGCAAGGATTATCTGCTCTGTACGATGGGGCGCGACGAGCGGCAGATCGCGCAGCAGATGGCCGTGGATGCTGCGGATGCGGTCGAGGTGATTCTGACCGAGGGCTTGAGCAAGGCGATGACGCGGTTCAACCGCAAAGTTTCGAACGAGGAAGACGAGAAGCAGTAGAAGACGGGGAATCGAGAGGACATATGGAAGAACGTTTGTACGACCTGATTTTCATCCTGCGGCCGGATACGCCCGAGGCGGAAATCGACAAAGTGATTGCGACGATCGAACACGCCGCCACCGAAAAGGGCGCGAAGATCGAGAAGACCGACAAATGGGGACGCCGGCGCATGGCGTATCGCGTCCAGCGGCTGCGCGAGGGATTTTACGTGTACATGGTGATTCGTTCGAGCCACGGCGAAGTGGTGAAGGAGCTCGAGCGCCGCTTGAAGGTTGCCGATCCGGTGATGAAGTACCTCACGGTGCGGCTCGACGAGGAATTGAAGCGGCAGGAAAAACTCAAGAAGCACCGCGAGCGCCGCGCCGCTCGGCGTCCGCGCAAGGCTGTGCCTAGCGCCGGAACGCCTGCTGCGCCAACCGGCGGGCCGGAGCGTGCCGCCGCAACATCGTAGAAATTTTGAAGATTCCAGATAATGTCTAGCAAGGGAGAGATCGAATGGCAGAAGAAAACGCACCACAGCAACCCGCACCCGTGGCAGCTTCCTCGGTGCCTGCGGCGCCGTCAGGGCCGCCGGCGGGCGCGCCTTCGGGTCCAGCAGGCCCGTCGGGTCCACCGCGTTTCGGAGGGCCGAGGCCGCAGGGAGGCCGTCCCGGGGGGCCTGCAAAACGCGGCAAGCGGAATTTCGTCCGCAAGAAGAAGGTTTGCCGCTTTTGCGTCGATAAGGCGGACTTCATCGATTACAAGCGCGCCGAGATTTTGGCGCCGTTCATTCAGGAGCGCGGCAAGATTCTTCCGCGCCGCATGACGGGCACCTGCGCGCGGCACCAGCGCTGGCTGACTGTGGCGATCAAGCGCGCGCAGAACATCGCGCTGCTTCCGTTCGCGGCTGAGCTGTAGTCGAGCGTAAACAACCTTTTGGAATCCGTAGGGCGGGTTTGAAACCCGCCCCTACACGAAAGCTATCGAGGTTCAGGATCATGCAAATTATTCTGCAGGAAGACGTCGAAAAGCTCGGGAACCGCGGCGAAGTGGTGGAAGTGGCCGAAGGCTACGCGCGCAATTTCCTTTTGCCGCGCAAGCTTGCGCTCGAGGCCAGCGCCGGCAACATGAAGCGGCTCGAGAAGATGCGGGCCGCGTTTGCCAAGAAGGAAGCCACCGAAAAGGGAGAAGCACAGACGCTTGCCGGGCTCCTCGCGGGCGTCTCGCTTGAACTCGCGCGAAAATCGGGCGAGAACGATCAGCTCTTCGGTTCAGTCACGAACGCGGATATTTCCGAGGCGCTAGCCGCGAAGGGTTACACCATCGACAAGCGCAAGATCACGCTCACCGAGCCGATCAAGACGATCGGCGAATTCGACATTCCGGTTAAGTTGCACCGCGAAGTGAGTGCCACGGTGAAGCTCACGGTGAGAAAGGAAGAGTAATCGCACGGGGAGCCGAGGCCAAGAGCCCGTTAACTGGGATCAGGTAATTCGAGATTGTGGTCCATTACAAGGCCTTTGTGGAGCAGGATACGGGCCTGCTCCACCGCTGCTTTGGCACCGATCTTCTCTTGTATCGATTCCGGGAGAAGCAGCAAAGCGTGAGTCAGCGACCAAATACAATTCTCCAGCTTCACCATTCGCTCAACGACATGCGGCGCTGAAGCTTGTGCCTTGATGATTTGATCGAGCTCGGTTTCCCCTGCAATTGTTTCAACCACCTGTTCGATGACGACCGTATCCTCGTCCGCCCTCGAGGGAAACGCGCCCGGAAACATGGGCATATCTTGACGCGAGCGATTATCTGCCATGTGCAGCCCCCTACTTTGCGATTGATCGATGATATCACTTTGTTCGTCGAATACCGTCCGTTGCTAAGTCGGCGTCACCGTGAAACTGACGGTAAACAGAGCGTACGATTCCGCCGAAGCCGCAGAGAGATTCTTCGGGCCGATGGAACCGGCCTCAGAATGACGACGCGAGTGGCGTTGAGGTGTTGGAGTTTGTAGGGGCGCGTGCTTACGGCGCCTTTTTTTCATTGCACCACACTAGGGATTTTCCACCGCATAAACATTCATCCACAGGCTCAT
Organism: uncultured Acidobacteriota bacterium; assembly: GCA_963814735.1. Taxonomy (GTDB): domain Bacteria; phylum Acidobacteriota; class Terriglobia; order Acidiferrales; family UBA7541; genus Palsa-295. The sequence goes on along the minus strand of CAWFEC010000005.1, from coordinate 70,321 downwards.
GTGATTGACGTGCGCGCGTGGCATGGCAGAATGCTCGACGCTCGGGGCACGAACGCACTAGCGTTGATTCACAAACGCCACGACAAACAGGAAAAAGTCGCCGTGCGCGGCGGATTGCTGTTGGTGTGCCTGCGCGAAAAGGCGCTTGCACGCGAAAAGGACTTGGGCGAAACTAAAGCGAATGGCTAGCGACACCACACTCGAACGACCTCTCCCGCAAAATCTGGAAGCTGAACGCAGCATTCTCGGCGCCGTCCTGCTGGATAATCACGCGCTCAACGCGGCGGTGCAGGTGCTGCGCTCGGAGGATTTCTTCCTTTCGCAGCACCGGCACATTTTCGAGCGCATGGTGCAGCTGAGCGAAAAGCAGCAAGCCATCGACACGATCACGCTGATGGAGGATCTCGCGCGCCGAGGCGAGCTCGAAGCGGCGGGAGGCGTGGCATATCTTTCGCAACTGGCCGACGGCCTGCCGCGCGTGACGAACGTCGACCACTACGCGCGCATCGTGAAGGAGAAGTCGATCCTGCGCGGGCTGATTCACTCGACGGCGGCGATCCAGGAGCAGGCGTTCGCTTCGGGCGAGGATGCGGACGTGATCCTCGATCGCGCCGAATCGAAAATCTTCCAGCTCGCCGAAGACCGCGTGAAGGCTGGCCTGATTGGCGTCAAAGATCTCGTCAAGGACGGCTTCGAGCGGCTCGAAAAGATTTTCAGCGAGGGCCGCCGCATCACGGGCCTCGCCACGGGCTATGCGGGACTCGACAATGAAACTGCCGGGCTGCAGCCCTCCGAACTGATTATTCTTGCGGCGCGGCCTTCGATGGGGAAGACGGCGCTCGCTCTCAATATCGCGGAAAACGTCGGACTGCGGCAGCGCGAGCCGGTGGCGATCTTCAGCCTGGAAATGTCGAAGGAGTCGCTGCTGCTGCGCCTACTGGCGTCCGAGGCGCGCGTCGACGCGCACAAATTCCGCACGGGGCACATGAGCCGCGACGATTGGGGCAAAGTTACCACCGCGCTCGCGAATCTTGGCGAGGCGCCGATCTGGATCGACGATTCGGCGTCGTCGACCGTTCTCGAAATGGGCGCGAAGGCGCGGCGGCTGAAGCGCGATCGCGGGCTGTCGCTCATGATCGTCGATTACTTGCAGCTCGTGGTGCCGACGGGTAGCGGGCGGCAGACGAATCGGCAGGAGGAAGTGTCGAGCATGTCGCGGGCGCTCAAGGGGCTGGCGAAGGAGTTGAAGGTGCCGATCGTCGTGCTGAGCCAGCTGACGCGCGCGCCCGAGCGCGAGGATCGCAAGCCGCAATTGGCGGATTTGCGCGAATCGGGTGCGATCGAGCAGGACGCGGACGTCGTTTTGTTCATCAACCGGCCGAATTTCTATAAGACCGACCTGCCGGAGGAAGACCGGGCCAAGGCTGAGCTGATCATCGCGAAGCAGCGCAACGGACCTACCGGCACTTTGAACTTTGTGTTTCTTGCTCGCCACACGCGGTTTGAAGAGGCCGCGCCGGATGCGTGGAATTCCGGCGTGGAAGAGTAAAGGCGGTTGGTGGCTGCCCACTCGCCACTGTTCCTATTGCCCCACATGCGTGTCGGGTCGCCCGCAATTTGACGAAATACTCGCGCCTCCTACCCGGCCCAACCTGACATCTAAGTAATGTGTTTACAAGGGATGCGCCGGTCCGGGCCGATCGGCGGGCCTCGGCAGCTCGCTTGCACTCATCCAAAACGGGATGTTTACCCAAACGATGAGCCGCGATTTTCGGGCACGGATTTTCGTCGCACCGGTGGTGCGCGTCTGGCATCCTAGACGAAAATGGGGAAATCAATTCACACCAACGGCAGGCCGCTCTGGGCGGAGATTTCGCTCAAGGCGATGGCGAAAAATCTCGCCGTGATTCGGCGGCATATCGGGCCGAAGCCGAAGATTCTCGCCGTGGTGAAGGCGAATGCCTATGGGCTGGGCGCGGTCCCTGTGTCGAAGGCGCTGGCGAAGGCGGGCGCGGACCGCTTCGGCGTCACGTGCCAGAACGAAGGCATCGAGCTGCGCGAGGCCGGGATCCGCAAGCCAATTCTCGTGCTCACCGGCTTTTGGCATGGGGAAGAGAAGAGCTTCATCCGCCACGGGCTGACGCCGACGGTGACTCGGCTTGAGGATGTGCGGAATCTCGAACGCGCTGCGAAGGCCGCGCACGTGAAATCGCCGCTGCGATTTCATCTCAAGATCAATACGGGCATGAACCGGCTCGGGCTGCCGGCCGAGCAGATCGATGCGTTTGCGAGTGCGCTGGCCGATTGCCGGCATATCGAGCTCGAAGGCACATTCACGCATTTTGCGTCGGCGGAGGATTTCAGCGCGCAGCAGACGGACGAGCAGGAAGCCGCGTTCCACCGGTGCCTCGACCGGTTGCGCGCGCTGCGCGTTTCGCCCGGGATCGTCCACATGGCCAATAGCGGAGCGATTTGCGCGCGGCCGAGCACGTGGGCGGACATGGTTCGCCCCGGCGCGATTCTTTACGGCTATTACCAATCGTTCGATCCGCCGCAAAAGGGGCAGGAGGTGCGCGAGCGATTACCCGTCGAACCGAGCCTTTCGCTGCGCGCGCGGATCATCAGCCTGCGCGACTTGCCTGCGGGGCAGCCGGTGGGATATAGCGCGAAGTTCGTCACAGCGCGGCCGTCGCGCATTGCCGTGATCAATGCGGGCTACGCGGACGGCATCCTGAGGCAGCGCACCAACCACGGTTGCGCGCTCTTGCGCGGGCGCGGCGTGCCGTTTGTCGGCACGATCTCGATGGATTTGACCACTCTCGACGTCACCGATGTCCCCGATGTTGCGCTCGGCGATATCGTCACGATTTACGGCCGCGACGGCGAGGCCGAAATTCGCGTGTCGGATGTTGCGCGCGAAATCGGCACCGTCACCTCGGATTTGCTCTGCGCGCTCGGCCGGCGCGTCCCGCGCTATTACCTGTAGCGTTGGTTCAATCGGCCTAGGATTAACCGCCTATATCTGCGCCGTTCGGGAGTGAGCTCACCTTGACTTGTAACGTCACGGGTCTACCTGAACATGTGGATGTAGAGGAAGAGCAGGGCGAGGCAGGCGGCGATGCCGAGGCAGAATCCGCCGAGGTGCAGGCGCGGATGAATCGCGCGGGCGTAACGGATGCCAGCGACGAGAAAGACGACGTTGGCCAAGACGGCGAATCCGAACCCGCCGAGGATGACAGGCTGCGCATAAAGCGCGCTCCAGGTCCAGCCGGCAAAATACACTGTCAGGATGGCGAGGGCGGTGGAACTCAGCGTGACGACGGCGGCGGTTGCGACCGCGTAGCCGCTCGCAAAGCCCACATTGGAGTGCAGGAGTAGCAACAAAAACGCGATCCCGTACTCGGCCAGCACCACGGCAGTGACGAGAGCGCGGTAGCGCGGGTCCGTTTGGCCGAAGAGGTGCGCATCCGAAAAGAAGACCGCCGGGATGAGCGCATTCGCGAGCGCGGCGACGCATAGCGCCGTGCACAGAAAATGCCGGCGCGGACGGGGAGAGGCGGCGTCCTGGGCCGGGCTCGCTGAGATATGGGCTATCATGGAACGAATCGCGCGGATTATATAGCAGGAAGAAGCGTGGAGAAGGTTTTCTTCAGTACGGCCAATCTTAGGCTGTGGACTGACCCGCCACTATGCTGCCCGCCCGTTTGACTCCAGCTCGACCGCAGGTGCTATACTGGCCGCATAGCGGTTTCATATTGTGGCACGCGGTCTGATTGATACCGGTTTGGGGACGATACTCTTGATAACGCCGGGGGAGAATTTTCAAATCTTTGGGGCGTCACGAATCGTACATTCATACATTTCATAGGGTGCAACCATGGCCAGGCCTTTTAACGCTCCGAGCCGGACTCCGGCTGGCAGCGGTAGTACCGAAACGCCATCTTCCAAGCCGATTGTTACCTCCCGGCCGCACGAAGCTCGCGCGGGCTCTTTTTGGGACATTCTTGCGCTGCGGCTGATCTTCACCGTGGTTTGTGTCGTTGTTGGATACCATTTCCGGCCCTTCAGCATCAGCGACTATGCCGGAGCTATCGCGGGTTTCGTCTTTGCAATCGCCGTCATCCTTTTTGAGACGCGTCTGCAGCGAGCCAGCCTGCGCCGGTTGATCGGCGCTGCGGTGGGTTCGATCCTCGGAATTCTGGGCGCGTACCTCACGTCGCTCATCTTCACGCATACGACGATGCCGGAGAGCACGCGTTCGTTCTTCAGTCTCGCCGTGTTTCTCGTGATGACGTATATCGGGCTCGTGCTGGGCGCGAACAAGGGCGACATGCTCAACCTGCAGGCGCTGGGCGGGCTTTTCGGCAGCGAACGCAGCAATCGGCATTCGGTGAAGCTGCTCGACACGAGCGTCATTATCGATGGCCGCGTGGCGGACATCGCCGAGGCGCAGTTTCTCGACGGCACGATCGTGATTCCGCAGTTCGTCCTGCGCGAGCTGCAGCTGGTGGCGGATTCGGCCGACCCGCTCAAGCGGCAGCGCGGGCGCCGCGGCCTGGAAGTCCTGCAACGCATCCAGAAAATGCCGCAGTTGGACGTCCAGATTGCCGAGGACGACTTCGCACAGATCGCCGACGTTGATCTGAAGCTGATCGAGCTCGCCAAGCGCTACGACGCCAAGGTCGTCACCAACGATTTCAACCTGAACAAGGTGGCCTCGTTGCAGGGCATCGAGATCATGAACGTGAATCTGCTGGCGAACGCGCTGAAGCCCGTGGTGCTGCCGGGCGAGGTGATGCGAGTTTTCATCCTGCGCGAAGGCAAGGAATACAATCAGGGCGTCGCGTATCTCGACGACGGCACGATGGTGGTCGTCGACGGCGCGCGCAAGATGATCAACAAAACCATCGACATCAACGTGACCTCGGTCCACCAGACGACCGCCGGGAAGATGATCTTCGGCCGCTACGACGAGCGTGGCGAGCAGACGCCGCGAGCCGTGCCTCCTCCTTCGACCGAGACGCCGTCCGGGCCGGGCCAGGGTGGCGAGCGCCCGCCGCGGCCGCTGTATCCTGAACCAGGCCGCTCCTAGCGCTCGCGCCGGGCGCCTCAATTGCGCTAGACTTCTAGGCCGCCAATGGGTCGAATCGCTGCAATCATTCCTGCCGCTGGTCTGGGCACCCGCATGGGCGCCGATATGCCGAAGCAGTTTCTCGAGCTCGACGGCATGCCGCTCATCATCTTCACGCTGAAGCGCCTCGCCGCGTGTCCCGCGATCACGGATTTTTTCGTGGCTACGCGGGCCGACGATGTTGTGTCGTTGCAGGATAAAGTGGCGAAAGCGGGCCTTGGGCGCCCGGCTCGCGTGGTGCATGGCGGCGATACCCGGCAGCAGTCTGTCGCGAACGCGCTCGCGCAGGTCGATCCCGCGACAGAAATCGTGCTAGTACACGACGCCGTACGGCCGTTCGTCTCGCGCGAGCAGATCGAGCGCGTGATTGCCGAGGCCCGCGCGCGCGGCGCCGCCATCCTTGGCATCCCCGCGATCGACACGGTAAAGGAAGTGAAGCGCGCCAGCCTGCCCGCGGATGTGGCGCTAATTTCGGCGACGATTCCGCGGGAACGGATCGTGCTGGCGCAGACGCCACAGGTGTTTTCGTATGCGCTGCTGCGCGATGCTTTTCGGAAGGCGCAGGACGATGACGTGAGCGCGTCCGACGAAGCCGCGGTCGTCGAGCGCTTCGGGCACGAGGTCTTTGTCGTGCTCGGCTCGGAGCGGAATCTGAAAATCACGCGTCCCTCGGATATGGACCTGGCGCGTTTCTACCTCGAGCAGGAACGGCATGCGGTGAAGGTGTGACGTTCGTTCCTAATCAGCAGCCGCGCATGGGTATGTCGGCGACGGTTCGCACGATTCTGTTTTGGGTCCTGATGGTAGTGCTGGCGACGGTGCTTTGGAAAATGGCTGAAAGCGACAGACGCTCGGGATCAAGCGAGCCATCGTCGTCGATGAGCTACTCCGATTTCATGGCTCAGGTGGACAAGAGCAACGTGCGCTCGGTGAGGATCGTGGAATCTCCATCGACGGCTGAGGTGGAGGGAGAGCTTCGCGAGCCGCCACAGAACTTTCGCGTCACTGTTCCGAAGGAAGCTATCCCGGATCTCACGGAACGCCTGCGGAAACAGGGGACGTCGATTGACGTATCGACCGGTAAAGATGGCAACTGGCGGACGACGGCCGTCAATCTCTTGCCCATCATCGTTATCGTCGCGCTTTGGTTCTTCAGCATGAGCCGAAGGAGCGGAAGGTCGATGCGGAATCCTCCAGCAAATCCGACGACTTCGACAACTCCCACGGTACCCACGAACAGGCCACTCGGATGACATTTTCCGGGATCGGCTACGATCTGCATCGCCTCGTCGAGGGCCGCAAGCTCATGATCGGCGGCGTCGAAGTGCCTTTCGACAAGGGCTCGCAGGGGCATTCTGATGGCGATGTCCTCAGCCACGCGCTCTGCGACGCGCTGCTCGGCGCCGCGAGTCTCGGCGATATCGGCACGCACTTTCCGGATACCGATCCGAAGTGGAAGGGCGCGTCGAGCCTGATTTTCCTCGAGCACATTCGCAAGCTGCTTGCCGATCGCGGATTCCGGATCGTTCACTGCGATGCGATCGTCGTCTGCGAGCGACCCAAGCTCGGGCCGCATTTTCCCGCGATGCGCGCGGCGCTCGCGAAATCCCTCGGCATCACTGCCGCCGAGATCAATCTCAAGGCTAAGACCAACGAAGGCGTCGATGCCGTCGGCCGCGGCGAAGCGATCGCAGCCCACGCCGTCGCGACCCTGCGCCTGCACTGATCGACGCGCTGAGCCCTCCGGAGTGCGGCAACTTGCTGCCGCTCTTTATAGCCGAAGCTTGCTTCGGCGTTTCTGGGTTGTGGCGCCCGGCATCCCCATTTCGTCCGCGCCTGCGATAGAATCACCGCACATGCCATTCGACGCTGCATCCGAGGCTACGCCTCTAGCCGTGCTTTTCAACGCCGCCGATGTTGCGGCGATCCTCGGCGAGCGCGGTTGGCTCGACGCATCGCGCGACATCACCGCCGACGAGGCGCTTGGGCAATGGTGCGCGCACGCCGCCGAACTTCTCGCGCCACACGCCGCCGAACGCGGGGCACTGGCGGGTCTGCTTGCACTGGTCTTCGCCTATGACGCGCAGTCGCTCGTGCGCGAGCCGGTGAATCAGGCTGTTCTAGCTCGCGAGGGCGCGCGCGACGTGATCCGCGAAGTCGCGAACCGACTGCTTGACGGCGGCGATCTGGACTCGGATCGCTTCAAGGAAATCATCGATGGCGCGAAGGCTGCGCTGCCGTATCGTGGCCGCGAGCTGTTTTATCCGATTCGCCTCGCGTTGGCGGGCCGCGCCGGGGACGGCGAGCTCGATCGCGTCATTCTTTTGCTCGATGCTGCGGCGAGGCTCGATTTTTCCGCGCCCGTGAAAGGCGCGCAGCAGCGCATGCTCGAATTCTGCGCCGCCTTCGATTGAACCAAACCAACGAACCCATGAACTGGATGACCGGATTCCATGCTGTTGAAGAGGCGCTCGCCGCCGGGCGCGCGCTCGACCGCATCGTGATCGCGCGCGGACGCCACGGCGAACGCGTCGAAGCTGTTGTTCGGCTGGCGAAAACGCGCGGCGTTCCGGTGCGCTTCGAGGATCGCCAGCAGGTCGACCGGCTCGCCGGCACGCGCGAGCATCAGGGCATCGCCGCGCTGGTTGCCGCGAAGCCCGCTGTCGGGCTCGAGGACTTGCTGCGCGCGAAGAACGAATACGGCTTGCTCGTGCTACTCGACGGGATCGAAGACCCGCACAATCTCGGCGCGATCGTCCGCACGTCGCTTGCCGCGGGGGCGCAAGGCGTGGTGATTCCGGAGCGACGCGCCGCCGGTTTGACCGATACGGTCGAGCGAGCTTCGGCCGGCGCGCTCGCGCATCTGCCCGTGGCGCGCGTGACGAATCTGGTTCGCGCGATGGAGGAAATGAAGGAGGCGGGCTACTGGCTCGTGGGCCTCGACGAGCGCGCGGACAAAAGCTACACGGAGGTCGATCTGAAGGGCCCGGTCGGCATCGTGCTCGGCAGCGAAGGCGAGGGATTGCACGAACTCACGCGCAAGCGCTGTGATTTCCTGGTTTCGCTGCCCACGAGTGGCCCAGTGCGATCGCTCAATGTTTCCGTTGCCGCTGGCGTGATGCTGTTTGAGGTCGTCCGGCAGCGCTTGGGCGGCAAACCGCGCTAGCGCAGGCGCCCGAAATGAGTTTTACAGGTCATTGGCATGCGGATCTTGCCGCCGGACTCGTGCCGCGAAAAATATTCCTGCAGCGCCTGCTGCATGGGCGGGAAGCTGGGATGTCCCGGCTGCGGCGTCACCGAAAGCGACAGCATAAAACCTTCTAGTTCGTCGTAGGTCATTTCCTCAACGCCAGGAAATTCCGCCTCGCGGAATTCGCCGCTCGCGAAAAAACTCCGTGCTGCGCTTTCGATGTCGTATCGTCCCCGCATGCGCGCGAAGTCCAGCCCGTGCTCCTTCAGAAGGGTCTGAAATTCGCGAATGACCAGTTCCGTGCGGGTGTGCGGGCCCTGGCTCGCGAGGACCACCCAGCCGCCCTCACGAAGAATGCGCACGAATTCGGGGCGGCATTTTTCCTTGTCGAACCAGTGCAGGGCGCGGCCCACGGCCACGAAGTCGACCGAATGATCGGCGAGACGCGTATCTTCGGCAGTTCCGTCGACGCAGGTGAGGCGCGGATAGCGCGCCACAAGCTCTTCGCACGCGGCTCGCATGTCCGCATTCGGCTCGACCGCGAATACGCGATTACCATTTTCAAGGAATAGCTCCGCGAGCATTCCCGTGCCCGCGCCGACATCCGCCACAATGGACTCGCGCGTGAGCGCGCATCGCTCTTCGAGCAGCGCGATGATTTCGCGGGGATAGCGCGAGCGGAAACGTCGGTACGCCTCGACGCGGCTGCTAAAGCGCTCGGTAGGTTTTAGAGAAGGGTCAGGCCCATTCATTTTGCCAACATCTGCCGGTCGCTGATGGATTGCGTATGCTGCGCCGGATTATTTGTCGTATTTCAGCATCGAGAACACATCGAGGCCGGGAAGCTTCGACCGGCCATTCAGGAATTTCAATTCGACCGCGAATGCCGCGCCCACTACTTCGCCGCCGAGCTTCCGGACAAGTTCGATGCTGGCGGCGGCGGTGCCGCCGGTGGCGAGCAGGTCGTCGCACAATAGAACGTGCTGTCCCGGCCGCACAGCGTCCTCGTGAATTTCCAGCTGGTCGGTGCCGTATTCGAGCTGGTACGTGACCGAGGCCGTCTTCCACGGCAGCTTCTTCGGCTTACGCACGGGAACGAATCCCGCGCCGAGCCGATACGCCAGCGCCGGCGCGAAAATAAATCCGCGCGCCTCGATTCCAGCGACGATGTCGACCTTTCTCCCGGCGTAGTGCTCGCAGAGCTGGTCGACCAGCGAGTGAAATCCCTTCTGATCCTGGAGCAGAGTCGTCAGGTCGTAGAACAGGATGCCCGGCTTCGGGTGATCGGGAATCTCGCGGATCAGTTTCTTCAGGTCGTCCATCGTCTCCTCTTTCGTCGTTGGAGTGCGTTGCGGGTTGGGCCGCGATGTGTCAGCTGTTGCCATGCGTCTCCGATTATGCGTCGCACTCGATTGAAAATCGTTCCGCGAACCGCGTTTCGATCTCCATCTCTTCCTCGACCACTCTTGAAACCGATGCCGACTGCGGCCCGCGCTCAAGCGCCGCCCGCAGGGCGCCGTGCGATTCCGCCGGGGCGATCGCGTAAACCTCCACGCGCCCGTCGCTCAGATTCCTCGTGTATCCGCTGATGCCCAGCCGCACCGCCATCCGCTGCGCGAAGTAGCGATACCCCACGCCTTGCACGATCCCGCTGACGTAATAGCGCCTGGCACTTGGTTCGTCGCGCACGGTAGTCTTGCCGGCCACAGCCGAACGACCGATTTTATCCGTAATCTTTTGCATCACCAAGAGCCAAGCCGTGATAGTTTTCGAGCGGTTGCCCGCGCGACTACCGCCCAACACTCGGGCCGCGCCCGGCATCCAATTTCGTGATGCGCCGATCCGCCCTTGTCGCGATTCTACTTGGCATGCTGTGTGCCATCGCGGCGCCCGTGCGCGCGCAGGACGACAGCCAGGGCCCCATTCCGGCTCCGCCCACGTACAAAATCAACCGCATTCCCTCTGTTCCGCATCCGGGTCCGCCGCCGATCCCCGTGCAAGAAATCATTCAGAGATTTGCGGCCAACGAAGACATCGCCAAGAAAGTTTACGATACCTACGATTTCACGCAGACGGTGCGCATCGAGGAGATCGGAGGACTCGGCGGCAAATTCGCGGTTACCGGGCTTGAATACACGCGGCCCGACGGCAAGCGCTACTGGCGGGTCTCAAAGGAGCCCGTCTCGACGCTCAAGGATGAAAGTTATTCGCTCGAAGATGTGAATACGATGATCACCATCCCGCTTTTCTTTCTTACGTCCGACCAGATCGGCAACTACGATTTTCTCTACGCCGGGCAGCAGCAGCTCGATCAGCTGAATACGTACGTCTTTCAGGTGAAGCCGAAAATGCTGAGCCGCAAGCGGCTGTTCTTTCAGGGCGTGATCAATGTGGACGATCACGACCTCGCCATCGTCGAAACCTACGGCAAATTCGTCAGCGAACTCGCCGATGCGGGCATCAAGCTTCCGTTTTCGCTCTTTGATGTCTACCGCGAGAATTTTCAGGGGAAATACTGGCTGCCGACCTACGTCAGCTCCGATGATTATCTTAACGACTCGAACGGCGGCGACCAGATCCATCTGCGCATGGTCATTCACTCCACTGACTTCAAGTTGAATCCGGCGCCAGCGCCCGCCGCGGCTTCCGGCGCGCCCGATTCCTCGCAGCCGCCTCCGAAATAGCGCCGCCCGAGAGATCAAAACCCTTGACCGCAGAGGGCGCAGAGAAAAGCAAAGGCGACCGGCGCTTACTCGCGTGCGCACAAATGTTGCGGCAGGTCGCGAATCGACTCTAGCAGCAACTCCGGCTTTGCGCCGCGCAATCGTTCGGCCGTCGGGAACGGCCCGAGCACTCCGATCGCGCGCACGCCGGCACGTCGCGCCATTTCGATATCTTCCGGCGCGTCGCCCACGTAGACGCACTCTTCCGGGTCAGCTCGCAGCCGTTTCAGCGCGCGTTGCAGAGGCGCCGGATGCGGTTTCTTCCGCGGCGCGTCTTCGCTGCAGACGCACGCCGAGAAATAGTCCGCCAGACCGAAAGCCCTAATTTGCGGGCGCACCCGGTCGCCGCTCCCGCCGGTGACAATTCCCAGCGTGAAATTCCTTCCGAGAGCGCAAATCACGCCCCGCGCCCCCGGCAGCAGGGGAGGATGCTCCGCTAGATACGCCGCCCGCCACAGGCGATTCGCCTCGGCCCACCGCGCTCGCGGCAGCTTGCGCGGCTCGATAAACCTGATACCAGTCCGGCGAATAGTGTTTCTTGAGTTCCGCCAGCCCCCATTTGATTTCGAGCGCGCGAAACATCGCCAAGTACGCGCGCGAATCCGCGGCGTAGGAATTGAGCAGCGTGCCGTCCCAATCGAGCAGGACGATGCGCGCATGGAATTGCGTTCGGCTCACAGCAGGGAATCGTATCAGATACGGATAGACGGGCGAGCTTCAGCGCCGGTGCAGGTGTAAGGTCTGCGAGAATTTGCCAGCCAGCTTTAACTAGGCGCTGCGATAGCGCAGGGGAATCACGTCGTCGCGCTTCAGGGCGAAATCGTCGAAGCTCGCGGCGTAGCCGCGCCAGCCCGGCATGTCCGTTTCTTCGGTGCGGACGATATGCGCGGCGGTGCACATCTGGACGCGGCCGAATCCCGCCGGCCGCTCGATCAGCGCCACTTCGAGCTCGATCGCCGTCCCCGGCTCGATCTCGCGAGGCGCGAGGAAGAAGACGCCGCTCGAGCTGATGTTGCGCGTCACCAGCGCCACCGGTTCTGGCTCCTGGTAGTCGCCGACGCGCGTCAGGACCAGCGGCAGCGAAAGCTTGGCGCGCGGATAGCGTCTGCGCTCCGCCGCCACGCCAATCGCGTGCGTCGGAACGCGCAGAAAGCGTCGCGGCCCCGGCTTGCCTGAGATGGCTGTGATTGTTTCAGTGCGATTTTCAACTTCGTGTATGCGTAATGGAGATGATGCGGCGTGCTGGCCGTTCCGTTCCGGTGCAGCTCCCATGACCTCTCCCCAAGTACCCCTGAAACAGCTACCCCTAAGACCCCTGGCAGGTTTTCCGAATATGAGGGAGGCGAAAACCTGCGTCAACCCGGCACACCGGGCTGGTGCCGTATGATTAACCCCCGTAGGCTCAGGGGCAAGACTATTTGCATCTTGCTTACTATACGTGGCAGGAGTCCCAGTACTGTCTTCTGTAAGTTCCTTAGAATCAGTGCGTTCTCGATGCCATCAAATTTCGCGCGCCGTACACCGGAGGCGACCCCCGCCTGGCGTCGCGAGAAATTTTGACCGCGAGAATCGGATAGTGGCGCGATTCGGAATGCGTTACTGTGACGGCGTAAGGGAAATTGAGGCGAACTCGGAATGAGATCGAATGCCGCTGCAAGAAACCGGGCTGTGGAAAACTTTGATGGCGCGGGGCGCTGGCATGCCGTTCAATCTCGCGATCGCAGCGCCGACGGCGCCTTTGTATACGCTGTGCGCTCGACCGGCATCTACTGCCGCCCATCGTGCCCGTCGCGCAAGCCGCGGCGCGAGCAGGTGGTTTTCTTCGCGCTTGCGGAAGCCGCCGAGCAGAAGGGATTTCGTCCTTGTCAACGCTGCCGCCCGCGCACCGTTCAGCTTTCGGATCCGAGAAGCGCGGCGGTCGCGCGCGTATGCCGCGAAATCGATGCTCGCGTTCTCGCCGATCCCGACGCTCGCCTGACGCTCGCTCAGCTAAGCCAATCCGCCGGCATGAGCACACATCAACTCGAACGCGCGTTTCGCGCCACGATCGGCATCACGCCGCGCCAGTATGCCGACGCCCAGCGCATGCGCCGCCTGAAATCGCGTCTGAAAAAAGGAGATAACGTGACGACCGCACTCTACGAAGCTGGATATAGCTCTTCGAGCCGCCTCTACGAACGCGCCCCATCGCACCTCGGCATGACGCCCGCCGCCTACCGCCGGGGCGGGGAAGGCATGCACATCGACTACACCATCGTCGATTCGCCGCTCGGCCGCCTCCTGGTCGGCGCCACGGAACGCGGCGTCAGCGCCCTGTATCTTGGCGAGTCGGACGCCACGCTGCGCACCGCCATCGAGAAGGAATATCCGCGCGCCGAGCTTCGCCGAGACGACAACGGCCCCGGCAGCCTAGGCGAATGGGTTGAGAAAATCCTCGCGCACCTCCGCGGCCAAAAGCCTCATCTCGACTTGCCCACCGACGTGCAGGCCACGGCGTTTCAGCGCCGCGTGTGGGAAGAACTGCGCCGAATCCCCTACGGCGCGACGCGTACCTACACCCAAGTGGCTCGTGCCATCGGGAATCCGGCGGCGGTTCGTGCGGTCGCGCGAGCCTGCGCCACGAACCCTGTATCGGTCGTGGTTCCGTGCCACCGGGTCGTACGCGAGGACGGCAATCTCGCCGGCTACCGCTGGGGCATCGGCCGCAAACAGACGCTGCTCGATCACGAAGCTAACTCGGCGAGAGGAGCGAGAGCAGTCAAGGTGTAGCGGGTCACGGTGCCGTTCTGTCGTCCGGTTTCTCACCTCGACCAATTGTTTCGGATGGCGCATCCGTAATCAATTCGCATTCCCATCCGGTGTAGTCACCGCGGGCGACCTTACACGTCCGAAACAGTTGAATCACCGCATCGTCTACGGCACGTCGGGTCATCTCTTGCATTTTCACTATGCAGATGACGTATGCGAACTCGGTATCCGGTTTCTCGTTCTGATATTCTGATTCGGCCTTGTAGCCTAAGGCTTGGACGGCACGGCGGAAGTCGTCGCGACAGGCCGAATCCTTGAAGTTGCACCAATGCCGCATATCCCTTGTTCCCTCGAGTTTGTCTCCCCTCTGCTTCATCAGATCCATCAGCCGTCGGTTTTCGATAAGCTCGCGTTGCTCCTCGGAGGGATAGAGCACATCCAAGTATTGCGCCCACTTCGGATCTTCCTTTGCCTCGCACCAGAACTCGTACCCATGAGACAGCCCAATACATTGACTTGCTGTTTCCTTTAGACCTTTCGGTGTCTTGGCATAGAAATAGAACTCCCGGCGCCCTTCCGTCGTTATGCAGCCAACGAACGCAGAGTTCGTGGCGTTCTGCAGGGCGGCGGTGAGAGCATCTTCCAACGACCATAGCCGTTTTGACTCCTCGTCGCTCGAAAGGCCATCCTGACGGGGATGATTGAAGTAAACCCAAATCCACAGTAGCCACGGCCGGTCCCGGTCTGGAACCCCCGCGCGGACGCCAAGGTCGAGTCGGATCGAGGCCAGCTTGCCGTTAACGTTTGTAAAGTATGAAGCCCAGTCCTGCGACATTTATGTATGCCTCGAATCTAGAGCCGCTCATCCTAGCACCGTGACTCCTGGGCTGGAAGTTCTACGAGGATGCTGCGTGCGCCCGATGCACGGCGGCGGCGAAGGCCTTCCACACTTCCAAATTTCCGGCGTACTCCTTCAGCATGCGCTCGGGATGGAATTGCAGTCCCACCACAAACGCGGCCCTCGGGATCGTAGTAGGCCTCGATCAGGCCGTCGTCGGCGTGCGCCATCGGCCGAAAGCGTCGCGCCAGCTCGCGAATTCCCTGGTGATGATAGCTGTTCACGCGCAGATTCTTGCGGCGATACCAGCGCGCGAGGGGAGTGCCGGGAACGACGGAAACCGGATGGCGGTACGTGTCGTAATTGTGGTAGTCGATGTGTGGGCGATGCGAGCCTTTTTCCTTTTGCACGTCGCCGTAGAGCGTGCCGCCGCAGACCACATTCATCAATTGCGAGCCGCGGCAGATGCCCAGAATCGGCAACCCGCGGCGCAGGGCGTGGCGCAGCAGCCGGATTTCGATCTCGTCCTTCAGCGGATGCGTTTTCTCCAGGTACTGAAAGTTGGCCTTTCGCGCGGCGAAACGCTTCGGTTCGATGTCTTCGCCCTCCACCAGCAGCAGGCCGTCCATGTTTTCCATGTATTGCGGCAGGCACGCCGGCGTGCCGTCGACCACCGGGACCATCACCGGCAAAATGCGCAGGCGGATCAGAAGCTCGAGATGAAATTCGCCCACGTAATCGATGAACTTGTTCTTGCGGGTGGTCCGGCGAGCGCCGACGAGGACAACGGGCCGCTTCATCGCATGTTCAGCGCATGAGCGCCGAGAGCGCTTCCACCAGCCGGGCGTCCTTCTCGCGTGCCTTGCGAGGCGACGCGAATGTGAAACGCGTCCATGCCAAGCTTGTTCGAGCAGTCGCGCACGTACATCTGGTGCTCGGCGAGCAGGCGCGCCTGAAGTTCGGTGGCCGTCATGCCGTTGCTGGATCTTGAAGAGCACGAAATTGGCGCCGGTCGGATACACCTCAGATCGAGGGGATCGCCGCGCAGCGCGCCGTAGAGCCAGCGAACATCGCGCAATCAATCGCTTGCGGCCTTCGTGATAAGCGGCGTCGGTCGGCGGCAGCAGCGACAGAAAATATTGTGCGAGCGTGTTCAGATTCCACGTGGGAATGAAGCGGCGCAGGCGGTTGAGCACGAAAAGATTCGCGCTGTAGCAATATCCCAGGCGCAGGCCCGGCACGCCGCAGTGCTTGCTCATGCTGCGCACGATCAGCAGATTCGTGAATTGGTCGGCCATCGGCAGCAGGCTCGGAATCGGATCTCCCGCAAAGTCGATGAACGATTCGTCGACGATCACCAGCTCCAAATCGCTCGCCCGGCGCAGAAAGTCCATCATCTCTTCGAGCGGGATGAACTGGCCGGTCGGATTGCCGGGATTGATCACCAGCAGGCACTCGAGATTTCGCTGGTGGACCCACGCAAGATAATCGTCGAGACGAAGGCCGATAGCCGTCGTTCGGGATCGAGCGGGTAGAGCTCGGCGTCGCGCTGGTCCTTCATCTTTTCGATGTATTCGCCGAACGTGGGGATCGGGCACGGCGATGCGGTCGATCAGGGTCATGTTGATCAGCGCGATCAGTTCGGTCGCGCCGTTGCCGATGATCAGGTGCTCGGGATCGACGTGCAGGACGGCCGCGAGATTCTTCTGGCTCATCAGCGGATTGCTGGACGGATAGGACTTGATCAGATTGGGGAGATTGCGCTGCAGATCCTCGAGCATCTCGGGCGTCGGGTAATAGGGGTTGGCGATGAAGCAGAAATCGATGATGTCTTTGGCCTTTTCGTAGCCCACCAGGTCGGCGAGCGCGGGCGAATGCGAGGTCTCGTAAAAGAGGTGCCGCCTCAGCTCGGCCGCCGAGCTTGTTTGGACCGCGTTCGCAATCGTGGCGCTTTTCATGGGAATTCCGCCCAGAGTCTCCCCGCTTGAAAGCCTAGTCCTCCGACACGGGCGCGTCAACCCGCCTGGTTCTCGTACCACAACTCCACGACGCCATTCTTGAAGGCGCGATGCCTGGCGAGCTTCCAGCGTTCTTCGCGGCGAGCATGGCGCGGGAAAAGCGGAACGCCTTCGCCAAGTAGCACGGGAATAACGTTGAGCTCTAGGCGGTCGACCAGCCCCACTACGCGAAAGGCTTCAATCGACTCGCCTCCGCCCATATGCCAGATGTCCTTGCCGCTCTTGGCCAGATGGGCGCGCAGGCGCCCGAGCAATTCTCCCGGCCTGCCGCCGAAAGGCTCGTAGCGCGCGGGAGGATTTGGCATCGGCCGTTTCGTGAGCACGTACGTGGGGTAGTTCGTCGGCGGCATTGGGCCGAGAATGCCGCTGACGACGATGTCGTAGGTCTTGCGCCCCATCACCGCCGCGCCAATGCCCTTCATGAATCCGCCAAAGTCCATTTCGTCGGAGAAAAACGGGTTGAGCCAATCCACGCCGCCGTCCTTATTGGCGATATAGCCATCGAGGCTGAGGGCCAGTGAAGCGCGCAGCAACGGGTGCGCCACCTGGGATTGGACGCGGTCTGACACCTGCCACCTACCACCAACGACTTGCCGCCTATCCTCTACCCCTGCGGCTTGATCTTCTCGGTGCCCTTGGGCCAATGCGGCTTGAAATCCGATTCCGGCACGGGCGCATTGCGAACGATCTTCGAATATTTGACGATCGAATAATCGCCCGAGCCCGTCTCGAAGAACTGCTGCTGCACGGGCAGCCAGGTGGATTCATCGAGCCAGATCTCGATCTTCGATATCTGGGCGCGGACCGCATCCGACTTCGGCGTCAGCTCAAGCTCCACGGTCCGGTGGTCGCCGAGGGTGACCTCGGGCATCACGGTGATCAGGTAGCCTTTGCGCAGCTCTGCGCCTGCCGTTCCGAAGCCGAGCAGAAGGAACTGCTCCACGGCCTGCTTATTCTTCCCTAGGTTGTATTCCTCGACGCGCTTCAGTCCGGGCGTATAAACGTACAGCGTGTCGCCTGTGCGCAGGATGGTGCGCGGGTCGGGCGTCTTCATGTCGAGCAGCATCTTGTCGCCCCGGACTAGAATCGTCCCGATCTCGGTCGAGCGGTCGTTCACGACCACGGTGACCTTGGTGCGCTCCACGTCGGCCGCGAGGCTGTGGAAATCTTTGGCTTCGGCGTCCAGTTCCTTCAAAATGCTCTCGAGCGTCCACGCGCCGTGGCCCTGCCCGGCTGTTGCGAAGCTCCCTATCGGCGCCGCGCACAGTGCGACCACCAAGAATGCAAGCAAATTTCTGATTATCTTCGAGATCAATGAGGCCCCCATCGAATCGTAGCAAAAAGAGACACGCCTCGCATCTCTCCGTCTCAAATGGTTGCCATCCTTCGTCGCTAGGGGCTAAAATATGTCGCTGGAGACAAAAAAGGGCTTGACAAGAATTGGCACCCTGTGGAAAATCACTCGCGCGCCTAGTTCCTGCCTTCCCCCTGATCGTCGTACTGTTCCTCCCCTTCGCATCGCCGGAAAAGTCTGCGAGGAGAACCGGTGGCGGAAAAAGAAGGTATAGCAGCCAGCATGGAACTCGATCGGGAAGTGATCCGCTGTGATGTTTGCGGACTGGTCCAATACCGTACACGCACAGGCAACTGCCGACGCTGCCTTCGTCTGCTGCCCCCTAAGGTGACGTTTGTCATTCCGACGCCGTCGCCCACAGATCTACCGGGGGATGACCGCCAATTGTTTGAGAACTGGCCGAATCGCGAAACTGTCGAGAACATCGGCCAGCGCATCAGGCAATTGCGCGAATCTCGAGGCATGACCCAGAGCCAGCTACAAGCTCGCTCGCGCGTCTCGCGTTCGTACCTGTCCCGGATTGAAAGCGGGCAGATGACTCCCAGCCTCGGCACGCTTGAGAAGATCGCCGAAGCCCTGGGCGTCGGTCTGAACCGCTTCTTCGTTCCCGAGACGAATGGCGAGACAGTGCTCGAAGACCCGTTCATTCAGGGCTTGCGGCCGTTCCTGCGCCAGCTCGATTGGACGCAATGGCAGGGCATCCTGAAAAGGCTGCAGGCCATCAGCGAGCATGTCAGCACCAACCAGCAGATACGTCCGCTCGCACCGCAGGCGGTCGAGCGCGTGCCTCACGGCATACCCCGACGGCAGACGCATGCCGGCGGCGGTCATTCGGCCACCGCGCTGAACCGCTAGCAGCGTCTCGCTGCGCGGGCGCGCGGCCATCGCCACGCCCTCATCGGCCCTGTCACGCCCGGACGAAAGTCGCCATGCGCGCCAGGGCCGAACTTTTTCTCGGACGATCTCGCCTTACGTATTGGATTAGTAGAAACGCACGCGGACATCGTTCGCGTTCGCGCCCTTCTCGATGTGGACGGAATCGATGAACCGAATCTCGCGCTCGTCGAGCGTCATAATCAAAGATTGGGTTCGCGTGCCGCCGCCGAAAAAGCGCACGCCGCGCAGCAAGCCCCCGGGCGTGACTCCCGTACACGCAAAGATGATTTTCTTGCCCGGCGCCAGCTCGTGCGTGTCGTAAATCCGCTTCGGATCCTTGATGCCCATCTTGGCGGCGCGTTCTCTGTGTTCCCCCTTGCCGATCACGAGCCTGGCCAGGATTTGCCCGTTCAGGCAACGCAACGCCGCTGCCGTCAGCACACCTTCGGGCGCGCCGCCGATTCCCATCACAGCGTGGACGCCCATATCCGAAACCGCGGCGCTGATTCCTGCCGAAAGATCGCCGTCCTGTATGAGCCGGATGCGCGCGCCGGTCTTGCGGATATCCTGAATCAGCTTTTCGTGGCGTGGCCGCTCAAGCACCGTCACCACCAGGTCCTTCACCTTGCGGTCGAGCCGCTTGGCGATGGCTTTCAGGTTGTGTTCAGGCGGCGCATCGAGATCGACCACGCCCCGGCACAGCGGCCCGACGATGATCTTTTCCATGTAAAGATCGGGGGCGTGGAGCAAGCCGCCCTTGTCGCTCGCTGCGAGCACGGTGATGGCGTTGGGCGCGCCACTCGAGCAGAGGTTGGTGCCCTCCAGCGGATCGACGGCGATATCCACCGCGGGATACAAGTGTTTTTTGTCGCGCGCCGCCAGACCCACGTGTTCGCCGATGTAGAGCATGGGGGCTTTGTCGCGCTCGCCCTCGCCGATCACGATCGTTCCGTCCATGCTGACGGTATCCATCTCCGTGCGCATGGCTTCGACGGCAGCCTGATCGGACTCGTGGCCGTCGCCCAGGCCCATCGTTCGCGCCGACGCAATCGCCGCCTGCTCCACAACGCGCAAAAATTCCAGGCTCAGTTCGTGTTCCATGAACGCCCCCGCATGTCAGGTGATTTTCAGCCGAAACCGATTCGCACAATTGTAGTTCAGCGCCGATATAGCATCCATCGCAGGAAAGGAAAAGCGTTCCCTGGGGCGCATGCTCGTCCTCACACGAATGCCGCACACCCCGTAATCCGCTCGCCGATTACCAGCTTATGGATGTCGTGCGTGCCCTCGTAGGTAAAGACCGATTCGAGGTTGTTCATGTGACGCATCACGCCGTATTCCTCGACGATGCCGTTCGCGCCGAGAATCTCGCGCGCCATCCGAGCCGTTTCCCGGGCCATCCAGACGTTGTTCATCTTCAGCATGGAAATGTGCGACGGATGCGCCCGCCCTTTGTCTTTCAGCCGCCCACCTGCATCGCCAGAAACTGGGCCTTGGTGATCTCGGTGATCATCCACGCCAGCTTTTCCTGCACGAGCTGGTGCGACGCGATTGGCTTGTCGCCAAACTGCTTCCGTTGCTTCGCGTAACTCAGCGCCGTGTCGTAACACGCCATCGCCGCGCCGATCGCGCCCCAGCCGATGCCGTAGCGCGCCTGGTCGAGACACGATAGCGGTCCCTTCAGCCCCTCGACGCCCGGCAGCAGATTCTCCGCGGGAATTTTGCATCCGGTCATCGCGAGCCCGGATGTCACCGACGCTCGCAGCGATTGCTTGCCATGAATCTGCCACGCCTTGAATCCCGGCGTCCCTTTCTCGACCAGAAATCCGCGCACGCGTCCGTCTTCGCATTTCGCCCAGATCACGGCGACGTCCGCGATCGAACCGTTTGTGATCCACATCTTTTCGCCGTCGAGGACGTAGCCGCCGTCCTTCTTCACCGCGCGCGTTAGCATCCCTCCCGGATTCGAGCCGAATTGCGGTTCGGTCAAGCCGAAGCAGCCGATCGCTTTCCCCTGTTGCAGCAGCGGCAGCCATTTTTCCTTCTGCGCGTCCGAGCCGAAGGCATGGATCGGATACATCACCAGCGCCGACTGCACCGAAACGAAGCTGCGCAACCCCGAATCGCCGCGCTCGAGCTCCTGCGTCACGAGCCCGTATTCCACGTTGGACATTTCGGCGCATCCGTAGCCCTTCAGGTTCGCGCCGAAAAATCCCAGCTCGCCCATCTGCGGGCACGAGCTGCATCGGAAACGTCCCCGCGCGGTCGTGTTCCACGATGATCGGCAGCAGCTGTTCGTCGACGAACTTCCGTGCCGTCTGCCGCGCAAGGCGTTCCTCGTCGCTCAACAACGAGTCAAACTCCAGAAAATCCACACCAGCAAATGATGGCACAGGGAACTCTCCTGTCTCCGAGATCACACGGGAACCACGTCCCGGCGGGTCGGCCGTCCGCCACGCATTCTACCGGACGAACGCCCCGCCGCGCCATCCGCCGAGCTTCATCGCCTCCAATTTCCACAGGTGTGCCTTCCCCTGAATCTGTACGCGCGGCGTTACCGTGTGGTATCCTTTCCCCGCTCGAACTACGGCACTCACACAGGAAAGCGCACACTCCGGACGCCGTTTTCAGTTCACAGGCCAGGCCACACAGAGCTTGGAGTAATGTGTCTCCGGACCGATCGACCGTGAGCTTCTTCTGAGCGCCAGGATGGTCAAAAACATGTCGACACCCGCCGCGACACCGATGACGACCACTCTGCAGCTGGCCCATTCACCGGACAGTGACGATGCCTTTATGTTTTACGCCCTGGCCACGGGGAAGGTCCGCCTGCCCGGAGTGAAGTTCAACCACGTCCTCTGCGATATCGAGACGTTGAACCACGAGGCTCACAAGGAGACCTACGACGTCACCGCCGTCAGCTTTTTCGGCTACGCCTTTGTCGCCGACAAATATCTGCTGCTCGATTGCGGCGCCAGCTTCGGCGAGGGCTACGGTCCCATCGTCATCTCCTCGCACGCGATCAAAAAGGGCGACCTCAAGGGCCGCAAGATTGCCATCCCCGGCAAGCTCACCACATCGTATCTCGCGCTGAAGCTCTTCGAGCCCGGCGTCGAGACCGTTACCATGCCGTTTGACAAGATTCTCGACGCCGTCCGCAACAAGGAAGTCGAAGCGGGCCTGCTGATTCACGAAGGTCAGCTGCTCTTCTCGCAGATCGGGCTGCACCGAGTGGTCGATCTCGGCCAGTGGTGGCAGGAGGAAACTGGTCTCCCGCTTCCGCTCGGCGCCAATGCGATTCGCCGCAGCCTCGGCAACGATATGGGCCGCCAGGTCGCGCGCATCATCCGCGAAAGCGTCAGCTACGCCCTCGAGCACCGCGAGGCCGCTCTCGAATACGCTCTGCAATTCGCCCGCGACATGGACCCGGTTCTCGCCGATAAATTCGTCGGCATGTACGTGAACCGCTGGACGCTCGATTACGGCGAAGAGGGACGCCGCGCCGTCCGCGAACTTCTCGCCCGCGGCGCCGGCGTCGGACTCGTCCCATCGTCCTTCCAGGTGGAATTCCTCTCCGAAGCCGCCTGACGTCAGGCGGCCTCGGCACGGCCAAACCTCGTGCCGCCGGTGTAAGGGAGCTCGCGAATGAGCATGCCTCCGGCAATCGATCCGGTTCCCCCATTTCGCATAAGTTCCCAGGCCGCGCCCTATAAGACCAATCGCACGTCCGTCTTCATCATTCTTTCGATCGCTCTCGTGATCGTGGTTGCAGGCTTTGCTGTCTCCGGCACTCTGCTCGTTCGCTACACTGCCAAATTCACCGAGATCGACCGCACCCGGGAGTCGCTGTCGTGGGATGGCGCCCCGGGCGAAGTCCTGCACACGACCTACAAGAACCCGGCATACGGTGTAACGCTGACGCTTCCCGGAGCCTGGAAGCCAGCGCGCGGGCCTGACCGGTTTCTTTGTCATCTGATCGCATCCGACGGTTTTAACGCCGTTCTGGGAGCGGATTTCCCGATCCTCACTCCTTCCGTGGATGGCGACGCGGCGCTTGTCGCAAATCGCTACGAAAGGAATGAAGGATGGGTGCTCGACAGCGAGCAATCGACCACCATCAGCGGTTTGCCGGCGCATATCCTGCGTCTGACCACGCCCCGCGGCGTCGGCGTCGACTTGTTGATGATGAAAAAATGGCCGGTCGTGTACGAAGTGTCGATTGCCGGCCCCGCCGTCGATGCGGAACGCTGGAAAACTATTCGAGCTGCTTTGCCGCAGTCCATCCAGATTAGATAAGCGAAGTTGTCTCCGTTTTCGTTTCTCGGCGATTTGGCGCCGCGCAAATTAACTCACCGCAAATCTGACTCTTAGGTGAGAGCCGCGGTCGCCGCAGTTCTCCCGCGCGCTGCCGCAGATTTGGGCACATCCCCTGTCGCCGCAAGCCGCATCAAAATAACTGAGCGTCCGCGGGTCGTCTTGACGCGTCCAGCCCCGCGCTCTCGGTGACACCTCCGGTACGTTCCGTTGACCTCGTTCATATTTAAAGGAGATAGCCAAATGAGTTGGAGTGCAAAGCAATTCCTCGGTGGGCTCGCGATCCTGGTTTTTGCCCTTGCTGTTTGGGCTCGGCCCGACAAAACCTACACGGCTGAATGGAGCACTTCCCAGGCCGCGATGATTGGGCACACTCAAATCAAGCCCGGCACATATAAGGTGGAAGCTCGAGAGAATCAGAACACGCTCGATATCGTGCGCGATGGAAAGGTAGTCGCTCAGACGCCGTGCCATTGGGTTCAGTTGCCGAAGAAGGCTCAGGATACGGAAGTCGACACAAACCACAACCAGATCGTTGAGGTCGAGTTTTCCGGGAAGACCGAGGCGATCCGCGTCGGGAAGACCGGCAAAGGGTAGTGAATCGAAGCTGTTTGACCAATGATCGGGGGGGCGGGTCATCTCCCGCCCTCTTCATTTCATCCGCGTTTGCCGGCCCTCCATCACGACCTTCATCGGTTGGCCACTCGTGCTGAATCAATAAATCCCCTCGGATGCGGCAAAAGAGAGTAGAGTAAGTGAGTCTCTTCTAGCATCCCTCCGCCGCGCCCTTCGGGTGACGGTTCCTTGCGAAATCAGATGATGTTCGATTTGGCAAGGAGCCATCGTGCCGAAGAAGGTGATTCGTGTTCCCTCTGCGCAGCCGCGCGCAGACGGCGATGGAAATCTGATTGGCAACGAAATCCTGCTCAGCCTTTCGCCCGAACAGCGCGGCCAAATGCTCTCGAAATTGGAACTGGTGCGGCTGAAGCTTCATCAAGTGATTCACGAGCCGGGAGAAACCATCAAGTCCGGCTACTTCGTCAATTCAGGATTGATTTCCGTTCTCTCCGTTCAGCCTGACGGAAAGTCCGTGGAAGTTGGCCTAATCGGCAAGGAAGGTTTTGTCGGTTTGCCCTTGCTCGTGGGATACCGCACGAGCCCGACCCGCACCGTCACCCAAGGCGACGCCACGGCGTACCGCTGCGATGCGGAGGCGCTGCGGGAATTCGTGCGTCGGTTTCCCGAGCTGGGGCAGCAGATTCATCGTTTCGGCCAGAAGCTCGCGATGCAAAGCACCCAGATCGCCGCATGCAACCGGCTCCATGATGTGGAAGAGAGGCTCGCAAGGTGGATCGTGATGAGCCAGGATCGGATTCTCTCGGATACTCTTCCTCTAACGCAGGAATTCCTGGGGCAAATGCTGGGGACGCGCCGCTCAAGCGTGACGGTCGCCGCAGGCATCTTGCAGAAGGCGGGATTGATTTCGTACACGCGAGGCAATGTCACCATTTTGAACCGCCAAAAACTGGAAGAAGCGGCCTGCGATTGCTATGGAATCGTCCAACGCCAGCTCGAGGAGTGGGAGGCGGAAACACAATGAATCTGTGTGCGTCACCGCACCGGTACGTGTTTCTTAGCGTACCGACAGGGCACACATTTCCACAATATTCTCCGCCCGCAACGCCATAACAGCAGCGCCGTCCATAGAAGCCGCCGGACGGCAGTGAGGGATTAGAAAATGACCTCTCCCTTTGACATTTTTCAGATGATTCCTATTGACCGTGTGCTCTGGAAGGGAACGGCCGGGAGCGTTGAAGATGCACAGTCGCGCGTGCGGGAATTGGGCGCCGGTTCTCCTGGGAAATACTTGATCCTATGCGTGCAGACGGGAACCGGACTTGTCGTCGACACAGACGGCGAGGGTGTCGTGACAACAACCGAAAACGCCAAGATCGGTCCATCCTAGAAGATACGGCAGGTATGCCGGGACGATGGGCCGCCGCTAGACTTTCACGACAATCTTGCCAACCTGCTCGTTTGACTCCATGTAGCGGTGCGCCTCCACGATCTGCGAAAACGGAAACACGCGGTCGATTCGCGGCTTGAAGTCGCCGGCCTTCACACGGTCGAAAACGTACTGCTCCGCCTCCGCCTTCACCTTCGGGACGGAAAACACCTCGCGTAGCGTGTATCCACGAATGGAGAGTCCCTTGCCCAGCGCGGCGAACAGCGGAAATGGAGTCGGCTCGGGCGCCAGCGCTCCATATTCGAAGATCGTTCCACCAAGGGCCGCGGCCTGAGCGAGTAACTCCACGCCTTTGCCCGCGATGGGATCGAAGATCACGCGCGCGCCTTTGCCGCCCGTGATTTCCCTGATTCGCGCGAGGAAATCTTCGTCTTCGGTCGCGATCACGTGGGCGGCTCCGATCTTGGCTAGCGTGGCTTTCTTCTGCGATGTTCGCGTGGTGGCAATGCTGATCGCGCCTTCCGCGTTGGCCATTTCGATGGCCGCGATTCCCACGCTGCTGCTGGCCGCCGTGATGATCACGAAGTCGCCTTTCGTAATCTTGGCGTGCATGATCAGCGCGCCATAGGCCGTCAGGTATTGCATCCAGATCGATGTGCCCTCTTCCGGCGTCAGCTTTTCGGGATAAATTGCAACGGCGCTGAGCGGAACGATCGCCACTTCGCCGTATACGCCGTACTGGGTCATCACGAACGCCGGAACCGTGCTGACCTTCTTTCCGATCCAGCTTTTGTCGACGTCGGGACCGACGGCTTCCACCACGCCGGCCGCCTCGTATCCGAGTTTCGCCGGAAGCGCCGGAGCTTCGAGATACTGTCCTCTGCGGAACATCACCTCGGCCCGGTTCAGTCCGATGGCTTTCACTCGCAGCCGGACTTCGCCTTTCCCCGGTTCGGGAATCGGCTCATCTTGAATTTTCAATACTTCCGGCCCGCCCGTGGCGTGAAAGCGGACAATCTTTGCGGTCTCGTTGGCCATGCAAGTCTCCTCGCGTGTTTTGATCACTTCGCAGGCGGAGAGGATTCAAGAAAATGCGCGGGATTGCCCAACGCGCGCGTGGTGTCTATAATCGCGCGACTCGAAAGTCTCAGCAGCATCGAGAATCCTGTTTGCGAAGCGGAGGTGCGGCTTGTACGACATGAAAAATCTTGCGAAGCTGAAAATCATCGAAGCCAACGCGGCGGAAGGGATGAAGGCGTTTTGGGCCTTCGACAAAGCGGCGATGGCCGCCGGCGCAATCCCGGTGAAGTATAAGGAGCTGATGGCGCTCGCCGTCGCGTTTACCACGCAGTGCCCCTATTGCATTGCAATTCATTCGGACAAGGCTCGCGCGGCGGGAGCTTCCGATCAGGAAATTTCCGAGGCGGTGATCGTCGCCGCAGCCCTTCGCGCCGGCGCAGCGATCACGCACGGCACGCACGCCATAAAATCGAGCGAATGAGACGACGCGCGGGCGGTGTCGGCGAAGCGGCCAATGCGCCCGAAAACACTGCGGCAACTGCGTCATCAATGATGCCCTCGTCGGGCCGATAAGAGGCTCCGAAATGGCCAAGAAAAGCCGATTTCGGCGCGATTCGGCGCTCTAGCTTGTGGGCCGCGCGTTGATGCGCGCTAAGCCGCACAATTCAGAGTGGTTGTGCCTCGCGCGTTTTCCTGCCCTGAGCAACGAAGGGGAGCATCTTCCGACAGGGCTTGTCCGGTGCTAACATTCCGCTCATGCCGCATCAGTTTACCGAGTGCCCGCCTGAGCCCGAACCGCAACCGGCTTCGAGCCGCGGGACTCGCCCGCCGCGGAAGAGAATCGGCGTGGCGCTCCTCGACCGGCCCGAGCCCTTGCCCGCTCGTCCAGCCGAGCGCCCGTTTCGTATTCGCATTCCCGTATGGTTCGGCGCGCTGCTGACGGCGGGCGCCATCCTCCTCCTGCTCCTTCTCGCCGGCCGCCTGTAGGCTCGATTCACTAAGGCGGCCCGTCTCGTTGTGTCGCGGCGGCTATTGACGGCGGGGCGATTTCCACGGACCATAGAACTTCGCGAATGGTGCTGCACTGAGGGTGGGATGCGACGCATTCTTTCGACGTATCGGTACGTTCATCAGCCGCTAAGCAGGGAGATGTTGCAGGGAATCGCGCAGGCCGGGATTCACGGCATCGAAATTTTCTGCGCGTCGTCGCATTTCACCTACCGTTCGCCGGAGGCGCTGCGCGAGTTGGCCGGCACGCTCGAGGAAACCGGGCTCACCTTGCATTCGCTGCATTCGCCGACCGAGCGCAATTCATCCCCGGGGCGCGAGAGCGGCATTCCCATTTCGATTTCAGAGACGGAGCGCGTCCGGCGCGTGGATGCGGTCGATGAGGTGAAGTGGGCGATCGACGTCGCTGAGACCGTGCCGTTCCGCTATCTCGTCCAGCACCTTGGGAGCGGCCGGCAGGAGGTCGATCCACGGAAGTACGACGCGGCCTTCAGCTCGCTCGAGCATCTTTCGCTTTTCGCGAAGCAGCGCGGCGTCACGATCGCTGTTGAGAATACGCCCAGCGAGCTAGGCGCGCCTGCGTCGCTCGTGCAGTTCGTGAAGGAGACGCGGCTCGATCTCAGATTTTGCTTTGATATCGGGCACGCGCACCTCGATGCGGGCGTCGCGGAAGGCTTCGAGCTGATGCGCTCGCGCGTCGCCACCACGCACATTCACGATAATCACGGCGAAAAGGACGAGCATCTGCTGCCTTACAGCGGCACGATCGATTGGGATGCTGCGCTCACGGGCTTCGCGAGCGCTCCTGAACCGCTGCCGCTCGTGCTCGAATTGAAGGATCAGCCTGGCGGCGCGCCGACGTTCGATCAGATACGAGCCACCTTTGACACGCTGGAAGAGCACCTCGTAAAGAAGGGCGTTTCTGCGCCGGAGGCTTGGAACCGGCCCACGAGGTCGTAGGTACGCGGGCGGGTTTGAAACCCGCCCCTACAATTCCTATTCATGACTGACGAACAGAAGAAAACTCCACAAAATCCCATCGTCGCGATTGAACATGCCGGGGAGTACGCCGGGCGGACGGTTACGATTCGCGGGTGGCTTTACAATTTGCGCGAGTCGGGGAAGCTGCTGTTTCCGATTTTTCGCGATGGCACCGGGATCATCCAGGGCGTTGTGTCGCTGAAGGAGAATCCGGAAGCGTTTGGCGCGCTGAAGGGATTGACGCAGGAATCGAGCGTGATCGTGACGGGCACGATCAAGGCCGAGCCGCGGGCGCCGGGCGGCTGCGAAATCCAAATTGCCGCGGTCGAAATCGTCCAGCGGGTGCCGGAATCGGATCCTTATCCGA
Source organism: uncultured Acidobacteriota bacterium (assembly GCA_963814735.1). Taxonomy (GTDB): domain Bacteria; phylum Acidobacteriota; class Terriglobia; order Acidiferrales; family UBA7541; genus Palsa-295. The sequence continues at coordinate 41,787 of CAWFEC010000005.1, read as the reverse complement.
TTCAGCTCAAGGAGCATGGCGTCGATTTCCTGCTCGACCGGCGGCATCTTTGGATTCGCACGCCGCGGCAAGCGTCGATTTTGCGCATTCGCGCGGAAGCGATTCGCGCCGCGCGCAATTTCATGGACGATCAGGGCTACATCTTGACCGACGCGCCGATCTTCACGCCCGCCGCCTGCGAAGGCACGACGACGCTTTTTGAAGTCAACTACATCGACGATCAGAAGGCGTATCTCACGCAATCGGGGCAGCTGTACGTCGAAGCGACGGCAGCGGCGCTCGGCAAGGTCTATACGTTCGGTCCCACATTTCGCGCGGAGAAATCGAAAACGCGCCGGCACCTCACCGAATTCTGGATGCTCGAGCCCGAAGCCGCCTACTCCCACCTTTCGGACATGATGGAACTGGGCGAGGGCCTGGTGAGCGCGATGGTGCAAGGTGTGGTCAAGAGCCGGAGCAGGGAACTGGCCGCGCTTGGCCGCGATGTGGCGAAACTCGAAAAGATTGCGCCGCCGTTTCCGCGAATTACCTACGAAGAGGCGGTGCAGGTGTTGCAGAAGGCCGGAAACCCGGCGAAGTTTGGCGACGATTTTGGCGGCGATGAAGAGACGATCCTCTCGAAGAATTTCGAGAAGCCTGTGATCATCCATCGCTATCCCTCGGCGATGAAGGCTTTCTACATGGAGGCCGATCCCGCGCGCCCCGATCTGGCGCTGAATTTCGACATGATCGCGCCGGAAGGCTACGGCGAAATCATCGGCGGCGGCGAGCGCCAGTCGAGCTACGAGACGCTGCTAAAGCGAATCCACGAGCAGGGGATACCTGAGGAATCGCTGCAGTGGTATCTCGATTTGCGGCGGTACGGGAGCGTCCCGCACGCCGGATTCGGCCTGGGGCTCGAGCGCACGGTCGCCTGGATTTGCGGGACGGAGCACATCCGCGAAGTCATCCCCTTCCCACGCATGCTGTATCGCGTCTATCCTTAGTGGCCGCAGTGGGCGCGGCGGAAACATCAAAGTCAAAAGGGCCCGCTACAACGACAAGGCAAAAAGAGGCCGGCTGGAAGACGGCGCTACAGAACATGGCTGAGAAAATTCGCATCATCGGGGTGCCGATGGACTTGGGCGCGAGCCGGCGCGGCGTCGATATGGGACCGTCTGCGCTGCGCGTTGCCGGCTTGCATCAGCGGCTGAAACAGCTCGGGCGGCAGATCGAAGATATCGGCAACATCGCCGTGCGGCAGCCGGAAGAGCAGCACTACGGCGAGAAGAACGCGAAGTATCTCGGCGAGATTGCGGATGCCTGCAAGGACCTCGGCGAAATCGTCCGCAAGACGCTCGACGAGGACATGATGCCGCTCGTGCTTGGCGGCGACCATTCGATCGCGGTGGGCACGGCGGCGGGCGCCGTCGCGCATTTCCACAAGGATTCGAAGCGCGTGGGCATGATCTGGCTCGACGCGCACGGCGACATGAACACGCCGGAAACGTCGCCTTCGGGCAACGTGCACGGGATGCCGCTCGCGTCGATCATGGGCTATGGCCCGCCAGAGCTGACTGGGCTCGCGCCGCTGAAGCCGATGATCGAGCCGCGCAACGTGGTGCTGGTCGGCATCCGCGATCTGGATGCGAAGGAACGCCGCCTCGTGAAGGAATCGGGCGTGCGGATTTTCACGATGCGCGATATCGACGAGCGCGGCATGCGCGAAGTGATGTCGGACGCGCTGCGCCTCGCGAGCGACGACACGGCCGGCGTCGCCGTGAGCCTCGACATGGATTTCGTTGATCCGACGGACGCGCCGGGAGTGGGCACGCCGGTGCGCGGCGGCGTGACGTACCGCGAGGCGCATCTGGCGCTCGAGATGATCGCCGATACGAAGGCGCTGGTCTCGCTCGAGCTGGTCGAGATCAATCCGGTGATCGACTTGCACAATACGACGGCGACGCTCGGCGTCGAGCTCGTGCTATCCGGCCTGGGAAAAAAGATCCTATGACGAATCCCTCGAAGAGATTGCGTGTCGGCGTGCTATTCGGCGGGCGTTCGGGCGAGCATGAAGTTTCGCTCGCATCGGCGGCATCGGTGATACGCGCGCTCGATCCGGAAAAATATGAGGTGGTGCCGATCGGCATCACCAAAGACGGCCGCTGGCTTGTCGGCACGGGCGCGCAGAAGATGCTGCCCGACGTGCTGAAATCGGGCGAGCGCGTGTTTCTGCCGCCCGATCCGACCGCCGCCGCGTTGGTGCCGATGTCGCGAAACACCGGGCAGCCGAGCGTGACGCTCGACGTCGTATTCCCGATCATGCATGGCACGTTTGGCGAAGACGGCACGGTGCAGGGATTTCTGGAATTGGCGGGGCTGCCCTATGTGGGCGCGGGGGTGCTCGCGTCGTCGGTCGGCATGGATAAGGACGTGCAAAAGCGGCTTTTCGAGCAGGAGGGGTTGCCGGTCGTTCCGTACGTCGCATTCCAGCGGTCGCAGTGGGAGCGCGAGCCTGCCGCCGTTTTGAAGCTGGTGAAGAAAAAGCTGCGATTCCCAATGTTCGTGAAGCCGGCGACGCTTGGGTCGTCCGTCGGCATGACGCGCGTGAAGACCGCGAGCGAGCTTCCGGCCGCGCTGAATCTTGCGGCGGAATTCGCGATGAAGATTTTGGTGGAACGCGCGGTGACTGCGCGCGAGATCGAAGTCTCGGTGCTCGGGAATGACGACGTGCGCGCGTCGATTCCGGGCGAGATCGTGCCGCACCGCGAGTTCTACGACTACACGGCGAAATATCTGGAGCAGGGAACGAACCTCATCATTCCCGCGAAGCTCGCGAAAAGCCAGGTGAAGACGTTTCAGGAATACGCGGTGCGGTCGTTTCGCGCGATCGACGGCGCGGGGATGGCGCGCTGCGACTTTTTCCTCGAGAAGCGCGCGTCAAAGATTTATGTCAACGAGCTGAATACGATTCCGGGGTTCACGTCGATCAGCATGTATCCGAAATTGTGGGAAGCGTCGGGGGTGCCATATCCCAAATTGATCGACAAGCTGATCGAGCTGGCGCTCGAGCGCCACCGCGAAATGACTCGCACGAAATATTCGATCGATCTGCCGGCAGGGTCGGGCGGCGCGTTGGAATCGTAGACTTGTCCCCCGAAATCGGCCTGGACCATGCACCGGATGGCCGCTTTTGTGCAAGTATTTGCATGTTGCCATCGCAACTGAACCACTAATTCCCATTGTTTCAATCAATCGTCATGGTCGGGGACGTGCTGTGCACAAAAGCAAAGGGTGTGTCTTTTGCGTGCCCTACTTCTGGAGGCGCCATGGGGAGTCGTGTTGTTTTCGGCCTCGCTTTTCTGCTTTCATTCTTCGTTCCCAGCGTGGCTTTCGCGGATAGCTACACCTTCCAGACCATCACCAGCCCGAGCGACCCGGCATTCACCGAGGCCCTGGGAATTAACGATGCGGGCACGATTGCCGGGTACTATGGAGACGGCTCCGTGGTTCCGAGTAAAGGATTCACGCTGGCTCCGCCTTCATACACGGTGTTCACGTCCGAAAACTTTCCGGGATCCGCACAAACTCAGGTGGCCGGGATTAACGGCTCTGGATACACGGCTGGGTCTTATGTTGATGCAGGGGGCAATACTCACGGTTTTACGTTGATTGGGGGCACCTTTACGACCGTCGATTCTCCTGGCACGACGTTTAATCAGTTGCTGAGCATAAATGGTAGCGATGTGGCAGCCGGTTTCTCCGAAACTTCGGGTGTGCAGTCCCCGTTCACCGAGTCAGGGGGTGTGTTCACAGACCTCGATGGGTTCCTGCCTGCGAACAAGGATGCCGAGGCGACCGGTGTCAACAACACAGGGGTGGTATCCGGATTTTTCGTGGACACTACCGGAACGACTCATGGGTTCCTTCTCGTCGGTGGTGTGGAGACGACACTGGATTATCCCGGAGCGACGTTTACGCAGGCGCTCGGCCTGAACAACGATGGCCAGGTAGTCGGAGATTACATTGATGCGTCGGGCTACACGCATGGCTTCTTGTACGACATAGGAACAGGAACCTACACGGAAATCAACGATCCCTTGGGCATGGATACGACCACGATTAACGGAATCAACGACAGCGACGCCCTGGTCGGCTTCTACGTCGATGCAGCCGGAAACACAGATGGATTTGTCGCGACCACGGCGTCTGTAACCGCGCCGGAGCCGGCAAGCGGTTCGCTGCTGATCATCGGGATGGCGTTGCTGGGCTTGATGGTGGCGCGAAAGCGTCTTGCCCTGGGCCAGCCGAAGGCCCGCTGAACGCAAGGCTGATTGCAGCATCGCGAACACCAGTAAGTACCGAGCACTTCGAGTGCCGAGCGCACTGCCCAGTGCGCCTCAGGGTTCCCGCAAGCTGTGCCACCATGGAGTATCGAGCGGTCTTGACACGACAAACCCGCCTGATTAAACTAACTGTTTAGTTGAAGAATACAGATTCCGCTTCAGGAGGAATTTATGCAATACCGCCGGCTGGGCAAAAGCTCGCTCATCGTCTCCGCCATCGGATTGGGCTGCATGGGAATGTCGCAATCCTACGGCACGCCGGACGATCGGGAATCGACGGCAACGATCCATCACGCGATCGACCGCGGGATCACGATGCTCGACACGGCGGACATGTACGGCGGCGGCGCGAACGAAGAGCTGGTGGGCCGCGCGATTGCGAAGCGCCGGAACGAAGTGATCGTCGCAACGAAATTCGGCAACATGCGCCAGCCGGACGGACGTTTTCTCGGCGTGAACGGCAAGCCGGAGTACGTCCAGCAGGCGTGCGAGGCGAGCCTTGAGCGGCTGAAGATTTCGACGATCGACCTGTTTTATCTGCACCGCGTGGACACGAACGTGCCGATCGAGGAGACGGTGGGCGCGATGGCGCGCCTGATCGATCAGGGGAAAGTCCGCTACCTCGGGCTTTCGGAGGCGGGCGCGAAGACGATTCGGCGCGCGCACGCGACGTATCCGATCGCCGCGCTGCAGAGCGAATACTCGATTTGGACGCGCGATCCGGAAGGAGAAATTCTTTCGGCGTGCCGCGAGCTGGGTATCGGCCTGGTGCCGTACAGCCCGCTGGGGCGCGGCATTCTCACTGGCCAGGTGAAGAGCGCGGAGTTCGGTCCGAAGGATTTTCGGCGGATTTCGCCGCGATTTCAGGGCGAAAACTTCAGCAAGAATCTGGAGCTGGTCCAGCGGATCGAGAAGATCGCCGCGGAAAAGAATTGCACTCCGGCACAGCTCGCGCTGGCGTGGGTGCTCGCGCAGGGCGACGACATCGTGCCGATTCCGGGAACGAAGCGGCGTACGTATCTCGATCAGAACCTCGGAGCGCTCGATGTAAAACTCACTCCCGCCGATCTGAAGCGCATCGACGAACTAGCGCCGCGCGGTGCGGCGGTCGGCGCGCGGTATCCCGAGGAATACATGAACAGGCTGGGAGTCTGAAATAAACATGGCGCGAGGACGTAGAAGAGTTGAAGACGGGGCGACGGCGCGGCGCATTTTGGCCGCGGCGGAAAGCCATTTCGCGGCGCAGGGACTTGCGGGCGCGCGCACGGAGGAGATCGCCACGGCCGCGCACGCCAACAAGGCGATGCTGTACTACTACTTCGGCGACAAGCGGCGGCTGCATCGCGCGGTCCTCGAGAATCTCACGCGGCAGCTGCGATCCACGGTCTTTGCGCCGCCGAAGAAGAGGCTTTCGCCGCGCGAGCGGTTCTTTCAATGCGTGAACGGGTATTTCGATTTTCTCGCCGCGCATCCGAACTACCCGCGGCTGCTGCAGCGCCAGGCGATGGAATCACGGCCCGAATTCGACGGGATGGTGAGGGATTTCTTCCGCCCGCTGAGCCGCGAGTTCGCGCGCACTCTTGAAGAGGGGATCGCGACGGGAGAATTTCGCGCGGTCGACGTGGATCAGATCGCCATGCTGACGATGCAAATGACCACATCGTATTTTGCCACGGCGGCGATGCTAGGGCGCGTCGCCGGGCGGGACCTGCTGGCGCCGGAAGCGGTGGCGGCCCGGAAGCGGGCGCTGCTCGATTTCCTCGAGCACGGCCTGGCGACCAAAGGAGCGAAGGCTCGATGAAGCCTTACAAGTCGTTCATTTTGATTGGAGCGGTTTTTGTGGCCGCGCTCATCTCGTATCTGCTGACGACGCCGCACGGGAACGCGATTCCGCTGACGGGGATCGTCGACGGCAACGAAGTGATCGTGAGCCCGCAGATCATGGGGCGGATGATCAACCTGACGGTCGATGAAGGCTCGGAAGTAAAGAAGGGGCAGTTGATCGCGGAGCTCGATCCGAAGGAGCTTGAAGCGAGCCTGGCGGCGGCGAAGGCCAATGTCGCGAGCCTTGAGGCGCAGGTGCGCGAAGCTAATCACAATTACACGTGGACGAACGACCAGACGGACGCGTCGCTAAAGCAGGCGCAGGCGACGCTGACGTCGCAGCGCGCGCAGCTCGATCAAGCGAAGGCGAATCTGTGGCGCGATCAGACTGATTACAAGCGCATGCTGGGCCTCTTCAATGCGGGCGTGGAATCGGCGCAGGACCGCGATCATGCTCAGGCGACGCTGCAGGTGTCGGAGGCGAATGTGAAATCGCTCGAAGACACGGTGAGCGCGCAGGCGGCGGCGCTGGGAGTGGCGCAGGCGAACAGGAAGCAGGTGGACGTGCGGCAGAGCGAGATTGCGACGACCATCGCGCAACTCGAACAGGCGCGCGCGTCCGAGGCCGAAACGGCGACGCAGCTTGGTTATACGAAAATTTATTCGCCGATCGACGGAGTTGTCTCCGTGCGCGTGGCGAAGCAAGGCGAGGTGGTGGCGCAGGGTGCGCCGATCGTCGTGGTGGTGGACGTCGATCATTTGTGGGTGCAAGCGGATGTGGAGGAAAGCTACATCGACGACGTGCAGTTCGGCCAGGTGCTTCGCGTGCGATTGCCTTCGGGGCGCGTGATCGAGGGCCCGGTATTTTTCAAGGGCGTGGAGAATGATTTCGCGACGCAGCGCGACGTGAGCCGGACGAAGCGCGATATCAAGACATTCGCGATCAAGGTCGCCGTGCCGAATGACGGGCGGAGGCTGTTTACCGGAATGACGGCGACGGTGCTGCTGCCGCCGCCACCGGCGAAGAGTTGGTTTGCGAGACTGTAAATGAAGAGCCTTCCCGGATGACAGCCGTAGGGGCGGGTTTGAAACCCGCCCCTACGAAGCAAGAATGTAGGTGTGGGCTTCGGCGCGCGCATCCTCGCCCTGTCATCCCGAGCGAAGCGAGGGATCTGCTCTTTCTTCGCCTCGCTGCGCACGAGGCCAGAGAGGATCGTATGCTGTTATGAAAGCGATTGAAGTCGACCATTTGGTGAAGAAGTTCGGCGAGTTCACGGCGGTGAACGACGTGAGCTTTGACGTCGACCAGCAGGAGATTTTCGGGCTGCTCGGGCCGAACGGCGCAGGGAAGACCACGCTGATCCGCATGATGACGACGCTCACACCGCCGACTTCGGGCACGGCGCGCATCGGCGGGCACGACATCCGCACGGACCCGGACGGCGTGCGAGGCGTGCTCGGCGTGATTCCGCAGGCGTTTACGTCGGACCCGGAATTGACTGCGCAGGAGAACATGGCGATTCACGCAAAGCTTTACGGCGTGCCGGCGGGCGAGCGTGGGCCGCTGATCGATCGGCTGCTCGAATCGGTCGAGCTGCTGAAATTCCGGGACGCGCTGGTGCGGACGTTTTCGGGCGGCATGCGGCGGCGGTTGGAGATTGCGCGCGGGCTGGTCCATTCGCCGAAGATCATGTTTTTGGACGAACCGACCACGGGGCTCGATCCGGTGTCGCGGTCGAACGTGTGGGACATGATCCGGAAACTGCGCGATCACGTCGAGCTGACGATTCTGCTGACGACGCATTACATGGACGAGGCGGACAAGCTGTGCGACCGGATCGCGATCGTCGATCACGGGAAACTGGCGGCGCTCGATACGCCGATGAAGCTGAAAGACAGCGTGCCTGGAACGGAAATCGTCGAGGCGGAATTCGAGGGCGAGCCGGCGGATTGGGTGCAGCAGCTTGGTGGCCTCGCGCAGGCGACGGGCGTGACGCAGCGGGAGGAGATGGTCCACATCACGTCGAATGACGGGCCGGCGACGGTGGCGGCGTTGATGGACCTGGCGCGCGCGAAGAAGGTGACTGTGAAGCGCGTCTTGGTGCAGAGCACGACGCTCGACGATGTGTTTTTGCATTACACGGGCACCGCGCTGCGCGATGCGTTGCAAAAGCCGGCGCGCGAATTGACTCCATTTTCGCGCTGAGGCGCATGCGACGGACGCGTAGGACAGGTTTTTGTCCCTGGCCGATTTCTGTACTCAGGAACAATGGATTCGGCGCCCCGGGGTGTTAGCGTGGAGGGAGGAAAGCAGTGGCTAGTGAGGAGCGGCGAGTGGCTAGAAACGAAAACGCAGCCGTTTCAGGGCTTGGAGACGAGAGAGTGAAGCGCGAGAGAACCATCACACCGGCCCGGATAAACAGCAGCGTGAGCGCGCGCATTCGTCCGGGACGAGTCACCAATCACGAGTCACAAGTCACGGAATGTCATCCGCAAAACGCGCCATTTCTAATCGACATTTGGCGATTAGAAATCGTTGTAACTCGTTTAAAACACTCGATGGGTGCACGTTCTAATCGACACGGTTGCGGCGGCCTGCGAATCGGCGTTTATGCGCGTGCCGCGATCGCTGCGACGGACGATTCGGGCAAAGGATAGCGAGCGATGAAACTCTACCGCATAAATGCGTTGATTGAGCGGGACATGCGGAAATTCTTTCGCAGTCCTGCGCTGATGATCAGCTCGCTAATTTTTCCGCTGGTGCAGCTGGTGGTGCTGGGCTACGCCTTCGGGGGAAAGATCAAGGGAGTGGCGCTGGGCGTCGTGGACCAGGATCATTCGGTCGAATCGCGGCGCGTGCAGGAGATGTTCGACGGCATCGCGGCTGGCCCCGAGACATTCCGCATCGTGCAGTACAACTCGCTGCCGGAGGCGGTCAACGATCTGCGGCAGGGATTCATACGAGGCGTGGTCGATATCCCGCCGGAATTTTCGCGGCGCTACTACCAGCAGGACCGGCCGCGGATCGTCTTCACGGAAGACAATAGCGACCAGTTCATTTCAAGCTCGCTGCTCGAGCGCATTCAGGAGATGACGACGCAGCTGAACGCGCCGGATGTGTCTCCGCGCCTCGACCCGCAGGTGGAACTCGATACGGTGGAGATCTATCCCTACATCGAATACATCAAGTATTTGCTCGCGGGATCGACCGCGATGGGAATTTTCATCACGGCGATGATTGGTGGCGGCATCACGTACATCGACGACAAGACGCGAGGGCTGCATGAAGGGTATTTACTGACGCCCATTACCAAAACCGAGCTGATCGGCGGCCTGATCGGCGCTGGGACGGTTAAGGCGTTCATGGCGGGCATGTGTTTGATTGTAATCGGCGGGCTGATTGCGGGGATAGACAGGCTTTGGGATCCGGTGCGCTTGCTGTATCTCGCGGTGATCATTCTCTGCGCGTCGGTGGCGATGATCAGCCTGATGTTTCTGGTGATGGTGCGCGTCGACGACCCGCTGGTGCCGCGCGCGATTTTCGGCGTGCTCAACATGCTGCTGTTTTTTCCGTCGGGAGCCGTGTATCCGGTGGAGGCGTTTCCTCCGTGGCTGCGCTGGATTTCAGTGATCGATCCCTTCACCTACACCGTGCACGCGCTGCACGATCTGACGCTGAAGAATACCGGCATTGATGGCATTTACAAGGACGTGCTAATCTTGGTTGGCTTCTCGGCGTTGATGGTTTCGGGCAGCATCGCCCTCTTCAAGCGCCAGTTCTGACTTCTAGAAATGCGGGGCAGGAGTCCGCGTGGCCCTTTTCGAATCGCCCATCGATCATCCTCCGTCAAAACTTCGCCGCTACGTGATACGAACCGCGGCCGTGCTCGTGACGATCGCGGTCTTCGTGGCTGTGTTTCCGGCGTATCTGTGGTATCCGTTCGTCTATCACCGCGAAGTGGCCACTGCGAACCGCTTCATGACTGCTGTGCGCCAGGGCGACCTGCAGAAGGCGTATCAGATCTGGCAGCCGTCGCAGTCTTACTCGTTCAAGGATTTTAACGAAGACTGGGGAGCGGGCGGGTATTACGGGCCGGTGAAGAGTTACAAGATCGGGCGGCCCGAGCACGTCAAGGATGGCTCGGCGACGGATATCGAGATCGAGGTGAGTCCCTACGCGCCGTTTCCCGACGGCGATGATATCAAGATGAACTCGACGAAGACGGTCCATCTGTGGGTGAACTTCAAGGATCAGTCGATGTCGTTCCCGCCGTATTGAACCTGGCAAATTCCGAGACAAATCACTCACCGCAGAGACGCAGAGAAGAACCCTGAGTCCCACACTCCTGCCTAATTCTATTCTTTATCAATTGTGGCTTCGTCGACGAGCATTACTGGGATGTCGGCACGGATGGGGTAGACGCGGCGGCAGGTGGCGCACTTTAGTCCTTGCTGGTCGGGCGTGAGCTTGACTGGCGTTTTGCACAGCGGGCAGACGAGAATTTCGAGAAGTTCCTGCGAGACCGGCATGGGTTTTTTTCCTCCGCCGTAATGCAATCTAGCAGAAGTGCGAGGGGAGCGGCTAGCGCGAAGCTCACTCCAGGCCCTTCTGTCCGTCTTTGTCTGACGACGAAAGTAAGACCACGAGGCGCTCCGGCAAGTCGGGATCGAAGTCCTTGTAAAGGTGCAGATGGAAACCACCCTTGTAGGATCCGCTTGCCATTTTGATCAGAATTTTAGCAAGTTGAATCATCGCGGGAGGATTTAGGAACAGGAAAGGAATGCCGTTCTGGACCGAGCTATCGAGCTTCTCGTCCTGTTCCATACTGAGCGAATAACTAAGAGTGGTCGATCCTTCGTCGTCGTATTCGAAGGTAAATGTTTTTTTCATTGGGCCCAGCTTAGTTCGCAGTTACTTCTGTCCAAATGAAGCAATCCAAAAAGGAATGTTACCACGGTCGACATCGGCAGCGGCTGCGCAGAAGGTTTGGAGGCTAGAGGCGGGTGGCGGTGAGCTTGAGTTGGGCGCGGAATTCGGCGTCGGGGGCGAGTTCGACCGGCCAGACGGCTAGAATTTGCGAGCCTTGGTAGATGCGCTCGAAGCCGTCTTCTGATTCAGAGACGGTTTCGATGGGGGCGATCCAGAACTGGCGGGCGTTGGAGGCCTGGAGCGAGACGGCGACGGCCTGCCATTCGTCGACGATGCGGAGTTCCTCGCCCGGAATGGCGGCGGACCAGCGGAGCGGATAACGGCGGCCGTCGGATTCGAAGAAGCGGTCGGGCGCGGAAGGCGCGAGAAAATTGAGGACGACCTCAAGGCCGATGTTGATGGACGCCGCGCCGGGAGCGCTACGGCGCACGAAGACATCGCAGACGATTTCGAATCCGTCTTCCGTGGGAGCAAACGAAAACTTCTTTCCGGCGGGCCAGTCTGCGGATTCGTCGGAGGCGAGGGCGACGCGAGATTCGGCGACGTCGGCGATGCGGTAGCGGCCGGCAGCGAGGGCGGCGTCCTCTTCGAGATGAATGGCGGCGTAATCCTGCTGGGTTTTGTTTTGGCCGAAGAGCAGCAGGCGGAAGGCGTGGCGCGGCCAGCGATCGTAATTGAGCCAGCGCTCGAGGCCCTCTTCCTTGGTGCGAACCTGATCGTGAATGGATTGCGCGACCCGAGGTTCAGCCGTCGTGAGATTGCGAATCTTGGCGTGATAAGACTCGGGGCGGCGCATAAGCGAATTGATCAGCGTGACGTTGGCCGGGCGGAAGTCGAGCGCCGGGAAAGTGGCGCCGTCGTCGGGCTTGAGCAGGGCGGCGTATCGGTCGGAGGTGAAATAGATTTCCTCGCGGCCGTCGGCGTCGAAATCGAGGCGCGCCATATCGACGTACTGATGCTTGCGGTGCGAGAGCAAATCGGCCAGCGCCTCAGCCTCGGCAAGCGAGCGCCAGACAGCGGTGCGCAGGTGCGGCGAGTAGAGGCCGCCGAAAATACCATGCCAGTAGGGATCGTTGCACTGGCCACGGAGAAGCAGGATGGTGGCTTCGTCGCGGGAGGCGAGGAACGTCTGGTCGCGGCGGCGGCTGGGCGCGAGCTCGTGAACTTGCTTCGAGACGTAGAGCATTTTCTTGTGCATCAGATTCGATTCGGCGTATTTCGAGAAAAAGCCGCGCCAGGTGCCGCCGCGAAGGAAAGGCAGGACGTCGGGACGCTTAGCGAATTCGTCGAGAAGATTGTGGTACTGGTTGCGCGCAGCGGTCGGCAGCGACCATTCCATCATTTCGGTGTAGGACGCGGTGGGAAGCTCGGCGCGGCCGAGCGGCGGGCGGGATGAGACGGCGTCCGACGGCTTGGCAATCGAAAGCCAGTCGGCGGATTGTTCGAGCATAACGAAGAAGCGCTCGAGCCAGCCGTTGGTGTAGCAAAGGTCGTAAGTGCCGGGCCAGACGCCGAATTTTTCGAGGTCGTCGCCCATGGCCGCGAAGCCACCGGGATGCTTGCCCGCGGCGGTATGAAGAAACTCAGCGGTTTCGCCGACATCGCGAAAGGGAATCAGGTAGCGAAGAATTTTCAAGCCGGGAATAACTTTTACCGTGTGGCCGAGATCTTCGGCGAGGGCGTAGCCGTAGAGCTGTTCGAGATCGAAGCCGGCGCCGAGGAAATGATTGTCGTCGACGAGCGTGTAATCGGCGCCGGCGGGCGCGAGCGAGGAGGGAATTTCGGGTTCCCAGACGCGTTCGGTGAGCCACGCACCGCGAGGACGGGCGCCGAAATGTTTTTCAATGTAGGCGGCCAGGCGCGCGATTTGTTCGCGGCGGTCTTCGTGGGGAATCGAGATCAAGATCGGCTCGTAGAAGCCTCCGCCGACCATTTCGATCTGGCCGGAGCGCACAAGCGCGCGCAACACGTCGAAATATTCGGGATGGAGGCGCTCGATCCACTCAAGGAGCGGGCCGGAATAATGGAGGCCGGCGCGAATCGATGGATGGCGCGCGAGGACTTCGATAAAGGGCAAATAGGAGGTTTTGTAGGCGCGTTCGATTACGTCGTCAAAATTTCCAACTGGCTGATGGGCATGGATCAGGAGGAGGAGTTCGAATTTCCGCACCGGCGGACCCTTTCGAAGACACAAACAGGATAACCCGATTCGCGGGAACTGCACAGGCGGAGAATTGGGGTGCCTCGCGTCTTGACCCCTCGGAAACTTGCTGCTAGGGTGCAAGCCAGACGATGAAAAAGTCGCGAAGGTATCTTCTGCTTCTCGTTGCCCTGGCGGCTTTCGGTTATTTCGCTTACAAGTTTCGGAACGCAATCACACTGGAGGGCTTTCGCTGGGGGATGGTCGCGGCGTCGCTGCGGCATTCGCGCGTGTCGTTGCTGCTGCTCGGCGTCGCCGTGATCTATCTTTGCTTTGCGATTCGCGCGCTGCGATGGACGCGATTTTGCAGGTGGCTGGGCCCGACGAAGTTCTGGAATGTGTACAGCGCGACGCTGATGGGATTTTCGTGCATATTTTTGCTGGGGCGCGCGGGTGAGCCGATTCGTCCCGTGCTGATCGCGCGGAAGGATTCGCTGTCGATGCCGGGGATGTTTGGCGTGTACGTGCTGGAGCGGATCTCGGATGCGGCGGCCACGCTGGTGCTGGCCGGTTGCGCGCTGTTGGTGCTGCAGCGGGGTTTTCTTTCAAGCATTGCGGCGAGCCAGGCGGCGGGCGGGGCGTCCGGCGTGTCCATCGTCCAGGTCGCGCGCTCGACTGGGGTGCTATTGCTGTTGGCGCTGGTCGCGGCGATCGCGTTTCTGGTTTATTTCCGGTATCACGGCGCGGGATGGCTGGCGAAGAAGCTCCATGACAGTAAATGGCGCCACGGTTGGCGCGGTAAGGTTGTATTGCTGCTCGAAGGTTTCAGCGAGGGTTTGCAGGGGATCCGCACGTGGGAGGATCTCAGTGCGCTGACCGGCTACACAGCGGTTCATTGGCTACTTGTGGTTTCGGTCTACGTGATCGCGACGCACGCTTTCGGCGGGAGGCTGGCGCAGCTGAGTTTGGGCGAAGTGATTCTGGTGGTGGCGTTCACGCTGGTAGGCTCGGCGGTGCAACTGCCGGGTGTGGGCGGGGGCGCGCAACTGGCGACGTTCCTTGTGCTGACGCTGGTGCTTGGAGTAGAAAAAGAGCCGGCTGCGGTGTTCGCGATTGTCATTTGGCTGGTTGCATTCGCCTCGTGCTGCATCGTTGGGTTGCCGCTGCTGTTTCGGGAGGGCTGGTCGATGGGAGAACTGCGGCGCATGGCGCAAGCGGAAGAACAGGCGGGCGAAGCGGAGTTGCTGGCCGAGGCGGAGCATGCGACGGAATCGTCGACGGCGTCGCCGTCGGGGGAGTTGCCGAGGTGAAGTGTCCTTTTTGCGCGCATCTGGATGACAAGGTGATCGACTCGCGCGAGGCGCGGACCGGAGATTTGATTCGCCGGCGGCGGGAGTGCTTGAAATGCAAGCGGCGGTTCACCACGTACGAGCGGATCGACGAGATTCCGTACATGGTGATCAAGAAGGACGGGCGGCGCGAGAAATTCGAGCGGCAGAAGATTCTGCAGGGACTGCTGAAAGCGTGCGAGAAGCGGCCGGTGGCGGTGAGCAAGCTGGAATCGATTGTGGATGAGGCGGAAGCGTTTGTTAGCGAAGCCAGCGAACGCGAGCGCACGACCACGGAAATCGGCGAGCTGCTGATGGCGCGGCTCAAGAAGCACGACAAGGTGGCGTACGTACGATTCGCGTCTGTGTATCTCGATTTCAAAGATGTGAAGGAATTCATGGACGAGCTGAAGGGATTGCTGAAGGACCGCGTGAAGAAATGAGGTAATCAGACAATTCCGCTAAGAGAAAATCTGCACGCGATCGTTTACATGCTGCGACACGATCCGCTGGCGATCCTTGGTTTCGTGCTTATTTCCGCTTTTTCAGTGCTCTTCGTTCATATTCAATTCAAAATGCGTGAAGCAGGTTACCGGACCTACCCTTTGGTCTCGCGGCCGCGCGACTGGAAACTGCCTTCCGAGTACCTGAGAATTCGCAAACAACGTGGGTGGTCGCCCTGGCCGGTCTACCTGATGTGGCCGTGCCTGGTAGCCGGGATTGTACTGCTTATCGTGGGTGTGTCCCGGCTTGGGGATTGATGCCGCTCGGGCGCGGTTGGAGCTGGCTCGCGCACGACGGAGAAGATGCCGGGCTAAAGAACCCGGCGCTACGTTTAAACCTTTGCTATGCCTGCCAGACGCCTGCCGCGAAAGTCTTCAGAGTCCGAAAACCGAGATGCTCGTAGAGGTCGACCGCGTGTTTGTTGATGGCGGTGACGGTGAGCGATAGCGCATCGTAATGGCGGTGGCGGAGGGCCTGGATCGAGTGTTCCATCAATTGGCGGCCGATGCCGTGGCCGTGATAGCCGGGCATGACGCAGACCTGCGTGGTGTGGCCGACGCCTTCGGCGACGGTGGACGTGAGAATCATGCCGATCAGGCGGTCGCCGGTGGAGGGGCGGACCAGGAATGAGGCTTCGGGAAGGAACTGTCCGCAGCCGGGCAGGAGCACGATGTTGCGGAGGAATTTCAGGCTACCTGCTTCGCTGCGGTACTGGTCGTTGATCTGGCCGTCGACGTGGTCGGCGTAGGCGAGCTGGATCAGCCGGGCGGCGGCCTCGAAGGCGCGGTCGTTCCAGGGCTCGATGCGCAGTCCATTGGAGAGGGGCTTCCCGCACAAAATCGAGTCCGCGAGCGGCAGAAGCATGAATTGGCGCGGGTGAAGGCGGAAGTGTTGCGAGAGGAAGGCGGGATCGAGTTCGCTGCCGAAGGGCATCAGCTGGGCCTCGATACGCTCGAGGCGCGGCGTGCCGCGCAGCGCGCCCAGCATCTCGCGGAGCAAGGCCTGCGTGACGGGCCTCTGCGCGCAGCGTGGCGAGACGAAAAGTCCGCCGATTAGGCCTTTGCGATCTTCGAGAACGTAGAAGCCGTAACCCAGCGGGAGGCTATTATCAATGGCGGCGTATCCGCCCAGGGCGCGGGAGTCGATGAACCGCCGGATCAGCTCGATGGACGCTCGATAATCCCAGTGGAGCTCTTCCCGCCAGTGGCGGGCCTCTTCCTGGAACAGGCCTTCGAGCGACCGTGATTGTAAGGTGCGGAGGTCGACGATCTGCATGAGAGATGGATGCCGTTCAAAAGCTATTATAGCTTTGGGACGCCCAGAACCCAACTCGCGGGATTCAGGGCCAACAGTATGAGAGACTAGGCTCCGAAAGGAAGTGCGCTAACACGTCGCGCCGGGGTTCGCTGTTGAGAGCTCCCCCACGATTACTGGATGGCCATAGCTTTCCAACTGCGCAATTCGCGCCTCGCCAAGATTATCTCCGGACTCCTGGCGTTATTTTTGTTCGCGCTGGTTTCCGTCGCGTCGATTTCAGGTTTTCTTCTTTACCAGATCGTTCATCCCCCGCGAAATCAGGCAAACATTGATGTGGATATCATGATGGGACATCCGACGACTGCGTCGTTTCCGGTCGCGGGCGGCGCCATGCGGGACGGCCTGTTTTTCCCGGGTTTGAGGGGTGCGCCGACGATCATCGTGTGCCACGGATACGGGGCACAGCGCAGCGATGTTCTCACGCTGGCGACCGCGCTGCAGGAACATCAGTTCAACGTTTTCCTGTTCGACTTCACGGGCGCCGGGACCATCCCCGGAATTTCGACACTCGGGTACCGCGAGACCGGCGAGCTTCGTTCCGCGCTGCAATACCTCGCGACCCGCGATGATGTCGACGTCCAGCATTTTGGGCTGTGGGGCACCGATATGGGCGGATACGCGGTGCTGGAGGTGGCGTCGACGGATAAGCGGGTTGCCGCGTTTGCGGTTGAGGATCCGTATGCCGATCCGCGGGATATGGTGCGAATACAAGTGAAGAATTCCGGGCTGCAGGCCATCCCTTACGTGGAGCGTTTCGTGGATTTCGGATTCCGGATGTACAACTATCCGCAGAGGCATGAACCTCCCGTCTCGACTCGCCTGGCGGAGACGGCCGGAATTCCCAAGCTATTCATCCTCGCCGACGGTAGCCCCGTGCTGGCCGATCAAGGCTTACAGCTTTTCGTCAAATCGCCCGATCCGAAAAGGATGGTGCGGGTGAAGTCGGCGTACCGAGACCTGTCGGATGACGATCGCCGAGCGTACGAAAACCAAATCGTCAGTTTCTTCCTGCTGAATATTCCGCCGACATCCCCCAATTAACTAGCGCGGCGCCTGATTGACCGGGACGTAGAGAACACCCACATAAGGTTCGTCAAGACTGCCCTGGAACCGGCCGAGCTTTCGAATCTCCGCGAGGCCGGCAGGCGTCGTCAGAACGAGCGCGGCGTTGGGATCCTCGGGCGACCACTCGGGAAGTTCGCGCTGGAAATAGAACGCCAAGCCCCAAACCCAACTGCGGCTCAGGTGATAAGTGAAGATTCGATCGGGATGCAGATCGTTGCGCATGAGGGCGGCGTGAGGCCTTGCCGAGTAGAGGCGGTCGAGCGTTGGGAGGAGAGCGAGATTTGCAGTCTCGACGCTCAAAGCCACGAAGAGGGCGCATAGTGCGATCGCGTATTCGAATTTCGCGTGAAGGGCCGCGGCTAGTATGAACAGCACTACTGTCGCAACGAAAACGAGCGCCAGGCGGCCGACGATCGAAACGAAGGCCGGAGTGTACTGATCATTGAGGGCTTCCCAGGGGATTCGATGCACCCGCGCGAGAGCGGCGATTCCCAGGGCGAGTAGAGTCAGGCCGATGCCGCCAGCCAGGAATATCTGAGTCGAGCTGCTGCGATCGGCAGCGCGCGCAGTGCCGACCGCGCAGAGCAACGCGACTGCGGGAATCGAGGGGAGGATGTAGCTCGGCAGCTTGGATTGCGAGAGGCTGAAAAACAGCACTGGAAAGGCGGCCCAGCATGCAAAGAAAAATCCAGGAGAGCTGTGCCAGGTTTTTTCTCGCCAGAGGCGAAGGCCTTCCTGTGCGACGGGCCAGAGCAAGACTGTCCAGGGAAGGAGCGCGAGAAGGACGATCGGGCCGAAAAACCAGAATGGCTGCTGATGCCGGAAGAGCGGCGTGAGGTAGCGCTCGAAATTGTGCTGCAGGATGAAGACGCGCAGGAAATCAGGATTGCGGTAGGCGCAGATCGCATACCAGGGAAGAGCGACGACGCAACATGCGACAATCGCCACCGGATGCGCGAGACCAAATGCCGCGCGCCATTTTCGCGTGGCGAGCGCCCAGAGCAAGACGGATCCGCCGGCCAGTAAAACTCCAGCAGGACCTTTGGCGAGCACGGCCGCGCCGAGAAACGCGCCGAAAGCGAGCAACGGCCAGAAGTCGCGCGGCGCCGGATCGGAAAGGGGATCGCGATTGCCTCGGAGCGCGCCCGCGCTGTGGAGAATGTGCGCGGCGCTGGCCATCGCCAGAGTGAGGCAGGAGCTGAAGAGCATGTCAGGCGTGGCGGCGCGCGCGAAACCGATTGCTGCGACACTTGTTGAGAACAGAACGGGAGCCAGAATCGCCGGATTTCGCGCGAGGCTGCCGGGTAGTGCCGGGTCGCCCACTTCGCGACCTGCCTCTACAAAACCGTCGTACGGCGCCGAGGAGTAGTGCCTCCACGCGAGCCAGCCGATTGCTAGCGCCGCGAGGAGAGCCGCAAAAGCGGATGGCAGGCGGGCTGCCCATTCGGCGGACAGGTTCAGGCGGAATCCGATGGCGGCAGCCCAGTAGTAGAGAACCGGTTTTTCGAACCACGGCTGGCCGAAGAGGCGGGGAGTGATCCAATCGCCAGTCTGAGCCATGGCGCGCGCAATCCAGACGTAACGCGGCTCGTCGGGGCCGACAACGCCGATCGCGCCTAGTCCGCCGAAGAGGCAGAGGACACTTGCGAGCGCTGCCGCGATGGGCGTCGGTCGCAGCCATAGTGACCGCGTTGGGGAATGATTGCTCAAAGTTGGTCAGTCTAGCACCGCTCGACACCCTCTGGCGCCGACATTCAGCCTCCCGCATAATGGCTCGCGATGCGCGAATGGCTTGAGTATGCCGTGGCATGGACTGGGCTGAAATTACTGGGGTTTCTGCCGAGGCCGGCGGCGCGATTTGCGGGGGCGTGCTTTGCCGCAACTGCTTACGCGATTCGGACGCCGCTGCGGCGCGCCGCGATGTTCAACCTGAAGCTGGCATTTCCCGATTGGACCGACGCGCGGCGCCGAAAAGTTGCGCGCGGAATGATCCGGCAAGTCGGCTGGATGGCGGGCGAGTTCTCGCAATTTCCGAAATACACGCGGGAGAATATCGAGCGGATCGTTCTGTTGGATGGCTTCGAGAATTTTGATGTGGCGCGGCGGCGCGGCAAGGGCGTCCTCTTCTTGACGGGACACATGAGCGCGTGGGAACTGGCGCCTTTCGCGCAGGCGCTTTACGGCCATCCGCTGCATTTTCTGGTGCGGCCGATCGCTAACCAGCGCGTGGACGCGCTGATCAACGGATACCGCTGCCGCTCGGGGAATCAGCCGATCGATAAAAATCGCTCGGCGCGTTCGATCCTTAAGGTGCTGGGGGATGGCGGGACGGTCGGGATTCTGGCGGACCACAACACGACTCTAGAAGAAGGCGTGTTCGTCAGTTTTTTCGGACTCTCCGCATCGACGACATCGGGGTTGGCGCGGATCGCGCTGCGCACGGACGCGGCGGTGGTGCCGGGATTCTTGTCCTGGGACGCGCAGAGACGAAAATATAGGCTGCGCTTCGAACCGGCAGTGGAACTCGTGCGCACGGGAAACGAGGAGTCGGACGTGCGGGAGACGACGCAGAGGTTCATGCGCGTGGTTGAAGATTACGCGCGCACGTACCCGGATCAATGGTTGTGGGTGCACAAGCGGTGGAAGACGCGACCGCCGGGCGAAAAGCCGATCTACCCCTTCTAGTGAGCCGATGGGCCATTCGAATCAGTACGCTTGGGAAGGTTGGGCAAAGGAGACGCGACAATGACTCGCACTGAGACTCGCACGGGCACTTGCACCGCGGGTGATCTCGCCAAGTATCTCGGAGCCGAGCTGCACGGAGATGCGTCGACGATTATCTCAGGCGTTGCGAGCCCTGAGCGCGCGCGCGCCGAGGATTTGATTTACATCGATGCGGCGCGCCATGCGGAGCGCGCTGCGAAGTCGGCCGCGATCTGCGTGATTGCGGGAAAGGGCGCGCGAATCGAAGGGAAGACCGTGCTCGAAGTAAGCGAGCCCAAATTGGCTTTCGCAAAAGCGGCGACGCTGCTGGCGAAAGAACCCACGCCCCATCCGAGCGTGCATCCCACGGCGATTGTTGCGCCGACCGCCAACGTTGCGGCAAACGTGTTTATCGGTCCTTACGTGGTGATCGAGGACGGAGTGACTGTCGGCGACGGGACAATCATCGAAGCATTCTCTTTCTTGGGCCGGGGCGCTCGCGTGGGAGAGGATTGCCGGCTGCATCCGCGCGTCACGATTTACGCGCGAGCGAAGCTGGGAAATCGCGTCGAAGTTCATTCGGGGACGGTGATCGGAGCGGACGGATTCGGCTACGTTTTCGGCGAGGGGCGCCAGTGGAAATTCCCGCAGGTCGGGGGCATCGAAATTGCAGACGACGTGGAGATCGGGGCGAACACGACAATCGACCGAGGGTCGCTCGACACCACGCGGATCGGCGCCGGAGTGAAGATCGATAATCTGGTTCAGGTGGCTCATAACGTCCGGATCGGCGAGCATTCCGTGGTCGCGGCGCAGACCGGGATTTCGGGCAGCAGCACTCTCGGCAAGAATGTGGTCGTCGGAGGACAAGTGGGTATCGCCGACCATTGCACGCTCGAAGACGGGGCGATCGCCGGGGCGCAAGCGGGAATACCGACTGGGAAGACCATCCATGGCGGCCAGGTGGTTTGGGGGACGCCCGCTCGCTCGCTGGAAAAGTTCAAGCGCCAGTACGCGTGGTTTGCCCGGCTGCCAGAGCTTGCCGAGCGCGTTCGCAAGCTCGAGACTCCTGTCAATTCCCGACTCGCTCGAACGAGATGAGGCAGCCCTTGGTTAGAAGGGATGACATCCTAAGGTATAGCCTGGCGGGTGCAGGCAGGTGTTTTCAGTTGACCCTGGCCCAATACAAAAGATAATGGATCGGGGTTAGCCTGTAAGTACCTGTATTGTCGATAGATTGTGTGCATTCCTATCCGGGGAGGCCATACCATACCGCCAAACCGGCTTTTCTTAGTGAGTGAGACGAGGGCATGTCTGAGGGCTTGATGACACCGGAGGCACAACTCCGCGTGACCGCTGCAGGCGACGCGGGGCAAGCAACTGCTCGGAGCCGGGAAACGGAATCCCCGATTGCCGAAGCCATTCGGCGCGGGGTCGATTGGTTCTTGTCGGCGCAAAATCCGACGGGCTACTGGTGGGGCGAGCTCGAGGCCGACACCACGCTTGAATCCGATTACATCCTATACCTACAGATTCTTGGCGAATTGAAATCCGAAAAAACGGCGAAGCTCGCGAAGTACATCCGCGACAGGCAACTCCCTGACGGCGGCTGGAACATATTCTACGGCGGCCCTTCCGAACTGAACGCGACCGTTAAGGCGTGGGTCGCGCTGCGCCTGGCGGGCGATTCGGCTGGCGCTCCGCACCTCGAACGAGCGAAGAAAAGAATTCACGAGTTCGGCGGGCTCGAGGCGACGAATTCTTATGTGCGCTTTTATCTCGCCATGGTCGGCGCGATCGATTGGAGAATGGTTCCCGCAATCCCGCCCGAGTTGATGTTGCTCCCCGAATGGTTTCCGCTGAATTTGTACGAAATGTCGTCGTGGACGCGCGGTATCGTGATCCCGCTGGCGCTGGTTTACGCGCGGAAGCCGGACTGGACGCTGCCCGAGGGAGTTACCGTCGGCGAGCTATTCAAGCGGCCGGGTTCGGTGCCGCCATCGTTGGCGTGGGACAAGCAGGTCGTGTCGTGGAAGAACCTCTTCCTGGCGCTCGGTCGCGGCGTGAAACTCTACGAAAGCCTGCCGTGGAAGCCATTCCGCAAAGCGGCTCTGGACCGGGCGCGAAAATGGATGCGGGAGCGCCTGGAGCGGAGCGAAGGCCTGGGCACGATTTATCCGGCGATGATGAATTCGATTTTCGCGCTGCTCGCGGAGAGCGGCGATACAACGGATCCGCTGGTCGCGCGCGAAATCGGATTTTTGGCGCGCTACGAAATCGAAGAGGGCGATACGCTGCGCGTGCAGCCTTGTATTTCGCCGCTGTGGGATACGGCGATTGCGATGGTGTCGCTAGAGGAGGCTGGCGTCGATCCGGCGCATCCGGCGCTGGTGGCGGCCTCGCAGTGGCTCGTCGCGAATCAGATTCTCGGGCCGGGCGATTGGCAGGTGAAAAATCGCAAGGCGGAGCCCGGCGGCTGGGCATTCGAGTTTCGCAACGATTTCTATCCGGATGTGGACGACACGGCGTTTGTCCTGATGGCGCTGAGCCGCGTGGCCGACCCGGAGCCGACGCGGCTTGCGCGCTTCGATTCGCCGCGGGCTTGCGTGGCTACTGAGCATGCAGAATGGCGACGGAGGCTGGGGCGCATTCGACCATGAGAACAACCAGCAGTTCCTGAACCACATTCCGTTCGCGGATCACAACGCGATGCTCGATCCTTCGACTGCGGACGTGACGGCGCGGGCGATGGAGTGCCTCGGGCAAATGGGTTGGCCGTCGACGCATCCGGTGATCGAGCGGGCGAAGGCGTATTTGCGCCGCGAGCAGGAGAAAGATGGCTCGTGGTTCGGGCGCTGGGGCGTGAACTACGTCTACGGTACGAGCGGCGTCTTGCGGGCGCTTGAAGCGGTGGGGCTCGGCACACTGCCGGAGGGCCGTCGCGCGGCGGAATGGCTGCGTTCGGTGCAGAATCCCGACGGCGGATTCGGCGAAACGGTTTTGTCGTACTACGATCCGGCGGTAAAAGGGCAGGGGAAGAGCACGGCCTCTCAGACAGCCTGGGGCCTGATCGGCTTGCTGGCTGTAAACGGAGCCGCGGCTATTGACGATCCTGCCGTGGAACGGGCAGTCAGCTGGCTCGTTTCTCACCAGAATCAGGATGGAACTTGGGACGAAGCTGAGTTCACGGGGACCGGTTTTCCGCAAGTGTTCTATCTGAAATATCACTTGTATCGAAACTCTTTTCCACTTTACGCACTGGCGCGCTACGATAATCTGCTCAAGAACAAACCAAGATTTGCGGGCATCCAGATTCGCCCCGAAGAGATCGAGCACGCTGAAGGTTACTGGGGGTAATGATGAAAACTCCCGCCGGGTTCCAGGTTTCCCATAGTCTATGACTACACTCGTAACCGGATCGACAGGCTTCGTTGGAAGCCACGTCGCCCGGCAACTTGTAGCTGCGGGCGATTGCGTTCGCGTGCTCGTGCGCCGGTCGAGCAATCTGCAGGCGCTCGAGGGCCTTGCGGTGGAACAGGTCGAAGGCGACCTGCGGGATGCGCTTTCGCTCGACCGCGCGATGAAGGGGGTGCGACGCGTCTTCCACGTGGCCGCGGATTATCGCCTTTGGACCAAAGCGCCCGAGGAAATTTACGAGAGCAATGTGGAAGGCACGAAGCGGCTGTTTGAGGCCGCGGCGCAGGCGGGCGTTGAGCGGATCGTTTATACGAGCACGGTGGCGACGATCGCGGTTCCCGGACATGACGGGCAGTTGCCGAACGAAGCGACGCACGCGACGCTCGATCAGATGATCGGCCACTACAAGCGCTCGAAATTCCTGGCGGAGATCGAAGCGATCAAGGCTGCTGGCGCGGGAATACCCGTGGTGATTGTGAATCCGACGGCGCCCGTCGGGCCAGGCGATCGGAAGCCGACCCCGACCGGGCGGATCATCGTCGATTTCCTGAACGGCAAAATGCCGGCGTATGTCGATACAGGGTTGAATCTCGTTGCGGTTGAGGACGTGGCTGCGGGGCATCTGCTTGCGGCGGAGAAGGGCCGGATCGGCGAGCGGTACATTCTGGGCTGCCGCAACATGACGCTGAAGCAGATATTCGAGGCGCTGGCGCCGATCGCAGGACGGCGCGCGCCGCGCGTGCGTCTGCCGCATGCATTCGCGCTGGCCGCGGGGTACGCGGACGAATGGTTCTCGCGGCTTGCCGGACGCGAGCCGCAGATTCCGGTCGAGGGTGTGAAGATGTCGCGGCACCGGATGTTCGTGGCGAGCGACAAGGCCGAGAAGGAGTTGGGATACAAACCCAGCCCGGTGGAAGCGGCGCTGGAGCGAGCGGTGCGGTGGTACGAAGGGAAGGGATACGTGCGTGGACGTTTGCAGTCGAAAACGATTGCGAGCGCGGCTGCGGCGTAGGGTTGTCGCTACAAATGAAAATTCTCGTCACATTCGCGTTGGAAAACGAATTTGCGCCGTGGCGCAAGATGCGGCGCTTCCGGCGCGCGTCCGTCGACGAGTTGGATCAGACGTACGAAGCGAAAGTTGGATCGGTGGACGTGCGAGTGGTGCTGACGGGCGCGGGACGCTTTGCCGCCCAGCGGAGTCTGGGACGCGCGTTCGATTACGAGCCGGACATGTGCATCGCCTCTGGTCTCGCCGGCGCGCTGAGACCAGATTACCGTCCCGGGGCGGTGCTTGCTGCGCGCACGGTCGCGGACGTGAGTGGGACGAGGCTGATACGGAGCGACGCGGAGCTGGTTGCGCGGGCGGGGGATTGCGGCGCCAGGGTAGTCGAAAAGTTTCTCGTTGCTGATCGCGTGATTGCGGCAGCGGAGGAGAAAAAGTCGCTCGGTGTTTCCGGCGATGCGGTGGATATGGAGAGCGTTTTCGTCCTTTCGGCAGCGGCGCATCACGGTGTTCGCGCCGTAGCGATTCGAGCGGTCAGCGATGATGTCGAGTCAAATCTTCCGCTCGATTTCGATCGCACGTTCAACGAGCGCGGTGCTGTAAGCGTTCCAAGAGTGCTGGGACAAATTGTCACGCGGCCGCATCGAATTGGCGGGTTGATCCGCCTGGCACATGAAAGCGAACGTGCCGCGGCGGCGCTGGCGAGCTTTCTCGATGCCTACGTCCAGCGCGTGACGCTCGACCCAATGCCGGAGATCGCGAAAGCCGAGGCCCTCGCGCTATGAGCCACACGGTTGTCGATATCGGATCGCACGAAGCGTCGCGAGATTCTGGCGGCCAGATGCGCGCGGGCGTGTATCGCGGCAAGGGCCGCGTGGTGGTGGAGCAAGTCCCGATCCCCGAAATCGGCGAAGGGGAAGTGCTGTTTCGCGTGGCCGCGTGCGGCATCTGCGGCACCGACATCAAGAAGATCCATCACGGCTTCATCGCGCCGCCGCAGATTCTGGGCCACGAACTCGCGGGAACGGTGGTGCGGGTGGGACGCGGCGTGAAGAAATTCAAGCCGGGCGACCGCGTGGTGAGTTTCCACCACATTCCTTGCGACGCTTGCTTCTATTGCGAACGGAAACTTTTTTCGCAGTGCGCGGGCTATAAGAAGACGGGCTTGACCGCGGGCTTCGATCCGAACGGCGGCGGCTTTGCGGAGTACGTGCGCGCGATGCCATGGATCGTCGAGCGCGGAATGATCGCGCTACCCGCTGATGTGAGTTTCGAGGAAGCCACTTTTGTCGAGCCAGTGAATACGGCGCTCAAGGCGATTCGCAAGGCGCGCGTGGCCGCGGGCGAAACGATTCTCGCGATCGGGCAGGGGCCGATCGGGATGCTCTTGACGATGCTGGCGGCGCACGAAGGCGCTACCGTTTACTCGAGCGACCCGATGGCGGGAAGGCGAGTGGCGAGCGTTCGTTTCGGAGCGAAGGAATCGTTCGACCCGACGAATGCGAACCTGCTCGAGGAAATGCGGCGGCGCACGGAAGGGCGTGGTGCCGACGCGGTGCTGCTGGCGGTGCCCAACCCGTCATTAGTCCCCGAAGCTCTGGCGCTCGCGCGACCGGGCGGGCGCGTGCTACTGTTTGCACATAACGATCCGATACTTCAGCTGGAGTTTCCGGCGGCGGCGGTGGGAATCGAGGAGAAAGAGATCCTCGGCAGTTACAGCGCCTCGGTGGACGATCAGGCCGAGTCTGCCGCGCTCGTTTTCGAACGGCGTTTGCCGGTGCGCGAGATGATTTCGCACCGCTTCCCGCTCGAGCGCATCGCGGATGCGCTGGAACTGGCGGCGCGTCCGAAGGATGATACTTTGAAAGTGGTGATCACGCACGCATGAGCAAGTCAGATAGAAACGGGCACATGACTGCGGCGGTTCTGTACGGCCGCGAGGACGTGAAGATCGAACAGGTCGAGAGGCCGCAGCTTGCCGACGACGAAGTGCTGGTGCGCGTGTCGGTCGCGTTGACGTGCGGGACGGACCTCAAGGTTTGGAAACAAGGCTTTCACGCGCGGATGATTCAGCCGCCGTCGCTTTTCGGCCACGAATGTGCGGGGATCATCGAAGCGCAGGGGCGCAATGTCAACGGAGGCGTTCACAAGGGAATGCGCGTGGTGCCGGCGAATTCCGCTCCGTGCAACGTGTGCTTCTACTGCAAGAAAGGCCAGCCGAACCTCTGCGAGGACCTGCTTTTCAACAACGGCGCGTACGCCGAATACATCCGCATTCCCGGGCGCATCGTGCGGGAGAACATGCTGGAAATTCCCGAGGGGATGTCTTTTCTGGATGCGGCGATGGTCGAGCCGCTGGCGTGCGTGCTGCGCGGAATTCACGAAACGGGCATCAAGGCGGGCGATACGGTGGTTGTGATTGGCTGCGGGCCGATCGGGCTCGAGTTCATCCGGATTCTTTCGCAGCGGAAAGTGCGGGTGATCGCGGTGGCGCGGCGCGCGGTGCGCAAGCAGGTTGCCGAGCGGTTTGGCGCCCACGCTGCGTTTGATGTCTCCGAAATCGATAATCCAGTGAGCCGCGTGCGGGAGCTGACCGAAGGCGGGCGCGGCGCGGACGCCGTGATCGAGGCGGCTGGCCAGCCGATCACCTGGCAGTGGGCGCTCGAGATGGTGCGCAAGGGAGGCACGGTGAATCTCTTCGCGGGCTGCGCGAAGGGGACCGAAGTGAAGATCGATCCGTGGGCGCTGCACTATTCCGAGATCACGATTAAATCGACTTTCCATCACACGCCGCGATTCATCCGCGAGGCGCTCGACGCGATCGCGCGCGGCGAGATTCGCGCCCGGGATTTCATCACCGGCGAAGTGCCGCTCGCGGACCTTCCTCGCCTCTTCGAGCATATGAAGAACCGGAACGGCGAGCTGAAGACAGCCGTCATCCCCTGAGCGCTGACCCCGGCGTTAGGTTCATGCTGCCAACACCTGAGTTGGAAATCGCGCGCAATCTCCCCGCGCAAGGCTGCACGGCGGAGAAGGCCCAGCGGTACACGCGCTGGCTCGCGACGCACCACTATGAGAATTTCAACGTGGTGTCGTGGCTGCTGCCGCGCCATCTCCATCAGCATTTCTACAACGTGTATGCGTATTGCCGGTGGTCGGACGATCTGGGCGATGAAGTTCCCAATCGCGCGCGGGCGCTCGAGCTGCTCGATGCGTGGGAGGACGAGCTTCGGCTGATCTATCAGGCAGGACGCGGGCCGTCGCATCCAGTGCTGATCGCGCTGCGAGAGACGATTCGCGTGAAGGACATTCCGGTCGAGCCGTTCAGCGACTTGCTACGCGCCTTTCGGCAGGATCAGGTGGTTCGTCGCTACGCGACGTGGGACGACGTGCTCGGATATTGTGTCTATTCGGCGAATCCCGTCGGGCGGCTCGTGCTGTATCTCTGCGGCTATCGCGATCCGGGGCGGCAGCGGCTTTCGGATTTCACGTGCACGGCATTGCAGTTAGCCAATTTCTGGCAAGATGTTTCGCGCGACCTCGAGAAGGGCCGGATTTACGTTCCGCTGGATGCCATCGAAGCGCACGGTTTGACCGAGGTCGACATTACCGGGCGTCGTTTTGATCAGCGTTACGTGGCGTTGATGAAATTGTTGATTGCGCGCACTCGGGAAGTCTTCGCGGCGGGCATGCCGCTCGCGGAGCGTTTGGAGGGAGCGCTGCGCATCGATATCGACCTCTTCAGCCGCGGCGGGCTGGCTGTGCTCGATGCGATCGAGGGGGCCGGCTATAACACGCTCGAGCGGCGCCCGGCGATTTCGAAATTCAGGCAGCTTGGGCTGCTGGGTGGGGCGCTGGTGCGGCGAGCGTTCACGCGCGGTGGGCACGACGATGACGGCAGCGCTTCGCAGACAGCGCGAGCGGGTGAAGACGTGAGTGCAGGGCCGTCCAGTGTTCCTACGATGCGGTCGGCGCCGGATTCTACCGCCGTGCGTGCGTCGTACGCGGAGTGCAATCGCATTGCCCGGGCGGCGCGCAGCAGCTTTTATCTCGCCTTTTTCGGATTGCCCAAGCCGAAACGCGACGCGCTTTGCGCGCTCTACGCGTTCATGCGGCTCGTTGACGACGTATCCGATGAGGCGGGCGATCTTGAATCGAAGCGTCGGGGCTTGGCGCAGTGGCGGGCAAAACTCGATGAAGCAGCGGCCGGTCGGACTGGCGGCCATCCGATTCTGCCGGCGCTGGCCGACACGATCGCGCGCTTCAAGATTCCCACGCGCTACTTCCACGATCTGATCTCGGGCGCGGAGATGGACCTGACGGTTGCGTCGTATGCTACATTCGATCGGCTTTCGGAGTATTGTTATCGGGTGGCGGGCACGGTTGGATTGACGTGTCTGTACGTCTTCGGCTTCCGCGATCCGCGTTCGCCGGATTTGGCCGAGCGCCTCGGACTCGCGTTTCAGCTCACGAACATCATCCGCGACGTGCGCGCCGATTTCGAGATGGGCCGCGTCTACCTGCCGGACGAAGACATTCAACGTTTCGGGCGCACTTCAGACGATCTGAAAGGGCCGGTGACCGCTGCGCTGCGCGATCTCCTGGCATTCGAGGCGGAACGCGCGTGGCGGCTCTACGAAGAGGGCGCGCCGCTGGTGGACCAGGTCGATGCGGATAGCCGGGCGACGCTCGCGGCGCTGATTCGCACATACAGCACGCTCCTTGCGCGAATCGAAGAGCGCGAATTCGACGTATTTTCCTCGCGCGTCTCCCTGTCGAGCGCTGAGAAAGTCCAGTACCTGTTGGCCGCACGCATCGGGTGGAAAAAGGATGTCCTCGCAAAGCGTTCTGGTGATCGGCGGCGGTCTGGCGGGCCTGGCCTGCGCCGTCGCGCTGGCTGAATCGGGAATCAAAGTCCGGCTTTTCGAGAAGCGTCCGCACTTGGGCGGGCGAGCGACGTCGTATACGCTGCCCGACGGCAGCGAAGTCGACAATTGCCAGCACGTGACGCTTGGGTGCTGCACGAATCTTGCCGACTTCTACCGGCGTGCGGGAGCCGACGGAAAAATCCGGTTCTACGACCGGCTGTATTTTGCGGACCGCGCTGGACGCCGCTCGACGATCGCGGCTTCGATGCTTCCGCCTCCGTTGCACATGGCGCCGTCGTTTGTCGGCTTTGGAGCACTGGGGCTCGGCGACAAGATCGGCATCGCGAAGGCGCTCATGGCGATCGCGCGCGCCGGAGGCAAACCGCCGGATATCGACGGCCTCACAATGCTCGACTGGCTGCACCGGATGCGGCAGACGCCGGACGCGATCGAGCGCTTTTGGCGGGTTGTGCTGGTGAGCGCGCTCGACGAAGAGCTTTCACGGATGGATGCGCGCTACGGCATCGATGTGTTCTGGAAAGCGTTTCTCGGAAGCCGCGGGGGATATCGCGTGGGGATTCCGTCGGTGCCGCTGGCGGAGCTTTACGAGGGTTGCCGCGATGCCATCGTGCGGAAGGGCGGGGAAGTGAGGTTTCGCTGCGGAGTGCGCGAAATTCATATGCGCGAGAACAGTTTCGCGGGCGTCAGGCTCGAAGATGGAACCGAGATTTCGGCGGATGCGTGCATCGCGGCTGTGCCGCATGACTTGCTGCTGGGGCTGCTGCCCGCTCCGATGGGCGAAGAGGGCGGGCCGCTCGCGGGGCTGCGGCATCTCAGGACGTCGCCAATCACGGGCGTGCACCTGTGGTTCGACCGTGTGGTGATGAGGGAGCCGTTTCTGGCGCTGCTCGACAACACGACGCAGTGGATTTTTAATAAGTCGCTTCTTTACGCGCACTCGCAAGCGCAAGCGAACGGCGACGCCCCAGCGGCAGGGCAATATCTGCAGCTTGTGATCAGCGCGTCATACGATCTGGTGCCGCGCTCGCGCCAGGAGATCATCGACCTGTGCCGGCGTGAGCTCGCGGGCGTGTTACCAGCGACGCGCGACGCGAAGCTCGAAAAGGCCACGGTGATCAAGGAAGTTCACGCAACGTTCTCGCCCGAGCCGGGAGTGGATCAATGGCGGCCTGCGCAGAAGACGGCTATTGAGGGCCTGTTTCTCGCGGGAGATTGGACGCGCACCGGCTGGCCGTCCACGATGGAGGGCGCGGTCCGCAGCGGTTATCTGGCCGCGGAGGAGACACTCTTGAGCCTCGGCGAGCCGCGGAAATTTTTGCAGGCGGATCTGGCCTTTGAGGGGCTTTCGAAGATCTGGGCGAAGCGGGCGCAGGCCTCTTTTTCATGAACAGGCGGGCGGCGAGGCGATCGTTTGTAGACGCTTCATTGCTGTTTTACGCGCGGTGCGAAGAACGGGACGTACGGGCCATGTTTCAGGGTATGATGGGATCAATCCCCCCAGGAGGTATTCATGGAGCGGAAGTATAGGCAAAGGGGTTATAGCGACCGCGACGCAGAAGACAAGAAGCGCGAGCGGAGCGAGCGCACCGAGCGGCCACCGCAGCCGCCGCGTCCCAAGCAGGACATGCTGGGGCCGCGGACGCCGCGAATGGTCGGAACGGTCTCGCGGGCGCGCTGTTCGAATTGCGGCGCGGTGTTGGCACCTGGCTTCGATCTTAATTCGCAATGCCCGCGCTGCCAGTTTGAGCTGCACAGCTGCAAGCAGTGCGTGCATTTCGATACGGGCAAGCAGTTCGAGTGCACGGAACCGATACCGGAGAGAATTGCGAAGAAGGACGCGAAGAACGATTGCAAGTTTTTCGATTTTCGGGTCACGATCGAAAAAGATACGTCGCCAGTGAATTACGCGAGCGCTGCCCCGGTCGCAACGACCGCCGCACGGCCCAACGACGCACGCAAGGCCTTCGAAGATCTCTTCAAGAAGTAGCTTCTCTCTCAATTCGCCAAATTGAATCGCAACACACGCCAACGGATACGCGCGCGCTCAATTTCGCGCGCGAAGCAGCGGCATGCGTCTTGCAAACTAAGGCGGGGGCAGCGGGAAGAGCGTCGGCTCTTGCGGCGGCGCGTCGGCGATGGATTCGAGCTGCGGATAACGATGGCGCAGCGTCTCGGGGACTTTCACTTTGCCGTCGCCGAGCAGATGTATCAGCTGTAGCGCGTTGACCACGCCCTTGCCCTCGTAGTGATTGTTGGTGACGACGAAGGTGTTGTCCGCGTGCGCGGCGACGTGACGGATGCGCTGCGCCCAGGGCTCGAGCTCCCCTTCGCTGTACAGGTAGTTGTAACGCTCGTGGCTGGGCATCTCGGGATCGTCGCTGAACCATGTGTCGTGACGGCGGCCGTGCAGGCGGACGTAGCCCACAGCGGACGTGGCGCGCTCCCCCGGCGTGATCGAGCGGCCGATGATCGGCTGATCGATGTTGCAGATTCCGGTGTGGCGCTCGTGGAGAAAATGGAAAAACTCGGGCTGCGTCCAAGAGGAATGGCGCACCTCGACGACCAGCGGATATTCCCGGAAGTCGGCGAGGATGCGGCCGAGCCGCGCGAGATTCTCGGGCGTGTTGTGGAATGAGAACGGAAACTGCAGCAATATCGCGCCCAGGCGTCCCGCGCGATGCAGCGGCTCGAAACCGGCCTGGACCGTTTTGACGTCCTCGGCGGTTGCGTCCTCTTCATGCGTGAATTTCTGCCAGAGCTTCGCGGTGAAAAGGAAGCGCGGATTCGCGGCCACGCGGTCGATCCACTGCGAAGCAAGTTCCGGCCGAAGCGGATTGTAAAACGACGTGTTGATCTCGATCGTGTCGAAGAATTCGGCGAGATACGTGGCCTCGTGGAAACCGTGCGGGCGCGGCGAGGGATAGACGATGCCGCCCCAATCGGAGTAGGACCACCCGGCGGGGCCGATGAGGACCCGGCCCGAGTGCGGCTCGGGCGCCGAGTCGGGCGATTTGTGTCGTGGAGGCAACGATCGATTGCGCGCTCGGATCGTAACGAGCGTATGACGCCTCCCGCGGCGATGTCAACGCGGGACACGCGGGACGAGTTGCGGTTGCAAGTGCTCGCGCCAAGGGATATTCTGGAGTTGCCGCTAGCGTACGACCCCTTCAGGCCGTCACTCGGATGAAAACGAGGTCCTCAGATGAAAATCACTTACAGCCACATCGAAGCCCGCTTTCGCGAGTCGATTGAAACGGAATTTGCGCACCAGGTTGCGAAGCTCGACCGTCTGCTGAAGCGATACCAGCCGGATTCGTTGCAGCTTCACGCGTCGCTCGAAGAGGCACCGCGGAAAGCCGGTTTCGACTTCATGTTGCACCTCGCCCTGCCAACCGGAAAGCTCCACGCCACGGGCCGCGGCACGGACGTACTCGGCGCAGCGAAGGCGGCATTCGCGGAAATTCAAGTGCAGGCGAAAAAGCATCAGGAGAAACTGCGGAAGGACTACGTCTGGAAGCGCAAACGCGGCCGCGGCGTGCCCAAGTTGGGCGAAACAGCGGCGGATTGAGTCGGATCTTCCCGATTGGATCGCTTGGAGACGAGTGCCGGCACCTGGTTTGCAGCTGGGCTGGATGCGTTGAGGTGCTCTGAGGGAACTGCTGCTACCGGTTGCTCGTTTCCCACTCACACGCTAGAATCGATTGACGCGCGACGACGTGACGGATGATTGACGATGTGTCGTGTGGCGTGTTGCTTTGCCAGCCTGCGGCATCTGCAATCGCATCTCTTCTTGTGTCAGGGGCGTAGCTCAGTGGTAGAGCAGCGGCCTTTTAAGCCGAAGGTCGTGGGTCCGATCCCCACCGCCCCTACCAACGACTATCGTGCAAGGATTCGCGCCAAGTTCAGTAGGTTTGCATCGAGGGTTTTTCTTTTGCCGGCGATTTCCGCCAAAGGCGTCGCCATCATCTCGCCCTTGATGAGGCCCACTACGACGCCGAATTCGCCGCGCGCGATGCAGTCGGTCGCGGCATCGCCCATGCGGGTGGCAAGCAGGCGGTCGAAGACGCCCGGCGTGCCGCCGCGTTGAACGTGGCCTAATTTCACTACGCGCAACTCGAAGCCAAGGCGTTCGCGGTGCTCCTGGAAATAGCGCGTGAGGCCCTCCGCGTTGTAGCAAGCTCCCTCGGCAACGACGACGATGGCGTGGGCTTTCCCGCGCTCATAGGCGGCACGCAAATCCTGGGCGACCGTCTCGGGATCAACCGGAGCCTCGGGAAGAACGACGCATTCGGCGCCGCCGGCAATCCCGGAAATGAGCGCGAGGTAACCGCAATTGCGTCCCATCACCTCGACAAGAAAGGCGCGCTCGTGAGACGAAGCCGTCACTTTGATGCGATCGATTGCTTCCAAGGCCACGTTGAGCGCCGTATCGACGCCTATGGTGATTTCGGAGCCGCACAAATCGTTGTCGATAGTTGAGGCGATTCCCACGACGGGGAAACCTTTCTGCGAGAGGGCATAAGCGCCGGCTTGCGAGCCATCGCCGCCAATTACGATGAGAGCGTCAATCTCGCGCTGACGCAAAAATCGAATGGCGCGCAGTTGGGCCTCGTCGGCTTTGAATTCAGGGTATCGCTTGCTGCCCAAGATGGTCCCGCCGTGCTGAATGATTCCGCCGACGTCGCGGAGCCCTAAATGGAGAAACTCGCCGTTGGCAAGGCCGCGATATCCGTGGTGAACGCCGAGAGCCTCCCATCCCTTGTCGATGGCGGTGCGTACGGCCGCTCGAATGGCGGCGTTGATGCCGGGAGCATCGCCCCCGCTGCTCACGATCGCGATGTGTTTCATAGGAACGCCCTCCGGCTGAAATTATCTGAGTGATTCGAAGCTGCGACCGTGATGCGGCTCACAAATCGATGACTCCTCCGTTGACCGAGGTCACTACCCGACGTGACAAGGATCACAGCGGCATAAGCGCATTCCACGTAGAAGATAGTTGAAGTACGGACAGCGGCACCACAATCGCTGAAGGAAGGGCGACACAGTGAAGACGGCGGGCATGAAGAGGGCTCGGTATCTTGGGCTGGGAATTACGTTGGCCAGCATTATTCTCACGGGAGCCGGCAAGCAGGCTCAGACCCCGAACGGGGAACAGCAGTCGATTCCGCTGATTCGCTCTGTCGAGGGGCCGGATCTGTTCCGCGCCTACTGTGCCCCGTGCCACGGCATACTCGGCAAAGGAGCGGGGCCGGCAGCGCCAGCGCTGAAGGCCAAGGTGCCCGATCTAACCCTGCTTGCGTCGAATCATCGAGGACAGTTTCCAGCGGCATACGTGCGCGAAGTGATCATGGGCGACAAAGCTGTTACAGCGCATGGCTCCCGCGAAATGCCAATCTGGGGCCCAATCTTTCATCAGATCGAAGCCGACGTGGACCGTGGGAATGTCAGGCTGGAAAATCTTTTGAAATATCTGGAATCGATTCAGGAGGTCACGACCCAAGATATCCCATCCGGCGCGGAGTTATACGCGCAGCGCTGCGCTGTGTGCCACGGAAACGACTTGAAGGGGACCGGACCCGCGCCTTATCCATTCAGATCGCCGCCCGACTTGACCACTCTGGCGAAGCGCCACGGGGGCAAATTCCCCGATGCCTATGTGTCGAGCGTGCTGCGGAACGGCGTCGTACTGCCGGCGCATGGGCCGGCCGAGATGCCCGTGTGGGGAGACGAGTTCAAGATCAAGCGACTGAGCGAAGCCCAGGTGAAGTTGAGAATTACGCAGCTCACGAATTACATCCAGTCGCTGCAGGCAAAATAGTGCGCGTGGGTCGTGGAGGATTTATGGCGATTCGACCGTTCATTCTGGCCACTACGTTGTTGTCGATCGCGTGCGTTGCCGGCGCAGCGTTGAGCGTCGACCCAACACAGTTTCCGCCGACCTATATGCCGTCGGGCGAGCAGATGTACAAGCAATATTGCGCCGTCTGCCACGGCGCGGACGCCAAGGGACATGGTCCGCTGGCGGCTTTGCTGAAGACGCCTCCGCCGGATCTGACGACGCTCGCAAGACGCCATTTGGGCAAATTCCCATACGACTACGTGGCGAGCGTCCTCGAATTTGGGCCGGGCGTCGCCGCCCACGGTTCATCGGATATGCCGACGTGGGGGCCGATCTTTCGCTCGTGGGACAATCAGAACGAAAGAGTTGTCCAACAGCGTATTAAGAACCTCTGTGATTACCTGGCGTCGTTGCAGGGAAAATAGCCCATCGTCTGAGGGTAGTGATCGCTGGGCCGCGTGTCCGCGGAAGTCTCCCCAAAATGCAGGGCTCGAGGAGCGAGCATCGCGCCGAGCCGAGCCTCTCAATCGATCGATGACGGCCGCGTGAAGCCCGCGGTCATTGCTTCCTGAAGAACGCAACCAGAGTAAGCACGAGCAGCACAAAACCACTCGAAATGACCACGACGCCAATCAGCCTGCCCAGAATCGTGAGCCACTGCGGCGGCGCATCTGTTTGCGCCGCCTGCAATTGGCCTTTCGCCAACATCCGCTGATATTCTTCGGGATGCTTTTCCTTGAGCTCGTTTTCCGTCTCTCGCCCGGTAAAAATCACCAAATCCATCGGAAAGCTTCCCGGCCTGAGATGCGTGTTGAAGAAGTGGATGGCGAAGATGAACCACGCCGCAAGCAGCGCTTCTTCTCCGTGGATCAGGAGTGCGATGTTGAGCCACGAGCCCGGGAAGAACTTCGCGAAGAACGGGGCGAACCACATGGCGTATCCCGAGAATCCAATCACCGCCATGCCCCAAAAGACGCCCCAGTAATCGAATTTTTCCCAATAGGCGAACCGGTCAAACTTCGGGCGCGGTCCAAGCCACAGGAACCAGCGGAAGTGGCCGATGAGATCTTTGAGGTCCTTGAGTTGAGGGATCATCGAGTTCGGTCCCCAGAAAACGCTCATGTCTCGCTTGATGATTCCCCGGTAGACGACGACATCTCCCACGTGAATCAGGAATGCCACGGTCAAGAGCACGGCGCAGAATTTGTGGAAAAAGAGAATGGCGGCGAACCCGCCGACCGCATGCGCGAACGCCGGCGCCCATGCGGTGTGGCTGAAGCGAAGAACCATTCCCGTACAGGCCAGGCCGACGAAGGTGCTCATAATGACGCCGTGGAGGTACCGCTGGCCGAGCGAGAACCGCTTGTAGTAGCGATTGCTGGTGTTGTTCTCGTTCATCATTGCCTCGCGCTAATCACCGCTCTCTGCATGAGCGCCCGCCTTGCGGCGATCGAAATAGGAGCGGATAAACCACAAAAGTGTGTGCACTCCAAAAAAGCTGAAGATGCTAAGCAACAGCAAATTCATGAACAGCGCCGAAATGTAGAGCGCCGGGAAAGACTTGAAGTCACGTGGGATCGGCGTGCGGGCGGTAGCTGACGAAGCTCGTCGTCGCGCCCGCATGGCACTGGCCGCAAGTAGCCACCAGATTGCCGGGTGCGATCGTGGACTGCGGGTCCGAAGCCGGGAGGATATCGTGCTCGCGATGGCAATTCCAGCAATGGGCGCTTTCGGTGTATCCCAAAGCCGAGACTTGGGCGTGGAACGTATCGAGGTAGGTCGCGTATTGCTTCTGGTGGCAGTTCCCGCAAGTCGCCGACCGTTCCATCTGCCAGGAGACGGTTTGCACTTGGACGATCTGGTGCGCCGTATGGCAGTCCGAGCAGACGGGAACTTTTGGATTTCCGGCTTTCAGTTGCTGGCCATGGATGCCCGCGAAATACGCCCTCTCGGGGCCGTCGTGGCACGAGCCGCAAGTCGCCGGAATATTCGCTCGGTAAGTTCGGCTCTCAGGATTCGTGTGGCTCAATATTTTGTGTGTTCCGTGGCAACTCGCGCAGGAGGCAGCCACAAGCAACCCGTCCTTGGTCAGCGCGAAGCCATGAATCGAGTCCATGTACATGGCATAAACGTTGGGAAGGCCAAACTTTTTGGCCATGTCAGGATTGCCATGACATGATCCGCAAGTCTTCGGTATGTTCAGGGCGAAAACCGGGGATTGAGGGTCGTTTACGGGCACAATGGAATGCGCGTCGCCATGGCATCCCAGGCAGGTGTTCGCGCTGACGTTCGCGTGGACGCTTTCGGTGACATCCTTGGCTTCATCCGCGTGGCAGGTGCCGCAGTGGACGGCGGCGGGATGTTCCGGATGCGGATAGCCCCTGATGTCGGTGTGGCAGCCCGTGCATGGCAGAGTCCCATGAATGCTAGCCTTTTGCGCCGCACCGTCGACATAAACGCTATGGCCGGCTTGGTCCTGCAAATCGTGCTGGCCATGGCAGGCCAGGCACTCGGAGTTGCCCTGCGCGGAAACAACAGGGACGGCGAAAGCGAGAATGAGCACGGCCGCTAGTGGCCAACGCATGTTCGCTCCAGTCTGTTGAGCATTCCGCGAGGCAGGCAAACGACTCGCCGCCAAGCCATGAACTATTTCATCCCCAACTCCGATAAGATCTTCGGATTTTGCTCACCGACCGCCAGAAGATGATGGCAAGTGTCGCAATCATTGGGAATCGTCTGGCCGTCCGCGGAAACGTGACTGCCGTCATGACATCGAAAGCATCCCGGCCAATCCGTGTGTCCCAGGTCGTTGATATAGGTTCCCCAAGTCACGTCCATTTTGGGGAAGACGTTGTGCAAATAGATTGCCTGCACGCCAGCAATGGACGAGTCAAGCTGCGCGCTTTGCGACGCTACCAGCTGCGGATAGTTCGTGGTGTAAAAATTCCGCAGCGTTTGGGCGATGCGCTCTTTCGCCGTATCGCGATCAGGGTAGTCCGCTTTCAACGCCGCGAGCGCCTCCTTCTTGATGAATGGCAGACTGGCGCTGATTTGCTGCCGAGATATGGCCTCGTCGAGTGCGCGATCGGGCAGCTCGAATGTATGTGTCGGCCGGTTGTGGCAGTCCATGCAGTCCATCGTGCGGTGCTCGCCGCGTGTCAGTTCTTCCGGCGTCGCTTTCGTATCCGTTGAATTGAAGACAATGCTCTTACCCGTAGGATCGGTATATGTGACCTGCGGAATCACTTGCCGCTTCTGATCGGTCGCGATGTACGTGATCCGAACCCCGGGGTTCAAATGGTGGCCGTGGATTCCGTCCTCCCCTTGCCCGTGTTCTCCGCCCACCTTCATGAGCAAAACGGTTGTCGAGGGCGTATTGTCCTTGTTGTCGGCGTAGTGATTGATGATCAAAATGGGGTTGCCGATAAAACGCTGCGGCCAGTGGCACTGTTCGCACGTCCCACGGGCTGGCCGCAGTTGCTCGACCGGCGATGGAATCGGGCGCGGATAGTCGTGAAAGGCCACGGCGAAAACCTGTTTGACGCCCGAAACCTTGGATCGGACAAACCAGGAAGCGCCAGGCCCGATGTGGCAATCGACGCAGGCGACTCTCGAATGCGGCGAATTGAGGTACGCAGTGTACTCGGGTTGCATGACGGTGTGGCAAGTAGTGCCACAGAAACGCACGGAATCCATATACCGCACGCCTCGATACGAGGCGATCGTGAAGATCATGATGTTGGCGAACGTGGCGTACCCGATCAAGGTTACAGCTTTACGCAGCATCGCATCGTTCAGGTCAACTTGCGGGTAAACTGCGGGAAGCTGGCCGCTCGCGCGCAGCTCTCGCCGCCGCATCAGTCCCCCGAGCGGCATCAACAGCAGACCGAGTACGAACAGGCCGGGAAGAATCAGGAAAAGTATGATTCCAGCGTAAGGATACGTTCCTGCCCCGCCACCCGCCACGATTTCGAAGAGCCAGAAGGCAATCATGGTGATGGCCGAGGTTGTGGTCAGTACGGCTCCGATCAGCGAAAGCCAGTTTCGACCGAGATACGCGGCGGGACGGAGCCAGGAAGCGAGACGTTCGAGAAGCGTCAAGGTCGTTCCTCTGTGGCGAAGCGGGCGACGAAAATGCAGCTTTCCGCATTTGCGCAGGAGAAGGCCTGCGGCAGCGTCAAGTGCGCGCTACTCCAAACGACTCGCCCAGGAAAACCGCAGAGGCCGAAGGCAGCAGCAGCAGCCGGAGGAACAAGGGAATCGCCAACAGCGCCGGGGCAATCAGCGCGATGAGAATTCCCGTTGGCCCAAACATGAAACCTCCCGGAAGCGGGATAGCGGAACGCTAGAAGGCGGCGCGATGTGGCGGCCGACGTCTTATTTCTTCTTGGCCAGCTCCCGGATGTAGCCGACGGTTCCTTTGATCTGATCGGCGGAGAGTTTGTCCTTGTACGCGGGCATGCTCCCCTTGCCGTTGGTGATGGCGGCGGTAAGTTCCGCGTTGGTTTGCTTTTGTATGGCGGCCGAGGTGAGATCGGGAATGTGCATGGCTTTGGCGACGGGCGTGTTGCCGGTGCCGTCGGCGCCATGACAGGCAGCGCACTTCGATTTGAATAGAGTGGCACCTTCGCCCTGCGCCCACACCGGCGTGGAAAGGCCAATCAAACAGAGAACCAACAGGAACGCTCTCCAATGCATTCGACTTCGAGAACAATTCATCCCATTCCTCCTCAGAAGTGCTACGAATATAATCCGCGCCGCCGAATTAGTCGAGACCAGGAATTATTTCGAACCCGAAAAAGAGGATTCGACGGCGGCATACAATCACCCAAGGTCATCGGAAGCAAAATGCTCCTCAGCCTTTCTTGGCGAGGCTGCGAATAAAAGAAACGACCTGCTTGATCTGCTCATCAGTCAACTTGCCTTTATACGCCGGCATCGAGCCCTTGCCGTTAGCAGTGATTGCCGTAAGTTCCGCATCGCTTTGCTTCTGCACCTCTGCTGAACCGAGGTTACGCAGGTGCATCGCTTTGCCCGCCGGACCGCTGCCGCTGCCGTCCGGACTGTGGCAGCCGGCGCATTTTGATTTGAAGAGCGCAGCGCCTTCGCCCTGGGCCCATACCGGCAACGAGAATGCAAGCAGCGAGACAGCCAGAGGCAATGCCCAGAGGTACCTTCGGCTCCGTGAACCACTCATGCGCGCACAAACATCTCGACTCATTTGTTTAGGCGCCTCCCTCACCAGGAGCTCCACACCTACGAAGCTCCTATTTTACGTCCTAGACTACACATCAGAAGGCATAGCGAACCGAGAAGGTCGCTGTACTGCCGTTGAAATCTGGAGCCCCGATCGGCTCGAGCGAGTAAGTCCCGCCAGTGATGGGGATGCTGGTATTTATCGGCCCCTTGGAGTTGTATCCGTAGTAGTTCCATTGCGTCTTGTAGCTCAGGCCCTTGTAAACGTTGATCTGGATTAAAGCGAAAGGCTGCTGGTAATTGAATGCCAGGGTACCGCTAGGCTCCAGCGGATCCAAGGACAGGACCCCGGGCCCCACGACTGGATTGATCACCCCCGAGGTGCCGCCAACAAATGTCGCCGAATATCCGAGGCTTATGGTGACTCGCTTCATTGGTTTGTACATCAGGTCGCTGTAGGCGTAATGCTGCTTGCTGGAATAGTACTCCGTTCCACCCTGAAGGTTATCCGGCGTGGTATTGCCGAGGGCGCATGACCCCGGTCCCGTCGATGGAAACATTGGCAGCCCGATTCCGGTACCAACGTTCGTCATCGACCCGAAACCGTCATTGAAGCAAATGTAGGCCTGCAACTGGAGATCGGTGAAATTATATCCGATGTTGAAGGCAAACTTGGAATCCGGATTCGCCAGCATCACGGCAATACTGTATGTCCGGCGGTGCTCGAGGTCGTTGACTTGATAGACGTTGTCGCGGTTCTCATGAATATCGACCGCACCGTCGATGGTCGCCCACGTCCGCGGCCGATAATTGGCGTGAACCTTGTAGCTCTGGATTTGCCGCGGCCAAGTTCGCGTGTACGAGTAATCGGTATATCCGAATTGGAAATCGCTATCGATTCGCAGCGTATCCATCGGCCGCGCCGTAAGGCCGAAGAGACCTACATGCTCGTTGATCGGGAATACCTGGCGAGGCACATCAAGAGCCGAATTTATCGTAGCCTGAGAAGCAGTCCATGTAACCGAGCCGTCCGTATTTTGGGCGCACGTGCCACCAGCATGGGGGTTAAAAGTGGTCGTGCCCGTGGTGTACGGGCAATTCCCGCGGGCGGCATAAAAATCGTTTGCCATCGTGCCGCCGGCCCCGCCGGGGTAATAGATATCATTCAGCGCTTGACTGGCAAAGTACTGGCTGATCCGGTTATCCTCGTACATATAACCGATCCGGCCGGTGATGCGGTTTGTCAGATCGACTTCGAGTTGGATGGTGTTCGATAACCGTTTTTGTCCCAGGTAATTCTCCGTCAA
>CAWFEC010000004.1:0-437348 GCA_963814735.1 uncultured Acidobacteriota bacterium | reverse complement strand
GCGCATTTTGATTTGAAGAGCGCAGCGCCTTCGCCCTGGGCCCATACCGGCAACGAGAATGCAAGCAGCGAGACAGCCAGAGGCAATGTCCAGAGGTACCTTCGGCTCCGTGAACCACTCATGCGCGCACAAACATCTCGACTCATTTGTTTAGGCGCCTCCCTCACCAGGACTCCACACCTACGAAGCTCCTATTTTACCTCCTAGACTACACATCAGAAGGCATAGCGAACCGAGAAGGTCGCTGTACTGCCGTTGAAATCTGGAGCCCCGATCGGCTCGAGCGAGTAAGTCCCGCCAGTAATGGGGATGCTGGCATTTATCGGCCCCTTGGAGTTGTATCCGTAATAGTTCCATTGCGTCTTGTAGCTCAGGCCCTTGTAAACGTTGATCTGGATTAAAGCGAAAGGCTGCTGGTAATTGAATGCCAGGGTACCGCTAGGTTCCAGCGGATCCAAAGACAGGACCCCGGGCCCC
This sequence comes from uncultured Acidobacteriota bacterium, assembly GCA_963814735.1. Classification (GTDB taxonomy): domain Bacteria; phylum Acidobacteriota; class Terriglobia; order Acidiferrales; family UBA7541; genus Palsa-295. Next base: position 436,871 of record CAWFEC010000004.1, on the reverse strand, counting down.
ACGACTGGATTGATCACCCCCGAGGTGCCGCCAACAAAAGTCGCGGAGTATCCGAGGCTTATGGTGACTCGCTTCATCGGTTTGTACATCAGGTCGCTGTAGGCGTAATGCTGCTTGCTGGAATAGTACTCCGTTCCACCCTGCAGGTTATCCGGCGTGGTATTGCCGAGGGCGCATGACCCCGGTCCCGTCGATGGAAACATTGGCAGCCCGATTCCGGTACCAACGTTCGTCATCGACCCGAAACCGTCATTGAAGCAAATGTAGGCCTGCAACTGGAGATCGGTGAAATTATATCCGATGTTGAAGGCAAACTTGGAATCCGGATTCGCCAGCATCACGGCAATACTGTATGTCCGGCCGTGCTCGAGGTCGTTGACTTGATAGACGTTGTCGCGGTTCTCATGAATATCGACCGCACCGTCGATGGTCGCCCACGTCCGCGGCCGATAATTGGCGTGAACCTTGTAGCTCTGGATTTGCCGCGGCCAAGTTCGCGTGTACGAGTAATCGGTATATCCGAATTGGAAATCGCTATCGATTCGCAGCGTATCCATCGGCCGCGCCGTAAGGCCGAAGAGACCTACATGCTCGTTGATCGGGAATACCTGGCGAGGCACATCAAGAGCCGAATTTATCGTAGCCTGAGAAGCAGTCCATGTAACCGAGCCGTCCGTATTTTGGGCGCACGTGCCACCAGCATGGGGGTTAAAAGTGGTCGTGCCCGTGGTGTACGGGCAATTCCCGCGGGCGGCATAAAAATCGTTTGCCATCGTGCCGCCGGCCCCGCCGGGGTAATAGATATCATTCAGCGCTTGACTGGCAAAGTACTGGCTGATCCGGTTATCCTCGTACATATAACCGATCCGGCCGGTGATGCGGTTTGTCAGATCGACTTCGAGTTGGATGGTGTTCGATAACCGTTTTTGTCCCAGGTAATTCTCCGTCAACGTGGTTGCAGCGTCAGCGGCCGCACTCGAGGTCGCATTGACGTTACCGGTCGCACCGTAGCTCTGGTGCTGCGGGCAAGTCGGCGAAAGATAGATGGGTGCCGCCGCCGTGCCGGTGTTCGGGCAGATACTGGCAAATGTCGGCGTACCCGGCCCGGCAGGAACTCCCGGCAGCGCAAATTGTGCTATTGGCAGCAATATGCCTGTCTGGCCGGCGACCGAGCCTTGCATGGCGAATAGGTCCGTCGTGGTCTGGGGGTTTATTCCAGGATTTTGCCACTGGTCATAATGAACGTTATCGAGGAGCCGAAGTTTTTGGGTAAACGAGTAAATGGCAGACCAATCCGCGTGCGCAAAGATTTCGTTGGCGTTTGACGGACCTGAAACGATGGAGTCGCGAACCTCACTTGTCGTGGAGGCCGCCCATTCGTTTATCGAGTCATAGAGGTTCACGGCTCTATTGGCAGCGTTGGTGTAGCTGGCTGAACCTGACATCTCAAGCTTTGGAATATCTGTGGACTGAAAGCTCAGCCGCTCCGTGGGCATGAAATTACGCAAGGGGGAAGTCCGCGTATACGACTGGACCATCTTGCAACCCACAGTTGCCGATGTGAGACCACCTGTGGTGACTGCGTTGCTTCCGGTTGCGTTATTTACGTAACCTGTAGCCAGGAACGGCGTGGCGCAAGGAACGGCCAATGCGCTATAGGCGCCGGTGCCGCCAACACCAGTCGTACCGGCAGCAGTGCCAGTAGGCGCATAGTACCAATTGACTCCGAGATTCACGGGCTGTGTGCCGGGGAACTGACTGCTTTGGACTAGAAATGGCGTGTTGGCAAGCGAGTCGACGGTATCGTACTTGTTCCATTCAAGGAACTGATCGTAGGAAATTGTGGTCCTCGGCAGGACTTTAAAATCCACGCCCACACTATAAGCGTTTGTCGTCTCTTCGAAATTTTCCGCCATCGGGATTTCCACGGTGGCGTCTTCCGTGGTGAGCCCAGGTCCTTCCTCCACATTGCGCGAATATCCGAGCCGGAAGCGGACGCGGGATAGCGGCAACAGCGTCAAATCGAAATCCTGCATGCGATGCACGAGATTGAGTGCATGCGGCGACTGAGTATAGCCAAACGCGGGATTGGTGATCGCAAACGAGGCAGGGGCGCCCGTCGGGGCGATCGGGACCGGGTTGAATGGATTCGCCAACAGGTTGTAATCCCAGAAATACTTGTCGCGGCGGAAAACGTACGAAAAGTCGTACCACTTATCCTTTTCGATCCGCAGGCGCGTGACGTCGTTCGGATCGCCGCCATAGCCGAAGTTGCTGAAGTTGAGGTTGTCGAAGAGGAGCCCCTGATGGTTGAGGGACCTCATGTTCAGGGTGTAATCGAGCAAGCGCGGGCCTTGGCCCAGATTCACAAACGTGTCGTACGTATCCTGATTTCCGTTGATCCAGTTTACGCGATAGCCAATCTCAGCCGACTGTTGAACGTTATAGTTACCAGAGTCGACGCCCTTGGTTTCGTCGGAGCTATCCTGGGCTTGAGCAGTGGGCGAGAAGAAAAGGGCTACAGCCGCCACCACCAAACCGAGCGCCCTGATACCGAACCGATCTCTCATGATTTTTCACCCCGCCGATTAAGACTTGTGATTTCTGCCAGGGAGTCCATGATTTGCCTTGCTATGCCCCGCATTGGCAGACATTCGTCATGTGCACCCTATCGGAAATATATGTCGCTAAAGTTGGATCCGTGGATTTGCGTGTGGCACATTGTGCACGCCTGTATATAGACGGCGTTGTTCGGAACCGGACCATTCATCACCGCAAAACCAGTTGGCTGGCCGTTGTTGCCTGCTGACTGGATGGGTCCGAAGTGGGCTGCGCTGTGGCATGACAGGCAGAGCAGGTTGACGTTGCTGTACTTCAGCATGTGGGCATTTGCCCCACCGTGCGGGATGTGGCAGGTCGCGCACCCCTCCAGCTTCACGGAACAGTGTGGGAACACGAAGGGACCCTGCTTATCCTTATGGCATTTGAAGCAGACGGCATCCCCGCTATTTGAGGTGCTGACTTGCCGCACCAAATGGTCTGACTCCCAAACTCCACCCGATCCGTGCTGTTGATGGCAGTCGGTGCACTGGATCAGGCCCTCGTTCACGCGGTGATGAAACGGCATATTAAACTGGGACTTCTGCTGGAGGTGGCAGGAATAGCAGAGCTCCGGCTGCGCTTTGACCAGCAAGTTTTCTTTCGTTGTCGCGTGGTGCGGCGAGTGGCAATCGATGCAACTTACTTCGTTCTCCCGGTGGAACGAATTCGCGCTATCGAGATGAGTTGGGTCGGAAGCATGGCAGGTGAGGCAGCGCGCATTGATTTCTTTCGCAGAATGTTTCGTGAAAACGAAAATTTTCGTGATATCTCCGCCGCCTGCCACGTGCTCCGACCCCGGGCCGTGGCAATCCTCGCAGCCGTGCTTCGTGAGGCCACCTTCCTTGTATGTCTGTCTCCAGTGAGGGCTCTTCTCCCAGCCGTTGTAAATGTCCTCGTGGCAGGTCTTGCAGACCTCCGCGCCGACATACTGAGCCCCGGTGGAATCTTTCGAATCCGGCGCCGCTGCCGGAGACGCCTTCGGAGTGTTTTCTTCATGTGCCTTTGCGGAACCCATCGGCGAGGCAAACCAAACTAAGCGCGGCAATCGCCGCCCAACGGAAAGTCTTCCAATGCTTCATTGGACTCCCCTCAATTCGTTTCGATCCAACTCGTGTAGTGCGACGCATTTTATGCCCCGATTTTATACAACTGGCACCCAACCCTCGCAGTGACCAGCGTCACAGCGAAACAAATATATCTCGATCACTAACCACAACTTATCCACGGATCCGATCCGATCGATCGGTGTTTCATGGTGGATCAAAGCCAGGTGTTCCACTCTGGCGTTCCCCTTCCTACAACCCTGCGAGCTCTTCGAGCGCTGGTCTGTCGTGAATCACCAGCGTCGAGGCTTCCAGTTCAAGTATTCGTTGCCTCTTGAAACGTGAGATGATTCTTGCCACCGTCTCCCGACAGACTCCGATCATCTGGCCGATTTCCTCCTGGTTCGCTGCCAGCGCCACCTCCATTTGGCCGCTGGAATTCTTGCATGTAGGAGGCAGTCCCAAAAGGAAGCGGGCCATCTTTTGCTCCGCGGATTGAGTTAGGTGGATCGCCTTGAGCTCGGCCGTGAGGGAATAGCAGATCGCGCTTAGATTTTCCGCAGCTGTGTAAGCTGCTGCTTCCGTATCGCGCAAACGTCTAAGTAGATCGTCGCGAGAGAGAAAGCTCGCCTTAGTGGCTTCCACTACCTCTGCCGTGGCAGCGTAGGGCAGTCCGAGGATTATCTCCGGAAGGCCGAGAACCGCTCCGCGGCCTGCCAACGTCAGGATCAGCGACTTGCCATTGTCAGAACCAATCGAAACTTTGACCCTTCCTTCCCAGACCACGTACACGCCGAGAGCCTTTTCGCCCTCCGAGAACAGAAGAAATCCCTTCGTGCGAGAGGTGCGGCTGTTAATTGTCAGGTTTCCCAAAAGACGTTCGAGATAAAAATCCGAAAGGACAGGATAGCTGCTCATCTGATTCGGAAACGAGGAAAGACCCTGCGAGTTTGTGCCGGAGGGCCGCCGGCCTTCTGCTTCTCCCATAACTTGCCTCTGAAAGAGTGGTGAATGGCTTTCGCCGCCTCTATTCATGAAATATTTGTAGGGCGAATATCGGTTGAGTCCTGTGACATATGTCACGGAGTGATGTGACGGTCACGTGAGGCCCGAGTGAGGGCCGAGTGGAGGCCCGAGTGAGACCCGAGTGCGTTCCAATCGGTGGGCCAATTCCACCGGACTCAGAAGACTCCTAGGCCCTCATTCGGAAGACGCGCCGTTCTTTCGAGTGTTGTTCAGCAGGGAATCGGGGATGATCAGCCGCTCGACGGGCCGCCCGCCGATAATGTGCGAATCGATGATCTCGTCCACATCCTCCGGCTTGACGTGGCCGTACCACACGGCCTCGGGATAGACGACGACGGTCGGGCCGATCTCGCACTGATCGAGGCATCCCGATTTATTCGCTCGCACCGTGCCCTTGATTCCGCGCTGTGCGAGCTTCACTTTGAAGAGGCGATGGAGTTCGCCTTCACCGGAGGGACTGCAGCAGCCGCGGGGATGTCCTTCGGGCCGCTGATTCGTGCAGATGAAGATGTGTCTTTCGAATTTCGCCATTGATTTTCCTGAAAACGAATTCTAGCGCCCAAGATTCTCAGTCTCGCGCCGAGCCATCCATTCCTGCGAGCACCACTTTGTTGTTGCCCGGAATGACCATTTCGAAGATCGACTCCACGCTCGTGTAGTCGAAATAGCCGAGCCGCGCAATTGGCCGGATTTTGAGCACGTCGATGCGGCCGTCGGAAGTGATCACGTCATCGTTGATATGAATTCCGATCACGCGGCCGAAGACAACATCAGACGTCGAGAGCTTGCTGTTGCCGGGCAGCCGCACCGTTTGATGGTAGACGCATTCGAAATGCACGGGAGACTCCGCCACGCGGCACGGCTTTACGGCGTGTGAAGCCGCTTTCGTCACGCCCGAAAGATCGAATTCGTCGACTTCGGGCGGCACTTCCTCCGCTGATTTATTCACGGCCTCCCGCAATTCCCACGTCGCCATGTTCCAGACGAACTCGCCCGTCTCTTCGGCGTTCACAACCGTGTCTTTGCGCCGCCCATGGCTGTTCTGCCCGGCGGAAAACATTACGTACGGAGGATCGAACGCCAGCATCTGAAACTGGCTGTACGGCGCGAGGTTATGCGCGCCGTCGCGGCTGACCGTCGAGATCCATCCGATCGGCCTCGGAATCACGCACGATTTGAACGGATCGTAGCGAAGACCATGCTGCGTCTTGCCGGGCTGGTAATACATGCAAGTGCCTCCTTGAGGGACGCGCGATTCTACCGTTTCATTCTGCTGTCGTGTGCGATTTCATCGGCGGCTATTTGGGGCCGGTGCTTCGCTGGGCAGCGGCCGGTTTCGTTTCCGGCGCCGTGGTCACCGCCGCCGCGCGCAGGAAGCGAAGAAAATCCTGCGCCTCCTTCGCAAGCGGCCGGTTCAGCGGGCGGATCACGTCGAGATTGCGGCTCAGCGGCTCAGCATCGACGATCTCGATCGCAATCAGCTTGCCCTGCCGCAGTTCCTGCGAGAGCGCGATCTGCGGCAGAAAGCCGAAGCCGAGTTTCCGCTCGACCATGCGCTTGGCCGCTTCGATCGTCTCGACTTCCAGCGCCACATTCGGCAGCAGGCCTGCCCGGCGGAACAGTCCCTGGCTCAGAGTCCAGTCGCTCGAGCCGCGATCGTAGAAGATCAGCGGCCACGATTCTACCTCTTCCAACTTGACCTCGCGCTTGCCCGCCAGCGGATGCGCCGGATGCCCAACTAAAATCAGGGGATCGTTGCGCAGCGTCATCGTCTCGACTTCGGGGTGATTCAGCGACCGCGCCACGCCGATTTCCGCCTCGCCCTCCAGGACCATCTTCAGCACCTGCATCGAATTGCCCGAGCGCAGGTGAACCATTACCTTCGGGCTCTCGCTTTTGTAATCCTGCATCACGTCCGGCATCAGATACGTGCAGACCGAAAGCGAGGCCGCGATTCGCAGCGCGCCGCCCGTCTGAGGCTGCAGTTCATGCACGGCCTGCCGCGCCGAAGCCACCGTCCGCAGTAGCTGCTCGGCGTGGGGACGCAGCGCCTTTCCGGCGGGGGAAAGCGTCGGGTTCGCCCGTCCCCGCGTGAACAGTGTAGCGCCCAGTGACTCCTCGAGCGCCCGAATCCGGCCGCTTACCGCGGGTTGGCTCACATGCAGCGCCTCAGCCGCCCGGTGAAAGCCGCCGTACATCACTACCGCGAGAAAAGTCTCCACTTGGTCGATTTCCATGGCCTTTCCCCCTGAATCGTCGCTGCCTAAGCCCTGCAACTGTCGCGCATGATAACACAGACTTATCGCTACGATAATTACAATCACTTTGACTTAACTAGGCCCCCCGGCGACAATGCCCTTCGGAAATTTCCCACCGCACGATCGGTGCGGTGGCGACGCGCACGCAGTTTGCAGCAAGCGAGGTCACTCCGCTTTCGTCCCAGCTGAGATTAGTAGTCATTCGGTGCCCGTGTTTGTGTGCGGCCATGAACTGCGGCCTATGGAGGCAACAGGATGTCCAGCAATAACGGCAAGCATGTGAATCTAGAGATGGACTGGCGGACCAATCCGCGCTGGGTGGGGATTACGCGTCCCTACAGCCCCGTGGACGTAGAGCGGCTGCGCGGCTCGATCCATATCGAGCACACGCTGGCGCACGTCGGCTCGCAGCGTCTCTGGAACCTCCTCCATTCGGAGCCGTTCGTTGCGGCGCTCGGCGCCATGACAGGCAATCAGGCCGTGCAGCAGGTCAGCGCTGGCTTGCAAGCGATCTACGTGAGCGGCTGGCAGGTGGCGGCTGATGCCAACGAAGCGGGCGAAACCTATCCCGACCAGAGTCTCTACCCCGCCAATAGCGTCCCGCATCTGGTACGCCGCATCAACCGGGCGCTCGTGCGTGCCGATCAGATCAATCACGCGAATGGACATCACGCCGAAAACGCCGATAACAAAGTCGCGTACTGGCTTGCTCCCCTCGTTGCCGACGCGGAAGCCGGATTTGGCGGTAACCTGAACGCATTCGAGTTGATGAAAGCGATGATCGAGGCGGGCGCGTCGGGCGTTCACTTCGAAGACCAGTTGTCATCGGCCAAAAAGTGCGGCCATCTCGGCGGCAAGGTGTTGGTTCCGACGTCCGAAGCGATCCACAAGCTTGTGGCCGCGCGCCTTGCGGCGGACGTGATGGGCGTTCCGACCGTGATCATCGCACGCACGGATGCTGAAAGTGCCACTCTCCTTATGAGCGACGTCGACCCGCAGGATCATGCATTTATCACCGGCGAACGCACATCCGAGGGATTCTTCGGCGTTCGCGGTGGAACGAAGGCTGCCATCGCGCGCGCAATTTCCTACGCGCCTTATGCCGACATGATCTGGTGCGAAACTTCCAAGCCCGATATTCACGAAGCGCGCGAATTCGCCGATGGCGTTCACGCGAAATTTCCAGGCAAGCTGCTGGCCTACAACTGCTCGCCGTCCTTCAACTGGCGCAAGAATCTCGACGACGCCACGATCGCAAGCTTCCAGCGCGATATCGCCGCAATGGGCTACAAGTTCCAGTTCATCACGCTGGCCGGCTTCCACGCGCTGAATCACTCGATGTTCGAGCTCGCGCGCGGCTACAAGCACGAAGGCATGAAAGCGTACTGCCGCCTGCAGGAGGCGGAATTCGAGAGCGAGCATGAGCACGGTTACGATGCCGTCGCGCACCAGCAGTTCGTCGGCACCGGATACTTCGACGACGTGCAACAGGTAATCACTGGCGGCACCTCATCCACCACCGCTCTCAATGGTTCGACCGAGGCCGCGCAGTTCACGCCGCGCAAGCGCGCCACTCACGCACCGAAAGCAGCTCACGCAGCCCACTGCTGAAGTCGAATTCAGCGAACCGGCCCGCCGGCCGTCACAATCTTTGCCGTCGTGATGGCTTGTCCCGCGTGGCGCTGCGTGTGATCCGCGATGTGCACAAGCAGGCCACCCAAGGTCGTCGGCAGCTCTTTCGTTCCGACCTTCCTCGTTTCGTCCAACCGGCTCGCATCGATCGCCCGGATTCTCGCTGCACTTCGCGCCAGCGCTGATTCGATCTCGGCGAATAGCTCCCCGCGCGTCGCTCCCGCATCCAGTTCCGTCTTGAGCGCCGCGACTTGCTCGCCGTTCAGCTGTCCCCCCTCGGCATACGTGAGCAGGCGGTCGATGCTTCGCGCGATGTGCCGCAGATGGAATGCTACGGGCGCGATCCCGCCGGGCCGCGCGTTCAGCTCATCGTCGCTCAGCCCGCCGCACCAGCGCTGCAAATCCTCTTTCGCGAGTTCCAGCGCGTGTAGCACAGCCCTCGGCACGGCCGGCACGTCGCCCAACGTTCCTCGCAGCCAAGGCTCCGGCAGTTGTTCGCTCATTCTCCTTCTCCTCGCTGCAATCGCAGCGTGAAATGAATCCATGATACGACTCCGGAGGGTTGTGCGCGGCATGAGTCCCGCGTCGAGGTTTTGGTGATGTGGAGTTTAAACGGTCCTACGGACTCGCGAGAGAGAAACCGTATTTCTCGAAAATGACGCGCCCCTCCGGGCCCGACAGAAAATCTTCGAACGCTTTCGCGGCGGCGGGATCTTTCGTGGTTTTGATCACGGCGACTGGATAGATCACCGGCTCGTGGGAATTCGCGGGCGCCTTCGCGACAATCTTCACTTTGCTCGAAGAAAGCGCGTCGGTGGTGTAGACGATGCCCGCGTCGACGTCTCCCGTCTCGACATAGGTGAGCACCTGCCGCACATCCTTCGCAAGTACCGCCTTGGCGTTCACCTGATCGTAGATTCCGAGGTGCGCGAGGACTTCTTGCGCATACTTTCCGGCCGGCACGGTCACGGGCTCGCCGAGCGCGACTCTTTTCACATCTGGCTTCAGCAGATCCTGGAAAGTCGAGACTCCGAGCGTCGAGCCCTTCGGCACGATCAAGACGATTCCGTTTCGCAGCAGGTCCTTGCGTGTGTCTTCGAGCAGCATGCCCTTCGATTTGAGCGCGTCCATCTGCTTGGGCGCTGCCGAAATGTAGATGTCAACCGGCGCGCCCTGCTCGATCTGCAATTGCAGCGTGCCCGAAGCTCCATAGTTCATCGAGATCCCAACGCCGGGCGCTTGCGACGCGTAAGCCGCTTTGATTGAGTCGAGGGCATCCTTGAGGCTGATCGCTGCGGAAATGGTGAGATCCGCATGCCGCGACTGCGCCGCGCCGGAAGCCCAAAAACCGCCTCCCGCGCCCAGACAGAGGCAAACCAAGGCAAAGGCAGCCACGCGTGCAGCTAGCGTCTTCATACTCCGATTTAATATGGCTCTGTCCGTTATGTCAAAGCTTTCTAACTCGTTCTCGGGCCCTCGATACGCGATCCCGAATGGAAATTGACACCGCGCGGCACTTCCGATAGTCTGGCTGAGATGAACCTGATGCCACTCGGCGCTTGTCCGGTCTGCAGCTGTTGTTGTACGGACGTGTGTATGCCGCCGGGGGCGCCTGGGTTCGCGAGCTAAGTTCTTAGCAAAACTCGACTGGAATCCCACCCGCCCTCGAACGAATCGAGGAGCGGGTTTTTTTATGTCTTCACAAGAGATCAAACTCGACCTGAACGGCGCCCCGCCAAGGGCGGAAGCTAACGGCCTGTCCGGGCACCTGAAGCGGCTCGAAGCCGAGAGCGTCTTCATCCTTCGCGAGGCCGCGGCGGAATTCGCGCACCCGGTGATGCTGTATTCGATCGGCAAAGACTCGTCGGTGATGCTGCGCCTCGCGCAGAAGGCCTTCTACCCGGGGAAAATTCCGTTCCCGCTGCTGCACGTCGACACCAGCTACAAATTTCCTGAGATGATCGAGTTTCGCGACTGGTACGCGAAGCACGTCGGCGCGGAGTTGATCGTCCACAAGAATCAGAAAGCCCTCGACGAAGGCGCGAATCCCTACGATCTCGGAACGCAAAAATGCTGCGGCCTGCTGAAGACGCGCTCGCTGCTCGACGCGCTTGCCGAGGGTGGATTCGATGCGGCCTTCGGCGGCGCGCGCCGCGACGAAGAAAAATCGCGCGCCAAGGAACGCGTCTATTCGTTTCGCGATTCGCTCGGCCAGTGGGATCCGAAAAATCAGCGCCCCGAGCTTTGGAATCTCTACAATGGCCGGCATCACAAGGGCGAAAGCATTCGTATTTTTCCGCTCTCGAATTGGACCGAGCTCGACGTCTGGCTCTACATCCAGTCGGAAAATATTCCCATCGTTCCGCTTTATTTCGCGAAAGAGCGCGAAGCCGTGATTCGCGGCAATTCGATTCTTCTGCCCCCAAATGGTGTCCGCCCGCTGCCCAACGAAAAGCCGCAAATGATCATGTGCCGCATGCGTTCGCTCGGCTGCGTGCCGTGCACGGGCGCGATCCGCTCCGAGGCCGACACCGTGCCGAAAATCATCGAGGAGATGCTTTCGTTCCGCCGCTCCGAGCGCGAAAATCGCGTGATCGACCACGACGAGGAAGGCTCGATGGAGATCAAAAAACGCGAGGGATATTTCTGATGCCGGCCGCTCCTGCTGAGCCCTCTCCCGACACGACGACGGCGGCGCCTGTAGCAGTCTCGCCGCTCTCGAACGCGGGCCTGCTCCGCTTCACCACGGCGGGCAGCGTCGACGACGGCAAATCCACGCTGATCGGCCGCCTGCTATACGATAGCCAGTCGGTGCTCGAAGATCAGCTCGCCTCGGTGCAGAAGAGCAAGGTGAATCGCTCGACCGGCCCCATCGATTTCTCGCTGCTCACCGATGGCCTGCGCGCCGAACGCGAGCAGGGAATCACGATCGACGTCGCCTATCGCTACTTCACCACGCCGCGCCGAAAGTTCATCATCGCCGATACGCCGGGCCACGAGCAGTACACGCGCAACATGGCCACCGGCGCGTCCACGGCCGATGCCGCGATCGTCCTGATCGATGCCACGAAGGGTGTCCTGCGCCAGTCGCGCCGCCATGCATTCATCGCCAGCCTGCTCGGCGTCCAGCACATCATCGCCGCCGTCAACAAAATGGATCTAGTCGGTTTCTCGCAGGATGTCTTCGATCGCATCGCCGCCGAATTTCGCGAATTCGCCGCGCAGCTCGGCATCAGTAATCTCTACGCGGTACCCGTCAGCGCGCTCGAAGGCGACAATGTCGTGCGGCGCAGCAAGCGCATGCCCTGGTTCGAGGGCCCGGCGTTGCTCGAATATCTCGAAACGCTGGAGCTCGGCGGCGACGCTGCCTCCGGCCCGCTGCGTTTTCCGGTGCAATACGTGATCCGGCCTGACGCCAGCTTCCGCGGGTTTGCCGGACAGCTTGTTTCAGGCGAGTTGCGCGAGGGAACGAGCGTGATGGCGTTGCCGTCGCTTGTGAAGACGCGCGTGAAATCGATTGTGGCGTTCGAAGATGAAATCGAGGCTGCGCGCCCCGGCGATTCCGTCGCGATCACACTCGAGGACGAAATCGATCTCAGCCGCGGCAACATGCTCGTCGCCGAGACCGATGCGCCGTCCGCGGGCACCGCGTTCCACGCGACGCTCGTGTGGATGCATGCCGAGCCGCTCGATCCGCACAAAATTTACGTTATCAAGCACACCACGAGAACCGTTCGCGGCCGGATCAATCACATTCGCTATCGCGTCGACGTGAACACGCTCGAGCACGTGCCGGCAACGAAGCTCGATCTGAACGAAATCGCCGCCGTCGATGTAAAGACCACGCTGCCGCTGTTCTTCGATCCCTATAAGAAGAACCGCTCCACCGGCAGCTTCATCGTGATCGATCCGCTCACCAATGCCACCGTCGGCGCCGGAATTATCGATAGCGCCATCGCGGGCAATGGTTCCCACACCCATGCCAGCGAGCGGAAGCGCAGCACGAAAGAAGAGCGCATTTTCCGGTTCGGCCATCCGGCCGCCGCTGTATGGGTCCAGGGACGCCCTCACGTCGCCGAAATGGTCGAGCGCCAGATGTTCGATGAGGGCTGGCACGTGCAGATGGCCGGGCCGAACGATTTTCTTGCGCACGAGCTCGTCACGGTCGCGAAGGCCTTCCGCCTGTCGGGCAACATCACGATTTTCGCTCCGCTCGACGACGGCACGAATCCGAAAAACGTAGTCCGCGCGATTTACGGCCCGGAATCCTTCTTCGCGGTGCGCATCACGGACGACACCGACGAAGAGGCGGTCGAGCGCATCATGAAGGTCCTGCGCAAGTGGCGCGACGCGCAGTCGGACGCGGAGAAGAAAAAATCATGAGCGTTACGCTGCCGGTCGCCGAACTCGAATCGCTTTCCGTCGATGCTCTGATCGATCGCCTGCTCGCGGAAAATAAAGGCGCGCCGTGCATCACCTGCAGCTTTCAGGCGGAAGACATGATCGTCGTCGATCTGCTGCGCAAGCGCCTGCCGAAAATTCCGGTGCTCTTTCTCGATACGGGCTACCACTTCTCCGAAACCTACGCCTATCGCGACCGCATGACGCAAGGCCTGGGATCTGAACCTGCAGAATCTCGCCGCCAAGCAGTCTGTCGCCGACCAGGAAGCGCAATTCGGAATCCTGAATCAGACCGATCCTGGCCGGTGCTGCCAGCTCCGCAAAGTCGAACCGCTTTTCTCAGCGCTCGAAAATTACGACGTATGGTTCACGGGACTGCGCCGCGAGCAGTCGCCCACGCGCAAGAATCTGAAAGTCGTCGAGCACCACCAGTTGCCGAGCGGCAAAATGCTGCTGAAAGTGAGCCCGCTCGCGGCGTGGACCTGGGATCAGGTCTGGAATTACACGGGCGAGCACGCCATCGAGCATCTTCCGCTTTACGATTTCGGCTACCCCAGCATCGGCTGCGAGCCCTGCACCGCGATTCCCGCCGCCGGCGCCGATGCGCGTTCGGGCCGCTGGGGCGGACGCAAGCTCGAATGCGGCATTCACACCGAATCCAAGCGGGCTGACGAATGAACGCGCTGATCGGCTTTCTGATCGCGCTCGCGATCGGCCTCACCGGCATCGGCGGCGGCAGCTTCACTGTGCCGGCGCTCGTGCTGATCGTCGGCTTGCCCGCCTCGGCTTCCGTAGGAACGGCTTTCGTGTACGCCGGAGTGATGCGACTGATCGCCTCGCCGTTCTATCTCGGCGGCAAGCACATTCATTGGCGCTATCTGTGGCTGCTGATTCAGGGCGCGGTTCCCGGCCTGCTGATCGGTACGTACCTTTTGCGCAAGTTAAGCGGCCCTTCGAACATGCCAGTCGTCGTCATTCTTCTCGGCCTTTTGCTCACCATGTCTTCGAGCGTGACGTTTCTTCCCTGGGTGCAGAATCAGAACTTCGCGCGTAAGAATTCGAGCTGGTTGCCCTGGCTTGCGCTTCCCATCGGCATCGAATCCGGATTTTCCTCGGCTGGCGCGGGCGCGCTCGGCACGGTGCTCCTGCTGAACTATTCGGAGATGACGCCGCCGGAGGTGGTCGGGACGGATCTGCTTTTCGGGCTTGTCCTCGCCGTCATCGGCAGCGCGTTCCAGTGGAAGTTCGGCGCGATCGATGGGCATGTGTTGACGCAGTTGCTTGCGGGCGGAATTCCGGGCGTGGTGATCGGCTGCATCTTCGCGCGCCGCGTGCCCAAGCGACGGCTGAAGCTCGTCATCGCCGTGATCGCCATTTTCGCGGGACTGCAGCTCGTTTGGAGCGGCTCGCGCACGATGATCGCGAAGCGCGCCCGCTCGACAGTGCCTTCCTCGGTCGAAGCCGCACCGAAAGTAAATTGAAAATCTAACAATGTTCTAGAGGTCGAAGCCGAGCTGAAGGCGGGCGGCTTCGGACATGCGGTCCGGGCCCCACGGCGGATCGAAAACGATTTCGACGTGAACTTCCTTCACGTCGGGCAGGCGCGAGAGTTTGGTTTCGACGTCGGACTTGAGCACGTTGCCCATGCCGCAGCCCGGCGCCGTCATCGACATTTTGATATCGATGCGATGGCCGCCGCCCTGCACGGGGAGCGCAGTGCAAACGTAGATCAATCCGAGGTCGGCGATGTTGACGGGAATTTCCGGATCGTAGACCGTCTTCAGTTGTTCCCAGACGAGTTCTTCGCTGAAGGGGCGCGTGTCCTGCGACGCGGCCTGCGAACCGTTCGGCGGGGTGAGACCCAGCGCATCCGCGTCTCTCACGTCGATGCGGAACATCCCGTGTTCGCTGGTGATGGTGTAGCTGCTGCCGGCAAACTGCATCACGCGCACGCCAGTTCTGGCGGGGAGCTTCATGGGCTCGCCGCTCGGGATTTCGAGCGCGTCGCATTCGCGGCTCAGCGTGATCGATTGGCCGTAGTTCATGGATGTCGCCGCTACTCCGTGGTGATCGCTTCCTGCTTGCCTTCGAGCGCGGCATTCAGCGTATGCCAGGCAAGCGTGGCGCACTTCACGCGCACGGGATACTCGGACACGCCGGAAAAAACCTCAAGCTTGCCCAATTGACCTTCGGCATTCGCGCCGTTTTCGGCGTGGCCGGTGACGAGGTCGTGGAAGCGCGTGAAAAGCTGTTCGGCTTCCGCTTTCGTTTTGCCCTTCAGTGTTTGAGTCATCATCGACGCCGAGGCCTTGGAAATTGCGCAGCCGGAGCCCTGAAAACTGATGTCCTGAATCTTGTCGCCATCGAGCGTGACGAAAATCGTAAAATGATCGCCGCAGAGGGGGTTAAATCCCTCGGCCTTGTGATTCGCGGCAGGCTGCTCGCGATAGTTGCGCGGCGCCTTGCTGTGCTCGAGAATCACGTCCTGATAAAGATCGCGCAAGTCGGACATCAGGCGAAAACCTCCTTCACCTTTTCGATGCCGCGAACCAAGGCGTCGACTTCCTGTTTTGTGTTGTACATCGCGAACGATGCGCGCGCGGTGGAATCTACGCCGAACCGCTTCATCACGGGCTGCGAACAGTGGTGCCCCGTGCGAATCGCGATTCCTTCCCGGTCGAGTATCGTGCCGATATCGTGCGGGTGGATATTTTCGAGCGTGAACGAGAGCACGCCAGCCTTTTCCCTGGCCGTGCCGATGATTTTCAGGCCCGGAATTCGTGAAACCGCTGCGGCGGCGTATTCGAGCAGATCGTGTTCGTACGCGCCGATGTTTTCGATGCCGAGTCCGCCGACGTATTCGAGCGCCGCGCCCAGCCCGATGACGCCGGCGATATCCGGTGTCCCCGCTTCGAACTTGTAGGGCAGGCGATTGTAAGTCGTCTTCTCGAAAGTGACGGAAAGGATCATGTCGCCGCCGCCCTGATACGGCGGCATCGCTTCGAGCAGCGTCTTTTTGCCG
Organism: uncultured Acidobacteriota bacterium; assembly: GCA_963814735.1. Taxonomy (GTDB): domain Bacteria; phylum Acidobacteriota; class Terriglobia; order Acidiferrales; family UBA7541; genus Palsa-295. The sequence goes on along the minus strand of CAWFEC010000004.1, from coordinate 420,888 downwards.
TAGAGCACGCCGATGCCGGTCGGGCCGTAGACCTTGTGCCCGGAAAAGGAATAGAAGTCGCAATCGAGCGCCTGGACATCGACCTTCATGTGCGGCACGGCCTGCGCGCCATCCACCAGCACGGGAATGCCATGGCTGTGGGCCATATCGACGATTTTGCGAACCGGATTGATCGTGCCAAGCGCGTTGGAGACGTGCGTCACGCAGACGAGCTTCGTTTTCGGGCCGAGCAGCTTCGCGTATTCATCGAGGATCAGCTCGCCGCGGTCGTTGATCGGAACGACGCGCAGCTTCGCGCCGCGGTCTTCGCAGAGAAGCTGCCAGGGCACGATATCGGAATGGTGCTCCATATCGGTGACGACGACTTCATCGCCCGCATGAATGTTGGCGCGGCCAAAAGTCTGCGCCACGAGGTTGATGCCCTCGGTGGTGCCGCGCACGAAAATGACTTCGCTCAGGCTCGGGGCGTTGATGAAGTTCTGCGCGGTCTTGCGCGCCGCTTCGTACTCCTCGGTCGCCTGTTCGGAAAGATGGTGGACGGCGCGATGGATATTGGCGTTCGTGCCCTCGTAATACCGCGAAATCGCGTCGATCACCGCGCGCGGCTTCTGCGAGGTAGCGGCGTTATCAAGATAGACGAGCGGCTTGCCGTGGACCTTTTGCTCGAGGATCGGGAAATCGGCGCGGACGCGCTCGACGTCGAAAACACCGGATGCGGGCTTGGCGGCGATGCTCATGCGACTCGCTCCTCGGGCCGGGAAGAATACGCGATCCGCCGCAAATCCTCGCGAACGAGGTTTTCGACATGCTTTCGGGCGGGGCCTTCCTTCATGCGATCGAAGCACTCGCCCGCAAACGCCCCAAGCAGCAGGCGGCGCGCGGAGGTTTCGTCGATCCCGCGAGAACGCAGATAGAAGAGCGCGTTTTCCTCGATTTGGCCTATGGTGGCGCCGTGCGTGCACTTCACGTCGTCGGCGTATATTTCAAGCTGCGGTTTCGTGTCGATTTGTGCGGTATCGGAAAGCAGCAGGTTGCGGTTGGTCTGCTTGGCGTCGGTTTTCTGCGCGTCCTTGTGAACGATGATGCGGCCGTGAAAGACGCCGTGCGCGTGGCCGTCGAGAATGCCGTTGTAGAACTGCCGGCTGCCGCAATGAGGGCTGGCGTGCTCGACGAGCATGTAATTGTCGAGATGCTGCCGGCCGTTGCCGATGAAAAGCCCGTTGATCAGGCACTCGCTGCCCTCGCCCGCCAGCACCGGATGGACGTTGTTGCGAACGAGCGCGCCGCCAATCAGCACCGAGTGCGACGAAACATCCGCGGCGCGGCCCTGCTGGATTCGCAGCGTGGAGACGTTGAACGCCTGGCCGTGCTCGCGTTCGATCATGTAGTGCGAAATCACGCTGTGATCGCCGGCGACAAGCTCGGTCGCGGTGTTGCAGAGCGCCTTGTCGCCGCTGTCGCCGAGCGAAATGTAATCCTCGACGATCGTGGCCTGGCTGTTTTCCTCGGCGACGATCAGATTGCGCGGATGGCTCACCGACGGCGCGTCGTGCGCCATCGAAATGAACAGCAGATGAATCGGACCTTCCAGCACGACACTCTTGGGAATGTGAACGAAGGCACCGTCTTCGATGAAAGCTGTGTTCAGGGCAGAGAAGGGATCGCGCTGGATATTCAGATAGCGGCCGAGGTGCGCCTCGACGGCCGCGGGATGCCGCGCGATTTCGGTGGCGAGATTGGTGATCGTGACGCGATCGGGCAGGCGGCCAAACGACGAAAGCTCCGGTGCGAAACGGCCGTCAACGAATACGAGTTCACAGGCCGCGCCTGCGACGTGGTACGGCACGATATCATCTCGCGAGGGCAGGTGATCGCCGTTGCCCACGAGACGGAACGGGGTCTGCGCGATCGCCGAGAGATTCGTGAAGCGCCAATCTTCGTCGCGGGTGGTCGGAAAGCCCGTTTCGGCGAATCGCGCGAACCCGTCCTCGCGCAGCTTGCGCAGCCAGGGATGCTGATGGCTCAGCGCCGACTTTTCGAGGCTGGTGAAGCCTTCGAGGTAGTTTTGAAGAGCCTGTGTCGCCGTCGCCACTTTGCTATTCCCCATTTGCCGTCAATTGGCCGCTGAAGAGAGATCCTTCGCTTCGCCTGCCTCGCCGGCAGGCGGGCTCAGGATGACGAGGCAAAATAATCATGCGGCGCCTGCCGCCGACTCAATCGTTGCGTAGCCTTGGTCTTCGAGCTGCAGAGCCAGTTCGGGGCCGCCAGAGCGGACGATGCGGCCGTCCACGAGCACGTGCACTTTGTCCGGAACGATGTAATCGAGCAGGCGCTGATAGTGCGTCACGACGAGCATCGCGCGATCGGGGCTGCGCATCGAGTTGACGCCCTTGGCCACGATCTTCAGGGCGTCGATGTCGAGCCCTGAGTCGGTTTCATCGAGAATCGCGATAGCCGGCTCGAGAATTTCCATTTGCAAAATCTCGTTGCGCTTCTTTTCGCCGCCCGAGAAGGATTCGTTCACCGAACGGTTGAGGAACTTTTCGTCCATTTCGAGCAGCTTCATCTTTTCGCGAAGCTTCGGGAGAAAATCCATCGCGTCCATTTCTTCCTCGCCGCGGTATTTGCGAATCGCATTCAACGCCGAGCGGAGGAAATAGGCGTTGCTGACTCCCGGAATCTCGACGGGATACTGAAACGCAAGAAAGAGGCCCTCGCACGCCGCCTCTTCGGGCTTCATCGCGAGAAGGTCTTTGCCGTTGAGGAGCACTTCGCCGCCGGTGATCTCGTAGGTTTCGCGGCGAGCCAGCACCTGCGCAAGGGTGCTCTTGCCGGAGCCGTTCGGCCCCATGATCGAGTGCACTTCGCCGGCGTTCAGGGTGAGGTTGACGCCCTTCAGAATTTCGTTGCCGTCGACCTTAGCGCGCAGGTTTTTGATTTCGAGCAAGCTCATCTTTTCCTCGTGTGATCCCTATTTTCGCCAATTTTCTGGTCAATCCGGTCTGCCACGACCGTGTCGATTAGACCGAGCACCCATTCTTTGTTTTCAATCACTTGCGTCGATTTCTAATCGGCAAATGTCGATTAGAAATGCGCCATTTTGCCGTCATCCGACGCTGCCTTCGAGGCTCACGCTCAGCAGCTTTTGCGCCTCGACAGCGAATTCCATGGGCAGCTCGCGGAAGACGCGCTTGCAGAAACCGTTGACGACCATCGAGACGGCGTCTTCAGCCTTCAGCCCGCGCTGGCGAATGTAAAACAATTGATCCTCGCCGATTTTCGACGTCGAAGCCTCATGCTCCATATGCGCCGTAGAATTCTTTACTTCGATGTAGGGAAACGTGTGCGCGCCGCACTTATCTCCGATCAACAGGGAATCGCATTGCGTATAATTTCGCGCGCCGGTCGCGTCCTTCATGATTTTCACCTGGCCGCGATAGGTATTCTGGCCATGTCCGGCGGAGATGCCCTTCGAGACGATGGTGCTGCGCGTGTTCTTGCCGATATGGATCATCTTCGTGCCGGTATCGGCCTGCTGATAATTATTCGCGAGCGCGACCGAGTAGAATTCGCCAATAGAATTTTCGCCCTGCAGGATGCAGCTGGGATATTTCCAGGTGATGGCGGAGCCGGTTTCGACCTGCGTCCAGGAGATCTTCGAATTCTTCCCGCGACACGCGCCGCGCTTGGTGACGAAATTATAGATACCGCCCTTGCCGTTCTTGTCGCCGGGATACCAGTTCTGGACGGTCGAATACTTGATCTGCGCGTCGTCGAGAGCGATCAACTCGACCACGGCGGCGTGCAGCTGATTTTCATCGCGAATCGGCGCGGTGCAACCTTCGAGATAGCTCACGGAGGCGCGCTCGTCGGCAACGATCAGCGTGCGCTCGAACTGGCCCGTCTCGGCGGCATTGATGCGGAAGTAGGTTGAAAGCTCCATGGGACACTTCACGCCCTTTGGGACGTAGACGAACGAGCCATCGCTGAAGACGGCAGCGTTGAGTGCGGCGAAGAAATTGTCGGTGTAGGGAACCACCGTGCCGAGATATTTTTTCACGAGGTCGGGGTGCTCCTTCACCGCCTCGGAAAACGAGCAGAAGATCACGCCCGCTTCGGCGAGCTTAGCCTTGAATGTGGTGCCGACCGAAACGCTATCGAACACGGCGTCGACCGCGACGTTCGCGAGCATTTTCTGCTCGGCCAGCGGGATGCCCAGCTTTTCATAGGTGCGCAGGATTTCCGGATCGAGCTCGTCGAGGCTCTTCAGATTCGGCTTCTGCTTGGGAGCGGAGTAGTAGGAGATGTCCTGATAATTGATCGGAGGATAGTGGATGTTGGCCCACTTCGGCTCGGCGTCGGCTTTTTCGAGCGATTCCCAGTGGCGATAGGCCTTCAGCCGCCATTCGAGCATGAATTCCGGTTCGTTTTTCTTGGCCGAGATGAAGCGAATGATGCCTTCGTTCAGGCCCTTAGGCGCGCGATCTTCGCCGATGTCGGTGACGAATCCCCACTTGTATTCCTGCTGCGCCAGTTCGCGGATGGTGGCGTCGGTATTCGAACTCATTGAATTCTCCCGGAGGCGGACGCGATCGTCGGCACGATCCTGCCCCGCGTGTCCCTAATGCTGGTGAGCTGCATGGGGTGGACAAGATCGGACAGGGTGATTCTGTCGAGAACGCCTCGCACTGCCTGATTGATGATCTGCTGGTTGCTCTTGATGGGGCAGTAGGATTCCAGATTGCAGAGGCCGGTCACGTCGGTGCTGCATTCGGTGAGCGCCATCGGTCCTTCGATGGCGGAAATGATCTCAACGACTGAAATTTCTCGCGGCTCCTTGGCTAGAATGTAGCCGCCCTTGATGCCGCGGTGCGACGTGAGCAGGCCGCTCTGCAGAAGCTGCTTTAGGAGCTTGCTGACGGTCGAAAGGGGCAGGCGGGATTCGACGGCCAAGTCGCGCGCGGTGCGCAGCGGGAGGCTATCTCCGCGGGCGAATATGGTCATCAGGACCAGCCCGTAATCCGTTAGTTTGCCAAGTCTTACCATCCTCAGCCCCTTACTGGATCATATAGCACTAATCCAGTACGGTTTCGATTCTAGCAATGCGAATGTTGGATTGCAAGCGGCAGTTGGATCGCGTTGTCGGTAGCACATGATATGTCCGCTTTTTGAGGCGCGACTTGAGGTAGAGATGCCTGCCGGAGGCAGGCATGATTTTCTACCCGGAGTCCGCCGTGGAGCGGACGATGAAGATACAGGAAGTGATTCTGCGAGCGATGGCCAAGAAGATCACTTGGCGGCAAGCAGCCGAGATCATCGGCATCAGCGACCGGCAGATGCGCCGCTGGTACCAGCGCTACCAAGAGTTCGGCAGCTGCGCCTGCGCGGAATCGCCACGCTGGAAGAAGCCAACGAGTACTTGCGCGAGGAATATATGGCCGAGTTCAATCATCATTTCCGCGTCTCGCCGACTCAGATGGGCAGCGCGTTCCTGCCCTGTCGGCATCGGGATCTGGACTTGGTCTTCTGCCTCCAGAAAACCAAAGACAGGTTTCCCACTCCGCTTGGAAATCCCGCAACGCCGGCGGGATTCCCACTTTCCCCCAGCCACGACGGCGGCGAATGATCAACCCTAACCGGACAGATCACGTGCTACAGAAACCGGACATTTTAATTTGCTAACGACACCGGATTCCCGTCCATCGTGATTCGCCTGGCATTCGTCCCTAAGCGACTACAGAAGTTTGCCCGACCCGCCGATAGACAGATTAGGAGGAGTGCATGGAGCGGGAGAGGCGTGGCCTGGCCGTGGACGATGATCCGGCCGTCTGCGAGCTGATCCATAGCGTGCTCACGTCGACGGGGATGGAAGTTTTGGCGCTAGGAGCAGGCGACGAGGCCAGGGAGCTGCTGCGCGAGGAAAAATTCGCGGTGCTGTTTTTTGATTTGCGCATGCCATTCCCGGACGGCATCGAGCTGACCCGGCAGGCGCGAGGCTCGGGCGTCAATCAGATGACCCCAATCATCCTGCTGAGCGACGACACGAGCACGAAGGCGTTTTCGGAAGGGTTCCTGGCGGGTGCAAGTTTCTTTTTCTATAAGCCAATCGACAAAACCCGCTTGCTCAGCCTGGCGCGGGCGATGCAAGGCGCCATCGAACACGAGAGACGCAGATTTCGCCGCGTGGCGTTGCAGTCGAGGGTGGAGCTTTTAGCGGGTCATGAGGAGATACGCGGCGAGACGATTGACGTGAGTTTGGACGGCATGCTGGTTCAGGCACAAGGGAGCGTGCCAGCCGGATCGTTGGTACAGGTGACCCTGCACCTCGTCCCGGGAGTGAGACCCATTGTGGGCTTCGGCTTGGTGATGCGCACGCTCCCGGGGAATCGCATGGGAATTCATCTGCAACGGCTGGCAATGGCCGATAGCGAACGGCTGCAGGAGTTTCTTTTGCCGTTGATTCTACAGGAGAAGCGGGAGGCAATCGTCGCCAAGATTTGAGGCCTGTCGCGCCGGAATGGCGACCGGCCTCGGATTACCCGGCGCCGCTCTTGATGCCATCTAGTTATCTGCCGATTGGTCACCTGTCCCTTAGTTCTAAGGGACAGCCGCAGGGCGAAGAGAACTAGAATACGAAAAGGGGGCTGTGATGGGCAAACGCGCACTCGTCGTCGTGGATGAAGGTCCCGCGGTGTCCGACCTGATCCAGGCTGTCTTGAAGTCGGTCGATATGGACGCCGTGACGCTCACCAAGAGCGCTGATGCTCCGCTCCTGCTCAACAACGAAAAGTTTTCGATGCTGGTACTCGATCTGCATTCGCTGCCCGAGGCCTTTGCGCTCGCGCGCGTGGCCCGCGAATCGGGATTCAATCGCGCCACGCCGATCATCCTGATGAGCGACGATCAGAGTACGGCCGCGGTCGCGGCGGGATTCGAGGCGGGCGTGAGCTTCTTCCTGTACAAGCCGGTCGACGAGGCGCGCTTGCTGAAGTTGGTGCAAGCCACTTCCGGCGCCGCTGCCCCCAAGAAACGGCGCTTTCGCCGCGTAGTCCTGCAATCCCGCGTGAACCTGGCCTTCGCCCAACGGAAACTCGAGGCCGAAACGATCGACATCAGCCTGAATGGGATGCTGGTCCGTGCGGAAGGCCACTTTCCCGCTGGATCGGCCGTGAATGTGAGCATCTATCTTTCGCCTGAACCGGAGGCGCAGCCGATTCTCGGTTCGGGATACGTGATGCGGATTCTCTCCGGCAATCGGATGGCGATTCAGCTGAATAACCTGACGGCGGCCGACAGCGGCCGATTGCAGGAATTTCTGCTGCCGTTGACGCTAACGGAAGCCGGAGTCGCGACGCTCAGCGCGTAAATTCAACCGTGGCCCAGCCGTGGCCTGCGCGAAGCAATCACTCGTCTTCCTTTCCTTGCGCGGCCGCCAAGCGCTCGATCACCGCCATATCCTCGAGGGTCGTCGTGTCTCCGGAGATGCCGCCTTTGTGGGCGAGTTCGCGCAACAGGCGGCGCATGATCTTGCCGCTGCGCGTCTTGGGGAGCACGTCGCAGAAGCGCACGTCGGCGGGCCGCGCGATCGTGCCGATTGTCGTCGATACGTGCTCCATCAGAGCCGAGCGCAATTCCGGGGACGGCGATTGGCTCGAGCGCAGCGTGACGAAGCAGACGATGGCCTCGCCTTTGATTTCATCTGGACGCGCCACGACGGCCGCTTCCGCCACCGACGGGTGGCTCACAAGCGCGCTCTCAATCTCCATCGAACTCAGCCGATGGCCCGCGACCTTGATCACATCATCGACGCGGCCGAGCACCCAGATGTAGCCGTCCTTGTCGCATTGCGCGGCGTCGCCCGCGAAGTAGACGCCGGGAATGCGCTGCCAGTACTCGCGGGCGTAGCGCTCGTCGTCGCCGTAGATGGTGCGCAGCATCGAGGGCCACGGCTTCTGGATGGTCAGGTATCCGGTTTCGCCGGGGCCGACCGGTTCGTTCTTTAGATTGACGACCTTGGCGATCACGCCGGGAAGCGGCAGAGTGGCGGATCCGGGCTTGGTCGGCGTCGCGCCGGGAATCGGAGCGATCATCATCGCGCCGGTTTCCGTCTGCCACCACGTATCGACGATGGGGCAGCGATTCTTGCCGATGGCCTCGAAATACCACTTCCACGCTGCAGGATTGATCGGTTCGCCGACCGTGCCGAGCAGGCGCAGGCTCGAAATATTGTGGCGCTCGAGCCATTCCGTTCCCCAGGCCATGAACGCGCGGACAGCCGTCGCCGAGCTGTAAAAGATCGTCACCTTGTAGCGCTCGACAATCTCCCAGAAGCGATCCTTGCGCGGATGGTCGGGCGCGCCCTCGTACATCACGATGCTGGCGCCGCTGGCCAGCGGGCCGTAGACGATGTAGCTGTGGCCCGTCACCCAGCCGATGTCGGCAGTACACCAGTAGACGTCGTCGTCGCGCAGATCGAAGACGAGCTTGGTCGACCACATCGTTTGCAGTAGATAGCCGGCCGAGGTATGCAGCACGCCCTTGGGCTTGCCCGTGGTGCCGCTCGTGTACAGGATATAGAGCGGGTGCTCGGAATCGAATGGCGCGGCGGGGCAATCTTTCGACGCGGCTTCCTCGAGTTCGTGCCACCAGAGATCGCGGCCATCTTCCCAGGCGACTTTTTCGCCGGTACGTTTCACGACGATCGATTTTTCGATGGTGGGGCAATTCTTCAGAGCGGCGTCGGCCGTGTCCTTGAGCGGAATCACCTTGCCGCGGCGGTAGCCGCCATCCGCCGTAATGAGAATTTTGGACTTGGCATCGGCGATGCGATCGACAAGCGCCGTGGCGCTGAATCCGCCAAAGATCACCGAATGGATGGCGCCTATCCGCGCGCAGGCGAGCATCGCGACCGGGAGCTCGGGAATCATCGGCAGATAGATGGCAACGCAGTCACCGGTTTTCACGCCGAGATTCAGCAGCGCGTTCGCAAAGCGGCAGACTCGCTCGAGCAGTTCCGCATAGGTAAGTTCCAGCGTAGCGCCGTCTTCTGCTTCCCAGAAGAGCGCAGGTTTGTTGGCGTCCTTCTCCACGTGCCGGTCGAGGCAGTTGTAGGAGACGTTGAGCTTGCCCCCGGCGAACCATTTCGCATGCGGCAGCTTCCATTCGAGCACCTGCGAGTAGGGCTCGAACCAGTCGATCATCTTAGCTTGCTCGCCCCAAAACCCCTCGGGATCGCGCTCGGCGTATTCGAACATCTTGCGGTATTCTTCGAGCGATTTTACGTGGGCGCGCTTGCTGAATTCCTCGGGCGGCGGGATCGGCTTTTCATCGAGAACGTGGGGATCGAACTCCAGCATTGGTTCCTCCTCGCGATGCGTACCGCCAGCCACCCCCTGGGGCGTGAATGGGGTCTTGGCCGGGCAATACGTTATTGAAGCCGGGCGCGTTGGTCAAGGCTGGCTTGTCGAGCCGGGGCTTCGGTCAGGGCCCGCAACCCAGACTCCGATTCTGTGTTAAGCATATGAGGCGCATCCTAATTTCTGGAACCAAGGGGGCCGCGCCCGGGAATAGGTAGTGAGTGCCCGGACAGGCGGCCGAAAATACCTGAGATGACCAAGGCCACCGAGTTGACCGATGACGGCCTGCTTGGCCGGATGATCGCCGGCGACGAGGATGCGTTCACGCTCCTCTATCGGCGTAGGCATGCGTCCATCTACCGGTTTGCCCTGCACATGAGCGGCAACACAGCCATCGCCGAGGACGTGACGCAAGAGGTTTTCATGACGCTGATTCGCGACCCCAAACGATTCGATCCCGCGCGCGGCACGCTCGGCGGATTCCTCTTTGGCGTCGCGCGGAATTTCCTGCGCAAGCGATGGGAGCAGGAGCGGCGGCTCGTGGCGCTGGATGGCGATGCGAATGAAATCGGAGGGTATTCGCCGAACGGCAACGGAGCCGGAGCTGGCGCGTCGCGCAGTGGCGTGCATGCGAATGGAAACGGTTTTCCGGGCGCGGCTGGCAGCGACGAGTTTGCGACGCACGAGACGATCAGCCGCGTGCGGCAAGCCGTAACCACGTTGCCGGAAAATTACCGCGAGATTGTGGTCCTCTGCGACCTCGAGGAAATGAGTTACGAGGAAGCGGCGTCGGCGCTCGGCTGCCCGGTGGGCACGGTGCGTTCGCGGCTGCACAGGGCCCGGGCCATTTTATTGGAGAAGCTGCGCGACGCGCATCCAGCGCGGCGCGTTCCGGCGGTGGGCATATGAGCGAAATGGAAGAGATGAAAAGCATGGATTGCATTGCATTCGAGGAAATCGTCCACGATCTCGATCGTCCGGGAACGCGCGGAGTGGCTCTACGCGAACGCGCGCTGGCTCATGCGGAGACGTGCGCCCATTGCGCGCAACTCCTCACCGAAACGGAATCGCTCGATCAGGCGTTGCACGCGATTGCGACAACGGAAGGCGAGCAGGAGGCGCCGGCGTGGATAGAATCCGCGCTGCTGCGCGAATTTCGCGATGCGAAGGCAGGCGCGGCCAGATCGAGCCTCGGGCGGCGCGTCGCCGCGCTCGGCGTCGCGGCGGCAGTCCTGCTGGTTGCGGGCGTCTCGCTCTTTCATTTTCAGCCGGGTGTGAAACGGCCCGTCGCAGGACAAGACAATCACGCGAAAGTTCCGGTTGCCGCGACGACAGGCCAGAACGTGCAGAGCGCTGCCGAAAACGCGTCGGAATTCATCGCACTGCCGTATGCGGATGATCCCGATGGCGTGGAAGGCGGCGCCGTGGTGCGCGTGCGGCTATCCGGTCCCGCTCTCGCGTCGCTGGGGATGCCGGTGAGCCTGACAGGTTCGCCGGCAACCGTGTGGGCGGATTTACTGGTGAGCGACGACGGAACGCCCCAGGCGATTCGTCTGCTATCCCAGGAAGAAGCGGGCCAAGATTTTTAGATTTTGCGAGTAGCGGAGGTATCGAGATTATGAACCGAAAGTTGATCAGGAAATGGATCGGAGTCCTCGCGATCGCGACGATCGCGACGCCGGGATTGGCGCTCGCGCAGGATACCGCACCGGCGCCCGCGCCTCCTGACGGCGACATCGGTTTCATGGCGTTTGGCACGGCGCCGGGACCCGGAATGGAAGCGGGCGAAGCGATTGCGGTCGTGGGCTTTGAAGGCGGGGTCGGCGGCAAGACGGTGACGGGAGCTCCGTTCACTGCCACATTCTCGACGCAGACAACGCAGACGCTGGCGGACGGCAATCAGATTCAGCGCAAGACGAGCGGAACCTTCGCGCGCGATAGCGAGGGCCGTACGCGCCGCGATTTGACTCTGCCGGGAATCGGGCCGTGGGCCGCTTCGAGCAAGTCTGCGCCGCACGTGGTTATGATCAACGACGTGGTGGCGGGCAAGCAGTATATTCTGCAACCCGACCGGAAGGTCGCGCGCCAGGTGCGTGTGTTAGGCAAGCGCCGGCTCGACCGCGAGGGCCCCTCAGTGCAGGTGGAGGGCTCGATGCCGGGGCCGCCTCCGTTACCTCCGGCGGACGCTGAACCAGCGGACCAGAGGGATGTGGTGACGGCTTCGCTGGGCACTCAGACAATCAACGGCGTGCTCGCCGAAGGCACGCGCTACACGCGCACGATTCCCGCGGGCGCAATCGGCAACGAAAAACCCATCGTCATCACCAGCGAGCGATGGTATTCGTCCGACCTGCAGATGGTGGTTCTGAGCAAGCGCGACGATCCGCGCATGGGCGAAACCATCACGCAGCTCACGAACATCCAGCGCAGCGAGCCGGAGGCGAGCCTCTTCCAGGTGCCGCCCGACTACAAACTACGGCAGGGCGGACCGAACGTCAGATTCAGGACGCGGGGCAGGCTGGAGCAGTAGCGGATGCGAGCGCGATCGCTTTGCTCATAGCACCACCTTGCGGTACCCCCACACACGCTCCGCCCGCAAGTCCTCCCTCGTTTGGTTGAAAAACGTCATGCTAGACTCCTGCAATGGACTCCGATTCGAAGAAGCCGATCGGATTGATTTTTTTTGGGGTGGTAGTTTGGGCGCTAGGCGTTGCTGGTTTCGTCTTCGTTGCGCACGTCGTCAGCCAGTTTTAGCCATATGACCGAAATCAGCGAACGCGAACTTCAGAAACAGCTCGAAGCGGAAGGCTTCGCCCACACCTTCGTCTGGCAGGATGGCCCCAAGGCCTTTTATCCTGATCACACGCACGCGGGCTTGACGGCGCACATCATTCTCGACGGCGAAATGACGCTCACGATGGACGGCGCCTCGCAGACGTACCGCGTGGGCGACCGGTGCGACGTGCCAGCGGGTGCCGTGCACTCGGCTCTCATGGGCTCGCGCGGCTGCCGCTACCTCGTCGGCGAGAAATAGATTCGCTGGGTAGCCATCCCGCGGCCGTAGCGCCGGCCCTTCGCCTCTAAGAAGATGGGCCAAGGGCGCGATCGAGCAACTCGACGACGTGTAGCACTTCGTGTCCTGTGCGATGAATCGCTGCGCCTGCGCGAAGCTGCAGGATGCACCCCGGATTCGAGGTAATAATCGCATGCGATTTCGTCGTGCCCACCGATTCCATTTTCAGCGCCAGCAATTCGAGCGAAGTTTTCGTCTCGGTGACGTTGTAGACCCCGGCCGAACCGCAGCACTGGTCCGCGAGCGGCATCTCGACAAATTCGACGCCGGGCACCGCGCGAATCAACTTGCGCGGCGCTTCGCGAATCTTTTGTCCGTGCGCGAGGTGGCACGAATCCTGATACGTCAAGCGCAGCGGCACTTCGCGCATCGGCGCGGCGAGCCCGAGCTCCGCGAGAAACTCCGTCGCGTCGCGCATCTTCGCCGTAAATCGCGCTGCCTGCGCCTGCACCGGATCGTCCGCTGCGAAGAGGTGCGTGTACTCCTTCAGCGTCGAGCCGCAGCCCGCGGCGTTTGTGAGAATGGCGTCGAAATCGTCGCTGGCGAATGCCGAGAAATTTGCGCGTGCCAAATCGCGCGCCACGTCGCGCACACCGGCATGCGCCGCAAGCGCTCCGCAGCAGACCTGCGCCGCCGGGACAACCACCTCGCAGCCGTTTGCCTGCAGCACGCGGATCGTCGCGCGGTTCAGCTCGCTGAAAGTGACCTGGGCGACGCAGCCTGCGAAGAGTGCGACGCGCGCGCGGCGCGCACCCTTTGCCGGAAATGTTCGCCCGAGCTCGCTGAAGAAAAAGTCGCGATCGATCTTGGGCAGCAGACGCTCGCGATCATCGAGCCTCAGCAGTTTCAGAATTCCGGCGCCGCGTGCGAGCGTCGCCAGGCCCGAGCGCTGGTAGATTCGCAGCAGCCGGGCGGCCGTGGCGATGCGGCCCGGGTAGGGAAGCAGCCGCCGATAAACGAAATCACGCGTGAGGCGCGAGGTCCAGGGCCGGCGATAATTCTGCTCGATCTGCGCACGCGCCAGCTCGATGAGCTTGCCGTATTCCACGCCCGAAGGGCAGGCGGTTTCGCACGCGCGGCAGTCGAGGCACCGGTCGATATGCGTGACGAAGCCCTCGGACAGCTCCAGCCGCCCCTCATCGACCAGCTGCATCTGCCGAATCCGCCCGCGCGGCGAATCCGCCTCCTCGTGCCAGAGCCGGTAGGTGGGGCAGTGATTCAGGCACAAGCCGCAATGAACGCACCGGGAGTAGTCGGCGTAGGCCGGCCTGTCAGCGCCAGAAAATCCGCTGGGCTGCGAGGCCATCGCGCTAGATGCCTCCCATGAATCGCCCTGGTGAGAAGACGCCATGCGGATCGAAAACTTTCTTGAGCGCGCGCATTGGCCCCAGATCGCCGCGCTCCAGCCCCCAGACCGGCAACGCGTTCTTCCACTCGGCCGGGCACCAGGGAATCGTCGCGTTCGCGTCGAGCGCGGCGCACTGAGCGAAAATGTCGTTCGTGGCACGGACGACGCGGGTCAGGGTGTCTTCGTTTCGCTCGTGGCGGCAATAGCGCAAAGTAGATGATGCCGACGCCGCGCGCGAGTGCGGCCCACGGAAGGACGGCTGCGTCGGCGGCTTTCGTTGCCGCGTCGAGAATCGCGCGCATGTTCGTCGGAAGCACGCTGAGCTTGAGAATCGCGGCTGCGGGCGACGATGCCAGTGCGATGGAACCAAACTCGCCGATGCGGCGCGGCGCAGCGAGGAGCCGCTCCTCTTGGAGCGGAGCAAACGCTACGGCGGCGTTTTGCTCAGCCATCCGGCGAAGGTCACGCGCGCAGCGCTCGAGGACGTTTGCGGTTCCAGCAAAGCTTGTGACGACGGACCAGCCGGGATTTGAAGGCGAGGCGCCAACCGAAAACATTTCGACGGCTCTGGGGCTCAGGATTTCGAGCATAAGTGGCCGAAGTGGCGAACCCGCGATCGCATGGCGCAGGTCGATCGCGCCGGCAGCGTCCTTGAACGTCACGACGATCGTGCGCGTGGCAGCGGGAAGCGGAAACGTGCGCAAATTGATCTTTGTCATCACGCCGAGCGTGCCCAGCGCGCCGATCATCAGCTTGTGCAGATCGTAGCCCGAAACATTCTTCACCACGCGCCCGCCGCTTTTCGCCAGGGCGCCATCGCCGGTGACGAATTCGATCCCGAGCACGTAGTCGCGCGCCGTGCCGTAGAACTGGCGCAGCGGCGAATCGACGCCCGACGCAATTGTCCCTCCGGCGGTCGCGCGATCCATGAACGGGACGATGAGCGGGAGGAACTGGCGGTGCTCGACTAGCGCACTTTCGATGCGCTGCAGCGGAATCCCCGGCTCGACGCTGAGCGTCATGTCGCCGGGATCATACGCGACCACGCGGTCGAGCCGCGTCATATCGAGCGCGAGATCATACTGCCGCGGCGGCATGCCCATGCCGAGCTTGGTCCGCGCGCCGCACGGAACGATGGCGAGTTTCTCGGCAGCCGCGAATCGCACAATCTCGGCGATGTGCGCAGCCGATTCCGTGCGGATAGCTGCCGAAGGGAACTTGCCGCCGATCTCGTATGCGGCCAGGTGCGCAGGGTCGCTGACGACATTCCGCGAGCCCGCAATCTCAGCGATCCGCGCGGAAAGTGTTGTACTCGTAGCGGTCATGCGGATGCGGGACCCACGGTGGCAGCCGCCGGACGCACATGAATCTCGCCGCAGCCTTTCGCGGTCGGCAGGACTTTCGCAGGATTCAGCAGTCCCTCGGGATTGAAGACATCGCGAACCCGCCGCATCAGATCGAGATCGATCTCGCTGAAAAGGAGGGGCATCAGCCGGTCCTTCTCCATGCCAACGCCGTGCTCGCCGGTAATCGATCCGCCGACTTCGATGCAGAACTGGATGATTTCGTCGGAAGCCGCGACGGCGTTGCGGAACTGCTGTGGGTCGCGCGCGTCGAAAAGAATGATCGGATGCAGGTTGCCGTCGCCCGCGTGAAAGATGTTGCCGATCGAGAAGCCGTACTTTTCGCCGATCTCGCTGATGCGGCGCAAAGTGGCCGGTAATTTCGTGCGCGGGATCACACCATCCTGCGTGTAATACGTGGGCGAAAGCCGCCCGACCGCGCCAAACGCGTTCTTGCGCCCCTTCCACAGCAGGTCGCGCTCGCGCGCATCGCGGGCCACGCGAACCTCGCGCGCGCGATGCAGCCGGCAAACGTCCGCCACTTCGGCCGCTTCGTATTCGGCGGCTTCGCGCAGGCCGTCGACCTCGATCAGCAAGCACGGCGGCGCAATCGAGCGGAAATCCCGCGTGGACGTAATCCTCGACCGCGCGAATCGTCCAGCCGTCCATCATTTCGCACGCGGCCGGCGTGATGCCGCGCGCGGTAATCTCGACAACGGTCTCCGTTGCGTCATCCACGGATTCGTAGATCGCGAGCAGCGTTTTCGTCGCCTCAGGCAGCCGCGTGAGCTTTACAGTAATTTCGGTGACAAGCGCGAAAGTCCCCTCGGAACCAACGAAAAGCCCGGTGAGATCGTAGCCGGGCGGATCAAGCGCGGCGCCGCCAAAATGAATGAGCTCGCCGCTCGGCAGTACAACCTCGAGCGCGAGTACATGATTCGTCGTCACACCATAAGCCAGCGTGTGCGGCCCGCCGGAATTCTCGGAGACATTGCCGCCGATCGTGCAAGCCTTCTGGCTCGAAGGATCGGGCGCGAAATGCAGCCCAAGATGCTCAACGGCAAGGCTCAAATCCGAATTCACCAAGCCGGGCTGCACACGCGCGCGCTGATTTTCCGCATCCACTTCGAGAATGCGATTCATTCGCGCGAAAGAAGTGATGATCCCGCCGCGCCGCGCGATCGCACCGCCGGAGAGCCCAGTGCCGGCGCCTCGGCCCACCAGCGGCGTTTTGTGCTGCTTGGCCAGCCGCACGATCCCGACCACGTCCGTCGCCGTGCGCGGAAACACGACGCAATTCGGCCGCGCCACCTCGACCGACCCATCGTATTCGTAGAGCAGCAGATCTTCCGGCTTATAGAGCACGGCGTCGCGGCCAAGCAGCTTTTGCAGGTCACGTAGCAGCCGTGGATCGATGGTTGCGAGCGCCATGAGTCGTCTTGCGGCCACTATAGTCGCTCGCGCGAGCGGGCGTCAACGAACGCTCGCTCTGGTGTATCCTGTTGGACCGGCGAAATCGCCGGGCGGAGTGTGTGCGTGAGCAAGCCAAAGGCTCTTGTGGCGCGGCCACTGTTTCCGGAGGCGCGCGCGATCCTCGATCGGCATTTCGACGTCGAATACTGGACGCGCCCGGAGCGCATTCCGCGGGCAGAATTGCTGGCGCGCGTGGCGGAGAAAGACGCGCTTGTCGTATTGCTAACCGAAAAAGTCGACGAGGAGCTGCTCGCGGCGGCGCCCAAGCTGCGCGTCGCATCCACCGTCTCCGTGGGTTTCGATCATATCGACGTGCCCGCGTGCACCCGCCACAAAGTGGTGGCGACGAACACGCCCGGTGTGCTCGACGACACGACGGCCGATTTCGCCTGGACGCTTCTGATGGGAATTGCGCGGCGCCTGGTGGAAGGCGACGCCTGGACGCGCTCGGGCACATGGCCCGGCTGGGATCTCGATCAGCTTCTGGGCGGCGACATTTGGGGAAAGACGCTCGGCGTCGTTGGCTTTGGGCGCATCGGCCGCGGCGTGGCGCGACGCTCGCAGGGTTTTCAAATGCGCGTGCTCTACCACGACCAGGTCCGCGTGGCAGCCGAGGTCGAAAGGGAATTGCATGCTGAGTTTGTCGATTTCGACCGGCTTCTCCGCGAATCGGATTTCATCTCGCTGCACGTTCCGCTATTGCCGGGGACGCGACACCTCATCTCGAAGGACGCTTTCGGCAAGATGAAACCGACCGCATACCTGATCAACACGGCGCGCGGTCCGGTGGTCGACGAATCCGCGCTCATCGAAGCGCTCGGACAGAAGAAAATCGCGGGCGCGGCGCTCGATGTCTACGAGCATGAACCCAAGGTGCATCCGGCGCTCGTCGCGCGCCGCGACGTGATTCTCGCGCCACACATCGCCAGCGCATCGGTCGAAACGCGCACGAAAATGGCGGTGATGGCGGCGAATAACGCAGCCGCGCTTTTCGAAGGCCGCCGCCCGCCGAACGCCCTCAATCCCGAGGTCCTCGGCTCGTAGCTTCAATCCCAACCCGCAACCCACGGAGGAATACTTGGCTCTCATCACACGGAATCATGCAAAGCTGACGCTCGAAGGCGCGCGGGCCGTTCTCGCCGCCGCCGAGCGCCACGCGACCGAAATGCAGGTCTCGATGAATATTGCTGTTGTCGACGACGGAGGACACCTTCTGGCATTTGCGCGCATGGACGGAGCCAAGCCCTCGTCCATCGCGATCTCGCTTGTTAAGGCGCGGGCTGCGGCGATGCGGCGTGCGCCCACCGGCCCCGCGATGGCGGGCGACCACGTAAACGTCGCGCTGGCGCTGGGACTTGCGTCGGCGGGGCCCGATCAGCAAACGCCCATCCGAGGCGGCGTGCCGCTCGCGGTTGATGGGGAAGTGGTTGGCGCGATCGGCGTCAGCGCCGGAAACGAAGATCAGGATCTCGAGGTGGCGCGCGCCGGCGCCGCGTTCTTCGAGAAAGCCAAGCCTTGAGTCCCACAATCCGGCGTCAACAGACAAGGACAACACGCGAATGATCGAACTCCTGAAGCACCTCCTCGCCCGCATATCGGATGTGCGCGGGATGATCGAATGGGGGGGCGTGTTCGCCGTGTGCCTGATCGTTTTCGCCGAGACAGGGCTCTTCGCCGGGTTTTTCCTCCCGGGTGATTCGCTGCTCGTCACCGCGGGTGTGTTTGCGGGCGCGGGCCATCTGAAACTCGCCTGGCTGCTCTCGCTCGTCACGTTGTGCGCGATTGCGGGCGATCAGCTGGGCTACTTCATCGGCTGGAGGGCTGGCGCGGCCCTTTACCGCCGCGAGGATTCGCGCTTCTTCAGGAAGCATCACCTCGAGGAAGCGCACAAATTCTACGAGCACTACGGTGGCCGGGCGATCGTAATCGCGCGGTTCATCCCGATCATTCGGACGTTTTGCCCTCCCGTGGCGGGCGCGGCAAAGATGAGCTACCGGCGCTACTTGGGATACGACATTTGCGGCGGCTTTCTCTGGGTCTGGGGGATGACGCTCGTCGGATACACGCTCGGCCGCACCGTGCCCAACGTCGACTCGAAGATTCACTACATCATCGCTGCCGTGATCATCTTGTCGCTGCTGCCTCCCGCCATTCACGCCTGGCGCGTGCGCTCCAAGAAGGCGTGATTTGCGCGCTTGTGCGATTCCGGCTTCGCCACGTCAAAGCAGAGTTGTCGCCGACGCCGCCTGGCCCGCACAAATAGCCCCGGCCAAGCCATCCGAGGCATAAAATAGCTCACACGGGGTCAGGCCCAACGCTTCCTTTCCATTGAGGGACTATGTGGTTTTGGATTCTTGTCCTCTTCGGATGGCTGGTCGTCGAGTGGACACTGCGACGCCAGGCCGAGCGCAAGAATGACGAGCGCTTTGCGCGCTTGGTCACCGCGCTCAACCGCTATGAAGCCGAGCTAAAGAAGCTGACGGCTCGCGTTCAGACGCTGGAAACTCGCCCCGTGGCGCATATGGAAGCGCCGGCAGCAACTTCGGCCGTCGAGACACCGGCACCCGCCCTCGCGTCTCCGAAACCGGCACCTGTAATTCCCGTTCCGCTACCGCCTCCGGTCGCAGTTCCGCCGATGGCGCCACCGCCGCCGAGCGCGATCAAGCCTCCCGCGTCGGTAGTCATTCCGCCATCGCCCGCCACTCCGCCACAAGCTGCGCCGCCGCACGAGCCTCCGAAGCCGCTCGTGCCGCCGGCGCCTCGACGTGAACCCGCGCCGCCACTCTCCGCGACTCTTTCGACGCCACGCGCGACGTCAGTGAGCATGCATGCCCCCGCGGCGTCGCCGGAACTGGCTCGACGCCGCGCGACCGAATTCGAAGAAAAGGTCGGGCAGAACTGGCTGAATAAAATCGGCATCACGGTTCTGGTGATCGGCATTGCGCTTTTCCTCGCCTACAAATTCCCGACGCTGACGAATCCCGAAAAGGTGATTCTCGGCTACGCCGTGAGCTTTGCAATCCTCGGCCTCGGCATCTACCTCGAGCACTCCGATCGCTACCGCATCTTCGCGCGGGCGCTGATCGGCGGCGGCTGGGCGCTGACGTTCTTCGTCACCTACGCGATGTACTTCGTGAAGTACACGCAGGTGATCGACACGCAGTGGGTCGATCTGGTGCTGCTATTCATCGTGGCCGCCGCGATGGTGGTGCACACGCTGCGCTATAACTCGCAGGTCGTCACCGGCCTCGCGTTCCTGCTCGCGTTCACCACGGTCGCAATCAGCCAGAATACGGTTTACTGCCTGGCCGCTGGAGCAATCCTCGCGATCGGCCTCGTGACGATCGTGCACCGGCGCAGCTGGTTCGAGCTCGAAGTCTTCGGTCTCGTCGCGTCGTATCTGAATCACTTCATCTGGCTACGCACGGTGATCGAGCCGATGGGCGCGCACAAGCACATGTTCGTGGAATTCGTGCCGAGTGCCGCGCTGCTGTGCATGTACTGGGCGATTTACCGTTGGTCCTATGTCGCGCGGCGCATTCAAACCACAGCCCAGGAACACGTATCCACAGCCGCGGCGCTGCTGAATACGAGCTTGCTGCTCGCCCTGATGAAGTATCAATCGGTGCACCCGGAGTTTGCGTTTTACGTGCTGCTGGTACTCGGCGCAGCGGAGCTTGTGATCGGCCAGCTCCCCGTGACGCGCCGTCGCAAGTCGGCCTTCGTGATCCTCTCCACGATCGGGACGGTTCTGCTGGTCGCCGCCATCCCATTCAAATTCTCTGGCATGGATATCGCCGTCATCTGGCTCGCGGAGGCGCAGGCCTTTCTGCTGGGGGGCGTCTTCACGCGTGAAAGAGTGTTTCGCATTCTCGGGTTGCTCGGCGGCCTGCTCGCTTCGGGCTACATGCTCGTCGTGGAGGCCGGGCCGATTCTGGATGCACGCCTGGGGATCGCGCATCCATCGCCCGAGTATCGTTTTGCTGCGACCTTCGGATTTGCGGCGGTACTCTTCTACGTCGACGCGCACTGGATCCCGCGGCGTTGGAAGAGCGTTATCGAATCGGAGAACGAGCATCTGTGTTTCCACGTCTTCTCATACCTCGCAGGCATCATGCTTTTCGCAAGTTTGTGGTTGGCCTTCACGGACGTGTGGATGGCCGTGGCTTGGGCGTCAGCGGCGTTCGCGCTTTGCCTGTTCGGCCGCCTGCTGGATCTCGACGATCTCTCTCATCAGGCGCACGCTTTTGCCGCCGCAGCGCTGGCCGCCGCATTTCTGGTGAATGTTGGCGCGGTAACATCGTTCGCGCACACGCGCTTTACGGAAAGGTTGGTCACGCTCTCGCTGGTGGCCGCGCTTTTCTATCTTTGCGCGCGATGGGCTGGGCCGCGCGAGGCGAGCTACGCAGGCAGCATTTCGGAGATGTACACGACAGCCGCCGCGGCGATCGTGGTCGCGATCACGTACTACGAGTGCCACTGGGCGTGGATGGCGGTTGCATGGGGCGCGTTTGCGGCATTGCTCGCGATAATCGGATTCATCCGAAGACGGCGCGATTTCAGCGTGCAGGCGCATCTGCTTGCGCTCGTGGCTTTTGCGCGGATGCTCTGGATCAACATTGACGCCACGCAGACGTTCCACAACGTGACGCTGCGATTCATCACCTTCTCGATCGTCACAATCCTTCTCTACCTGTGCGCCTGCTTCAGTGGCCCGCGCGACACTCCGTACGCCCGCATTTTCTCCGCGGTCCACACGTTTGCCGGCACGATCCTCGCGGCAGTGCTCGCGTACAAGGAAGTTTCCTCGCCGTGGATTGCGGTGGTCTGGGCGGCCTTCGCGCTCGTGCTGCTGATCGCGGGCGACCGCTTGAAGCGCGCGGAGCTGCACGTACAGGCGTGCCTGCTTTCGCTCGGCGGCCTCGCCCAGATCGTGCTCGTCAATCTGCCGGATGGAGAGCCATTCGGCTGGTACCCACGCATCACACTGCGTCTTGCGACCCTCGTCCTCACAGCGGCACTCTTCTATGCATCGGCGCGCTGGGCAGCGCGAGGGGAATTCGCGTGGTCGAAGGTGCTCGCTATCGCGTACGACTGGGCAGGCTCAGCGCTCGTCGGCCTGGCGCTGCTCTACGAACTGAGCCCGTTGCATGTGGCGCCGGGATGGGCGATCTTCGGGCTCGCGATTTTCGAAATCGGCATGGTGCGCAAGTCCGTCAACGCCCGCCTGCAGGGCTACGCCGCATTCGCGCTCGCCTTCCTGCGAATTTTCTACGCGAATCTCGCCGCGTCGCGCCACGACCTGCTGATCACCACGCTTCCGATCGCCGCGATTTTCTACTACGCCTACGCGCGGCTCGATCTCTCCAGGGAACGCGATTTCCTCGTCTGCGAGAAGCAGCTCTTCGCCGCTTCCATCCTCAGCTACGCCGCAGCCGCGACGCTTGCGACAACGATTCTCTGCGCCTTGGACTCAGGTTGGGTGGCAGCAGGGTGGGCGGGCTTCGCGTTGGCATCGATCGCAGTCGCTTGGGCGGCCCGGCGCGAGGTGTTCTTGCATCACAGCTTGCTGCTGGCCGGCGCCGTCTTCTGCCGGGCGCTGTTCTTCAACTTAGCGGAGATCAATGGGGCGATCTGGCCGTGGCTCGATGCGCGGTCGCTCCATGTGCTCGTTGCAGTCGCACTGCTCTTCGCCGGGCTCGCATTCGCGTTTCCGTTGCGTGCTCGCAACGCGACACCCGGCGCGCGAATCGCGGACCGGCCCTGGAGGCTTTTCGTCCAGCGCCCCGAGCAGATATTCTTCTTCCTGCCGCTCACGCTGCTCACGATTCTGATCGCGCACGATGTTTCCGGCGGCCGCGTAACGATGTCCTGGGGTATCGAGGCGTTCGTGGTCTTCGTCTTCGCCCTGATGGTTGGGGAGCGCAGCTTCCGCCTGACCGGCCTCGGGCTGCTCCTGCTCTGCGTGGCGAAGATTCTGCTGCTCGACGTATGGAGGCAGCAGCGCTCGGATCGCTTCGTAACCTTCATTACGCTGGGCGTCGCGCTGCTGATCGTCTCGTATCTGTATTCGCGCTACAGCGACACAATCAAACGCTATCTGTGAGCCCGAGGATCTGGGCCAGCCCTAAATGCAGAACGGGGAGCCTGGCAGCTCCCCGTTCTGTTCTTTTTCTGTGCCGTGGCGGGCCGAAAGCCGCGCCATCGGTTCGCACCGCAAAAGCGGTGTGCGGATCGGTGTCAAGAATCTAAGCCCGGTGGAGTCATCCTTTCCTCCGTGTCTTAGCTCCTGCAACTCCGTCATACGCCCGTGCGCTGGTGGGCGCAAGCGGAAACTTTTCCAGCCGATCAGCGAGGCCTGCGGTGCGCCGCGCCGTTCGCTCCGCCCCCCGGGGCAACGGGCTCGCGCAGCCACCGGAGCCAATTCGACGCGACGCGTTCGATGGACGAAAGAGAAGCGAGCAACGAAACTCGCGCTTTTGCTGATGCACGCACCGGCGCGCCGCCAGGCCTCGCCGGCACAGCCACGGTTTTGGGGACCGGAAGCGGAACCGGCGCTCGCACGAGCGCAATGCCAGAATCAGTCCTCGGTTCCTTGAGCACGGGCCCGCTCGCCAGCACAGGGCTTGGCGGGAGCGATGCGGCGTCCTCGGGCGCGCTTGTTTCAACGGACGGAGGAGCCGGATCGGGCGACGGCTCCGTTCGGGCCAGCGACGGCGGCGCTGCGATCCTCGGCTCCGGCTGCGGCGCTGCGGTGCCAAAGTTCGGTGAGGCGGCCACCTCGAGCATCGCGTTTGCGCGCTTCGATCGAGCGGCGACGGCGTTCATCATCATCAGATCACCGAGTTGCACCGGCGGGCCGCCGAACCGGCGTCCATCTGCTTGAAATTGAAACGAGATTTCCTCAATGGTCTTCGTCGGGACCGGCCGGCTGCGTTCGGCGCAGGCCTTCATCAGCGCCTGCTCGCACAGCGCGTTGATCACGCGCGGCGTTCCCTGCGCATAGTAGTGGACTGCAGCGAGCGCCTCGGGCTCGAAAACAGAGTCAGCCGCGCCCCCGGCGACGCGCAGGCGGTGCTCGATGTAAAGGCACGTCTCTTCGAGCGTCATTGCGCCAAGCCGGTAACGGAGAGCGATGCGCTGGCGCAACTGGCGGAGTTCCGGCATGTTGATTTTCGTGTCGAATTCCGGCTGGCCGGAAAGCACGATCTGCAGGAGCTTCTCGCCTCCGGCTTCCAGATTCAGGAGCATGCGAATCGCTTCCAGCACATCGATTTTCAGGCCCTGGGCTTCGTCGACGATCAGCACGGGATTCGAATTCGCGCGGTAACAATCCTTCAGCCATTGTTCGAGCCGGGCCGACGGATTCGCGCGCGTTCGAGTGTCGGCAACCGCACCGAACTCAGCGAGCGCCATCTCGAAGAGTTCGTCGGCTTCAAGATGAGAATTGAAAATGAAAGCGCGCGGGGCGCCGCGTTGGCGCAACAAATCCAGCAGGCTATTGAGCAGCACCGTCTTGCCGGAGCCAACCTCGCCCGTGAGGACGAGTAGCCCCGCGCGTGTGCCGATGCCCCCCAACAGCCCGTCCAGAGCGTTCTGCGTCTGGGCGATGCGCAGCAGGTAGCGAGGGTCGGACGTGTTGCGGAAGGGATTCTCGCGTAGCCCGAAGTAGCTGACGAATGCCGGGCGGCGAGAACTATCATCATTTGCAAACACGGAACGGCGCCCCTCCGGAAGAGATGCGCCTTCGGCTGAGTGCATGGTTCCTCCCCGATCGAACCGGTCGGTCGCCTCTTTAGATGGCACTGAGGGCAAAATTGGTACGTTTCGGGCCAAAAGAATCGGGGAACGGGTGTGTGTGGCGAGGGATTTGGTCTGAGAACGACCCTACTTGATGAAGAGCGCTTCGCGGACCTGGTCGCGTCCGACGAACGTCTTCGAGGAGCGGAACTTCCCGAAGAGATCGAGAATCTCGCGGTTCTGGAAAACGTGCGCATGCACGGCGAGCGTGGGGGCGGTCAGGAGCTCGACCGTCTGGCCGTCCAGGATCCGATAGCGGTGAAAGCGATCCGCTGGGCGGCTGTGAAAGAGCGCCAGCACCGTCCCGCCGGGCTGAAGCATGTTGTAGAGCCGGTTCATCAGGGCGGGCACAACCGCGGGATCAAAGTAGTCGAGCAGGTCCCAGATCAGCACGCCGTTCACGCTGTTCTCCGGATAATTCAGCGCACTATCGATGAATTTTTCGGCGAGCGCGGGAAGCGAGTGCCGTTCGGCTTCTTCGCCGGCCGGTGTCGTGCGCAGCCGTTCTTCCTCTGTGGTCAGAAAATCCTTCCACTCGCGCAGCATGTCTTCGGTCGATACGCGATAGCCCTTCTCAATGAAAAACGTGAGGGTCGACTGCGACACCGCGCCGAGATCGAGAATCCGCGGCCGCGGCAAATCGCTGAGCAGCCAAAGGAATTCCTTGAGGGCGTTGGAGATGCGGACGTTCCCGGCAGGCGCTACGGATGCCGTCGGTCCCGGTTTTTCCGTAGCTCTCGACGTTGCGGCGGCAGCCGCCGATGTCGGCGCCTTGGCCGAATTCCCCGGCGTTGTCGCGGGGTTGCTGGGCCGGGCTTTGGCCATCCAGTTCATCGTCGCCTCTTGCTCCTAAGGTATCCCGATTCGTCGTGCGGGCCGTGCAGCTATTCGGCTTTTGCGCTTGCGGCAATCGGCCGGGGCGCTTCGGTTTCGGTGGCCCGCGCTGCCGGGGCAGAGGTTGTCGAGGCGCTTGCCATCGAGCCTGCCTTCACCATCTCGACCTTTCCCCGCAAGCGGGCGCCGTCGTCGATTCCGATGCGAGGCGTTAAGACGCTGCCTTGCACGCTGCTACCGGCGCCCAACCGCACGCTTTCGCTAGCTTTGATGTTGCCTTGCACCGAGCCGTCGATGGTGACCGCACCCGCATCGATATCGGCCTGCACTTTCCCGTTGGGCCCAATCACCACGCGGGCGCCGCCAAGGCGGATTTTGCCTTGGAGCTCGCCGTCAATGTATAGATCGGAATTTCCCGAGATTTCTCCATGAATTTTGAGGCCCGCCTGGATCCGCGACGCGCCATTCGCCGTAGGTGCCACGCCAACAGGCGGCTCGGGCGCTATCGCGCGGGGTGCGGGTACGGGTGCCGGTGTCACCGCAGCCGGTGCAACCGCTAGGGCTGCGGGCGTTTCCGCCGGCGTTACCTGCGATTTCGTCGTTCCCCCAGCCGGCGGCTGGGGCGCTTCCGGGGACGGCTTGCCATCATTCTTGTGCCACATGAAATCCTCCAGATGAACAGGCGCTGCGCTGGGGTGGCAGGCGTCCTATACAGTACGGGCACTATAGTACAGCGATTACGAGGCTGTAAACCGTGTCAATCCCCGAATCGCGCAAGCCCCCATGACCGAATGGACAACACGAGTGCCGAATCGGTAGTCTGGACGTCCTGATGGCGCATTTCCCAAAGTGAAACAACCATGCCGACGAGCTCGTGCGTGAAGATCACGAGGCCGCGCCGCGTCTCCCACCAGCGATTCGGGTCGTATTCCGAATCGGGCGCGGGCACCACCCGCAGGACCGTGCCAGGCGGAAACGTTCGCGCACAGATATAGCGCGCCCGGCGCGTGTGGTAATTCGATGTGACCAGCAGAATCCGCTTCCACCCGCGTTGCAGGATCAACTGGCGAAGCGCCGCGGCTTCATCCTTGGTATTGCCGGCGTGGTGGTCGAAACGAATGATGGCGTCCTGCGGCACGCCGTCGTCTTTCAGATCGTGCTCCATTAACTCGGAGACAGAAGCGTAGGGACGCAGGAGGCGCCCGCTCGCCAACACGCGCGGCGCCCAGCCCGCTTTGAAAAGCTTGGCTGCCTCCGCCGCGCGGTCTCCCCCGTAATTGTCGTCGCTGAGAACCACGATGACATCCGAGTAGGCCGGGCCGTCATCGACGACCCAAAATCCGCCCGCCAGCCGCAGCAAGGGATACCGGAGCAGGTAAATCACAAAGAGGAAACCGAGGAAGCAAACCAGCAGCAAAAACCTGAAGATGATTCCCCCGCGTTGTCCTTCGCGGCAGGCCACTATTTGGCCGGGTCGAACTGGCGCAACCGTTCCGCCGCCTGTTCGGGATGGATTTCGTTGAAATAGACTTCCTTGATGCTGTAGGACTTCGTCCGCGCCGGGACGATCGGCAGAATCTCGATATGCCAGTGGTAGTCTCCGGCAATCGTCCGCCAGTAATCGCTCAACTCGCCCTTGGTTTGCAGCGTATTCGGCGCCGTGTGCAACACCAGGTGATAGTTCCCGGTCACATTCAGCAGACGTCGCAGCAAACGCCCCAGCAAAGTCGCGAGATGGCGGCGATTTTCGCCTGGCGAGAGCGCTTCGAACAGGTGACTGTGCGTTTTCGGCATGATCCACATCTCAAAGGGCACGCGCGAAGCATACGGGCAAAACGCGTAATAATCGCCGACATTATCCACGACGCGCACTTTCTGCCGGATCTCCTGCCTCAGGATATCGCAGAAGACGCATCTTTCGCGGTCGCGATACCAGTCACGCGCGGCGCGCAGCTCGTATAAAATGCGCCGCGGCACAAAGGTTGTCGCGACCACTTGCGAATGCGAATGCGCCCATTCCTCTCCTGCCGCAGAACCCTGGTTCTTGAAAGCGGTGATGTACTTGAAGCGCGCGTCGCGCTTCAGGTCCGCAATGCGAATGGCCCAAGCCTCGAGCACCCGCTGAATCTCTTCGTCCGGGAGTTGCGCCAGCTGTCGCGCGTGATCGGGCGATTCGACAATAACTTCGTGAGCGCCGATCGCTTCCATGCGGTCGAAGATGCCGTCGGCGGCGCGCGAAGGATCGCCCTCGACCCGGTAGAGCGGCCAAAGATGAGGGAAGGCCCGCACCTGCCACGGCCCATGAGGAGGCAGGCTCAAAAGAACATGAGTCTCAATCCGGTTTTCCGGGCACAGCGGGCACTCCGGAGGCTGCGCCTCCTCCTGTTCGGGATGTCCGATCGCAACCCAACTGCGCGTAATAGGATCTTTTCGTAATTCCATAGGGCCCTTGTCTGTAAGTTGAAACCGCCATCTTATACCGAAATCCTTCGCCGGGAATAGAGAACGACCCGCCTAGTACCAGTTATTGGTGGAAGCGTGTCCTTGCAGGTGCCCAAAAAAGCATATATTTGCGATCGCCGGAAACTTTTGCTTTACACTGCGCCACGAGCGCGGATTTCGCGTGCGAAAAGGGGGGCTTAACTGAACACAAAAAATCGCCGTGGCGGCGTGGCATCCGCCGCCCGCAAAATGACCGTCCTGCCGATGATTGCCGCCACATATTTTATGGTGGCCGGCGGCCCCTACGGCCTCGAAGACATCGTGCAGAAGACCGGCTATACAGCCACGCTGCTGATCCTCGTCATCACGCCGCTCCTCTGGAGCGTACCTGTCGCCATGATGGTCAGTGAACTCGCCACCTCGATCCCCGAGGAAGGCGGCTTCTACATCTGGGTGCGCCGCGGCCTGGGGCCGTTTTGGGGATATCAGGAAACGTGGCTCACACTCGCAGGCAGCGTCTTCGAGATGGCGCTCTACCCGAATCTCTTCGTCGATTACCTCGGGCGACTCTCGCCGGCTATGGTCGCAGGACATCGCGGTTTGGTGCTCGGTTTCCTGATGATCGCGCTATGCACCGCGTGGAATATTCTCGGCGCGGACGCGGTGGGTGAAGGCTCGTTCGTTCTGAACATCGCGCTGCTCCTGCCATTTGTCGCGCTGGTGGTTTTCGCGTTGCGCAGCGCACACGCGGGGGCGAGCGCTGGAGCCGGCGCGATTCCGCTCCGCCACGCCGACCTGCTCGGAGGCATCCTGATCGCGATGTGGAATTACATGGGATGGGACAATCTCTCGACCATCGCGGGAGAAGTCTCCGAGCCGCAAAAGACATACTCGCGCGCGATGCTCGGCGCCGTGATTCTCGTCATTGCCAGCTACCTGATACCCGTCGCCGCGGTGGCTCGTACCGGCGTCGATCCCAACCGCTGGACTACCGGCGGCTGGGTCGACATCGGCAAGATCCTGGGCGGCGAAACTCTCGCCATCGCCATCGCCGCCGCAGGAGTAATCGGCGCGATCGGCACATTCGGCACGCTGATGATGTCGTTCACGCGCCTGCCCGCCGTCATGGCCGAAGACCGCTACCTGCCGAAAATCTTCACCCGCCAGCACGCGCGCACCGGCACTCCGTGGGTTGCCATCCTCGCCTGCGCCGGTCTCTGGGCTCTCTGCTATCCGCTCGGCTTCGAGCGCAGCCTCTTCCTCGACGTGCTGCTCACCGGACTGAGCATCCTGCTCGAATTTTGGGCGCTCGCCGCGCTGCGCGTCCGCGAACCGCAACTCACGCGCCCGTATCGTGTGCCCGGAGGGCTCATCGGAACAATCCTCATCGGTGCTCCTCCGCTCGCGCTGATGGTCGCCGCCGTCGTACGCAACAGCAGGGAACTCGCCGGCGCCACAAATCAGCTCGTCATCGGCATCGCGGTCGTCCTGGCCGGCGCACTCCTGTATTTCCTCAGCCGCCTGTTCCAGCGCAAGAACGCATGATCGAAGCATGGTGGAGGTGTAAATGTAGCGCTGCGGCCTTCAGCGCAGCATCTTCGCCTCGGCAATGATCTGAAACCGCGGAAGCGTCCCGCATCGCCTCGCATGAAGGTTTAAACGTAGCGCCGGGTCCTTCAGCCCGGAATCTTCCCGCTCCGGTTCGTCCGCGGCCAATCGATCCGCCAGCGCCGCCGAGGCAGCGGCGCCCACACCAATTGCTTAGGCGGCGTCCCTCTCGAATGATGGTAGAGCGCGGCAGTCCGCTGATAAAAGCCGCGCGTGTGCCACGAATCGCCAAATGCGAAACGTTGAAAATCGAGGTGATGGCAAAACTCGTGGCACAAGGTGCTGAAGAATGTCCCGAACGAAGTGACGTCCTTCCGAATCGCCGTCCGCATCCACACCCGGATCGACATCGAGTCCGGATGATAATCTCCAAACAGCTCGCTCGTCGAATGTTCGCGCACCCGCAGCGGCCTCGCGGCCAGCACGCTCACCCCGCACCGTGGCACCTTGTAAAAATCCCCCGCGCATTGAACGAACTCCTCGCACGTCCGCCGCACGTCGCCCGACATTCCCTCGCTCATCGCCTTCTCGATGGCTCCCGCGATTCGCCGCAGTCGCTCATCCGCCGGGAGCGGCAGCGCCTGCGTGCGGTCGCTCTCGAGAAATGGCCCGTTTTTCTTGCGAGGAGGCGCGTCGGTCAGCATCGCGATTATTTTGCCCGAACCCCAAAAGTTTTGCGAGCGTGGCACATACAATCCTGCCCACGCGAGGCAGCGCCCTAATTTCAGATTTAGGACGATCCTTTTTTGCAGGCCACCTTTGCGCATTTAGCATGCTGCTCGGGTGCCATGACGTGTTCGGGGCGCTGGCATGCGGGGAACGTAAAGGCGCGTGCTATTCTTACTCGCCATGCCTGAATTGGAAGCAGACGTTGCATTCATGCAAGAGGCGCTAGCCGAGGCGCGGCTCGCCGCTGAGCGCGGCGAAGTCCCGGTCGGCGCAGTCGTCGTTGCGGACGGCCGCATCGTCGCCCGCGCCGGAAACCGCACCATCGCCGATTGCGATCCCACGGCCCACGCCGAAATCATAGCGCTGCGCGAAGCTGCGAGAGCAATCGGGAACTATCGCCTGCTGGGCGCGTCGCTCTATGTGACGATCGAGCCGTGCGCCATGTGCGCGGGCGCGATGATCCAGGCGCGCATCGCGCGCCTGATCTACGGCGCGGACGATGCCAAGGCCGGCGCCATCCGCTCCTGCTTCTCCGTCCTGGACCACCCACAGCTCAATCATCGCGTCGAAGTCACGCCCGGAATCCGCGCCGACGAAGCCGCCGCCGTCCTAAAAGATTTCTTCGCCGCCCGCCGCTGACTTTTGGCGGAACGCGTGTGCCGAGCTTTTGTGGCGACTCGTGATGCTTGTCCCGAGCGCCGTAGGCGCGACCTAAGCCCCTTCTCCGTTGTGACTCTCCAATGGCTTTGCTAATCTAACAAGACCGACCATGCTGCGGAGAGGTGTCTGAGCGGTCGAAAGAGCTCGCCTCGAAAGCGAGTGTAGGGGGAACTCTACCGTGGGTTCGAATCCCACCCTCTCCGCCATTCACTTAGAATAAGTGGGTTAGAGGCTTCCTAAATTCAAATCCCAAGACATATCCAGACCGAGACTGCGTGTCGGCTGGATTTTGTATAGCATACGCAGCGACGGCGCGCATCCGGACGTCGAATCCGCCGATGGAGCAGCACTCACACTTCGATTCGACCGGTGGCCGTCTCCTCGTGAAACTCGACTAAGCGAAAACAATCTTCGCGACAAACGGATGACTGTGGCTAAAGCGCCTGGAGAGAGCGTCTCCGCGCCGATCTCCGGAGTTGACGCTCACTTCGAGGTGCACCCTGTCCGGACGCCGCGGCCCGGGGAAGTCACATACTTTTAACATTGAAGTCACATTAGATTGACCCGGCACGCTTACCTTGCATCAGCCAAGAAACGCGTGCGGAATCTTCCGCGCAATTAGGGTGAGGGTAAGGTAGGGCCATTTCAAATTCTAACAGAGCGGGTGTGTAGCTTCCCGGAGTCGGAACCCGCTTTGGCAGTCTTAAATTCAAGGAGGAATGAATGCGAGCATTTGCGGCATCAATGATTGCCCTGGGCCTTTTCGCCATGCCCGTTATGGCGGCTGGCGGCGCGGCCAACAACGGCGCGGATCCAGCCACTCCCAAGGCTGCTGCGGACGCGGCGGCGAATCCCACGCCCAAGGCTGCCAACACGGCGGCCGCTGCTGAGCCGGCATCTCCAGCCAAACCGGCCGCGGCAGAAATGGAAACCGAGCTTCAGCAGTTGCGCGACGCCATCGCCATGCAGTCCCAGCAGATTCAGGATCAGCAGAAAAAAATGCAGCAGCTCGAAGATCAGTTGAAGGCTTCCAGCGCTGGCCGCGAGAATGTTTCAGCCTCGCCCGCGGCGTCAGCGATCGCTGCCCCGGCATCAGCGGGCGCCGCCCCAGTCTCTGCTGCGGTCATTGCCGCTCCGGCAGCCGCCGAAGGCAAGCAGGGCGGCAGCTCCGAGCCTACCTCATGGGGTTTCAAGGGCGTCACGTTCACGCCGATCGGATTCTTCGCGGCAGAATCGGTTTGGCGCCAGCGCGGACTCGGCGCCGACATCAATACTCCATTTAACTCGCTTCCGATGCCGGGTGCCTCGCAATACAACATTTCTGAGTTCAACGCCAGCGGTCGTCAGTCCCGCATTGGCATGCTGGTCCAGGGAAAGCTCTCCAGCGTTAAGATCGGCGGCTACTACGAAGCGGACTTCCTCTCCGCGGGCACCACGTCGAACGATAACCAGAGCAACAGCTATACCCTCCGGCAGCGGCAATTTTGGGCGCAGGCTGCGTTCGATAGCGGCTTGACGATCACCGGCGGCCAGATGTGGTCGCTCGTCACTCAAACGGCAAAAGGCGTTGATCCTCGCAGCGAAGTTCTGCCGGAAAATATCGACGCACAATACAATGTTGGCTTCAGTTGGGAACGCCAATATGGAGTCCGCATTGCCAAGAACTTCAACAACAAAATCTGGCTGGCGATGTCTGTCGAGGAGCCCCAGATTACCTTCAAGGGAGCGGGAACTACCACTCCTTTCCTGTTCGGTTCGGCTGGCACTGGAGGTGGGCTTTACAATCCGACGGCGAATTACTCCTTCAACATGACGCCGGATTTCGTTTTCAAGGCTGCGTTTGAGCCCGGCTTCGGGCATTACGAAGTGTTTGGTCTCGTTAGCACTTTCCGCGACCGTATTTTCCCCACTGGCCTCGCGCCCTATAACAGCAGCACGGTCGGCGGCGGTGGTGGAGCGAATGCTTGGTTGCCATTCGACAACGGCCACGTCAATCTTGGCCTTCACGTGCTGGTGGGCAATGGCGTCGGCCGCTACGGCAGCGCTCAGTCCGCCCCGGATGTGACCATCCAGCCGAACGGCACTTTCACCACCGTCCGCAGCTATCAGGGCTTGGGCACGCTCGCGTTCCACTATCCCAAGTGGGATGTCTACTTCCACGTGGGCGAGGAATATGGCGATCGCACTCAGGATCCTACCGGAACCGTAGGATTCGGTGCGATCGGATTTAACAATGCCGGCTGCTGGACCGAGAACAATCCCGGATCGGGCGGTTATGCCCCGGGGGCGCTTAGCAATTGCGCCAACAACATCCGGAACATTATCGAAGGTACCGCCGGCGTGTGGTACAGCTTCTACTCCGGCCCGAAAGGCACCATGAAGTTTGGTCTGCAGTTCTCCCATGAGGCTTACAACACGTGGACGGGACTCGGTACCACCTCTGGCGTCGTCAATACCGTGTGCGGTTCGGCGACAAACCCGAGCTGCGGTCCGAGCACGAACGAGAACATGGTCTTCACCTCGTTCCGCTACTACATCCCGTAAGCTGCTTTAGGCTGTCGCAGGAAAGCGGGGAGGCGCATTTAGCCTCCCCGTTCCTTTTTGAAGGCCACACTTGACTTTAAAAACGGCTCAGCTATATATCGTATTCCGATATCGCAATCCGGTATCGAATGTCGTTGACAATAGCGGGCCGCGAACCCACGTCGCTGCCCCGCGCTGCGGCTGGAGCCGAATCGGAAATTCCCGATAAAGGGGGCTTGGGAATGAAACTAGTCCTGGTCGGACTTGCCGTGATTTTTCTCGCCGGCTGCTCGCAGCAGCAGGATAAGAGTTCCAATGCCGCTCTCGAAGCCAAAGTCGCAACACTCGAACAACAGGTCAACGAGACCAAGCCAGGGCTTGGCGAGATCATGGGCGTGATTCAGCAGCACCACGTGAAGTTATACTATGCGGGGACCAGGGCAAATTGGCCCCTGGCGGCCTACGAGTTGAACGAAATACAAGAAAGTCTGGACGACGCCATGCAGCTCTACCCCGATAAATTCAAAGAGGTGCGTGTCCCTCTGCCGGAGCTCATCCGCGCCATGACCAAACCAACCATTGCCCAGGTGCAGGATGCCATCCAGCAAAAAGATAAAAAATCGTTTGTGCAAGCCTACCAAGCGCTGTCCGTATCCTGCTCGAGTTGCCACGCGGCTGCGAACGATCCCTATATAAGAATCAAAGTCCCCGCCGCGGGAATGTTCAGCGATCAAGAATTCGCACCCTGACGCCTGCGTGGAGAATTAGCGGAAAATGATCGCGACCTGCGAACAACCGGCTCCGAGGGCACGTTGACTGAACCGCGTGAACTGTACTCCGGTCTCATCCGGCTGCACGTGCTTCACCACGGTTGCCACGAGCCTTTCTTCGGACTGTGGATGATCGAAGAACTGTCTCGCCACGGCTATCGCTTGAGTCCTGGAACGCTCTACCCGCTGCTCGCGGCCATGGAACGCAGAGGACTGCTGCGTTCGTCGCGCAAGCGTGTGAACGGCAAATTCCGCCGCATGTACCGGGCCACGCCGGCCGGGCGCGCGGCCTTGCGCATCGCCAAAAAACGCGTGCAGGAGCTTTTCGGAGAACTCTTCGAGGACGAACGATGAAACGTCACGCTGCGCTTCTCGTGCTTATGTTTCTGGCCTGCGCCAAGCCGATTTTCGCCGGCCCGCCTTTCCAAAACGACGATCCCGATCCGGTCGATTTTCATCACTACGAGTTTTATGTGTTTGGCAACGCGGACGGCACCGGCGTGGAAATGGACACGGCCGGGCCGGCAGCGGAATTCAACTGGGGGATTCTGCCGAACACGCAATTCCACTTGGTCGTTCCGCTCGCCGCGATCGTGCCTTCGAACAACGTGAAATACTTGCCCTCCGGCGCGGGGCCCAGCGAATTTGGCCTGGGCGACATCGAAATCGGCGTGAAATACCGTTACCTTAAGGAGACCAAGTACCGGCCCATGATTGGCACATTCACGATGCTCGAAGTGCCAAGTGGAAATTCAAATCTCGGGCTTGGCGTCGGTAAAGTTTGGGCGAAGCTGCCAGTGTGGGTGCAGAAGAGCTTTGGCCCGTGGACCACGTATGGGGGCGTGGGAGAACAGATCGTTCCACAGACCGGCTACAACAATTTTACGTATGGAGGATGGCTGCTCCAACGCGACATCGGCAAAAAGTGGACGCTGGGAGGCGAGGTTTTCTCCCACGGCGCCGAAGGAATTGCGACGCCACAAATCCGGGCGTCGACGCTCGTGGATTTCGGCGGGTATTACTACATTCGAAATCCCGGCTTTCAGGTTCTCTTTTCCTACGGACATGCGGTCGCCGGTATGCCGGAAACCTATGCGTACGTGGGTCTCTATTGGACATGGGGAGGCTCCAAGGACGACCAGCAATCAGCGAGGGGCTTGCTCGATAAACTCCACCAATACGCGGAAGTGCCGGGCCGCTAGTGGCGCTCGCCTCCGGGCGGGTGGACCACCCTCAGTTTCACCATTCTCAGAGCGTCCGAGTGATCCGCGCATGAGCACGTCGCACACCCGAAGTCATTCGGGCCGGGCCGCGCAGAAACCTGAGGGTGCCGATGGCAAACTTCTCATCCGTCAGGCTAGAGCTTCGACTTTCTCCAGCACCCAGAAATTCGGGCCCCGCTCTGCTTCGAGTTTCTTCAGTTGCTCGCGGTGAATCTCGCGCACGCGCGCCGGCGTGATGGCGTCCGACCGATCGACTTCCTCGATCTTGAGGCTGGTCTTGTCCTCGTAAAGGTGCTCGCCGATCAGGCGCGCCCGCTCGTCGTATGGCCAGATGAAAGCCTGCCGGCTGTACACGTGATACAGCTTGTCCGCGTGTTCCACTTGGTAGCCGATGGCCCTGAGGTCCGAGCCGACCGCGAGCTGGTGGAAGGTGATTTCGTCGCATATGCCCCAGTCCGCGACCGCAAGCCGGTCGTCGGAATGCCACAGCACCGCCTCGCCCACGCTGTTGTAAAACGCGACTACGCCTCTTTTGCCTTCGACGACGGCGGGATTTGCGCCCCAGCTCACCCGGTACACCGGATTTTCCACCATCATGTCGGGCGCCGTGATCTTGCCGTATTCTCCCGCGCCCTCCAGATGCACGTGCCGCCAGAAGTTGAGGAGGATCGCCCGATGCAGCGGCTTGGTCGTCTGCGCCAGCAGCTTCGCGGTAGGGATCATGCAGTCATACACTGCTTGTTCGAATCGGTTCATCGTAGCCCCCTATTCGCTCGATACTTTCGGCCCCGAATATAACAGACAAGACCCCCAGCCGGCACTTGCCTCCATTGGGTTCTGTCGTTCCGGGCGTCCCAACCTCGTTGTGTAAGGGTGGGGTCCTTGCTCTCATCTAGAGATGTGCGCCATAAATCGAGCCGACCCGGGGGGAGTGCCGAACCGCGCTCACAACCCTATTTGTAGGGCCTCTAAGGTATTGACACCGCAAGGGCGCACGCGTACATTCGCGTTGTAGTGGGTCGTTCCGGTACTCTGAGGGAGGAAGCGTGCGTTCGATTGTCCTTGGCGTCCGATCCAGCCTGGTAGCTCTCGTTATTACTGGCCTCGTGGGTCTGCCCTCGATGGGAGCAAGCTCGCTCCCGCTCGCAACGGTGGTGATGGCGCAGTCGGCGCGCCTCGCCAATGCGGATGCTGTTCCTGGCGCGGACGTATATTACGACGACGATCTTGTAACGATCGGCGGCGGCTCGCTGCGCTTGGCCGTCGGGACGAGCCAGGTCTATCTGCTGGAAAACAGTGAAGCGGTCCTCCGTAAGAACCAGGGCCAGGTCGAGGCCAAGATGTACCGGGGCACGCTCGGCTTCTCCACTGCATCGCCGGATAATCTCTCGGTCGAAACACCCTTCGGCGTGGTTCGCGGCGCGGATGGATCGCATGTGCTCGGCCAAATTTCGCTGCTGCCCTCTCCAAAGACAACCGAGGAAAAGATTGAGATCACGTCCTATCAGGGCACGCTCCTGGTTGTCGACGGCGCCGGCGTATCGAAGACGATTGAGGAAGGCCAGAGCTATATCGGCACGATGGCTTCCGATGCTGGCGGCGGCGGGGGCAAAGATGCCAAGGTTCAGGGCGTCGGCGGCAATGGCGTCAACTGGAAGCACGTCCTGGGCATAGTGATCCCAGTCGCGGCCGTCGGCGGCACCGCCATCGCTCTCTACGTCACGGGATCCGAGAGCTGCCCGCAGCCAAACTGCACCGAGTAAGTTCGGGCAAATGCCTTTTAGGGGGTCGGAGCTTTGGCTCCGACATCCATGCAACGACGCACTGGGCTTCAGCCCCTGAAGAAACTCTTCGCTCCAGCCAAGAAATTGCCCAAAGACGGAATAAATCGCGGCACTCGCTTGCAATAATCCTCGTACGACGCTCCAAAGCGCGCGTGCAGTTCCTTCTCCTCCATCAAAATTGCCGCAAGCATCAGCGCGGTCCACGCCGCCGCAACAATCCACGCCGCACGCGTACCCGCCAGCAGGCACGCGCCCATCAGTGCGAGGAACGACCCGGCGTATCGCGGATGCCGCATCCGCCGGTAGATTCCTTCGCCTGCCAATTCTCCCGTTCCGGCGAGTTCGGCTTTCCCCACCAGCCGCGCCGTTCCCAAGTCGCGGTGCACTCGCCAGAAGATCCAAATTTCCAGCGCGATCAAAACGAGCCCCGCAATAATCGCCGCCACTGCGGGCCGGCGACCTCCGAAAAGTTCGCGCCGGTACAGAATCAAACACACCGCGACGGGCGGCCACGACACCACCAGGCCCGCGGCAAAGGCCGCCGCCGGACGCGCCCGCCAAAACCTCCCGAAGGGATGCACCACGAACCAGTACATCGGGATCGGCAGCTGCAAAAACATCACAACGGCCGCGAACCAGCCGAAAATGCTCATGGCGCATCTTAGGGGCTGCACTTTCGCGGTACAAGGCGATTCCGAGTTCGTTCGCGCATCGTGCACAGTGCGCCACGCAGAGGCAACATATCGGGCACGAAGAATCTGCGCGCCACGCTATATAATGGAGTGTTCGTTCGGGGCGAATTTTCCTTGTGAGGACATTCGAATGATGAAGGGACTCCAGGCCCGGCGCCGTCTCGCGGCGATCCTTTGTACTGCGGGGCTATTGCTGGCGGCCGTCGTCGCGCAGTCATGCCGCGCGGACGAGCCGTACGCGCCGAGCCGCAATTACGCGCTGGAGAATATTCGCACTCATCTTTGGTTCGACCTCGACCGGCGCGCGATTCACGGCGAAGTGACGGAAAGCATCTCCGCGCTTTGCGATGACGTTTCGCAACTCTCGCTCGATTCCGTCGATTTGAAGATCGAGAGCGTTCAGGTCGACGGCAGGGCCGCCAAATTTGCGGTCGATCCGAAAAAACTCGTAATCTCGCTCGATCAGCCCGCCAACCGCGGCGACCGCCACGAAATCTCGATTCGTTACGATGGCCAGCCCAAGAAGGGCCTCTATTTCGTCCTCCCGGACCGCAATTATCCGCAGCAGCCGAGCGAGATTTGGACCCAAGGCGAAGCCGAAGATACCCGCTACTATATTCCGCTCTACGATTACCCGAACGATCGCACCACCTCCGAGATGATTCTCACGGTCCCCAGCGGCTGGATCACCGTGTCGAACGGCCGCCTCCTTGGCGTGAAAGACGAAACCGACGGCACGAAAACGTGGGACTGGAAGGAATCCGAGCCGATCTCGACGTA
The DNA here is from genome assembly GCA_963814735.1 of uncultured Acidobacteriota bacterium. GTDB lineage: Bacteria > Acidobacteriota > Terriglobia > Acidiferrales > UBA7541 > Palsa-295. The sequence goes on along the minus strand of CAWFEC010000004.1, from coordinate 382,510 downwards.
TCTGATTTCGGTGGTCGCCGGCGATTTCGTCGAGAAAGACGACACCTGGCACGGGCTCACGCTCCGTTACGTCGTCCCGCGCGGCGATGGAGCGACGATCGATCCAACATTCGAGCGCACCAAGGAAATGCTCGACCTGTTCTCGTCCAAACTAGGCGTCCCTTACCCGTGGGCGCAGTACGCGCAGACTTCCGTCGATGATTTCGTCGAGGGCGGCATGGAAAATACCAGCGCCACTACGCTCGCTGTGGACAATCTCGTCAATCCCAAGCTCGCCTCGGAAGAACGCATCGGCACCGACGACGTGAATTCGCACGAGCTCTCGCACCAGTGGTTTGGCGATCTCGTCACCTGCAAGGATTGGGCGAACCTCTGGCTCAATGAAGGCTTCGCCACCTATTTTGAGCACTACTGGATGGAACAGCATTACAGTGTCGACGACGCTGACTACGAATTCTGGCGCGATCAGAACGCCTGGTTCCGACAGCCGCGGTTTTTCCCCGTGCCGATCCTGAATCGCCATTTCGACGACTCGACCGAGTACGAAGGCAACGTCTACAACAAGAGCGGCTGGGTCCTCCGCATGCTCCGCGAAAAACTGGGCGACGACGATTTCTTCCGCAGCCTGCACAACTATCTCGAGGCGAATCGCGGCCAGAATGTCGTCACCGCCGATCTGCAAAAGGCGATCGAGCAGACCACCTCGATCAACGTGGATCGATTCTTCCATCAGTGGATTTATCGCGCGGGCGCTCCGGAATTCGAAGTCAGCTACGCGTACGATCCGGCGATGCATCAGGTCGACATGGACGTGAAGCAGACGCAGGACGTCGGCGGTCTCGTCGAGCTCTTCGATGTTCCCATTCAAGTGGAAATCGCCACCGCCGGCGGACGAAAGACGTATCCGATCGATGTCAGCCAGGCGGATCAAAACTTCACGTTCCCCGCCGATGGCGCGCCTCTGATGGTGGTCTTCGACCGGGGCGACCAGATTTTCAAGAAGGTGGACTTCCGGAAAAGCACGGCGCTGTGGATCTATCAGTTGAAGAATGGCGAAACAGCCCCGGATCGCGCCGAAGCCGCCGTCGCTCTCAGCGGCGACCGCGACGATCCGCAGGCGGTCGCGGCGCTTGGCGAGGCCGCGTTGCACGATCCCTTCTGGGGTATTCGCGTCGAGGCGCTGCGCTCGCTCGGCAGGACGGGCGGCGACGATGCCGAGGCGCGAATCCTTCAGTCTCTGAACAAGGAGAAGGAGCCGTGGGTCCGCGACGTGGCAGCGGGCGTCCTCGCGACCTTCAGGGGAAACCCGGGCGTGGCGTCTCGCTTAGCGTTGGCCACATCCAACGATCCCGCGTACACGGTCCGCGCAGCGGCGATCGAAGCTCTCGCCGCCGTCAAGGCGCCCGACGCGTACGACATCATCGCCGCTTCCGTCGACGCCGACTCCCCGGACGAAATTCTTCGTCGCGCCGGTCTTCACGCCTTTGGCTTCCTTGGCGACAATCGCAGCATCCCGATCCTGCTCTATTGGTCCGCCGCCGGGAAGCCGCTGCGCTGCCGCCAGGCGGCGATCGGCGCCATGTCAGGACTCGACAAGGGCGATAAATCGATCACCGAAGCTCTCGTATCGTATCTCCAGGATCCGCGCTTCGACATTCGCCTTGAGGCGATCTTCGCCTTGGGCAGGCGCGGCGACCAGAATGCGGTCGCTCCTCTCGAAAATATGCTGAAGAGTGGCCAGCTCACGCAAGGCGAAGAGCCGTACATCGAAGAGTCGCTCGCCGTCCTGAAAGCACAATTGGCCAGGTAGATTTAGGCCATCAAGATTCGCAGATCGCGGAGATTGTTGCCGGTCGGCCCCGTGACAATCGCATCGCCCAGCCGTTCGAAAAAACTGTAAGCGTCGCTCCGCCGCGCGAAATCATCCACAACGAGCCCTGCCTTCCGCGCCCGCGCGAATGTCTCTCCATCCGCGACCGCTCCGGCCGCAGGGCCATTCCCGTCGATTCCATCCGTCCCGGCGCTCAGCACCGTGATGTCCTTGCCGGCAATCTTCGGCACGCACGCGAGCACGAACGCGGCGTTGCGTCCCCCGATCCCGTCGCCCGTGACAGGACTGCTCAGCTCGCCATCCGCCAGCACCGCAACGCGATGATGCGGATTCGCCTTTTTCTGTGCCGCGACTTGCGCGAGCAGATAGTCTGCCGCCTTGTCGATGGGCCAGCCGTCGGTCGAATCGTCGCACAGGCAGACGAACCCTTCCGCCTCGCAGGCATGATGCGCCGCATGAAACAGATCGTGCACGCTCAGCACCCGCACGAAGTGTGCGCGCGCAAACGCCGGATCGCCCTCCTTCGGCGTCTCGCGTAGGGCATGATTTTCGAAAATGGCGCGCAGGGAAGAGGGCAGGCGGCCCAATAGCCCGCATGCGTGAGCCACACGTTCGGCATCGAGGATTGTGCTGGGATCGGGTAACGTCGGCCCCGAAGCAAGCGCAGACTCCTCCCCAAGCGGCACATCGCTGATCGCCAGCGTCAGCTTCATGGAACGCGGGGCCGCCGCGGCCAGCCTCCCCCCTTTCGTGGCGGAAAGGTGCTTGCGCACCACATTGATCTCCTCGATCGGCGCGCCGCAGGTCACCAGCGCGGCGTGCAGCGCCTGAAAATCGGCAAGACTGATCGACGGATCGAGCGGCTGCTCCACCAGCGCGGACCCGCCCCCGGAGATCAGGAAGACGACCAGCGTCTTCTCATCGCATCGAGCCAGCCGGTCCAGAATCGCGCGCCCGGCCGCAAAGCTCCCCTCATTTGGCACCGGGTGCCCTCCGGCGATGACCTGCCATCCCGGCAGCGGAAAAGGCGGAGCAACCGGCGCAACAAGGATCCCCTCGACCGGAAACTCGGGCGCGAGAATCCCTCCCAGCCCCCGCGCCATGGCTTCAGACGCCTTGCCGAATGCGATCGCCAGGATCGTGCTGAATTCCCGGAGATCGAGAGTCGCGTCGCCGCTCCGTATCCTCGGCCCGTCGCGGTCGAGCTTTCGCTCGAGCGCCCCCTCGATATCGATGCCCGCCAGCGTTTTGCGGAACACGGTTTGGGCAAATTGCTTCATGAATGTCAGGCTCACAATAGCAGAAAACGAGTAGCCTGAAGGTCCCACGATGCGCGTAGTACTTTGCTCCCACAGGTTTTAGCTCCCTGTACCATTGGCCAGCCCACCCCCCTGTACGAAGATGCAGGTGTTCGAGATACGAGTTCTTCTGAGGGAGGATCTCATGGAAGGCGGTTACGCAATCTGGATGGGGCAGCCTGTAATCCTTCGAGTTGCGGCGGGAGAGCTTCGCGTGCCCTTGCGCGGCCGCCTGTTGTCCGAAACCGATGATGCGGTCCGCCTGCGCATCGCCGATAGCTGGGATGTCGACGTTTTCAAGTCCATGGTGGTTGCCGTCGAGCACGACAACCCGGTTTACGTTGTGAACTAACGGGGAGGCGCCATGAGCGCGATTGCCAGGCCCAGTTGGAACGCCCAGAACAACGGCTCCGTGGCGCGCCTCCCCCAACCGCCGGTTCTTGAGGAATCGTCGATGCAGGCAAAACTGGCCGCCATTCGCGACACGATGATCGTCTTGAGCATGCAGCTGGTTTTCAGGGCGTTCACGATGCTCCGGCGCTGGAGGGTTACCGAGTTCTAGCGGGAATTCGCCGTCAACGACATCGCTCTCAGTAGTTTTACTGTCACAAGCTTCCGGCCCATAGCCCCTCTCAACCCCCGACCCCGGGTCTGCACCCCTCAGACCCGGGGTTTCTCTCTTTTCGGCGCTTCGTTCCCGGCGGCGAGGCCCTCGCCGGTGGCTTTTGTCCCTGTTCCAGAGAAACCGGACTCCGAAAACACTCACCTTAGGCACAAGACTTCGAAAATTCGAGGATGACTTGATGACACGTTAGCCGTTCGTATGTTATATGAGTGTTCCAATTCGTGTGAGCGAATTACCTCTTTTAGCCCGCGCGAAACCCAGAGAGGCCAGATGGGGTTCGGCCCAGCGGACGTCTCTCAAAATATGCCGATCCATCGCCTTCAAACCAGGAGCCCGTCTTGATGAAAATTGCCGGTGTTGGGAGCGCTTTTCCGAAGCGTTACTTCAAACAGGACGTCATTGTGGCGGCCCTGAAGGGCTATTACCGAGATCGCCTGGTGAACCCCGACATCCTTGATCGGCTTGACGACAGCATGAAGGTGGACGGGCGTTTCCTCGCGCGCCCCATCGAATTCTACGAGAACATGCAGACGTGGGGCGAGGCCAACGACGTCTGGATCGAAACCGGCATGGAAATCGGCGAAACGGCGCTCTGCCGCGCCCTCGCCGCCGCCGGCCTCGAACCCGGCGAGCTCAGCGCGATTTTCGTGACCTCCGTCACTGGCATTGCAGCCCCCTCCCTCGACGCCCGCCTTGTCAATCGCATGGGCCTCTCCTACAACATCAAGCGCGTGCCGATCTTCGGGTTGGGCTGCGTGGCGGGCGCCGCCGGAATTTCGCGCGCTGCTGATTATGTTCGAGCGTACCCGGGCCAGGCTGCTGCGCTGTTGTCCATCGAGTTGTGCTCGCTCACGCTCCAGCGCGAAGACGTTTCCATGGCGCATCTGATTTCCGCGGTGCTCTTTGGCGACGGCTCCGCTGCGGCAATCGTCACCGGCGCCGACCGGAAATCCAGCGGACCCGAGATCCTCGCCACGAAATCGATCCTCTATCCCGATACGCAGCGCGTGATGGGTTGGGACATTTCCGAGAAGGGTTTCAAGATCGTCCTCTCCGCCGAAGTGCCCGATACGGTCCGGCAGCATCTCGGTGAAGACGTCGACACCTTCCTCGGCGAGCAGGGATTGCGCCGCAGCGATATCAAGACTTGGATAATGCACACAGGTGGTCCCAAAGTTCTCGAAGCGACTGGCGAGGCGCTCGGCCTCACGGCGAAAGATCTCGAAGCTTCCTGGGAATCTCTCCGGAAAGTAGGCAACATTTCGTCCACTTCCGTGCTCTTAGTCCTGGAGGATGTTTACAAGCACCGGCGCCCGGCGTCGGGCACCCTAAGCATTTTGGCCGCAATGGGCCCGGGCTTCTGCTCGGAATTGGTCCTCCTCCGATGGTAGGGACATCTGAAGCACGCAGCCCAAACGGACGTGTTGATTGTCGGAGGCGGCCCGGCCGGGTTGGCAGCCGCCATCGCCGCGCGGGCGAAGGGCCTGTGCGTCACGCTCGTCGATTCCCGCACACCCCCAATCGATAAAGCCTGCGGAGAAGGCCTGCTGCCTGAAGCAGTCTCGGCGCTGCGCAATCTCGGCGTCGATCTCGATCCCGCGTTCCCTAGTCCGTTCGCCGGAATTTGCTTCTCGGATGAACGTTCCTCTGCGACCGCGCGATTTCCTCGCGGCACTGCGTTTGGCATGCGTCGCACGATCCTGCACAAATTGCTGCTCGACCGCGCCGCCGCCGTGGGCGTCTCGTTTCTTTGGGGTGCCCGCGTTGCCGGCTTCGACGGCGCGGGGGCAAAGGTAAACGGCGAATGGATTCGCTGCTACTGGCTGATCGGCGCGGATGGCCAGCATTCGAGTGTCCGCCGTTTTGCGAAACTTGGACGAGGTCTTCGCGGACCCACGCGCTTCGGTTTCCGCCGCCACTACGCCGTTGCGCCGTGGACGGACCTCGTCGAGGTCCATTGGGGCAAACGCTGCCAGATGGTGATTACTCCCACCGGCGCCGGGGAAATCTGCGTTTCACTCTTCGCGAATGATCTGCATTTGCGCATCGATCGCGCGCTTCGCGAATTTCCGGCCGTTGCGGCGCGCCTGCGCGGCGCGCAACCGCTCTCGACGCAGGCGGGCGCCATCACATCGCTTGGCCGTGCCCGAGGCGTGACCCGCGGCACCATCGCTCTCGTCGGCGACGCCTCCGGCACGGTCGATGGCATCGCCGGCCAGGGGCTCAGCCTCGCGTTTCAGCAAGCAGAGGCGTTGGGCGAGGCGCTCGGCCGCGGCGATCTGTCGCATTACGAGTCCGCGCACCGCCGCATCATGCGAAATGCCACTCGCATGACGCGGCTCTTACTCTGGATGAGCGCGAGCGCCGCGATTCGCCGCAAGGCGATGCGGTTCTTCGCTGCGCATCCGACCGCATTTTCGAATCTCATCTCGATTCATGCGGGCCAAGCCGCAAGCGACGCGCTCGGCGCCGCGGAAATTCTCGATCTCGGCTGGCGGGTACTATGTGCATGATCGCGCGCTTGAGATACAGCCTCTATGCCGTTGCACTCGCCGCATGCGCTTTCGCATTTGCTCCCGCTCTACGCGCACAGGATATCGTCGTCGATTTCGATCCCGCCTCGACGCAAGTCAATTTCACGCTCGGCGCCACGCTTCACACGGTGCACGGCGTATTCAGGCTGAAGAGCGGTCAGATTCACTTCGACTCAGCAACAGGGAAGGCAGGCGGAATGATAATCCTCGACGCCACGAGCGGCAACACCGACAACAGTTCCCGCGACCAGAAAATGCACAGCGAAATCCTCGAGAGCGCGAAATTCCCCGAAATCACATTCTCTCCGGCTCAGGTGACCGGGCCAGTGGCCGACATGCTCGCCGGAAAGCCGGCACAGCTACAGGTTGCCGGCGTTTTCCACCTGCACGGTCAGGATCACCCAATGACGATCCCCGTCGCCGTCGCACCGTCCGGCGGCGGCCAGTCCGGCCAGTTTCAAGCCTCGACAAAATTCGACGTCCCATTCATCAAGTGGGGGCTGAAAAATCCCAGCACCTTCATCCTCCACGTCAGCGACACCGTGAATGTCGAAGTCCACTCCACAGTGCAAATATCGCGCCCCGCAGCCACTCGTTAGCTGCGCGGCAACCTCGCCGCTGTTGAGATTTAAATGTAGCGCCGACTCGCCCTGACGAAGGAAGGGGTCCTTGAGCCCGGCAGCATTGTGCGCGCACGAACTTGTAGCCGGCCGTCGTCGATCCGGCTGTCGGCTCTTTGGTCATGGCCGCCCCGCCAGTCATTTCTTGCCGTCCGCGATTGGAGTAAAGTTGCCTAGATGGCCGCCCTGGTCATCACTGGAGGGTCTCGCCGATGAAGACTTCGACTCGTGTCGTCGGGTTTCTGATCGCGATGGTGTTTGTAGCTTTGGCGCGTAGCGGTCTTCAGCGTCCGGGTGGCTGCGCAAAATGGTAACTGGCGAATCGAGCACGCTGACTACGGAACGCGCTCCCAGAGCAACGATGTTTCGGACATCCTGCGAGATCTCATTTCGCGTGGCGGAGTGAACGGCCGGGTTGCGGTCAACAACCAGACGATGGGCGGCGACCCGGCGGTCGGCGCGGACAAGCGCCTGCGCATCTTCGCGAGAAACCAGCAGGGCGAGGAGCGCGAATTCGATTACCGAGAGGGAAGCGCCATCGATGTCACCATCTTTGCCGTGCCGCGCGATGATCGGGGTGATCGCGGCGACAATCGCGGGGATCAGCACGATCGTGACGATCGCGGTGACCGCGGACGGGATGATCGCGGTGATTTTTCGATCCTCTACGGTTTCTACGGCGTGCAACGACAAATGGCCAACGTGACGGACCTGCTGCGGAGCATGGTGCACGATCGCGGGCTGACCCTGGACGTAAACAACCGCACGCTGGGCGGCGACCCGGCTCCGGGCGCCGACAAAATCCTGATCGTCGTCTACCGTTTCCGCGGCCAGGAACAGGCCACTGCGGTCGGCGAGGGCCATCGCCTCGATATCCCGTAGCCAGCTGTTGGCGGCTTCTGCGCGAAAGCTATTCCGCAACTTTCAGGATGAGCTTGCCCGTAGTCTGCCGCGACTCAAGCAGCCGATGCGCTTCCGCCGCCTGCGCGAGCGGCAGCGTCCGGTCGATGTGCAGCTTCAACCACCCTTCGCGCACGCCGCCAAAAACATCCCGCGCCCGGCCCAGCAACTCCTCGCGCGTCACAATGAAATTGAAAAGCGCCCCGCCCGAAATCGTCAGCGCCTTCATCATCAGCGAATTCGGGGCCACCGGCTCGGCTGGGCCGCTGGCCATTCCGAAGATCGTCGCCCATCCGCGATTGCGCAGCGCATCGAAATTTTTCGTGAATGTAGTTTTGCCCACGCCGTCGATGATGTAATCGACGCCTTTTCCACCGGTAATTTTCTTCGCCTCTTCGGCGAAATCCTGCGTCGTGTAATTGATCACATGCTCGGCGCCCGCCTCGCGCGCAATTTTCGCTTTCGCCTCTGTCGAAACAGTCCCGATCGCCATGGCGCCCACATGCTTCAGCCACTGCACGAGCAGCAGCCCCATCCCGCCCGCCGCAGCGTGCACGAGCACCGTCGATCCGCGCTTGATCGGATAAAACTCGTGCAGCAGGTAGTGCGCCGTCATCCCTTGCAGAATCACCGCCGCCCCATTCTCGAAACTCATCTCGGCCGGCAGCGGCGCGAGCTGCACGGCCTTGAAGACTTGATATTCGGCGTACGATCCCAGGCCGCCCGCGTACGCCACGCGGTCGCCCGCCTTCACCTCGCTCACGCCCTCGCCCAGTGCCTCCACCACACCCGCCCCCTCGATTCCCGGCGTGAACGGGAAGGGAGTCGGCACGCGCGCCGAACCACTTCGATAGTAGATGTCCGCGAAATTCACGCCGGCTACGTGCACCCGAACCAGCGCCTCGCCCGGCCCCGGCTTCGGCTGTGGAATATCTTCCATTTTCAGAACGCTTGGATCGCCCGCTTGCGTTGCGCGTATCGCTTTCATCTCAGTCCCTCCTTGGCGAACGGCGCCAATTATCCGGCTCACAATGGACGGCGGCAAGCGCAAAGAATCGTAGTAACCTGTGAGCGGCAGCCACTCAACACATGGGGGAAAACATGAAGATCGGAGCGCGCAACAGGATCATCGGCAAGGTCACGCAAATCAAGAAGGGTTCGCTAATGTCGATCGTGCACGTCGATGTCTCCGGCCCATCGCACATGGCCTCCGTAATGACCATCGAATCGCTGAAGGAGCTCGGCCTGAAAAAGGGCGACAAGGTCGAGGTCGTCGTGAAAGCCGTAAACGTCCTGCTAATCAAAAGCTAAGACGCTCGCACAGGCCGGTTTTCAGTGCGCGCGTCATCCTGAGAGGCTGTGACTTTTTTGATTTTTCGCGAAAAGTGATCCTGAAAACACTGACCTTAGACGCGACAAAATCGTCGAACCGCAATAAAGTCACACCCTCTGAGCGAAGCGAAGGATCTCTCTCTGGGTTCACGGGACGCTAGACATCCTTCGACTTTCGCTCGTATCCCGCGCAGGCCATCACCGGCAGCCACGGATATTTCGGAAACGCCACCTCGGTGCGCGAGCGTTCGCACAGCACGAACTGCGACCCGCGCGCCGATTCAATTCTTCGCGCAAACGCGCACTCAGCGCAAAGCCCTTCCGGCGCAATAATGTTTTCGATTGTGCGATCTTCAGCCAAGGCAGGGAACTCGAACCGGGATTCTTCTACGCGCGCTCGTCGGTCAGCAGCAACTCCTTCGCCCGCTGCGCCGCCTTCACCACAGCCTTGATCAGCGTGACGCGCAGCCCGCCCTCCTCGAGTTCGAGAATGCCGTCGATCGTGCACCCGGCAGGCGTCGTCACCGTATCCTTCAGCAGCGCAGGATGGTGCCCCGTCTCGATCACCATCTTCGCCGCCCCCAGCGTCATCTGCGCCGCAAGCAACGTCGCCAGCTCGCGCGAAAGCCCCACCTTCACGCCGCCCTCCGCCAGCGATTCCAAAATAATGTAAATGAACGCCGGCCCGCTCGCGGAAAGCCCGGTGATCGCGTCCATATTCTTTTCATCCACGACCACCGTTTTGCCCACCGCATCAAAAAGCTTCTTCGCAAGCTCCACATGTTTCTGCGCCGCATGCTTTCCGGGCGAGATCGCCGTAATTCCCGCGCCCACCAGCGAAGGAGTATTCGGCATCGCGCGGATCACCGGCACCTTCGCATGCAGTCGCCGCTCGATGTACTCCGCCGGCACCGACGCCGCAATCGAAATCAGCAGCTTATTGGCATTCAATTCCGGCGCGATTTCATCCACCACGCGTCCCACCACCTGCGGCTTCACGCACAGCAAAATGACGTCCGCCTTTTTCGCGGCCGCCCGGTTGTCGCTGCCCAACGAAAGAGTCGACGCGAAATTCTTCCGCCCCACCCCAGCATGCGCCACCGTCGCGAAAAGATTCTTCGGCGAGACGAGCCCCTGCTTCACAAGCGCCTCGATCAATATGCCGCCCATCTTCCCCGCGCCCAGCACGGCCAGGCGCACTTGGCTCGATTTTGCCATTCGATCTTTCCCCTTTCGCGCTATTGGATTGGCTGTTCGATCGGGAAGGCCGCGCGATTCGCCCGCGCGCGCCCACAGCAGCTATCGACGCGGTCGCTGATTGCGTCCCGGGCACGGTCGCCCTGTGAACCAGTGCAAGCCATGTAAGCCACATGCAAGGAAGCATGCCGCATGATACAGGAGGACGCACCGCGCGCCAAAGCCTTCCGCCACATTGTGGAACCATCGCGTGCCCTGAAAGGAATCATGAGCGTCGTCAACTTCGATGCTACGCGATGACCGAATATGCGCATTGAGCGGTCTGTCGCTCAAGATTTTGCCTGCGCAGGTAACCCATTCTTCGGGCAGGCCGTCGAAGAAGATATTCGATCGTCGTGGTTCGACAGGTAAGTTCAGGGTAACGTTCAGCCCGTTTGATCCGTAGTCAGCAGAGAGGATCGTCGTGCATCGCCGAATTTGCCAAGGACCCGTGTGGCTGCTCGCATCGCTTCTGGCGATGGCGACTCCGATCCTCGCCCAGCAGACTGCGGCCCCCGCAGAGAGCGTCCAGCCAGCACAGCCACCCGCCGCGTCGCCGCCACAAGGTCAAATCGACGCCACCGGATTCATCAAAACCGCAGATGGCTCGCCGGTCCCAGGCGCCACCCTCCGGGCCACCAACACCGATACAAGGCAAGTCTGGGTAAGCTGGACCGACCTCACAGGCAAGTTCGAGTTTCCGACGCTTCCGCGTGGCCACTACACGATTGAAGCCACGCAACTTGGATTTGTTTCTTCTTCGATCCAAGCTCAATTTTCCGAGCCGCCGCCTCAGCCGCCGCCGTTCAGCTCACCCTCCGCGTGGCCACACTCGCGCAGCTCGCCGCTCCCGCCGAATCGAACGGGCCGGAGCATGCCCGGCGAGAACGCCCGAACGGCGGCGCACCCGGCGCTGGACAAAACGCCGCAAACGGCAGGCCCGGCGGCTTCGGCCCTCCCGGCCGCTCGCGGCGGCCAGGGCGGCGGCAGGCGAGGCGGGCAGCTCCCTCAGGGATTGTTGAATGCCATGCAGCAGGGTCTGGCAGGCGGCGGCTTCCAGCAGACGGATGTGACGGGCGCCTCGGAAGCGGGCGACGAGGGCGTCGGCGAAGCGAATGCTCCCGTGCCTCCGGCCGCCGGCGGATCGTCCGACTCGTTCCTGCTGCAGGGAACGGTCGGCCAAGGCCTCTCCTACAACGCAGGTGGCTTTCCCGGTGGCGGCTTTCGCGGTCCAGGTGGTCCCTGGCGGCCCAGGTGCTCCCGGCGGCGAAGAGGCAGAGCCCGGAGGCGCAGCCGGGACAAATGTTCGGTGCCGGAGGCGGCCCCGGTGGCCCGGGCGGACGAAGCGGTGGTGGCCCCGGCGGTCCCGGTGGCTTTGCGGGCGGCCGTGGGGGCCGCGCCGTCATGATCTTCAACACCGGTGGACGCGGAGGCCCTCTTGGCCGCCTGTTCCGCCAGCAGGTCAATCGGATCCGCTACAGCTTCTACGATAGCTACCAGAACTCAGCCTTCGACGCCCGCCCCTACGCCATCACCGGAACGCCTGCGCCCAAGGTCGGCCACTACGACGAGCGCGTCGGCGGCAATATGGGCGGCCCGCTGGTGATCCCGCACATTTACAACGGCGCCGACCACACCTATTTCTTCCTCAACTACCAGCACGAAACCGTGAGCAACGCGATCAACACGTTTTCAACCGTGCCCACCCCCGACCAGCGCAACGGCTGTTTCCCGGCCGGCACCATCTTCCAACCCTTCACCACCACTCACGTCACCACGCAAGGTTCGTGCGCCGTCGGCGAAGTGCAAGTTCCCATCGACCCCGTTGCCCAAAAGCTCCTCAATTTCATCCCGATGCCGACGCCAACGACGAGCGGGCTCAACGGCACTCAGAATTATCTGCTGCAATCAACCACGCCGGAAAACTCCGATCGCGTGAATGGCACGATCCTCCACACGATCAACGCGAAATTCAACGTCAACGGCAGCTACAATTTCAGCTCGCAGCGCGAGAATACGCTCAGCAATTTTGCAGGCATTGGCGGCCACGACTCCACCCGCAGCCAGAATCTCACCCTCGGCCTCTCGCACAATTGGACGCCGCACGTCGTCGAAACCACCAGCGTGAATTGGAGCCGCAACCGTGTGCAGTTGCTGAGCGACAATTCCTACAACGCCGCATTTTCGCCGTCCAGTCTCGGCATCAACCTGGGCTCGGGTACGCCTCTCCCGGTCGACTACGGCATCCCGCAGGTCACCTTCACGACGTACTCCGGGTTCAGCGATCCGATTCCGTCCCTCGCGCGAAATCAGACGCTTCGCGTGGACGACAACATCTCCTGGACGCACGCCAAACACGCCATGCGTTTTGGTGGCGAGGTCCGCCGCGTCGAACTCAACACCCAGTCGAATCCGAATCCGAGGGGAGGTTTCAGTTTCACCGGCATCGCCACCGGCAACGAATTCGCCGACTTTCTCGAGGGGCTCCCGTTCAATACCACGGGCCAATTCGGCAATCCCAACACCTATTTCCGTAACTGGGGATTCGACCTCTACGCGCAGGATGATTTCCGCGTCACCAAGACGTTCACCGCTCAATTCGGCCTGCGCTACGACGCCGTCACGCCGCCCGTCGAGCTCGCCAACAACATCGTGAATCTCGATATCACCAATCTCGCGCTCGTCACGACCGTGCAGCCCGGCGCGGGGGGAGTGCCGCGCTCCCTGATCCACGGCCAGTATCACAATTTCGAGCCGCGCATCGGCATCGCCTGGCAGCCGCCGATCAAGCCGAAAACCGTCGTGCGCGCCGGCTATTCCATTTTCTACAACACATCTATTTACGACACGCTCGTCCGCGAGCTGGCCTATCAGCCGCCCATCGACACGGCCCAAACGCTCACCACAACCGGCCCTCCCAACCAACCCTTGACCTTCGAGAATCCCTTCGTCGGAGGCTCGTCCGAGCTCATCGCAATCTCGAATACCCAGTCCGTCGATCCGAATTACAAGCCCGGCTACGCCCAGATTTGGAGTCTCGGCACGGAAACATCGGTTTCGCAAAACTGGCTTCTCGATCTCACCTACACGGGAACGAAGGGAACCGACCTCGATATCCTGCGCGCGCCCAATCGTGCGCCGCTCGGCACACCCTCCGATCAGATTCAGGCCAACCGCATCGATAAAAGCGCCACCGGATTTACCTTCGATCAGTCGGGCGCCAATTCGATCTACAACGCCCTGCAGGCACGCGTCCTTCATCGCTTCGGGAAGGGATTTTTCCTCGTCGGTATCTACACCTACGCCAAATCGCTCGACGACGCGAGTTCCATCGGCGGCGCGGGCGGCGGCGGTACCGTCGAGCAGCAGGACGGCAACCTCCACGCCGAATATGGCCTTTCGACCTTCGACATCCGCAACCAGTTCCGCCTCATCTCCATGTGGCAGTTGCCGTTCGGCCAGCGCTATCGCCGGGCCAATCACGGCTGGGAGCAAAAAGTGTTCGGCGATTGGCGCCTCCAGAATATTTTTACGTGGCAAACGGGGACTCCATTCACGGCTCTGCTCGGCGGCGTTGCGTCCGACAACGGCACCGGCGCGAATTTCTCGTTGCGGCCGAATATTGTCGGCGACCCGAATCAGGGAATCTGCGGCGGCTCGCCTTCCGCTTTCTTCAACACCGCGGCTTTCGCTCTGCCCACGGATTCGAGCGGAAATCTCACCTATGGCAACGAGGCGCGCGGCTCGGTCGAAGGCCCGTGTACCTTCAGTTGGAATGCGGGCCTCTCGAAAGCTTTTCGTTTTGGACCCGAGCAGCGCCATGTGATGAATATCGAGTGGCAGGTGCAAAATCTCACGAACACTGCCAACTACAATGGCATTGGTACGCTGCTTCCTTGTGGACCCGGCGTCTCGGTCTCGGGAATCGTCTGCGGCGCGGAAGCCCCTGGCGCGTCGTTCTCGCCGTTCGGCCACGTGACGAGCGCCGGCTCCATGCGTACGATGAGCTTGACGGTAAGGTTTAATTTGTGAGGGGACGCATGAGAATCAACGGGGAAAACACGGGAGACTCTTTCGCGCGGGCCTTGCTCGTCGGCATCATCGCCGCGAATCTGGCCCTCGCTCCGCTGCCGGCCGCCGCGCGACAGCAATCTGAGCAGCAGCAATCCGGCCGGCCCACGGTCGTTGCTGCTCCCGCTGCTCCGCAGTCCGTGCCGCGAGTGAATCCGCCGAAGCCGAACGCGCTCCGCGCCGAATCCTCCTTGGTCCGCATCGATGTGGAGGTCACCGACCGCTCCGGCAAGCCGATCAAGGGCCTGCGCGAAGATCAGTTCACCGTGACGGACAACGGCAAGCCTCAGAAGATTTCCAGCTTCTCGTACTCCGATATCGAAAGAATCGACACCGCCGGGCCGGAGAACACGAAGCCCGTTGTGATTCCGGTCGATGGCGGCGCGCCGAGCGTCAAGGAAGCCGTCAGCGACGAAGTCCGCGACCGCCGCATGCTCGTCCTTTTCTTCGATCTCACCTCGATGGAAACCGACGACATCATTCGCGCGCACGATGCCGCCGAAAAATTCCTGGCGAAGCAGTTGACGCCCGCCGACCTCGTCTCGGTCGTCGTCTTCAGCTCGCAACTCTCGGTGCTCGCGAATTTCACCAACAATCGCGCCGTGCTTGAGAAAGCCGTCGCCCAGATCATGCCCGGCGCCGCCTCGCAGCTCGCCGACAATCAGTACGCCGCCGCGCAGAATGGCGAGTACGACGTCCAGCAGGATACGCAAGCCGCCTACACGCCCGATCAAACCGAATTCAACGTCTTCAACACCGACCAGAAGCTCATCGCCATCGAAAGCCTCACCAACGTGCTCGCGGGAATTCCGGGCCGCAAGGCGCTCGTCGAATTCACTGGCGGCATCACCCAGACCGGGGAAGAGAATCGCGCCGAGTTGACCGCCGCGACCGACGCCGCGAATCGCGCCGACGTCTCGATCTATTCGATCGATGCGCGCGGCATGTTCGCCACGCCGCCGGGCGGCGACGTCACCACGGCCGCCTCCACGGGCACGTCGATGTTCAGCGGCGCTTCGGTGTTCCATCAGACCGACCAGCGCGAGGATTCGCGCGACACGCTCGCCACGCTTTCAACCGACACGGGCGGCCGCGCCTTCTTCGATCTCGGCGACCTCAGCGACGCCTTCCCGAAAATTCAGCAGGAAAACGGCGGCTACTATCTCGTCGGCTACAATCTCCCGCCCGACGTGAAGCACGATGGCCGCTGGCGCGCCGTCGCCGTGAAAGTGAAAGCGCCGGGCGCGCACGTCCGCTACCGCAACGGCTATTACGCCCCGCGCGATTTCCAGCATCTCGAAAAGGAAGACAAAGAGCAGCAGCTCGAGGAAGCCCTCGAATCGCCGAATCCCGAGGTTGAATTGCCGGTCGCCGTCGAAACGGCGATGTTCCGCCTCAGCGACAATCAGGTTTACGTCCCCATCTCCGCGAAGCTTTCGTCGAGCGCTCTCGAATGGGCGCAAAAGCGCGGCCTCCACACCGCCGAATTCGATTTCGCCGCCGAAGTGAGGGCCGTGCCTTCCACGCAGACCGTCGCCGCTCTCCGCGACACGATCACCGTTCATCTCGACGAGCAGCAATACCAGCAGGTGACCCGCAGCAATCTCGTGTATCAAGGCGGAGTCGTCCTCTCGCCCGGCGCCTACCGCCTGAAATTCGTCGCGCGCGAAAATGAATCGGGAAGGATGGGAACGTTCGAGAGCGAGCTCGTCGTGCCGCAGCGCCAGCCCGCGCGCATGATGCTGAGCTCCGTCATGCTGTCAAGCCAGATCGTGCCCGTGGAAAAAACAGGCGCGGTCCAAGACAAAACTTTGGGGCTTCGCGCGAAGCTCACCTCTACGCCGCTTGAAATGGACGGCACCAAGATCATCCCGAGCGTCACGCGCTACTTCACGCAGCCGCAGACCCTCTACGTTTTCTTCCAGGCGTACTATCCGGAGAAGGGAAGCAACCAGGAAGCATTCGATGCAAACACGCTGCGCGCGGGTCTCGTCTTCTTCCGCGGCGGCGTGCAGATCAATTCCACTCCGCTGCTCGCGCCCACCGCGCTCGATCCGAAGACGCACACCGCGTCTTTCCGCATCAGCCTCCCGCTCGCCAAGCTCCCCACGGGCCGCTACACGGTGCAGGCGATCGTGATTGCCGCCGGCACCCAGCAATCCGCCTTCGGCCGCGCCTACCTCGCCCTCGCCCAGGCCGAGCCAGCCCCGAATCCCGCCGCAGCCCCTGTCGCGCCGTAGCCCGCCGCGCGTCCCGCGAAGGCGGACGCCGCGCAGGCCACCACCGCGTAGCCGGGCCGTCGCTGCCCGGGGCTTCAGAGTCTGTGTGACAACCTCGCTTTCGCGTCAGTGCACGACTTCAGTCCTGCCGTAAGCGGCGCAAATCAGTACGGCTCTTACAGGCCGCACATTGTCATCCCGAGCGAAGTCCCGCGCGATTTCGCCTTTCCCGCCTGCCCTGACGAAGGAAGGGCGGTGTATGCGGGCGCGGGACGTAGCGAGGGATCTGCTTTTTGCGGTCCTCCGAGTGACGGTTCGACCAGTATCATCCTTAGTCGCTGAGGTGCGGTTTTTCCGGCTGCCACACAGACTCTTCAGCCAATTGGAAAAGCGAAGACCCGCACTTCCACGACCGTAGAAGTGCGGATTTTATTTCCTCGCGAATTGGCCTATTTTTTCTGCAGCAAGAGGGGCCTGGAGCACCCCCCTAGCGGGGGTTTACAAGGCCCTTAAAAGCCGAAAAAAGGCGATATTGGGCGGTTTTTGCATCATGAGACATTATGCGACCCATCGCGAGAAGACCCAGCGCGCCATGCAAGCCTGTCTGGATCTGATCGATACGGCGGAATGGCTGAAGAGCGAGCTGCGTCCGCCACTCGATTCGTTCGACCTGACGTTCGGAGAATTTCGCGTGCTGGAGCTGCTGAACCGCAAGGGACCGCTTACGGTGAGAGACGCCGCGCGAGAACGCAAGGCCAGCGTCCGAAATCTGAAGGCGACGAGCAAGTACCTCGAGCGACGCGGCTGGGTGCGGCGAGTCGTCGTGACGCTGCCGCCTGCCCCGTTCGAGCAGACCCACCAGGCGAAGTCGAAGAAAGATCGAGAAACGAAAGGGGCGGCGGATCGGCGTGATGGCCCTGACAGATTCGGGGAAGAGATTCGTTCGCGACGTGATGCCGAACAATTCCAAGATGATGAAGGCGCTGATGCGAGTGCTGGGTTCGCGAGAGCAGTTGTCGCTGAGCCGCCTGTGCGGGAAGCTGCGGTCGCGCGAGGCCACGTTGAAGTTCCTGCAGGAGATTCGAATGGTCGACGAAGATCAGGAGGCGGCGGAGGTGAGAAAGGAAGCGGCGGCTGAGTTGGAGCGGCTCACGGCGCGGATGGGAATGAGGGGTCGAGCCCGCCACGGCGGGCGCAAACACCGCGCGTTACGAATTCGGAGGTGAGAGTCGGAGGCGGGTGTCGGGTGGGGCGGTTTACCCCGCGCTCCGTCGCGGCCTGCCCTGCCTGCCCCATGCCCTGAAGCACGAAGGGAGCTTCGCGAAGGGCCACTGGTTTGCCTTGCCTAGGCTTCAGCGTAGGCAGGCCACTGCCTTCTTTTGTTCGTGCCTCGAATGGACTCGGGTGTGAATCGGTCGTGACTGCTCCGGTGTGCAGCCGCCCCTTTGAAGGGCGCGCCACCCGCGAGCCATGCCGACTAAAGCGCCGCACAGCCCGTGCCGTTACCTTCCCGCTCGGTCTCCAAGATACTTCAGCGCCCGCTCTCGGTCCTCACGCGGGACACTGCCAAGAATCCCGCGATAGAAATGCTCGGGCAGGATGAACCACGTCGCCATTCCTCGCGATTGCGGGTTGCCGATAGGCCTTTCCGAATCCCCATTCCAGCGCACAGCCAAGACCGGACTGCCTTCCCATCTGCCCAACGCCAACACCGCTTCGCGCTCGCCAAAATCCACCAGAACCTCCACCAGAGTCCAGCGCCGCCGTGGGGCGGTTACATCCATCGGGGGCACATATCCTCGCTTCGCCATTAAATGTCTCTCCTTCCCTATAATCCGACATAAGGTCATGTCGTATAATACGACAACCGCTCGGCGAAAACAATGGGAGTAGTGCGCCTCGGAGTGGGGGTGTACTATGAGGCTCCCAAAGGAGGCCCCAGCCGATGAAGTATGAAAACAAGGAAATGACGATCAATGAACTCATTTCCAGCTTCAATCAGAGTCGAATCAATTTAATCCCGCCGTTCCAGCGTGGCACTGTTTGGAACCTAAAGAAACGCCAAAAACTCGTACTTAACATGCTCAGTCAGCGCCCCATTCCGGCCATCTTTTTCTATATGGAAGCCGAAGGTCCGCAATTTGTATAACAAATTCTGGACGGAAAACAAAGACTAGAAACTATTATCCTTTTCATTGGCGATAGGCGCCCAGGGATAAAAATTGACAGGGTTTCAGAATATTTTTATGGAAAACCCGCAGTCCGAAACGTGAACTTTGAGGTTGAGTTCAATGGCAAAAAGCACGTCTTCAAAGACCTAGATGACGAATTTGTCCGACAATTTAGAGAGAGTCGAATTCCGACAATTCAAATCAGCATGGAAGAAGAGCACACCTCCCTGGAGGAACTCGTAAGCCTTTTTGTGGACATCAATTCTGAAGGCGTGCCTGTGACGCGGTTCGATGTCGTTAAATCGTTATTAGAACGAAACGACGCGCTGTTCTCCCAGGTTTTTGATTTGATTGCTCTCAGTCAACTACGCAAGAAGAAGTCTCGGTATTACAGGGCCAAGAACACAAATTTCACCTTCGTAATGAAGAGGCTAAGTGTTGTTCGGAGGCTTGCCGACCCTAATATGCGTGTGGACCGCATGTGGGAGAGGTTAATGGAGATTGCTCTCTTTACCCGCTATAAAAAGCATCGGGCACCGGCGGAGATTTTGAAAGCTTTTATCAAAGCCCCGAAAGACCAAAGAAATGCTCGATTAACAAAAGCGGAATTACGGACGCTACGTGGGGCATTTGATTACATCGCGACAATCTACAGAAGAGTTCCTTCTTTCATGAATAGCAAGTTCGCGACCGATCAGCCCCAGTTTTACACGATGATTACACTTTTGCTTTCAACCGACATCATGGAGAGGTTTACCGCAGTTCAATTCGGCAAAAAACTCGTAGAAATCAGAAAGGTTCTCGATAGGGAGGTTGAGGCCCCGAAAGAAATGGAAGAAGACATTAAACAGTACGAGGACGCGTCAACCAAGCAGACAACGCATCCAGCGAGACGGGACAGGCGCCAAGTCACGTTGGAAAATCTGCTTGCGCTAAAAAAGGCGGAATGAAAAATTCCAAGGAATATCACACATCGGTTCACGCGCGGAGGCATTGCGGCGGGTGGGGGACGGGTGGCCCGTACATCGAGGAACCGCGAGCGATTCGCACCCGAGTCCATTCGAGTTGCGAACAGAGAAGGCACCGGCCGGCCTACGCTGAAGCTCCGGCGAGGCAAGCTAGTGGCCCTTCGCGAAGGTCCCTTCCTCCGTCAGAGCAGGCAGGGCAAGCGAGTGGCTGGGCAACCCGCAAACCATAAGGCAGAAACCGGGCGGGTGGCCCAGAAACAATTTCCTGATTCTGCATTTTGGGATGGTCGACCAGAAGTCTCGATTTCCCACATTTCCTGCAACGGCAAAAACGCGAAGGGTGCCCCAGGTTCGGTCTAGGAACCTGGGTCTTGAGCTAGACATTACTTATGCGACGAAAACGCGCCAAGAGCGGCTTTTCTCGTCCAACTAAGCCGGTTTTAAGGCCCCGCTAGGGGGATGCTCCAGTCCCCACTTACAGCAGGTTCGTTTCGCTTTTTCTTTAATCCAGCGGCGTCTCAGTCCTTGTGATCCTTTCCGTCGTCCTTCTTCGGAGGATTTGATTCCTTCGGCGGCGGATTGTTGTGTTGGGGCGGCTTCGCTTCCGTCTGCTGGCGTGGCGGCGGCTGGGACCCGCCGTGCGGATTATTTTCGTTGGCGTTCGAGTGCGGATTTTCGCCTGCGCCTCGGTTCGCGTTTCCATTCGCACGGCCATTTCCATTCCCGCCCGAGTTCTCATTGTTGCGTGACGGCGGGCGGAAGGTTGGCTGCTCGTTTCTCGGCTGCGCGTTGTTAGGTTGTGCGTTGTTCGGTTGCACGCTGTTGGGTTGCGTGCTGGCGGGTGGCGTCGCGTTGCCCCGCTCGTTGTTGCGATTGAAATTCGGATTCGCGTTTCCATTTCCATTTGCGTTGCCGTTGTTCGACGTCGGCGGGTGGAAAGGCCGCACGTTGTTGCTCGGCTGCTCATTCCTCGGCTGCACATTTTTGGGCTGGGTGCTACCGGGTTGCGCAACGTTCGGCGGCGTCGCGTTGCCCCGCTCGTTGTTCCGATTGAAATTTGGATTCGCGTTCTCATTTCCATTCGCATTGCCGTTGTTCGACGCCGGCGGATGGAAAGCGGGGCGCACATTGTTGCTCGGCTGTGCGTTCCGGTCGGATGGCGGATTCCCGTTCGGATTGTTGGGATTGTTGTTTCCGTTCGCGTTTCCGCCGCTCTGTGGAGGCCGGTGGAATGTCGGCTGTGCGTTCCGGTCGGATGGCGCGTTCCCGTTCGGATTGTTGGAATTATTGTTTCCGTTCGCCTTTCCGCCGTTCTGCGGAGGCCGCTGGAACGTTGGCTGCGCGTTGTTGTTCGGCTGGCCATTGTTATTCGGCTGCGCGTTTCGATTGAACGACGGATTGCCGTTGGGATTTCTGTTTTCGTTCGCGCCGCCGTTTGTGTTTGTGTTGCTGTTCGGCGGCGTAAATGGACGGAAACCCGGCCGCGGATTATTGTTTTCATTGTTCGGATGCGCGTTGCGCTGGCCGCGGTCGTTCGCATTGCCAGTGTTCCCCGGCTGATGGAATTGCTGGTTGCCCGGCTGATTGCCGCGCTGGCCGCCGAATGTCCCGTTGTTTCCGCGCCCGAGCGGTTGCGTGTGGCCGATGGGAACGGCAGTCGGCGCGGGCGCGATTTTCGTGACGATGCGCCGGTTTACAAGCGTCTCCGGAGGCCGCACTCGAGCGTTCGCCTGGTTGCCGAACGCACTGCGCTGCGTCGGTTGCACTTCCGTCTGCTGCATCACGCGCGGATTCCGGATCTGCTCCTGCGAGATGCGCACCGACGCGCGGCCCACGGGCCTGCCGTTCACGAACGTATCGCGATCGACGGCCGTGACCGCACGAACGTTGTTCGCGTACGTGTAGCGATTGAACGCCGTCCTGTCGCGATGGACGTAGACGTTGTTGTAAACGGTCGTAACCTGCGTCACGTTCACGACTCGCGTGTTGTAAATGTTCACGTGCTGCACGTAGGCCGGACTGCAGCGATACGAGGGAACCCAGACGTCACGCGGCCCGAGAGGGAACCACGCCACGCCCGCGCCGCCTCCGATCGCGATCGACAAGCTGAAGCCTCCGCCGCCCACGAATCCGACGAGTGCCGGAGCATACATCGGGCGCACGAGCGGCCGGCCCACCGCCACGACAGCAACCGGTCCTGGCACCCAGCCCCATCTGCCGCGGATCACCGCCCAGCGTCCGTAGTGAAAGGGAGCAAATCCCCACGGCTCGTCCTCGACCCAGGTCCATCCCCACGGCGCAATGTAGACCCAATGGCCGTCGTGATAAGGCGCCCAGCCAGCGTCAACATCTCGAGGTATCCACACCGAGCCGTATTCAGGATCGTTGCTCCACGTGCCGTAATCGTCGAGATCGTTGTATCCGATCACGTCGCGCGAAACGTAGCGCGCGGAGGCGGAGCGATCCTCGCGCTGGTCGCGCGAAAAGCACCAATTATCGAAATCGTCGCGGCCGCCGAGTGGCTGCGCGTCGTAGGTCAATTGATCGGTGCCGGAGAACATAAATTCCTGGCCGGGGTTCAGCGTGAAGGCCTGGCCTCCGCCGGTGACGCTGCCCGAGCCGCCCCACACGGCAATCACCGTGGAGCCGCCATCGGGATCGACGTCGACGCGGTATTGGCCCGGCTGCAGAATCGAGAACGCGAGGTTCGGCGTATCGATTTCGAAGGCTTCGCCTTCATCGAGCTGCCTGACGCGCACGTAGAGCGATCCTTGCGCGAGTTGGAGCTGCGTGATCTGGTCGTTGAGATTCAGGAATGAAACACCCGTTTGTCCTGACAAGCGCATAACGGAACTTCCCACGTGAAGTTCGCCGCGCGAGTCCTGATCCGCCCAGAGGTTGTCGCCGGTGGTGAGCGGGCGATTCGGATTTGCATCGACCCAGTCCTGCGTGCCGGCGGGCTGGAGCGACACCGATCCTTGAATATAATTCAGCCGCGCGACGCGGCCGGGAGGGTCGGCCTGCGCGGCGTCGTCTTGCGCCGCAGCGGTGCGCGGAATGATCCACAAGCTTGCGATGGCGAAGAGAAGCGCCACGACGAAAGGTCCCACGAGCGCGCTTGCGGTTTTGCTGGTGCCAAGTCGATTTCGCATGACTGGTCCTCCTCAGTGTTTCCGGAACCACGTGCGACTGGGCGAGCCTTTGGAGGCGGCGGGCGAATGACCCGCCTCCTCCGGCGAGTTTCTACTTCTTTTGCGGATGGCTTTCCGAATGGGATGGGGGCGCGGAACGCTGTTCCTGCTGCCTTGGCTGGGGCTGGCTCTGATTCTGCTGGCGGTTCAGCGGCGGATGAACGTCGTACATCTGGTCGCGAGCTCTCGTCGGCTGAGTGAATCGCATCGCCGGCCGCTCCTCATTCTGGCGGACTTGCGTCTGATTGACCTGGTTTGGCGCATTCCGGTTGTCGGGCTGAGCCGTCGCGCGGTTGTTCGACCCAGGGGGAGTGAACGGCCGGATATCCGTCGCGCGATTCCTGCTGATTATTCGCGGGCGGCGGATTGTTATTCGTCGACGCGCGGATTCGGCTGCGTGTTGCCATTTGTCGTTCACGCGTGTATTTTGCGGCTGATTGAACGGCTTGCTGTCGTTTGTGTATGCGGGTGTGCGGCGCTGCGTTTCGACCGCCGGATTCAGCCGCGCGACCACGGGCCGCTGCGCAAAGGAGTACGACGGCCTGGCTGTGGAAACGCGAGCCGTCGCCGAGACGTAGCTGGTGCGACCCGGAGCGATCGGCGGCGGTGTCGACCACGCGCGCGCCGCGAATCTGATCCGCGTTGACGCGCACGATCTCGCGGTTCACGGGACGCGCATTCACGAACGTATCGCGCGAGCACGGCGGTGATGGCGCGTCCGTTGTTTCCGTACATGTAGTTCACGTGCGTCACATCGCGATTGACGACGGCCGTGTTGTAGACGTTCCTTACTTCCGTGACGTTGACGATCCGCGTGTTCGTCACGTTGATGTTTTGAAAGTAGCGCGGGCTGCAGCGATATCCCGGCACGAAAACATCGCGCGGCCCGAGAGGGAACCATCCCACGCCGGAAAATCCTCCGCCGAACGCCACCGAGAAACCGAATCCGCCTCCGCCGACGAATCCAACGATCGCGGGCGCGTACACGGGACGCACAACAACCGGGCCAGGCACCCAGCCCCAGCGATCGCCGACGTAGGCCCAGCGGCCATAGTGAAAGGGCGCCCATCCCCACGGCTCCGAATCAACCCAGGTCCAGCCCCACGGCTCGATGAAAACCCAGTGGCCCATCTGGTAAGGCGACCATCCGACGGCAACGCCGCTCGGCACCCAAACTTCGCCGTAGTCGGAATCCGATTGCCACGTGCCGTAGTCGTCGAGATCGTAGTAGCCGTCGACATCGCGCGAAACGTATTTCGCGGAGACGGCGTCGTTCTCGCGCTGATCGCGCGACTGGCACCAATCCTCGAAATCGTCGAAGGCGGGCGCAGGGCCGGCATCGTAGGTGAGCTGATCCGTGCCGTTGAACGTGTATTGCTGGAGGGGACCGAGATCCCACGTGTCGCCGCCGCCCGTGACTTCACCTTCGCCTTCGCGGACCACGATCACCGTGGAACCGCCGTTGGGATCGGTCTCGATGCGATATTCGCCGGGCTGCGTCAGCGTGAGCGCGAGGTTGGGCGTGTCAACTTCAAAGGCGTCGCCGCTCTGTAGAATTCGGAGATGAACTTCGATCGTGCCCTGCGCGAGCTGAAGCTGCGTGGTGCGATCGTCGAGCGTGAGGAATGAAATGCCGGTCTCGCTCGACATGCGGATCGCGGTGCTGCCGATGTGAACCTCGCCGCGCGAATCTTTGTCCGCCCAGAGATTATCGCCGGTGGTGAGTGGGCGGTTCGGGTCGGCCTGCACCCAATCTTGATCGCCCGAAACTTGATACGACACCGATCCCTGGATGTAGTTCAAGCGCGCGACGCGTCCCGGAGGATCTTCATCCTGCGCCGCTACGGAGCCTGGGAACGCAGAGACCAGTGCGATCGCGAAGAACAGGACCCCGAGAGACAACGCAGCTTTTCTCATGGACGGATGACTCCTTTGGCGAACCGTTCTCTCGATATCATAGCCCTCTGCGCGAGCCAATTCCATGCGGCGAACCATGTGAACCATGCGGCAACACGCATTGACGACATGTGTTTTGCCTCCTGGTGATACAACACGCCACACGACCCTGAGTTTCGCTCAACCCACTTTGCCTATGCACTGCGCAGCCTTGAAAAACCGGAGCCGCGTGTCTCCGATAAGACTAGCGGTGCCCGTGGCCGCCACCCGAATGGCTGCCGCCACCCCCGCCGCCGTGCGAACCGCCGCCTCCGCCCCCACCACCGCCGCCGCGAGGCGCACTGTACCCGCCACCACCGCCGCGAGGCGCAGTATACCCGCCGCCACCACCGCCGCCGCGAGGAGCGCTATATCCACCGCCGCCGTTACCTCGAGGGGCACTGTAGTTTCCCCGAGGCGCACTATAGTTGCCGCGCGGTGCACTGTAATTCCCGCGGGGCTGACTATAGCCTTGGTATCCGTTGCGATTGTATCCACCATTTCCGTAGTTTCCGCCGCCGCGCGGCGTCACGATGGGCTGCCTCATATTAAGTTGGGGCCTAGAGTATGAATGAGAGTATGAATTGGAGGAGCCCCCTCGTGACGTCGATTGCGGCGAGTTATAAGAACGGTTGGAACCGCGATCGGACTGTTGTGTCGGCGCCGAGAAGTGTTGCCAGCCGGCGCGATTTCCGGACTGAGCCTGGGCGTTCCCCTGGCTGAAGGACCCATGGCTCACGGAATTGTTGCTCGGTTGTCCGCGATTATTTCCTTGGAAACCTCGCGCCTGCGAGCCGCGATTGCCGCCCGATTGCGGCGGCGTAAACGTGTGCCATCCTGGGCGGCTCGACGTGATTGCGCCGCGATTTTGATTTGCGGCGCCGCCGAATGATTGTCCGCGGGCAGGGTTGCCGCCGTTGTTGAACGATCGGGCATTCGAGTTACCGGCGTTTCCGCCGAACGATTCGCGGGTTCGAACGTTGTTGTTGAGTGACCGGCCGCCGAATCCGTTGGACGCTGTGTTCGTGCGCCCCGCAGCGCTGAAGAAGTGCTGCGAATTGGATGGTGCGTGGCGGAACGAAGCCGGATTCGCGGCGCGGCCCGACGCGCTGTAGCTCTGCCGCGAAGGCGAAATCGGCATCCTGCCGCTCACCAAGCTTGCTTGACGGAACGAAGCCGCGCCCATGCGCCCCCCGCCGCCATGCACCGCATCGCGGCCAAATTGGTTCGAGCGCATCGAAACCAGACCCGATCGGACGCGGTCGTTGCGGAACGCTTCGTTGACGTTTGAGAATGAACGATCGCCTCGCGGCCCGATCGGACGGAAGCCATCGCGGTCTCCGCCGCGGAAGCCATCGCGGCCACGGAACGTGTCGTAGCGTCCGCCCCAGCGGCCCCACCACGGGTGATACCAGTCACCCGGGCCGCAAGGCAGCCAGCCGACATTGCCGAAGCCAAAGCCGACTCCGAAGCCGACGCCCCAGCCTCCGCCGCCCCAGCCGAAGAACGAGACATACGCGGGCGACCAGATCGGGTAGTAACCCGGATAGCCGACGACCGGCCCCGGCCACCAAGCCCAGTTACCGCCGTAGACGAACCAGCGGCCATAGTGATACGGCGCCCATCCCCACGGCTCGTAGGAAACCCACGTCCAGCCGTAGTAAGGCTCCCAGACCCAACGGCCATCGCTATAAGGCGCCCAATTGCTATTCTGCTGTGGAATCCACACGGGGCCGTAATCCGGGACTTCGCTCCACGTGCCGTAGGTATCGAGATCTTCAGAGCCCGTGTAGTACTGGTCGGTATCCTTCCAGCTTTTCGCGCTGGTAATCTGGTGATCGCGATCCATATTCCATGAATCCCAGGCGTCTTCGCTCGGAGCGGACGCTGTCTTATATTCAGGATTGTCCGTTCCCTGAACCGAGATCATTTGACCGGCATTCACGTGCGTGCTTCCCTGCGGTTCGGTGATGTCCGCCGAGCCTTCGCGCACGATCACGTCGGTTTCGTCATCGGAATTCACCTGAATGCGATACTCGCCCGTGCCATCCGGATGGACGGCGGAGTTGGGCGTATCGATTTCGGCGTTTGCTTCGCCCGGCCGGACCACCGCATAGGTGACGAGACCCTGCCCGACCTGCACCTGGATATTTTCGCGGCTGATATTCGCGATTTTCGCCGTTGCGTTGTGGGACAGCCGCAGGACGTTTGCGGAATCGAGTTGAATTTCGGCGCTTCCGTCCGGTCCCGTCGAGATGCGGTCACCGACCGCAACCGGCGTATTCACGGTTGCCGCGACCCACTCGCCGTTGTCGCCGCGCTGCGTGGAAACGTTGCCATTGATCACGCTCACGCGCGCCACGCCCGGCGCAGGGCCGGATTGATCGGGCTGACCGGCCTGCTGAGAATAATCCTGATCGGGCGGAGGCGGCGCTGTCGGATTGCTGATCCTGAGCCCTCACCGGCGCGCTTACGGACATCACGCCCATCGTTAGGAAAATCGCTGCCAGACTCGCGAGATGCTTCTTCATAATTTCCCCCTGGCGAACCTCCGCCAGAAAACCCTTTGAATCCAGCCTTGGTAATGCAGGGCCAGTGCCAAACAGGCGCATTTGGCCCTCTCGCCTCGATCTTGTTGTTAGGATGTGGGTTAGCTGCGGAGGCGTGCCAGCTGCAGTCCTGGCAAGAGTTTAGAATACGGTGGTTTTCACGCGGAGGGTGGTGCTTTTCAACCAGTCTTCGGCAACCCGTAAGACTGGGCCGGTTCGCATCAATCGAATTTGGGACTCGGAGCAGGCTTGAGCCCGTCGCCCAACAAAGTTGAGACGGTCACACCCCAAACTGCCGCAAATGATGGTCAAGATGTTTGTACATTAGGATCGCCCACTCCTCCGGCGTCATCTTCCCAAAGAAACTATGCGGATTCTTCGTACACCCAGCCGGCCCTCCCGCAGCAAATTTGTCAATCAATCCAGATAAGCGCTCCCGTTCCTTGCCCAAATCTCGTTCGTCCGCCACAATCAGGCTCTTAGCCGTCGGCGAATTCTTCCGCAGGGGGTCTTCGTTCCGAAACACCATCGGCTTCACCAGCCGCCCCAGTAGACGTGCGGGTAGCGCACCCTTTTCGGGCACCACTTCTCCCACCGCCCACTGCATACTCACCGAGCAATGTGCCAGCATCTGCGCCGGCGTCATCTTGCCCCAGCGCCTCTCACTTTGTGGCTCCAATTTTCCCAGCCGGGTCTTTACCTGATTCGCCACCGCCGTATCGAACATGTTCTTCATGTTTACGTGCCTCCTTTGAATGGGAAGTCAGGACAAGGGGCCGGACGATTCGCTTCGATACAACAACTCGACAAAACCCGTCTTATAGGCGACTGCGTCCTTCAGACGCCATTTCGTTTCGGGGCTGGAGTTAGCGAAGAGGCGCAGCCCGTCGCCCAACAAGACTGGCGCAATCATCAATCTGATTTCGTCCACGAGGCCGAGATGGAGAAAACTCTGGCACAACATCGCGCCCCCCACGAGCCAGATGTTTCCGAATCGAGGCGCGAGGATCACATTCACCAGTCTTTTGAGATCACCTGAGTAGAACTCCACGCTCTTTCTCGTGGATGGCAGGTCTCTGGTTGTAGTCACGACGGTCGGAGTGTCCCCATAGGGCCAGCCGAGTTGAAGCGCATGCTCATAGGTGCGCGAACCCAGCACATAGCAATCGATCGAGGCGACGACTTCCGCGGCGCTGTCTTCGGAGACGCCTGGCTCGTAGGCGTCTGCGGGACTCTCGGGCCACGAGACGCTGTTGTCGTTCCGGGCGATGAAGGCGTCAACGCTTGAGACCACGTGCAGAGTTACCGTCATCTACTTGCTTTCGCCCGGCAGGTCAGGATCGGGCACGCCCATTTGCGACAGGCGATAACGCAAGGCATTGCGCGAGAGGCCGAGTGCGCGCGCGGCCTGGCTCTTGTTGCCGTTGGCGCGGCGGAGGGCCTCGCGAATGATTTCCTCTTCCCACTGCTCGAGCGTGATGCCGTCGGGCAGCACGGGAGCGGCGGAATCCGCGTGGAGCGCGCGGGCGAGCGCTATCGAAATGAATATCGGCGGCGTCGAGCGTGGGGCCGGCAGCAAGCATGACGCTGCGCGCCAGAATATTTTCGAGCTCGCGGATATTGCCCGGCCAGTGAAAATCCATCAGCAGTCTTCAGCGCTTGCGGCGTGATGCGCGGCGTCGGCTTGCCGGATTCGCGCGCGAACTTTTCGAGGAAGAAGCTGGTGAGCGCCGGGATGTCTTCCTTGCGATCGCGCAGGGGAGGGATATCGATCGCGACGACGTTGAGCCGGTAGTACAAATCCTCGCGGAATGTGCCTTCTTCGAGGGCGGCGCGGAGGTCGCGGTTGGTGGCGGCGATCAGACGGACGTCGACTTTGATGGTTTTCGTGCCGCCGAGGCGCTCGAATTCGCGCTCTTGCAGGACGCGCAGCAGCTTCACCTGAATGGCGGGCGGAACGTCGCCGATCTCGTCGAGGAAGAGCGTGCCTTTGTCCGCCAGCTCGAATTTTCCCGGCTTGCTCGAAGTGGCGCCGGAGAATGCGCCCTTTTCGTAGCCGAAGAGTTCGCTTTCGAGCAGAGTTCTCGGGAATGGCGGTGCTGTTGATTTTGAGGAATGGGCCGGAGGCGCGCTGCGAATGCTCGTGAATGGCGCGCGCGATCAAATCCTTGCCGACGCCGCTTTCGCCGCCGATCAGAACAGTGGCGTTGGTGGGCGCCACGCGCTCGACGAGGCCGAGCACAGCCTGCATTTTGTCGCTCTGCGCGACGATGTTCTTGTATTCGTAGCGGCGGCCGAGCGCCTCGCGCAGATCGCGATTTTCCTCGCGCAATTGGTGCGCGGCGAGTTCCTTGCGGATTACGAGAACGAGCTCGGCGAGCGAAAATGGCTTCAGCACGTAGTCGCTCGCGCCCGCCTTCATTGCGTCGACGGCGGATTCCACCGTGCCGTAGGCGGTCATCATCACCACGGGAATTTCCGCATTCACTCGTTTCACCGCGTGCAAGAAATCGAGGCCGCTCATCCCGGGCAGCTTGAAATCGGTGACGACGAGATCGAAGGGGTCCTTGTTGAGGAATTGCAGGCCCGTTTCGGCGTCCGGCGCCGTGCGCGCCTGGAATCCCTCTTCAGCGAGCTGCAGCTCGAGCAGGCGGCGCATCTTGGCTTCGTCCTCGACGATGAGTATGGATGGTTTTTCGCGTTTCATATTGGCCGGCGATCCGATGCGATTTGTGCGGTCATGAATGTTCGGGCGCTGCCGGAAGGAAAATCCGGAAATGCGCGCCGGGCCGCGAATCGTTCTCCAGTTTAATCGAACCGCGATGGTCGTCCACAATTTTGGCGACGATGGCGAGGCCGAGGCCCACGCCGTCTTTCTTTGTGGTGAAAAAAGGATTGAAAATCTGCTCGCGCGCTTCGGGCGGCACACCGGGGCCCGTGTCGTCGATCGCGATGGTGACGCCGGGGCGGCCGCCGGCGGTATCCGGCGCGACGGAAATGCTCAGCACCTCTTCGCGGCCATCGGGCGACGCGTCCATTGCCTGGAATGCATTCTGAATGAGATTCACGAAGATGCGCTCGCAGAGCTGCTCGTCCGCGAGTATTTCGGGCACCGGAGAGTAGTGGCGCTCGACGCGCACTTTCGAATTCGGAGACTGCGCGAGGACGGATTCGAGCGAGCGGTCGATGAGGTCGCAGACGCGCTGGGCGTGAAGATCGAGATGCGCGGGGCGCGCGAAATCGAGGAAGCGCGCGACGAGCGCGTTCAAACGGTTCACTTCGGCGGAAATGTAGCCGGCAAGTTCGCCCGCGAGCGGTTCCGAGCCCTGCAATTTCTGCTGAAGCATTTCCGCCGAGCCTTTGATCACGCCGAGCGGGTTGCGGATTTCGTGCGCGAGGCCGGCCGAAAGCTGGCCGAGCGCGGCGAGGCGTTCGGAGCGGCGCGCGTCCGCTTCGGCGCGGCGCAGCTGGCGGTTCGTCTCTTCGAGGCGCTCGGAGAGTTCGCGATAGCGCTGGACCTGGTGGCGATTGTCCATCACGAAGCGGTTGACGAGCATCGCCGCGAGAAAGAAGAAGAGGATACGAATCGCGAGAATCGTGGCGCCTTCCGCTCCGATCTCGTACTCGTCCGTTATCAATGGCCCGATCAGAAACGAGCAATATGCGAGCGAGGAAAGCGTGGTCCATGCGAGCGTCGCCAGAGGGCCGAAATAAATCGCCGCAGTAAGAACGGGTAAAAAGTAAATCGGATAGTAGGCGCTGTTGATTCCCACGTCGCCGGTGTGGGCGAGCAGCAACGTCGACAGAGCGATCTTCAGAAGCACGCTGTAAGTGCGCCCGCGGCCCGGCATTCGCGCAATGAGCGGACCCTCCAGAATTTGAAGGACTGCGATAACGAGAAGAATGAGCTGCTTGTGAAGCTCGTCCTGCGCGGGCAGGACCGCCAGGCCAGCCAGCAGCAGCAGTATGAGGACGTCGAACCAACTGATCGGCAGTTGTTTGCGGTCGAGCATCTCGCGAGCGTGCTCCCGAAGATCCCAAGGGAGATGAACCCGAATCCCAGACGAATCTAACACGGCGGGAGCCTGTTTCGTTTCCAGGAGTGGGAGCGTGTTGCCGCGGGCGCGGCGAGGCGCGGCCTATCGCGAAGAGAAAATCAAGCTTGCTTCGTCGAGCGCGAGCAATGGATTTCCGGCATCGCGCAGGCGGGCATCTTCGAGGACGCGGCCGAGGAGGAGGATCGTCGGCGAATCGAGATGCGGCAGCTTGTCGAGGTCGCGGATCGTCGTGTACTGATGTTGTTGCCGCGGCGTGCTCGCGTGCGAAACGATTGCCGCGGGAATATCTTCGGCGAGGCCCGCCGCGAGAAACTCTTCGCGCAGACCCGCAAAATCGTGGCCCGGCATGTAGATGACAAGCGTGGCATTGCCCTGGGCGAGATTTTTCCAGTCGGGCTTAGCTTGCCGGCCGCCCTTTTGCGCGTGATGGCCGGTTACGATGACCACGCGTGCGCTCTTGCGGCGATCCGTGAGCGAGACGCCGAGCGAAGCGGCTGCGCCGAGTCCGGCAGTGATGCCGGGAACTACATCGAAGGCGATGTCGGCGGCCGTGAGCGCGTCGATCTCTTCGGCGAGGCGGCCGAAGATTCCAGGGTCGCCGCTCTTGAGGCGCACGACGTCCAGCCCGCGCCGCGCGAAATCGATCATGAGCGCGTCGATCTCGCCCTGCGTGATCCCTTTCGCGCCGCAGCGCTTTCCGACGTTGATCACCTCGGCCTGCGGCCCGGCGACGGCGAGAATGGCGGCCGGGACCAGGTCGTCGTGCAGGACGATGTCCGTAGCCGCGAGCAGACGATGCGCCTTGACGGTCAGCAGCTCGGGATCGCCCGGGCCTGCTCCGACGAGATGCACCGTGCCTGTGGAAATCGGTTTCATTTGCTCCCTAAGCGATCGAAATCAGCACTAAAGAAAAAGCCCGCTTACCAGGTCTTGCTCCGGCAGCGGGCTTACGATCCCGTCGTAATCTTTCGGATGCTTTGGATCAAACGCCCGCGCGAGTTGTGGCCGGACGACAACAAGCCGCAAGGATCGTCGCGCAGGTGAAACTGACCATACCTGATTCTACGCAGCGCTGCGGTTCGCGGTCAAGGCGACCCACGTGCACGCAGGGCTGCCAAAAATGATCGAGCCGAGAGCGGAATCATCCAGCGCCCGGCTCGACCTCGAGCAAATCACTGGACTAGCTTCTAGCGCCCGCGTCCGCCTCCGTCGTGACCATGCTGGAAATCGAAGAGGTCCATCAGGTCGCTGATTGCCGGGGTGTTCTTCGGGACGTACGGATTGTCGTCGTCCGCGACGGGATTGGGGAGATTGTCGCGACCGCGGCTGGTGACGGGAGGCAGGTCCCAGTTGGCCTCGATGAATTTCAGAATCGAGACGTGATCCGCGTAGTCGTGTGAAATG
Source organism: uncultured Acidobacteriota bacterium (assembly GCA_963814735.1). GTDB lineage: Bacteria > Acidobacteriota > Terriglobia > Acidiferrales > UBA7541 > Palsa-295. Next base: position 349,568 of record CAWFEC010000004.1, on the reverse strand, counting down.
TATCCGGGTTTCGTATAGGGCGAGACAACGATCATGGGAATCCGGGTGCCGTCGCCGAAGAAATCGAGCGGCTGGACGTAGCCCGAATCGTAGTATCCGCCGCCTTCGTCGAACGTGACGAAGATCGCCGTATCCTTCCAGAGGCTGGGATTTGCCTGCACCATATCCACGATCTTCTTCACGAAGCCTTCGAACAGATCCAGCTTCGAGGATGCCGGGTGGCCATCCAAGAGTCCGCTGGGCTTGACGAAAGAAACCGCCGGGAGCGCGCCATCCTGGATGTCGTTATACAGGTTGGCGGTGTCCTGGAGATGCGCGGTGCGAACGCTCGCGTTCGTCATGATCGAAGTGACGTACTGCTCGAAGTTGCAGATGTTGCAGTAGGTGTTGGTGGAGGAGTAGGGATTCGCCACGTAAGCGTTCCAGCCGTCGCCGTAGTACTTCCACGAGATATTCTTTTGGAGGAGCTCATCGCCGATGGTCTGCAGGTTTGAAGGCGGAATCGTAAACGGCGTGCCCTTCGGGTCGCCGAACGCTACGGTTCCATCGCCGTAATATCCGGGATTGTAGTTGTTGAGGAGGTAGTAGTGGCCGGGCTCGCAATCCGGCTTGATCGGGTGCCGCAGTGACGCGAGGTAATCCTCGACCGCAGCCACACCCGGCTGCGTGACGTCCGAGCAATCGCTGTATGACCCGCCAGAGTAGCCGTCTTGGGTGTAGAAGTTGTTCGTTCCCGACTGCGGATTGGGGTTCTCGATTTCGTTCGACGGCGGCACGGCCGGATTGCCGTTACCGTCGCTGAACGCCATGGCGTAGCCGGTGCCGAGCATGATGTGGTTCGCGCCTGTTCCGCCGTTGACGGCCTGATGATAGTTGTCGCTGAAGGCGTAATGGTCGGCCAGATACTTCAAGTATGGCGCATCGCCCTCGGCCATGTTGTAGAAACTCATGGACGTGGCGCCTTCGCCGCTTGGCGCGTCGTACGCAGGGCTGCCGGGCGCTTTACCGTTGCTCCCCGCACCAATCGTGACCTCGACCCAGGGAAAGAGGTCGGCCTTGCAGCCGCTCGGGTTGTCTTCGGTCGCATAGGCTCGGTTGCAATCGAGTTGCTGCCACATCTGATAGAAGCGGTGGACTGGGCTGGCCGCGTAGTCGTCGTAAGCCACGCCGGGCGTGAGCTGGAATGGGCCCGACGGCAAGTGGGAAACGTCGAAGCCGTCATAAGAAATGCGCGTGTCGGGGGTACCGCTGGTCAGGCCGGTTCCGCCAGTCGCCAGATAGGTGTACCAATCAAACGGTGCATCCTCGAGCCCATTCTCGAACGATTCCGCCGCGCCAGCCGAAGGGAAAATTGGCGTTTCTGCTCCTCCGGCAAGTGGCACAGGAAGCGGCGAGAGGAGCGACTTGCCCATGGGGGCCATCTCGAAGAGGCTGGGGCTTTGGTCCAGCGCGGAGAATTGGGCTGCGCGGAAATAGTTCGGGCCGGGCGTTCCGTCTTCGTGGATGATCCCTTCCGAGAGCAGGTTCGAAATCTTCTGATGATCCTTCGGCTGGTAGGTGGCGAAGATATGATCGAACGTCCGGTTCTCTCCGATGATGACGATGACGTGTTTGATGGGAGTGCGCGTTTGCGAGTCCCTGCTTTCCTGATGCGCGCTCGCCAGCGGAGCGCCCAGCGAAAACTGGAACAGTGAAATGCCGACCAGACCGATTCGAACACCGTGCAGGCACAGCTCTGCGACCTTCTTGAAGGACATCGATTTCCTCCGTCTCCTCTTAGACTTGGGCTCGGGCGATGGAAGGAATAGCCGTTCTGTGTTGCAGTGCGATGCCAGCTGTGTAAATGAGCGGAAATAATTTGGGCTTATCCGAGGACAAATCGTGCCACCTAAAGGCTCCGTCAAGACATCACAATCATCCGCGAGCTACTTGACCGCCAAGCTTGGCGGCAGGGAACATGCAGACCGATACCGCTGTATCCGGGAAAGATTCCCGAACGTCTAAGACTTGTGAAAAAATAGGGCAGATAGGGGCGTATATGTCTTCTCCGTTGTCGTCATCTTCGGACCCATCATCGTCTTCGTCGGGAGCGCCGCGAACCGATAGCGGTGATCTTTCCGCACCCCCATCGGCGGGGCCGCACCACGATGAGGAGGCCAAACCGCGGCATCATTATGGGATTTGGATCGTACTGATTTTGCTGGTCGCCGTCGGATTTGCGTTCTACCGCTTGCGCTCGAGTTCCGAGGCTGCCTCGAAGAAGGAATCGGGCAACCAGGTAATTTCCGTCGGCGTGGTTTCGGCTCAACAGCGCGATGTGCCGTACTACCTCACCGGCCTTGGCACCGTTACGGCGTTCAACACGGTGACAGTCCATACGCGCGTCGACGGCCAGATCATGCAGGTGTTTTTCAAAGAGGGGCAGTTCGTTCACGCGGGCGATCTGCTGATCGAAATCGATCCTCGCCCCTATCAAGTGGCGCTTGAGCAAGCTGAGGGGCAGCTCGCAAAAGACGAAGCCTCGCAAAATGACGCCAAGGTCGATTTGAACCGCTATCAGACGCTCTGGCAGGAAGGTGTGGTCGCGCGGCAGCAGCTCGATACGCAGCAGGCGACGGTGGGGCAGTTCGATGGCGCCATCAAGTCGGACGAGGCGCAAATCAACAGCGCCAAGCTCAACTTGGTGTACAGCCGTATCACTTCGCCGATCAATGGGCGCGTCGGGCTCCGCCTTGTCGATCCGGGCAACATCGTTCACGCCACGGACGCGAATGGAATGCTTGTCATCACGCAGGTACAGCCCATCGCGGTGGATTTCACGCTTCCCGAAGAAAATCTCCCGGAGGTCGTTGCCGAAATGCGAATCCGGCAGCTGGTCGTCGACGCCTACAGCAGCGACAACAAGACGAAGCTCGCGGACGGCAAGCTGTTGACCCTCGACAACCAGATCGATCCGACGACCGGCACGATCAAGCTGAAGTCGGAATTCACCAACGCAAACATGTCGCTCTGGCCGAATCAGTTCGTCAATACGCGGCTGTTTCTCAGCGTGAAGAAAAACGCCATTGTCGTTCCGTCGGCCACGGTTCAGACCGGCGCGCAGGGGCCGTTCGTCTACGTGATTAGCTCGGACAACAAGGCAGAAGTTCGCCCGGTGCAGGCGGACTTCACCGAGGGCAATATTTCCGTAATCCGCCAGGGATTGAAACCGGGTGAAGTCGTTGTCGTGGATGGGGCGGACAAGCTCCAGTCAGGTTCGACCGTCACGCCGCACCAGTCCACCATCAGTCGCATGCCCTCAGCCAACTCGAGCCCATCGCCGGATCCGCAGCCGTGAGTCCTTCCAGGCCGTTCATCCTTCGGCCAGTCGCCACATCGTTGCTGATGGTCGGGATCATGCTGGCCGGAGTAGTGGCCTATCTTCAGCTCCCCGTTTCGGCTCTGCCGCAAGTGGACTATCCGACGATTCAAGTGCTGACCTTTTATCCGGGCGGCAGCCCGGACGTAATGGCGTCCGCGGTCACCACGCCTCTCGAGCGGCAATTCGGCGAACTGCCGGGCCTCTCGCAGATGACCTCGACGAGCTCCTACGGCGGGTCGCTTATCACGCTGCAATTCGATCTGAACGAGAATATCGACGTGGCCGAGCAGGAGGTGCAAGCCTCGATCAACGCCGCCACAAGCTATCTGCCGCGCGATCTCCCGAATCCGCCGGTCTACAGCAAGGTCAATCCCGCCGATACGCCGATTCTTACGCTCGCGCTCACCTCGGACACGCTGCCGCTCGAAAAAGTCGAAGACTTTGCCGATACCAATTTCGCGCAGAAGATTTCGCAGCTTTCCGGCGTGGGCCTGGTGACCATCAGCGGCGGCGAAAAGCCCGCGGTTCGCGTGCAGGTGCTTCCGACGGCGCTCGCATCCTACGGGCTGAGCCTTGAAGACCTCCGGACCGCCCTCGGAAATGCGAATGTGGACCAGGCGAAGGGAACCCTCAACGGCCCGCGCCAGGCGTTCACCATCCAGGACAACGACCAGCTTCTTTCGAGCGCCGCTTACCGGCCCCTGATCATCGCCTACAAGAATGGCGCTCCGGTCCGGCTCTCCGACGTTGCGACCGTGGTGGACGGCGCCGAGAACAACCTGCAAGCCGCGTGGATGAATACCAAGCCGGCCGTGATCCTCAACATTCAGCGGCAGCCCGGCACCAACATCATCGGCGTAGCGAACCGCGTGAAGGATCTGATTCCGCGATTGCAGGCGTCGCTGCCTTCGTCGATTCAGGTGACCACGCTCACCGACATGACGACCACCATCCGCGCGTCGGTGAAAGACGTTCAATTCGAGTTGTTGCTGACGATCGCGCTCGTCGTGATGGTGATGTTCCTTTTCCTGCGCAGCGTTTCGGCCACGATTATCCCGAGCGTCGCGGTGCCGCTTTCGATCGTGGGCACCTTCGGCGTGATGTATTTGTGCGGCTACAGCCTCGACAACCTTTCGCTGATGGCGCTTACGATTTCCACCGGCTTCGTGGTCGACGACGCCATCGTGATGATCGAAAACATCTCGCGATTCATCGAGGAAGGGCACAAGCCGCTCGAAGCAGCCCTGATGGGCGCCGAACAGATCGGTTTCACGATCGTCTCGCTGACCGTTTCGCTGATCGCCGTGCTGATTCCGCTGTTGTTCATGGGCGATATCGTCGGGCGGCTTTTCCGTGAGTTTGCCGTCACGCTCGGCGTGACGATTCTGGTCTCGGCGTTCGTGTCGCTCACGCTGACGCCGATGATGTGCTCGAAGCTGCTGAAATATCAGGATCCGCAGAAGCAGAGCCGCTTCTATCGTTCGTCAGAGCGGGCCTTCGATCGAATGATCGCGTTCTACGGGCGGACGCTGCAGGCTGTGCTGAAGCACCAGACCATCACACTGGTCGTCACTGTCGGCACGCTTGTGCTGACGATCCTGCTCTACTACTACGTACCCAAGGGATTTTTCCCCGTGCAGGATACGGGCGTGATTCTGGGCATCTCGGACGCGCCGCAGTCGATTTCGTTCTCGGCGATGGCCGAACGCCAGCAAGCGCTCGCCGCGGTGATTCTGAAGGATCCGGATGTCGTCAGCTTGTCGTCTTTCATCGGCGTGGATGGCACCAACATGACGCCCAACAGCGGGCGCATTCAGATCAATCTCAAGCCGCGCGACGAAAGGAGTGATGACGCCTCCGCAATCATTCGCCGCCTGCAGCCGCAGCTCGCCCAGGTGGAGGGAATCGCGCTCTACATGCAGCCCGTGCAGGACATCACGGTGGAAGACCGCGTCAGCCGCACGCAGTATCAGTATTCGATCGAAGATGCGGATCCGCAGGAGCTGTCGGAGTGGGCCCCCAGGGTCGAGGCCAAGCTGAAACAGCAGCCGCAGTTGCGCGACGTCGCGTCGGATCAAGAGGATCAGGCGATGAATGCCACCCTGGTGATCGACCGCGACACGGCGTCGCGGCTCGGAATCCTGCCGGCCACGGTCGACAACATCCTTTACGACGCCTTCGGGCAACGGCAGGTGTCGACGATGTTCACGCAGCTCAACCAGTATCACGTCGTGCTCGAAGTCGATCCACGCTTCCAGCAGAATCCGGACGCGCTGAAGAATATTTACGTAAATTCATCGAACGGCACGCAGGTTCCGCTCAGCGCGTTTACGCATTTCGAGCAAACGACAGCGCCGCTGGCCGTGAATCACGAGGGCCAATTTCCCGTGGTCACCCTGTCGTTCAATCTCGCGCCCGGCGCTTCGCTGGGCGACGCAGTGGACGCCATCCATAAGGTCGAGGGAGATCTGAATATGCCGCTTTCTCTCCACCCGAGCTTTCAGGGGACTGCGCAAGCGTTCCTGGCCTCGCTCGCGAATGAGCCGCTGCTGATCCTCGCCGCGGTCGTGACCGTCTACATCGTCCTCGGCATTCTCTACGAAAGTTACATTCATCCGATCACGATTCTTTCGACGCTGCCCTCGGCGGGCGTGGGCGCGATCCTGGCGCTGATCATCTGCGGCAGCGATTTCAGCGTCATTGCGCTCATTGGCATCATCCTGCTCATCGGCATCGTGAAAAAGAACGCCATCATGATGATCGACTTTGCTCTCGATGCTGAGCGCAAGGAAGGGAAGCCACCGGAGGAAGCGATCTACCAGGCGTGCTTGCTCCGATTCCGCCCGATCATGATGACAACCATGGCGGCGCTGCTGGGCGGCTTGCCTCTCGCGCTCGGATCGGGAACCGGATCGGAGCTGCGGCGTCCTTTGGGCATCAGTATCGTGGGCGGCTTGATCATCAGCCAAGTGCTGACGCTCTACACGACGCCTGTTGTGTATCTCGCCTTCGACCGGCTCGCGCGCCGCCTGGCTCGCCACCGCATCGGCAATGCGGTCGAGGCCGAAATGCACGCGGATTGATCGAAGGGAATCGAAAGCCACGCTGCGGCGACGACCATGAACATCTCCGAGCCCTTCATCAAACGGCCGATCGCGACTTCGCTCCTCACCTTCGGAGTGTTGCTCGCCGGTGCGATCGCGTACCGCTTTCTTCCCGTGGCGCCGCTGCCGCAAGTGGAATTTCCCACGATCTCCGTCAACGCGGGCCTTCCCGGCGCCAGCCCCTCGACCATGGCTTCGTCCGTAGCGACTCCGCTTGAGCGCGAGTTCAGCCGAATCGCGGGCGTTACCGAGATGACGTCGACGAGCATGGCCGGCTCGACGTCGATCACCCTGCAATTCGATTTGAATCGCGACATTGACGCCGCCGGGCGCGACGTGCAGGCGGCCATCAACGCGGCCCAAGGTCAGTTGCCGGCGAATCTGCCCTCCCGGCCATACTGGCGAAAGATCAATCCAGCCGATTCTCCCGTCATGATTCTGGCGGTGCGTTCCGACGTGCTGCCGATCAGTAAGTTGTACGACGTTTCCGACTCGATCATTGCGCAGAAGCTTTCGCAGGTGGAAGGAGTCGGCCAGGTGAACGTGGGCGGCGGCGCCCGCCCGGCCGTCCGCATCGAGCTGAATCCATCGGTACTGGCGAACTACGGCATCGGCCTCGAGGATGTCCGCACGGCGCTCGCGGGCGTGAATTCGAACGAACCCAAGGGACAGGTCGCCAACGGGCTGGTCCGCTGGACGCTCACCGACAACGATCAGCTATTCGATGCGAAGCACTACCGTCCCATTATCGTCGCCTATCGCAAGGGCGCCCCGGTGCGGCTCGAGGACATTGCGGACGTCGAGGACTCCATCGAAGACGTCCACACGGGCGGGCTCGTAAATGGCAATCGCAGCGTCCTGCTGATTATCTTTCGCCAGCCCGGTGCGAACATCGTCGGTACGGCGGACCGGATTCGCGCGCTCCTGCCGGAGTTGCAAGCCTCGATTCCGGCCTCGATTCATCTCAGCGTGGCGATCGACCGGACCACCACCATCCGGGCGGGCGTAAAGGACGTTCAGATCACGCTGCTGATCACTGTATTCCTGGTGATTTTGGTGATCTTCGTCTTTCTGCGCAATCTTTGGGCCACCCTGATTCCGGCGGTCGCCGTGCCCGTCTCGCTCGTGGGCACGTTTGGCGTGATGTATCTGCTCGGCTATTCGATCGACAATCTTTCGCTGATGGCGCTGACGATTTGCACTGGCTTCGTGGTGGACGACGCGATCGTGGTGATCGAAAACATCACGCGTTATCACGAGGCGGGCTTGTCGCCGATGCAGGCCGCGCTGCGCGGCTCAAGGGAAATTGGATTCACCGTGCTCTCGATGAGCACGTCGCTGATCGCCGTCTTCATCCCCATTCTGCTGATGAACGGAATCGTTGGGCGTCTCTTCCGCGAATTTGCGGTCACGCTGAGCGTCACGATTCTGCTGTCGCTGGGCGTGTCGCTTACTACGACCGGGATGATGTGCGCCAGGTTCCTGAAGAGCACTCCGAAGGAAGGGCACGGCCGGCTCTATCGGCTGAGCGAGCGCTGGTTCAATGAACTGCACACGGCTTACGATCACGGTCTCCGCTGGGTGCTCAGGCACCAGGCGTTCACTCTCACGGTGATGATCGCCACGATCTGCGTGAACATATTTCTCTTCATCATCGTGCCCAAGGGTTTCTTCCCGCAGCAAGACACCGGCCTGATTGGCGGATCGATTCAAGCTTCGCAGGACATTTCGTTCGACGCCATGCGTGTGAAGCAACGGCAGTTCAGCGAAATTGTTACGAAGGATCCCGCGGTGCAGAGCGACATCTGTTTCATCGGTGGCGGCAATGCGATGAACAACGGCCGCATGTTCATGATGCTCAAGCCGCTTTCCGTGCGGAAAATCAGCGCCGACCAGGTGATTCAGCGCCTTCGCAAGAAGCTCGCCGTCGTGTCGGGCGCAACGCTCTACCTGCAAGCGAACCAGGACATTCGCGTCGGCGGCCGCTCCAGCAACGCCCAGTATCAGTACACGCTCGAGACCGAAAGTTTGCCCGATCTCGACCAGTGGTCGCCGATCATGCTGCAGAAGCTAAAGGCGCTGCCGCAATTGAGAGACGTTTCAACCGACCAGCAGAATCAGGGGCTTGAAGAGGACGTCGTGGTCGATCGCGATACAGCGTCGCGGCTGGGCCTCAACGCGGCGACGATCGACAACACGCTCTACGATGCCTTCGGCCAGCGTCAGGTATCCACTGTTTTTACCGATCTCAACGAATACCACCTGGTGATGGAAGTCGCGCCGCAATTTCAGCGCAGTCCGGACGCACTCGGGAACATCTACGTGCGCTCGCAAAACGGCACACAGGTGCCGCTCAGCGCGTTTACCCACTTCGGATCGGCGAACACGCCGCTCGCCGTGAACCATCAAGGGCAGTTTCCCGCCGTCACGCTTTCCTTCAATCTTGCGCCCGGTGTATCGCTCGGCGACGCCGTTAGCGCAGTGAACACCGTCGCCGACGCGGCTCACATGCCGGCCACCATTCGCGCCACGTTTCAGGGGACGGCGCAGGCGTTTCAGGTTTCTCTCGAAAACGAGCCCGTGTTGATCCTCACAGCGCTGTTTGCCGTCTACATCGTTCTCGGGATGCTCTACGAGAGCTACATTCACCCGATCACAATTCTCTCGACGCTGCCTTCGGCGGGAGTCGGCGCGATTCTGGCCCTCCTCATCACGCACAACGATCTCACCGTGATGGCGGACATCGGGATCATCCTCCTGATCGGCATCGTGAACAAAAACGCGATCATGATGGTCGACTTTGCCCTGGACGTGGAGCGCAAGGAAGGGAAGTCGCCCGAAGAAGCGATCTATCAGGCGTGCCTGCTTCGGTTCCGGCCCATCATGATGACGACCGCGGCAGCGATTCTCGGAGGCTTGCCACTCGCGTTGGGCACGGGCACCGGTTCCGAGTTGCGCCGTCCGCTCGGCATCAGCATCGTCGGCGGCATGATCGTCAGCCAGATGCTCACGCTTTTCACAACGCCCATCGTCTACCTGTATATGGACCGCCTTCGCGCTCGATGGTCGCGTCGCAAGGAAGCTCGCCTTCGTTTGCGTGGAGGCGCAGACGTGCATCCCTCTCCGCTGCCCCGCACGGGGGATTAGCGACCGCGCATTTTTTTGCGGATCGGTCGTTTGTCGTGGCCTCGACTGCTTTTCATTGGTATAATTGGAGTTGCCAGTCAACGCTCGCCTGACGGAAACGGGAGCGGAGCCGTCCAAGCTCGACGCGGCCCACTGGAACCGCGGGAGTTCCGACCCTCTTCCGCAGTGCAAGCTCTCACGTTGTTCGCTGTCTCGAAGTTCGTTGTTTCCGGATCGCGAGCGTTGAATTTCACCGGCACGACTCCGGTGGATCGCGATCCACCGTCGTGGGGAAACCTTTCACCTGGCACCTGCGTGCCGGAACAGCCATAAAGGATCCGCTGTGAGACTCAGCCTACGGTTGATTCTTTCTTTGGTCATTGGAATCAGCCTAATTACGTTCATCATCTCGAGGAATCAGGTTCGCTCGGAGAAGCGCGGCCTCCGCACCGACCTCGAGAGGCGCGCCGAAATTCTGGGCGAGAGCCTCGCCGAGATCGTTGAGCCCGCCGTCGAGCATGGCTCGCACACGCAGCTCCGCCGCATCGTGGATCGCTTCGAAAATCGCGAACGTCTCGCGGGGGTGATCGTCTACGATCCTGCCGGGAAAATTCTCGCTGAAAGCGCGAGTCTTTCGGATCGAATCACGCCCCCACGGGTCCCGTTGGATCGCTTGACGGCACAAGGCGAGGGCGTCAGCGAATTTGTCACGCTCGGCGGCGAGCCGATGAACGCGTACTACCTCGGAATGTACGACGATGACGGCAAACCTGAGGGCATCCTCGCAATTTTTCACGATGCGAGTTACATCGAGGCTCAAAGCAACACGATCTGGCGCGAGACGATCTGGCACGTCGTCGCGCAGGTGCTGCTGATCGTTCTTCTCACGGTGCTGATCATTCGCTGGACGATCGTCCTTCCGATTTCGCGCACCGCACAATGGATGAAGGATCTGCGGGGCGGCCGTGTGCGCCCGCGCCCTGAGTTGCCGAAAGAGGATTTCCTCGCTCCCTTCTCGCAAGAGGTGGTGAAGTTTGCCCGCAGCCTTACGGAGGCGAGAGCCGCCGCGGAGCAGGAGGCGCGCCTGCGCGAAACCGGCGAATCGCTCTGGACGCCCGAGCGCTTGCGCATCAGCGTTCAGACGAAGATCCTCGGCTCACTGTTCGTCGTTTCGAATCGCGAGCCGTACATGCACGAGTATCGAGGGAAGGGAATCGAAGCGGTGGTGCCGGCCAGCGGACTCGTCACCGCGCTTGAGCCTGTGCTGCGCTCCTGCGACGGCACGTGGATCGCTCACGGCTCCGGGGCGGCGGATCGCGAGGCTGTGGATCGCCACGACCGTCTGCGCGTGCCGCCCGACAAGCCGGAATACACTCTTCGCCGCGTCTGGCTCACTAAGGAAGAAGAACAGGGCTACTACTACGGATTTGCGAACGAAGGCCTTTGGCCCTTGTGCCACATCGCCCACGCGCGGCCGCTTTTTCGCACATCCGATTGGGAGAGCTATCAGGAAGTAAATCGCAAGTTTGCCGACGCCGTGCTCGAAGAGATGTCCGGCACGGAGCATCCTTTGCTGCTCGTACAGGACTATCACTTCGCCCTGCTTCCTCGCATGGTCAAGGATGCTCGGCCGGATGTTCGCGTCGCGATCTTCTGGCACATTCCGTGGCCGAATCCGGAAGCCTTCGGCATCTGCCCGTGGCAGCGCGAATTGCTCAACGGTTTGCTCGGCGCGGACCTCGTCGGCTTCCACACGCAGTCGCACTGCAATAATTTCCTGGAGACGGTCGACGGCGCGCTGGAATCGCGCATCGAGTGGGAGCGCTTTTCCGTGAGGCGTCTCGGCCACCGCACGTTCGTGCGTCCGTTTCCGATTAGCGTGGACGGCCGCGAAATGCGCGGCGACCCGGGCGAGCTGGCCGCGTCTCCTTACGAGCTGCGCGCGTCGCTACTCAAGGATCTCGGGATCGAGGCGAGCTTTCTTGGCGTGGGCGTCGACCGCGTCGACTACACGAAGGGCATCATCGAGCGCTTTCGCGGGATCGAGCGCTTCCTCGAGAAATACCCCGCTTATTTGGGCAAGCTGACTTTCGCTCAAATCGGCGCGCCGAGCCGCACCACCATCCCGCGCTATCACGACCTCTTCGACGAAGTGCAGGTGGAAGCGGCGCGCATCAACGCGCGTTTCCAGAGCGGCAACTGGCGGCCGATCGCCCTGCTCACACGCCATCATAGCCACAAGGAAATCCTGCCGTATTACCGCGCGGCCGATTTCTGCATGGTTACGTCGCTGCACGACGGGATGAATCTCGTCGCCAAGGAATATGTCGCCGCGCGCTTGGACGACGAGGGAGCGCTCATCCTGAGCCAGTTTACGGGCGCGGCGCGCGAGCTGCGCGATGCCATCATCGTGAATCCGTACGACACCGAAGCGGTTGCCGAAGCCATCCGTAGTGCGCTGGAAATGGATTCCGACGAGCGCGCCGTGCGCATGCAGCACATGCGCCGGACAGTCAAGGAGAACAACGTCTATCGCTGGGCCGGCAGCCTGATCGCCGAGCTTTCCGACATCCGCGTCGACGAAAGCGAGCCCGAGTCCGCCGTGAAGCAATCCTCGTGAAGGGAAGCGCGCGCAAAAAGACCACCCCTACCTCTGCCTTCGACGCATGGCCTGAGATCATCGCCCGGCTTCGTCGCGCGCGTTGTCGCGCCGTCTTCCTCGATTTCGACGGCACGCTCGTAAAGATTCAGCGCAGTCCGCGCGTGGTGCGGTCTTCGTCGCGGGTCAATCGCGTTCTCGAACGCCTCGAACGCAATCCGAATCTTTGGGTGGCCATCGTCAGCGGACGCCGCGCGAGCGACCTCCGGCGGCTGCTTCCCGTGCGCGGCCTCCGCTATTTCGGCTTGCATGGCGGCGAGCGCGACGGGCGGCCCATCAAGCTGAGCAATGCGTCTCGACTGGCGCTCGCGCGCGCCAAACACGAAGCCGAAGCCGAGCTTGGCGATCTCAAGGGAGTCTGGGTCGAGGACAAGGAGTTCAGCTTCTGCGTGCATTACCGGAACGCCGACGAGGCCACCGGCCGCAGCGCCGGGCGAATCTTGAAGAGGGTGTTGGCGCCATGGCGGAAATCGTTGCACGTGCTCGGCGGCAAAAAGATTTGGGAAGTGCTGCCGGCCGAGGTGCCCGGAAAGTTCGCGGCGGTCCAGCGCGCGCTGGCTAGAATGCCGCGGGGCACAGCAGCCATCTACATTGGCGACGATGAAACCGACGAGGGCGTCTTCGCCGTCCTCAAGAATCAAATTACAATCCGAGTCGGGGCTAACGACGGCACCCGCGCCCGCTATTTTCTGCCCGCGCCACCGGATGTTCTCCGCTTCCTCTCTCGCCTCGACCGCGAATTTCGTTCTTCGAAGGTGAGTCTCTGGCGGTAAAGGTCCGACAATCTGTGATAGACTTTTTCGGATCGCGGTTCCTCGCTTTTGCCGCAAAGGGCGCCCGCAGCTCAACTGGATAGAGCGTCTGGCTATGAACTTTCAGGGCGAAACGGGGGATTTCACTGTATGGTGCTACGAGTCGCATCCGCAGATAGCGTCGCTCCCGCATCCGATGAGCGCGGAACCCGGGGGGGACGACGTTGCGAAGGGCCTCGCTCATTTGGGCGTGAAGGCCGAACATCGAACTTACGACGTGGCGAAGCTGGCGGCGAAAATTCACCCTCAGATGAAGCTGAGATAAATCTAACAAAAAAGCAAAGTCCGCTTCAGCGCTTGCCTTGTCTATCTTCCAGATAGAATCGATCATGCAGGCCGTGCCGAACTATGAAATCATATGCACGGTCTCCTTCGATGTTTTGATAGAACGATACAACCGATTCATAGTCTTTAGCCTCTGTTAATGGGTCAACCTCCTTGATACAATCACCCATCTCAGACATCCTCTCGTTGAGTTCTTCCATGCTAAGTTTGTTGATTTCTGTTTTGTTCAGCGTACCGTCTTGGATGAAGGCGAATTGTGCCTTTGAATATTCAAGTTGAGCACCAATGTCACCCCAAACTGCGACATCAGCCATACATTGTTCCAGAATCGGTGCATGTTTCTGTCCGGTCGCTGGCACAACAAGCAACAAACCGAATATTAGAAGGAAAGGCTTCATGGGCTAGAACCTCCAGTGGCGTGGATTCTATCCCACATTTTTGGATCGGAGACAAACGGCAATGGTTCGCAAGGCTCCCCTCTGGTGCGTGATGGAGCTAAAGGAAGGACAGTGGCATCCGATTGGCGTCGGCGGTGGTCCCTTTAAATTTTACGAGGACGCAAAAGAATGCAAGGAAAAGTTGGAAAATGAAGAGAAGTTCAAGGGCAAGACTCTGCAAGTCCGCGAGGCATCTCCCCCGGTAGACCCACGCAAACAGCGCCGTCGAAGGCGATAGGCTGCCGGAGTCATCAGAATCAATCCAAGAACTTATGCTAAACTTTGGGAGCAGCGGGCCTGTAGCTCATTTGGATAGAGCACTTGCCTACGAAGCAAGGGGTAGGAGGTTCGAACCCTCTCAGGCCCGCCACTTCACTCACCAATCAAGATCAGTTTGTGGTCGTAGTCGATTCAACGCCTTTAGGGGCGTAGCAGGACCGGGTCGACCCAGAACGCGACCCGGTGGTTCGCCAGGTCCATTACGCTCACCTGGCATTCGTATCTTCCGGGCGCGATTTTATTAAGGGGAATATCGAAGCTGAACGGGACAGTTCCGAGCCGGCTGCCCGCCTCGGGTGTCACAGCTTTCGCCGAAGTCTCAAACATCTTCTTCTGGTCCCGGTAGAGACCCACAAAAGCGACCAGAGGAGCGCGGGAGACATGGCTTGCGCTCGCGGCGCCAGTCGAACCGGCACTCGAACCCACCGCACTCGCACCTCCCGCATAGGCTTGCAAATAGACGTAAAGTTCGCGCTGCGTGCTGAAGACGCGCGTGACGCTGGGTATCAGCTTGCGATTGTTCTCCACCAGAGGGTTCGCAGTGGCATTTTTCGTCTCTTGCTTTCCATGGGGCACGTTGTACAGCGCATCCTTCATATCCACTCGCTGGCCGCTGAGGACCACCGAGCTGATCGGGATGGTTCGAGTCTCTTTGTTGAGATTCGGAATCACGAAAGATGTTTGATAGGTTCCAATCCTCCCGGTTTCATCGTCGCGCGCCAGGAACTTGATCGAGTATCTGCCGGGAAAGAGCGTGAACCCCGTGTCATATTCCACTGGCCGGCGCGCCAGCTGGGCCGCTGTGGCATCGCTCAGCTTGATGTTGACGTAGTCCCGGAGATTCGTGATCGTGACACCGCTGACCTCATCCTTGATTTCGCAGACGAAATCGATCAGCGTGTGCTCGGCTCCGAAGCGTTTGGCCAGCGCCAGCTCCCGCCCGGGAATCTTCACGATGATGGGCACGAAGTATTCGGCGCGGTCGAGCTGAAAATAATCGATCTCCATCGCGACGGTCAGGTCCGTGATGGGATCGGCCAACATCAGCGCGTCTTCGAGTTGCCGCTCCTTGTCGTCGGCCGTAAACCGGCTGAACTCCTTGCTCGCATAGTAGCCGTGCCGGTAATCGAGGCTGGCAGCGAGCGCCGGATTCACCTGGATCGTCACTTTCCGGAAGCGCCCATTCTGCGCGTTATCGGTGGTGTAGTACGCCAGGATGTAGTAGTCGGAGATCGAGTGCTGAGCCTGCACAATTCCCTGGGAGAGATCGTTGTTGTCGAAGAGCGCCTTGCCGCCGGTGTCGGCGGAGAGCGCGTACATCGTGTCCTGGGATTGCTGGAACTGGTCGCTTGCTGCCTGCGCCGCGGCGCCCGTATACATTCCCTGCATTGCCCGGCGAACCCTGTGCTGCATCTCCCATCGGCGCCTCCGCCACGAGCCCCCGAGCATCCACCATCCAGAACGAGACGCCCGCACGGATGGCGGCGTCGATCGTGGCGTGCAGCTGAGCCTGGTTGTCCACGCCATTGAGGCGCAGGCCGCTCGCGAAATAGATCAGCGATTTCTTTCCGTTAACGTCTGTCGAGCATTTTCGCTGCGGTCTGCAATGCGGAGAGCTGGCGATCGGTATTGAAGATGTTGAACTCGCTGTCATCCTGCCCAAAGGCGGCTCCGGTATCGGCGCTGCTCGCGTCGTCCACGGATTCCACGGAGCCTTGTCCTTCTCCCACGATCATCGTCTGCAGGATGCTCAGCAGCCGATTGCGGTCGTCGGTGAAATCCTGCAAGACGTCGACCGAGCCGCCGGCATAGCGGAGGATCGAAACGAGGTCGGCGGAAGTCATCTGCGTGCGCACGAACTTCTCCGCGGCGGCGAGCGCGCGGATCTGGTCGTCGGGGGGCATGGCGGTCATGTCAAAATACAGCGTCATCAGCCGATGATCGTTGTAGCGGGAGCCCAGATTCTGCGGCGCGATCTGCGTGCGGTCCAGCTTCTTATAGATTGTGATCTCTTCCTGATCCCTCGGAACGACGGGCAGCGGGGTAGACGCCGTCGAAAGTTTCTGCTGCTCGAAAAAACTGATCGTCTGCGGCACGCCATCTTCGGCAACCGAAAAATCCTTGGCGGTGAGTCCGCCGATGAAGTTTCCTTTCTTGTCCTTCACCACAACCGTTTCGACGACCAGCTGGGAACTTACCGTCAGTTTGTTGGTGTTATCGCCTCCTGGAACTGCGTTCGTGCCGATCTTCTGTCCCTCGCACACGGCGGCGCAGAGAATCACGAGGAAAGGAAGCATGTTTACGCGTCGCATCGCTAGAACCTCAACCTGCCGCTCAGTTGCACGCTGCGCATCGGGTTGGCGCCCGCGGGCAGCCCGAACGTGGTGCTGTTTGTCGTCGTGTTCCAGGTTGTGAAAGTCGGATGATTCAGCAAATTCGTCGCTTCCAGACGAACGTCGAGATTAAGCTCGCCATGCAGACGGAAGGTCCGGAGCAAGCCAGCGTTCAGGCTGAACTGACTGGGCCCGGTGATCGAAGTGCGCGGGGCCGTGCCCCATTCTCCGGCGGCCGGGGCGGCGTAAGCGGCTACGTTCAAGAAATAGCCGGGCGGAGCCTTATAGATGGGCGCACCCGTCAGGTCGGGCCGTATGGTGCCTGTGTAGCCAGTCCCGGGAACCGTGGCCAGAAAGACAGGCGTCTCCGGCAATCCGGAGCCTGCCGTAATCTGAGTCCACACGGTCCACTCCTTTAGCAACGTCCCCCTCCAACCGCCCAAGAGTGTCCCGCCGCCCAATCCCATGCCCGTCGTGTACTGAATCTGCGCATTCACGAGGTGTCGTTGATCGAACGTCGAGCGCCCTCGCTCGCCGGGCAAATCGAGCCAGTTTTGCGCAATCATGGGCGGCGCCAGCGGCGCGGCAGTCGGGCTCTCGCTGGACTGGTTTTGATCTTCGTCGCTCTGCGCAGCGGTATGCCCCTGCGCTCCCACCTGCGAGTCGTCATCGAACGCCCTTGCGTAGGTGTAATCGATCTTGGCGGTGAACCCGCTGCGCAGCCTGCGGCGCAACTCGATCTGGCCGGCCTCGCGCGTCGAGTTTCCATTCGAGGTCATGTAGACGAAACCCGCCGGGCACGTGGGGCACGGATTCGCGGCTCCGATAGGATACGTATTGGGCAGCGATTCCTGCATGCCTCGCGTTCCTTTGATTCCGGAATAGCGCGCAATCATCACCAGGGCGCCCGGCAAATCTCGTTGCGCGCTCAGCTGCCATTCCTGCGCGTAGCCCACGCGGAAATGCGGATCGACGCCAAAGTTCTGTGCCGTGATGCCGGCGCAATTGCGAAATCCATTCGCCAGCGTGAGCGGGCAGTCGCTGCTGTTCGCCACGTTCACGCTTGTCGAAAGCGGCGCCTGCTGCGCCATCATCTGTACGATCGGGAGATACACGGAAGTGTCGTCATAAATGCCGTAGCCCGCTCGCACGACGAGCGTCGAAGCGGCCAGCGGGCGCCACGCGATTCCAATGCGCGGCTCAAATCCACGCCTGTCGGGGAGTATCAGGGAACCCGGATACTCTTGTCCAGTTAGCGGACCCGTCGGACTATTTCCCACGACCGGCGCGACCGCGGTGAATCCCGGCGCCACGTCCAGGTTGACGAGCCTTCCAAACAGCTCGGTGAGCGGCGCGCCATATTCCCAGCGGATTCCTACATTGATGCTCAGCTCCGGGCGCAGTCTCCAGTCATCCTTGATGTAGGCGTCATACGCAGGCCCGCGAAAATACTTGTCCGCATTGCCGTAGGCGACCGCGCTCGTGTCCGGAATGCCAAAAAGAAAGTCCGCGAGGCCGGAGCCGCTTCCCGCTGGGGCGCCCGCGCCGCCGCTGGTCGCCGCTCCGGTGAACGCGAAAACTCCGCGGGGGTTCTGCTGGCCCAACTCGTTGAATTCCTCCCTGCGGAAATCGCCGCCAAACGTGACAACGTGGCGCCAATGATTGTTCGTCGCGTTGATCGAGAGCGCATCCGTCCGGTTGCGATTAAACAGGCTCTCGCCATCGGTGAGTGACGCGATGCCGCTCGCGAAAACCAGAGTCGGCGGTCCCCAATTCATGGGGTCCTGGTTGTTGCCGGTGATGCCGGCTTCTCCGGAAATATTCTGGCGATTCTCGAACTCGGGCCGCACCTGTGCCCGCAGCCGCGTAAATTGATATCCCACCGTAACAAGAATTTCATGGTGAAACTGGTGCGACCAGTTGATCCGCGTGTCGATGCCCAGCGTGTCCGTCGTGTCGCGAAAGTCGAATAGGTTCGCGGCATCTGCCCGAGAACTTTGAAAACCAAACCTGCCGTACACCTGGTCTCTGCGTCCGATCGTCTTATCGAGCCTGAGCTGCAGGTCATCCAGATGCGTATTGCCGAGCACCTGGGTTTGATAGTTGTAGCGTGAGTTGCCGGAGAGGTTGGGACGGGGATAGAGATTCAAGAGAGCCTGCGCCTGGGGGTTCACCGGAATCGGTCCGGTGAAGGGCAGCCCGGTGATCGGATTGTAGATCGTCACCGGCTGCCCCAGGGCGTTCAGCAGCCCGGATAGGTCGCCGTTTCGTTCCGCCATGTCCGGCACGAGCCCCGATTCCGTCGTCGCATCGCGATCGCGCGTGTGCTGGTAAATCACGACGAAATTGGGGCCGTGATAGAACAGATGGGGGATATTCAGCGGGCCGCCGAAGCTGAACACCGTCGTGATGCGGCTGTAGTTATCCTTCGGCACTTGCAGGCCGGTCAGCGAGTATGGCCGCGCATCGAAAAACGAGTTGTCCGCAATTGCGGCGATCGCGCCCGTATACAGACCCTTACTGCCGGGCCGGCGATTGCCAATGGCAGGGGAGAGAGTGAACGGCGAGGTGGCGGCGTTGTTGACGGTGCCGTTGATCAAAAAGCCGTCGGAAGATTCTTCGTTATCCTCCGCCGGCGGTGGAGGCATCGCCGCGCTTTCCGGAGTTTCTGTGTTTTCTGGCGTGGACTTTGGCGGAAGGGATTCCGGCGACGCTACCTGGACCTTGGACAAGATCTTGTCGAGCGGGAGCAGCGTGAGTTCCCATGCTCCCTGCGGCGAATTCGGGGCGACCGTGACCTCGCCCTTGAGCGTCGCAAAGCCGCTCATTTCGATCTCGATCTTCCAGGTGCCATCGGCAAGATCGGGAAACGCGTATAGCCCCTGCTGGTCGGTAACGGTGGTGAGCCGCTTGCTTCCCTGGCTGACCGTCACAGTGGCGCCAGGGACCGGCACACCACCGAAGAACACTTGCCCGTGATGCTCGGTGGCCCACGCGGCCGGGATGATGTACGAGAACAGCAGCCCGCACAGAAGCGCCAGCAGTCGCAGCCGTCTCGATTTTCGGTGCGACTGCATCGCGCTAGTTGGCAGACGGCTGTGCAATGTTGTCGAGCACGAGCACCGGAACCGGCGCTTTGCCCGCTTCGAGCTTCAGCCCGATCTGCTCCTGAATCGCCGTGAAAAGCGGCGGTGGCGCGTCCGCCGCGTCACTCGGCGGAGGCACCTTCATGCCCATGCCACTGAACTGCGATTCATCCGGCGTCCACTTCAAATTGAAATTCCATTTGCCTTGCAGTCCAGTCTGATCCACCACCGGGCGATCGAGCACGGCGGTCTGCATCAGGGAGGTGAAATTCGCCATGGTGGCGTTCATCACGGTCAGCACGCCCAACTGCCGGAAAAACAAGCCGGGAAGCCCGCCCGGGTTTTCGCTCTTTTCAAGCTTGGGTCCGCTTTTCGCAACGGTGAGCACATACGCAGACATGGTTTTCGTTTCCCGATGAAATTTGAGCGCGAACCGGTCCGCCAGTAGCTTCTGGAGCATCGTCTTCAGCTGGTTTACATCCGGCGTCCCCGGGACGTCGGGCACGGCGTCAATGTCAAACTTGTCCGAGGACATCCAGTCCGGCCCGCCGACGACTTGCTTCTGCTGCACGTCGTAGGCCATGGTGATCATGTCCATCAAGGTAGTATTGATTGTCATAAAGTGCGTACCACGCACGGTGAATAGCTTGCCCGGTTGACCCGGCTTGCTCGGCTTGATCGTCGCTACTTCGAAACTCGGATTCGCGTCCGCAGCCATCGCTGGAATCTTGGGCGGTGGTGCGGGAATCGTCCATTCGGTCTCCGGCGTCGCACGTTCCAAAACCAGGGGCAGAGAGAGCGGACCCTGCTTCCAGGTTCCGTTGATCGACTTGCCGTCGGCGGACATCTTCCCCTCAAAGCCGCCATCGATCATCTGAATCGAGTATTTGAGGACGCCGTCCTGGAAACTGACCGTTGTGGCCGGGATCGGTTGCGCTCCCTGATCGATGCTATACAACGTCGCCTTCAGATCGCCTGGGCTCGTTCCGGTGATCTTCGTGACCGTGCGCAGATCCCCTCCGGGCGTATGAATGGTTCCCTGCCACGTGCCGACGATCCCAATCGCAGCCAGCGCGGTCTGCGCCTGCCGGCCGGCTGCATGCAGCACGCCGACCGTCACCGGCACGCCGATCACAAAAATCGCTACGAGGCCCAAAAGCAGTTTGCGGCCCAGGTTCAGCCGGTGTGCCACTTGGTGAGCCATGATGCGCACGATCCGTTTCTTCAGGTTCGATCCCGTCACTCCCGATACGCAACTCATTGGCGCCTCCACATAGGACTTGCATACGTTCAGAATGCCTTCCGCATACGCCAGCGGTTCGCGGCGCGACTCCAGAACTGCTTCGTCGCAAGCTCGCTCCCGCTCTTCCAAAAGGCGGGTGCCGATCCACCACACGGGCGGATAAAACCAAAAGACGGCTTCCACGAGCATGTGCACAATCGCTGTCAGGTTGTCGCGGCGGCGCACATGGCACAGTTCATGGGCAATGATCGCATCCAGTTGGGTCTCGCTCAGCCGTTCGCGAATCCCCTCGGGCAACAACAGGACAGGATGGAGAACGCCGAAGACCCCGGGCTCCAGATGGAGCCGGGTCGATCGAGCCGGCAGTTCGCAGTTCAGTGTGACCGGCGAGGCAGTGCGCACCACCCTGCGCAGGGACCACCAGCGCCAAGCCCATCGCGCCAGCAGGAAACAGGTCCCGAGAATCCAGAGCACCAGCAGAGCCATGGGCAGCAGATCGAGACGATTTGCCGCAATCGATGACGCGCCGGCAACCGAGGACGCCCCCGATCCCAACGCAACCGCCTGCGCTGCGCCTTCGCCGGCCGAAAGAGGCTGCGTGAAATCGCCCACCATATTCACGAACGCCGGCCCCGGCCCGGGAGCCGAGCTCGCGGGATGCAGCCATTCTCCCACGGCGATCAGAATCGAAAAGGGGACGAGAAACTTCGCCGAAGCGAGCATCCAGAGAAAGTAGCGCGTACGCGCCTGGTTGCGCCGCAGCGCGATCGTCAGCAGCCATGCTGCCGCGACGAAAACCGTGGACTGCCAAAGATGGTTGACGACCGCAGACACCCAACACGAATGAAGCAGAGCAGGGAAAATCATCGTTTCTTCCCCTTTCTCGTCTCCCGCAGTATTTTCTCTGCGTCCTGCACGTCTTCCAGCGACAACTTGCCCGAATCAATCAGGTGGGCCATGATCGGCTGACTGCGGCCCCCGAAGAGACTGAGGAGATCGTCGATCAGCGTTCGCTGAGCCTCTTCGCGGGATACGTTCGCGGCGAAGATGTGAAAGTTCCCCATCTTCTTCACGCGCCGGACGATCTGCTTCGCCTCCATCCGATACACGGTAGTCTGGATCGTCGTGTAGGCGGGCCTTCGCACAGCCGGGAAAGACTCCTGGATTTCACGGATGGCCGATTCGCCGCGAGCCCACAAGGCGTCCATGATCTGATATTCGAGTTTCGAAAGTTTTGTCTTGGCCACCGAGGCCCTCCTACGATTGTGGGATTGTCTACTACAAGTGTGTGTGTGGCAAGCGAAATTTGCGAACTGTCTACGATTGTGCTCGGCTATCCCCGGGGATGGGCGGACGCAGACTTTACGCGGCAAGCTCCGTTGACTCATGCAAGTGACGGCGGGGCAGGGAAGGCATGCTTCAATGGATTTTCACTTCTCAACACGGGCCACCCGCCGCGATTGTACGACTGGGGTGGAGGGGATATGATGAAGCGAGGGGATTGTAATGACGACCGAGCGAGTCGAGATTAACCCGGCGATCATGATGGGAAAACCGGTCATTCGCGGCACGCGAATCACGGTGGAGCTAATCCTCCGCAAGCTCGCCGAGGGCGCGACCGAGGGCGAACTGCTGGAAGACTATCGGAACCTCACAACCGAGGACATCCGGGCGGCGGTGGCCTACGGCGCGGCCAGCGTAGCCCATGAAGAAGTCGTGCTGCTGCCCGACGCGCCGATTCCTGGCAAATCCTAAAGGATGAACTTCCTGGCCGACGAAAGCTGTGCGGGGCCTGTGATCCGGGCGCTTCGCGAGGCGGGCCATGATGTGGTTGCGATTGCCGAAGTCGCGAAAGGCGCGACAGACGAGCAAGTTCTGGAGCGCGCTCTGAATGAGAAACGCATTCTCATCACGGAGGATCGGGACTTTGGCGAATTGGTGTATGCGCGCGGTCGCTCGTCAGCCGGCGTGATTCTGGTTAGGTTTCACGGCCGCGCACGTGGCGCCAAGCCCGCGACTGTGGTTGAGGCCGCGGCGAAACTGGGCTCGCGGCTGCAAGATGCGTTTACCGTGATAGAACCTGGTCGAGTGCGCATAAGCAATCGTCCCTAAGGCTGGCTTCTGGGCCACCCGTCGACAATTTGCACACAGATGAAGCTGAGATAGCTAGGATTGTACATTTCCCCAACTAACGTCGTATCATTC
Source organism: uncultured Acidobacteriota bacterium (assembly GCA_963814735.1). Classification (GTDB taxonomy): domain Bacteria; phylum Acidobacteriota; class Terriglobia; order Acidiferrales; family UBA7541; genus Palsa-295. Next base: position 326,638 of record CAWFEC010000004.1, on the reverse strand, counting down.
CCCAAAGCCCACGCGCGAGGTAGCAAAATGAAACTCAGGTCGGTTGTAGGATTTCTCGCATTCTTATTGATGACCAGTGGGCTGTCGTCGCAAACTGCACATGTCGTCACGCCCAACACAAGCGACAGTTGGAATTTCAGGAATGGGAATGATTTGCTTTCAGACTGTGAGAAGGACCACGCCGATGCCGGATATGCCGTATGTCTGTCTTACATCATGGGAGCCGTCGACGTGATAGGTAGTTCGCAGGGGACGGTCGATAATGATTTCAAGTCGTACTGGAAGCTCCCAAGCGTTTGTATGCCGACCGATGTGACGATGCAACAGGTTGTGGATGTTGTCGTCAAGAACCTGAAAGAGAATCCAGAAACTAGAACTGACAGCGCAAGCTGGATTATCGTTCGAGCTTTGGAACATGCTTGGGCATGTCCAGCAAAGTAGCATCTTAGAACAGTTTTGTGCGATTAGTTATGGCCAGCACTATCATGAAGACGATCACGCCCGCAAGAAATGTCCCGGCCTCTAAATAGAATAAAACCCACGTTATATTTCCCAGCATTTTGACGGCGCAACGTCGGTCGTCCAGCCTGTCGTCGATTTCCCGACCGCCGACGCCGTCGCGCTGCCACTGCTCCCTGTCCCGAGCTATATGCGTTGTCTTTCGGAAATCCCGTAAACGATTTATCACACAAGCCGTTCCGCTAACCGCCGAAGCGAGGAGAAGAAGGAGCGAGAGATCGAAGGCGATTTTTTCGCAGGAACTTGGATTTTGGGTCGAATCCTTGATCTCAGTGAACGCGAAAGCCAGTAAAGCTACTGCAAATCCCAGGAGCAAGTTGATGGCATAGCCAAACTGGGCGATGGTAATCGCTTGCCATCGAACAAAGCTTTCTTTGTGCTTCGTTGATTTGGCTTGATCCGGGCTTTTCGGCCCTCGGTCTTTGTCGTCCGTTTCTTGGTGGGGTTGTAGCTTATCTTCGTGGTCTGAGGGCATGGTCGGGCGAACTTACCATGTGGCACCTTGACGGTCAATCTACCCGCAGCTCCGTCCTCGTCCGTGGTCTCTACAAGAATCTCTTGGGTTCTAACTGTATGGCTACGAACCGCTCTTGCCGATCCAAACAACGGGAACGGAATTATGGGTGCTAGTCGCGGGAGTTTTCGTTTTAGTGGCGGAGCGTAGGGGCGGGTTTCAAACCCGCCCCTACAAACGCAGTCTCAGGCGAGGTCGAAGCGATCGAGATTCATGACCTTGGTCCACGCGGCCACGAAGTCTTTCGCGAACTTCTCCTTGGAGTCCGCGGAGGCATAGACTTCGGCGACTGCGCGCAGCTCGGAGTTCGAACCGAAGAGAAGGTCGACACGCGTGCCGGTCCACTTCGTTTTGCCCGTCGCGCGATCGCGCCCCTCGTACACGCCTTCCGGGCCAGCGGACGGCTGCCATTGCGTGCCCATGTCGAGCACGTTGACGAAGAAGTCGTTCGTCAGCGTCCCCGGCCGCTTGGTGAAGACGCCGTGGGTGGACTTCCCGGCATTTGCACCGAGGACGCGAAGGCCACCGACGAGAACCGTCATCTCAGGCGCAGTCAGCGTCAACAGTTGCGCCTTATCGATCAGCAGTTCCTCCGCTGATACGCTGAACTTCGCCTTGAGGTAGTTGCGGAAACCGTCCGCAACTGGTTCGAGATACTCGAAGGACTCCACATCGGTCTGCGCTTGCGATGCGTCCGTGCGCCCCGGCGTGAAGGGCACTTTTACGTCGTGCCCACCGGCCTTCGCGGCTTTCTCGATTGCCGCACAGCCGCCGAGGACGATCAGGTCCGCAAGCGAAGCCTTTTTCCCCTTCTTGCCCTTCTTCCCGTTGGACGGCGAGCCGTTGAACTTCTGTTGGATCGCTTCGAGCGTCCGCAACACCTTCGCCAGTTGCGCCGGCTGGTTAACCTCCCAATCCTTTTGCGGCGCCAGGCGAATGCGCCCTCCGTTGGCTCCCCCGCGCTTGTCGGAGCCGCGGAAGCTTGCCGCCGAGGCCCAAGCCGTCGCGACCAGCTCCGAGATGGAAAGCCCCGATGCAAGAATCTTGGCCTTGAGACCGGCAACGTCCTTTGCGTCGATCAGCTTGTGGTCGACCGTCGGAACGGGGTCTTGCCAGATCAGCTCCTCTTTCGGGATCTCCGGGCCGAGATAGCGCGCGCGCGGGCCCATGTCGCGGTGAGTGAGCTTGAACCATGCGCGGGCAAACGCGTCCGCGAACTGATCCGGGTGTTCGTAGAAGCGCCGCGAGATCTTTTCGTAATCCGGATCGATCCGCAAAGCGAGGTCCGTGACCAGCATGGTTGGCGCCTGATGCTTCGATTTGTCGAAGGCATCGGGAATCGGCTTGGAACCATTCTTCGCTTGAAACTGATAGGCGCCGGCCGGGCTCTTGGTCAGCTCCCATTCGTTGCCGAACAGGTTCGCGAAGAAGTTGTTGCTCCACTTGGTCGGCGTTTGAGTCCAAGTAACCTCTGGGCCGCCGGTGATCGCGTCCTTGCCTTTGCCTGTGCCATAGCTGCTCTTCCAGCCGAGGCCCATCTCCTCGAGGGGCGCCGCCGCAGGCTCGGGGCCGACAAGTTTCGGATCGCCGGCGCCGTGGGTCTTGCCGAAGGTGTGACCGCCGGCGATCAGGGCGACCGTCTCTTCGTCGTTCATCGCCATGCGGCGGAACGTTTCGCGAATATCCGTGGCCGCCGCCAGGGGATCAGGCTTGCCGTTCGGCCCTTCCGGATTTACATAGATGAGGCCCATTTGCACGGCTGCGAGCGGATTCTCGAGATCGCGGTCGCCCGTGTAGCGCTCGTCGCCAAGCCAGATTTTCTCCTTGCCCCAGTAAACGGCTTCGTCGGGCTCCCACACATCGGGGCGGCCGCCGCCAAAGCCGAACGTCTTGAAGCCCATCGACTCGAGCGCGACGTTGCCGGCGAGGACCATCAGGTCGGCCCAGGAGATTTTCCGGCCGTATTTCTGCTTGATCGGCCAAAGCAGGCGGCGCGCCTTGTCGAGGTTCGCGTTGTCCGGCCAGGAATTGAGCGGCGCGAAGCGCTGTTGGCCGGCTCCGGCCCCGCCGCGTCCGTCGCCGATGCGGTACGTGCCGGCGCCGTGCCACGCCATCCGAATGAAGAGCCCGCCGTAGTGGCCGAAATCCGCCGGCCACCAATCCTGCGAGTCCGTCATCAGCGCGCGGAGGTCTTTCTTGAGCGCTTTGTAGTCGAGTTTTTTGAACTCTTGGGCGTAGTGGAAAGCCTCGCCCATCGGATCGGACTGGGGCGAGTTCTGGCGGAGAATCCTGAGGTTCAGCTCGTTGGGCCACCAGTCGCTGTTCGACCTCATTCCAACATTCGTAGTCCCGTGCATGACGGGGCACTTCGCTTCGGTTGCCAAGGTTTGTTCCTTCCTTTCGATTCGTTAGAAATTGTTAGTCAAAAAACTGCGATGAACTGTCCGCCTAACGGGAGGCGTGCCGCGGAGCGCACTTCGTGCAGAGGCCCCGGAAAATGAGTTCGCATTCGCGAAGAATCCGCTTGCCGAGAGAGCGCGAGGCGGGCCTAGGCACGTCGTACCACTTCACGTCTTCCACATTGCCGCAGCGGTCGCAGATGAAGTGGTGATGCCGCATGCCCTTCGCATCGAAGCGCGCGGCGCGTCCCTCGACGGCCACTTCACGCACCAAGCCCGCCTGCACGAGGTCGCGAAGGTTGTTATAAGTCGTAGCTCTTGAAGAACGCGGGTCCACGCGATTCACGGCTTCGAAGATTTCCGCGGCTGTGGGATGCCTGTTGCATTCCGTCAAGAATGCCATCACGGCGCAGCGCTGCGGCGTGCACCGCAACCCGCCGCCTTCCAAGGAACTCTTAATCGCCTCGGCGTTCATTCGCAGCTTAGACTATATCTAAGGTGAAAGTTAGTCAAGGCACGCCGTTTTGTTTGCTGTGGCCTGCCGAAAACTTGCCGATGCCGGGTACTTCGATGCAGGGTTCCGACCGTGTGATTCGGTGATAGACTCTCGCTCGCAAACTGCAAAACAAATGGGGAGGGGTTCGATGATTCGGATTCTTTGCAAGTGGATCGTGCTCGCAGCCGTGCTGTCGGCGCCGGCGGCGAGTTTCGCGCAGGTTGCCTGCACGCGCGACGGCCTGCAGGCTGCCACCAATCTCTACCTTGAGGCGCAAAGCAAGGGCGACACTTCCGGGCTGCCGCTGGCCACCGGCCTTGCGTATATAGAAAACATGCAGGTGGTGGACATCAAGACCGGCGTGATCCAGAAGCCGCTGAAGATCGATTTCCACCGCACCTTGATTGACCCGGCAACGTGCCAGACTTTTACCGAGGTCATCGTGACGGACAAAACTCACCCGTACTTGCTCGGCACGCGCCTCCGCGTCAATCACGACAAGATCGCGGAGATCGAATCGATGGTCACGCAGCAAGGCGATTGGCTATTCAACGCCGATAACTATTACAAATGGTCGCCCACGGAAGATTGGGGAGTGATTCCGCCGGACCAGCGCGACACCCGCGACACCTTGGTTGCCGCGGCCAACGCCTACCTCGATGCGTTCCTCGAAAAGAAGCTCGATCTCGTGCCGTGGGGATACCCGTGCGAGAGGACCGAAGGTGGCATCCGCACCGGCAAAGGCCTCCCGACCGATAGCTGCACGGTCGGCGTGCCGGCGGGCGTCAACATTGTGGCACGGCGCTTCATTGTGGACGAGACCATCGGAGCGGTTGTCGCGTTTTGCAATTTCGGCGTCGGCGGATTGCCGGATACCCATCTTTTTCGCGTGGAGCACGGCAAGCTGCGTTACGTCCATACGCTGACGCACGTGCCGGCGGGCTACCACGTTCGGGTGAACGGGAAGCCAGTGTCGAGCGCCGCGCCCAACGCTCCGGCGCCGGACAACAAACAGCAGTGAGCTGAAATCGGGCCTCAGTTGCACCCGTGAGGATGCTTATTCCTGCGGCTCACCACTTCGGAATTGCGCAAGTAAAATTGGCGGCGTCGTTCGGATCGCCGCTCCCTTTGTAAATCGCGGCCTGCGGGTAGGGGCAGGCGGGATGCGTGCGGTCGACGACGCCGTCCACGCGGTGCGAGGTGATGATCTCGTCCGGTGGCACGTTCGTCTCACGCCACTTCTCGATCACATCGAGAGCATTCCACGCGCCCAGGCCACGCACCCCAAATCCGGAGCACATTCCCGTCCCCGCCACCACAAATAAGCGGATGGAATCTTCGGTTTTGCTTGGGCCGCCCATCGCAGCCTGGACGTGCTCGAAATAATCCACGAGGCCGCCGGGGGGAATCGCCGCCTCCTGCCAGGATTGGTACATCAGCAGCTTTCCTCCGTGCTCCATGAAAGGACGCAGATTCGGATCGGTCATGTTCACCATGGCGCCGACCTTCGTGTCGGCGAGAAGCGTATCGCGGCTCACATCAAATGTGTGGTAATCCCAATTGGGATCCCCAAACACGAGATTTGCGAAGAAGTCTTTGTTGATCGCCATCGGATTCGGGCCGCCGAGCATCATGCCCCAATCGAGTTCGCTGCCGGGTTCGAGTCCCGGATAGATCTGGGTGCCATCATCGAACTTCGCTCCGGCGTAAACCTGCCGGACGGTTTGGACCTGCGCCGGCGTAAGGCACGACGCGTTGTCCTCTTTCGCGGGGCACTGGATGGTTGCGGGATCGAAATGGCAGAGCGTCGGATTCTCGATGATGCCGTCGCGCACGCCGTCGAGCGCATCGCACATATCGAGCACCGCACGATGAATCACGGGATATTTGCTCGGCGGAATGTAGCCGGGCGCGTTCACTCCATCCTTCAGCGACACCCATGAGAGGTACACCGAAACGGCCTGAAGATGCGTGATGTCGTAGGCGGGATCGCCGGCGGCGATTCCGTCATAGTCCGCCGGATACTTCTGCGCTTCGGTGAGCGCCTGGTTGCCGCCCTCGTGGCAACTGCTAAAGAACGACAGCTTCGCGGGCTTGCCGTAATACGCAGCAATGATCTGTTTCGCAGCAACCGTCATTAAGTGGATCGCGCGATAACCCCAATCCGCCACCTTCTCCGGATGCCCGATGGCCCACGGCGGAAGCGCGCCGGTGGCTTCCGCGTCGGCGTGGCCGGTGTCGGTTGATGCGGTTGCGTAGCCCTGCGCAATTCCCCGCGCCAGGCCACCGTAGCTGATGGCCCCGACGAACCCCGGATTGCCTTCTCCCTGGAAGTAACCGTTCCAATTGGCGGCGAGGGGCAGCCAAACCTCGAACGAAATGTGGGAGTCGCTTGTCGGCGCAGCGAAGCCGGCCACGCGGCAGAATGGCGTCGATACTTTCTGTCCCGGTGGCGTGCCGTACTTCCCGGGCAGGCTGGGAACCTCGAAATCCGGCGGCGGCTCGATCGATTTCGCCAACGTTAACGTGGTGTCCGGAATCTTGAGGGACGCAAGACTTTCACACGACTGCTGGGCGGCAGCGGGCTTTGGAACGATCGCGAAACCCGTCAGCAGAATCAGAAGCAAGTGCCAGAAAGAATGTTGCTTCACGTGAATCCTCCTTCTGCGCAGTCGTTGAGAACGCCGCTTGCCTGCAACATTCGAGCGGGCATTCTCAGCCTCGCTCTATATACCCAAGAGTTGCCGCGCGTCACATCTTTTTTTTCAACGCCTCGTCTGCTTGGGCTTATGCTACCTGCCGGCCAGAGCAAATCGATCGGGCAGAATCGACGTCGGAGGTCTAATGCGCAAAGAGAGTGACCTGCATAGGGAACGCGATTCCAAGAGGCCGGGCCGGCGGCTGTTCCTGAGAGGACTAGCCGGTTTCACGGCTCTCGGTGCGACGGCGAGTCTGGCTGTGGATGTTGCCGACGGGCGGCCGACCTTCGCGCAAAGCACAGCCGGTCCCATCGTACAAAACCGGACCACGCTCAACGGTACCCATGCGGTCCTCTTGGGCACGAGGGGCGGTCCGGGCGTCGATCTCAGCCGGAACGAAACGGCGAGCGCGGTGGTAGTCGACGGCGTTCCGTACCTCGTTGATTGCGGCTACGGGACGTTGCGCTCTCTCGTTGCCTGCGGAATCGGCTACGCTGAGATCTCGACGATCTTCTTCACGCATCTGCACAACGATCACACATCGGATCTTGCCGCGCTGCTCACCCATCAATGGACCGGCGGGCGAAACAAGCCGACCGACGTCTACGGACCTTATGGCACCGCGGCGATGGTCGAGGGGGCGATGGCATTCTTCAAGGCCGATACGGAAATCCGCATCGTTGACGAAGGCCGCACGGTGCGGCCCGAAGCCCTGTTCCATGGCCACGACCTCGCCGCCACCGACAGGCCCGCCATGGATTTCAAGGATGAGCGCGTCACCGTTACATCGGTCGAAAATACGCATTTCCCCGAGCGCTCGAAAGCGAGAATGCCTTACCGCTCGCTTGCGTATCGCTTCGATTCCAAGACTCGCTCGACCGTGTTTGCCGGCGATACCGCATATTCGAAGAATCTCGTGGATCTGGCCCAAGGCGCGGATGTCTTCATCTGCGAGGTGATGGACCAGGCCATACACGACGAGATGGCGGCGCGAGCGAAGGCAGCGGCCGACGCGGGCAACCCCGACAATATCTACAGGCACATCGCCGATACGCATTCGACGCCGGGGGATGTCGGCCGGATGGCGTCGGAAGCCCAAGTCAAGATGGTGGTGTTGAATCACCTCGTGCCGGGAACGACCGCGCCCGGCCGTCCTGAGTTTCCGGTCACCACATTCATCGACGGAGTGCGCAAGGTTTATTCCGGCGAGGTCATCGTCGGCCAGGACCTGATGGTGATTTGAGCATCGAGTCCGTTGTTTCGTATACGAGAGAAGGGTACGATGCGCGGGGCTGCGGCCGGATCAATGGCGCGGCCATTCTCACATTCATTCCGGTGAGGTCCGTATGACTACGAACACGAAATCGGATCGTCGCGATCGGCGCGCGATGCTGAAGGCGGCGATGTTGGGCGGCGGCGCGGCGGTTGCGAGCTTTATTCGGCGGCTCGTTGGCGCATGCCGCGCCGTCGCCGAGGGAGCAGGACGGGCAGGAGAAATTCGAGCGAGCGACGCGCGGGATGCCGGCGCCGCGGATTAAGGACGTCAGCGTGGTTGAAGTCGGCGGCGGTGGGAACAACGACTCGACCGTGGTGAAGGTGACGACCGACCAGCCGGGACTCTACGGCTACGGCTGCGCGACGACCACATTTCCCGGCGGCCGCTCGAAGCTCGTCAAAGTTGCCGTCGAACAATATCTCAAGCCGCTGGTGATGGGCAGGACGACCGACAGGATCGAGCAGATCTGGCAGCTCTGCTACATGAGCTCCTACTACAAAAACGACAACGTCCAGAACTGCGCGATCGGCGGCGTCTGCGACGCGCTGTGGGACATCAAGGGCCGCCAAGCCGGAATGCCGGTCTATCAGCTGGTTGGCGGCAAGGTGCGCGACGCAGCCGATATTTATCTGCACGTCTTTCTCGCGCCTCAGGACACGAACGAGAAGTTGATCGAAAGCTCGATGAAGCTTGTCAACGGAGGATGCCGCAATCTGCTGATCGCGATGTTCATTCGCGACGGAGCTGTGAACAACGTTTACGGGCAGCCGAAATTTGACGACGGATCGGTGCCCTTCGATCGCGATAAGGAAACCGCCAAGGTGCTTTCGGCGTGCGAGACATTCCGAAAGCAGATGCCGCCCGAAGTCGGCCTCGGCATCGATGTCCATTCGCTACTCGACAGCGTGCGAGCGACCGAATTCTGCAAAGATGTCGAGCCCTTCGAGCTTTTCTATTGCGAAGACCTGTTTCCACCCGAAGAGTCGGGCCATTACAAAATCGTCCGGCAGATGTGCACGACGCCGCTCGCGATCGGCGAGCTTTGGAATAATCCGCACGAGTGGCAGCCGCTGGTGGAACAGCGGCTGATCGATTACATCCGCCACCACGTTTCGCATGTGGGCGGCTTCACGGCGGCCCAGAAAATTGCGGCGTTTGCGGCGAATTACGAGGTGAAATTCGCCTGGCACGGCGCACCGAATTCGCCCATAGGCCACATGACCAATCTCACCCTCGATCTGACGAACACCAATTTCGGTATCCACGAGCAGTTCGACTACACGCCGCTAGTGGAAGATATTTTTCAGGGGCACCTCGAAGTGAAGGACGGCTACGCGTGGATCAGCGAAAAGCCCGGCTGGGGCATCGAAGTCGACGAAGCGCTCGCCGCAAAACATCCGATCACCGACGAACGTCCCAACGAAATGCGAACGCCGGATGGTTCAGTGATCAACGGAACAGGCTAGGAGTTTCAATCGATAAAGAGGGAAGGCGCGTTAGAACCAGCCACTGCGGTAGGCGATCCACCAACTGACGAAGCCGATGGGAATCGTGGCGAAGAGCGCCCACCAGAGCGGCAGGTACAAGTCGGCGGCAAGGCCTAGGACGACGAAGCTGGCCCAGAAAGCTTTCTTCTCCATGGGGCCATTCTAACGCTTCGAATTACTCGCTCTGGGGTGAACATCGATTTGATTAGCGAAAGCGCCACCGGAGCGCGCGCCACTCGGAGAAATGCGACGCCTGGAATCGGCAAAAAGCGTTGCGGAAGCCCTGCCGCAGCCGTGTCGATTAGAAGTGACCCTCATCGTGTGTTTTGAATGAGTTGCAGATGTTTCTAATCGCCAAATGTCGATTAGAATTTATTGGTTTCGCGATCATTCAGCGCTGGCCGAACCGTACTTCCGTACCATTGAACCACCCCCGCCAGACTATGAGGATGAGTGATCACGCGTCGCTGCTCTTGCTGTTTCGTCCCGAGGCAAACTATGGCGAGCGAGTTCATCCTGTGCCGCACGCGGCTTGAAGAAGCGGCGGTGCGATTGCGGGAACTCGTCACATCCGAGGAATATGACCCAGACGCAAAGCTCCGTTTAGCAGCCGCGTTGGGGCACATCGAGGAAGCGATCGAGGTTCTTCGGCTGGATTCCATGGAGAGGCCGGACGGAGCGTGACGTTCGGCGGCATTGCCGGCGTCTTTCAATTCCCAAGCTTTCAAAGAGCATTCGGCCCTCGTCCAGAGGGCGGGACGACTTTCGCCGTCTCAACCACGCTGTCATATTGCGGCGAAAGGATCAAGCTGACCGCGAGTACAGATTTGGCACAGGGCCGGATACCGGCCCTTTCAGGGCGCGCCGACGCGAAAATCCCGATAGCGAAGATAAAGCGAAGATGATATGGTGGCCTCATGCCGGTCCGATCCTGCCGCGTCACGATCCGAGATCTCGAGGGAACCGATCACTCGGTGCAGGTGACGGCGTCGACCTTATATGAGGCAGTGGCTCTGGGGTTGGCGTCGTTGCGCGGCGAGGAGTGGGTCGGGGGAATTGGTGAGGGACCGAATACGGTGCGGGTGGCGGTGACGAATGTTCCGGTGGAGCATCAGGTGGCGATGAAGGATTTTCACGCGTGGCTCGAGCGGCCCGCGCGATCGCCGCGGGACGTGATGCAGCGGGCGCGCGTCCGCGAGATTTTAGGGCTGAGCACGCAGCGCGCGACGTGATTCTTCGCGACTGCCGGCGAGACGCAAAGCGAGCTTTGGGCCGCGCGCATTATGCTATAAAATTTGAGCAGTGAACATTCGCCAAGGTTCGATCAAGCTATTCCGCGTCTTCGAGATCACTGTGTTCATGCATTGGTCGTGGTTTCTGGCCGCGGCGTACATCATCAGCCTGGAAGCGAAGAACTATTCCTCGCCTGCGTGGAGTGTCCTCGAATATCTGGCTCTCTTTGTGATTGTGACGATGCACGAATTCGGCCACGCGCTGGCGGGCCGGCAAGTGGGCGGGACATCGGACCACATTGTGCTGTGGCCGCTCGGCGGCGTGGCGTACGTGAATCCTCCGCCACGGCCGGGTGCCACGCTTTGGAGCCTTGCGGCGGGACCGCTAGTGAACGTTGTGCTGTTTCCGCCGTTGTTTGGGCTTTACCTGTGGGGGCGTTCGGCAGGATGGGCGGAGTCGATGCCCGATGCGTGCCACTTCGTGTATGCAGTCTTAGGCATCGACGTCATTCTGCTGGTCTTCAACATGCTGCCCATTTATCCGCTGGATGGCGGGCAGATTCTGAGGTCGCTGCTCTGGTTTGTGCTGGGCCGCGCGCGCAGCCTGATGGTGGCGACGATTATCGGTTTCATCGGCGTGGCCGGACTCATCGCATTCGCTGTTTGGCAGCAGTCCGTGTGGGACGGTCTTATCTGCGGGTTCATCGTACTGAATTGCTGGAGCGGGATGAAGCACGCGTTCGCGCTGGCGCGTTTCGCGAAGCTGCCGCGGCATCAGGGATTCGCGTGCCCTTCGTGCAAGACGTCGCCGCCGATCGGGAACTTTTGGGGATGCGGGCGGTGCGGAAGCGGCTTCGACATATTTCGCACGCAGGGAGTTTGCCCGCGATGCGGCGCGCAGTATGCGGTAGCGGGCTGCCTGGATTGCGGGCGATCGAGCGCGATCAGCGAGTGGGTGGTTCCGGTGATCGTGTACAACGGCGAGCCGCAATCGGTGAAAGGACTGCCATGAAGATGCGTTTTGTGGCGATCGCGGTCTTGGCCGCGGCAATGTGCGCTTGCGGCTGCTCGAAATCAAATCAGGCGGCGTCGAGTGACGCCGCGGCAGGCAGCGGTTCGGATAGCGCGGCGACATCGACTGCGGGAGGGGCGCAGCAGGCATCGGGCACTGATGCGGATGGTATTCGCGCGGCCATTGAAGAGCACGTGCGCAACGATCGCAGCGTCAACATGGACATGCTGGCGATGAGTGTCGAATCCGTGAGCGTCAACGGAAATCAGGCGCACGCGCAGGCTCGGTTCAGCCCGAAACAAGGTGGCACCGGAATGGCCATGACGTATCTGCTCGAGCGGCAGGGCGGTGGATGGGTGGTGACGAGCGGGCAGCCCACCGACAGTCAGTTCGCGCATCCGCCGACCGACGGCGTACATTCCGGAACGCCGGCAAATCCCGGCGAGCCCGCGATGCCGGACGTCACCGATTTCCTCAAGAACAAACCCTCGAATAGCAAAAATTAAACCGGAAGGGAAAGGGAGGTTGTGCGGTAGGCGCCGCAGCGGCGCTTACGCGAGGGCCGTCTCGGCTTCCTTGACGGTCGAGAAGACGCGGAAGAACTGGGTCACCTTCGACACGTCGAGCAGCGCCTTGACCTGCGCGTTGAGTGCCGCGAGCGCGAGCTGACGATTCGCCTTTTGCAGCGTGACGCGAGCGCCGACGAGGGCGCCGAGACCGGCGGAATCCATGAAGGGCACGCCGCTGAAGTCGATGATGACCGCGGCGGTGGATTGCTCGCGGACGGCGGTTTGAAAGTTGAAGATGGTGTGAATGGTCAACGGGCCATCGAGGGCGAGAATTTTCTGGCCATCGCGGACGCCGACTGTCGTGACGATGTACATTTTTTCGCTGGGCATGAGGCGGGATTGTAGCGAAAGTTTCTTCGGGGCAATGTTAAATTTTCGTGACGGCGAGATTGTTGCGGCGTGACTGCAGGCAGCTTATTGAGATGCGGCCGCAGCTTCTTCCTTTGAGGGCTGGTAGCGCACCAAAAGCAGGGTGATGTCGTCCGCCTGGCTGGCGCCGCGGCTGAACTCGCGCAGAGACGCCAGCGCAGTTTGCTGCAGATAGTCCAATGCCGGTTTGACCTGGCCGGTGAAGAGCGCGCGAAGGCGGTCGACACCGTACATTGCGTCCTCCGGGTCGACGGCCTCGGTAATGCCGTCGCTGAAGAGAACCAGCGTGTCCTCGGGATGAAGATTGATGCTCGCGACACGATACTCGACGTCGGGTAGCAGGCCCACCGGGCACGAGCCCTCGGTGAACGGCTCGGTGGCATCTCCGGAGCGAAGCAGGAGCGGCGAGGGATGGCCGGCGTTGATGTATTCGAGGGTGCCGTCGTTGTGCAGAATCGCGAAGAAGACGGTGGCGTAGCGGCCGACTTCCGCGTGCTCGCACAGAAAATTATTCAGGTGACGGAACATCGGCGCGGGGTCGGCGCCGAGCATCAGGCCTGACAGCGCGCCCTGGAGCATCGTGGTGAGGAGCGCGGCGCCAAGGCCTTTGCCGGAAACGTCGGCGATGAGAAAGGCGGTGCGGCCGTCCGCCATTTTGAAGACGTCGAAGTAGTCGCCGCCAACGGCAAGGCAGGGGATGTTGATGCCGGCGACCTTGAGATGCGGGAAATCGCGGAGGCCGCGCGGCAAGAGCGCTTGCTGAATGTCGCGCGCGATGTTGACCTCCTGCTCGAGGCGCTGCCGCTGGCGCTCGCGCTCGACCATGCGGGCGTTGTCGAGGATGCTGGCGGCCTGGACGGCGAGCGCGTCGAGAATCTGGCGGTCGAGCTTCGAGAAGGCGGCGCGGCGGCGCGAATCGAGATAGAGCGCGCCGAGCAGATCGCCACGGTGGCGGGTGCCGGATTCCGTCGTCAGCGTGCGGCCGCCGGCGTATAGCGGGATCACGACTACGGCGCGAAGTTGCTGCGAGACGATGCTCTGCGCGGCCTGCAGGCCGCTATCGGCTTGCGCGAGATCTTCGGTGATGATGCTGGAGCGCTGTTCGAGGGCCATGCGCAGGGCCGTCTGGCTCGGCGAGAAGCTCTCGGAAGGCAATCGCACGAGGCCTGCCCCACGCGCGAAGCGCGGCTGGAGCTTTCCTGTTACGTCAGGCTCGAGCAGAAGCGCGCGGTCGGCGTCGGTGACCGCGATAGCGTGATCGAGCACCGTGCTGAGGACGGCTTGCAGCGGAAGCGTCGAGTGCAGGAGCATGCTTGCTTCTAGAAGCAGATTGAGCTTGCTCAGGCCGGCGCCGGGGCCAGGTGTAGTCTGCGTGTCCGGCATTTTCCCGATCAGCGTCATCATGTCGGGAACCACGGCGCCGTTGCTCGAAGAGCGGAAGATGATTTCGTAGGAATCGGCGAGGCCGAAGGAAATGACGTCGCCGTCATTCAGCTGGCGGTGATCGGTCTTCTCGCCGTTGACGAAAATGCCGAGCTTCTGGCCGCGGTTCTCGATGTAGTAGTGTCCGCCTTCGGAGATGATGGCCGCGCATTGGCGCGAGATGCGGCGGTCGTTGAGTTGAAGGTGGTTGCCGCTATCGCTGCCGCGGCCAATCAGGAACGGAGACGCGGCGACGTGAATGATCTGCCGCGACCGATCGGGCGCGATGAGTTCGATGCTCGTGTCTTGGTCGGCAGACATGGGGAATCTTGATCCCTGCGCGAACGCGGCGGGGATTGTAACACGCAGCGAAGGCGTCGCGACAGGGGTGCGTTACGGGCCTCGGTGGGGTCGATTGTTGTTGGACATCGGCGCAATCGAATGCTCCCCAGGGTGGGTATGTGAGGGACGAGCCGACTGCGCAACTGCCCAACATGTGCAAACGTTTGCATGCTGAGGATTTAGGGGCGGTTTGGGCGTGGCCGACCGTATGAAAAGAAGCCACTTAAGGCGTCCTGTGGCGAGGCAATTTGGCACCCGGCGTGCTAGACAATGTACGAGGTTGGTTTTTCCTTGGAGGGTAGCCCATTGAAGCTGATGAATGCCTTAGTGGTGGCCGCGGTGATCTGTTTCGCTGCGGGTGCCGTACGCGCAGACACGCTTGGCGATGGCCGCGTGGGTATCGGTGGCGGCGGCATTGATCCGACTGTTCCGATATGCGGATCTCTCCAAGGCACGACTGATGCACTCGGAGGCTTCGGTAGCGAGTGTCTAGTAGGAGCGGGGCAGTTGATTACGACGATCGTGTTTGCCGTGGAGAACAGCTCTACCATTACACCGTCGGCCCCGAACGGTGGGCTGACCGTGACCTCGGCGCTCACGTCGGATTTCAGTGGTCCGTTGTCATTTCTCAACTGGACTGAGAGTGGGGACTGCAACGGACAGTACAACACGGGCGGCGTTGATAGTTGCACGCTGAGCGCGCCTACTCTGCCCACCGGCACGGCGCTTGAGAGTTTGCTGACGTCGCTTGGTGTCATCAACGACGGCAATTGCGACGCGGACGATTTTATCTTCGGAATTCCGGGCGCTAGCGAAGGCGGCAACGTTGCGGGTTCGGCCGATCCCGGTGGTTGCTACATCACGTACAATGCGCCTGACGGTACGGCCGATTCGCCCAATTTCGCCCCCAATCAGCTGTATGATATTGCCGCGAACAACGCACCGTTGCAGTCCTTGCCTGAACCTGGTTCTCTTGCGCTGCTGCTGGTGGGGTTGGCTTCCATCACATTCCTGCGTCGTCGCAGGGTCACCGAATAACGGCACTACTTTCCAGCATCTCTCAACGGGCCGCTCCATGCGGCCCGTTTTTGTTTGGCGGCAGCCCTACCCAGATCTTAGTGTGCTGGTTGGCTGAACTGCTTCAGGAGTGCCTGGAAGTCCTTGTTGTTCTGGAGGTTTGCGAAGTCAGGGTTCGAATCAACTTCCTTCACCGGGTACCCCTTCTGCAATGCCTCGTGCAGGGTGCGAAGCGAGTCCGCAGGCTTATTCGCGAGCGCTTCGACCGTTGCCTGGGTGAAAATCAGCTCGACGTTCTTGCTGTCGATTGCACGGGCTCGGCGAATGAAATCCATGCCTCGATCCGGCTCGCCCTTCTTGGCAAAATACTCGGCGAGGTCGCCCATGTCTTCCGTGTTCTGCGGGTTGACCTGTAAGTCCTGAAAAGCCAGAGAGATGGCCCTCTCGTATGTAGCTTGAGCCTTATCGGTCTCCCCAGCGTAACGATAGGCATCCGCGAGATTGCCCACGCAGAATTCCTGGTTCGGACCGAGGGCGACTGACTTTTCAAGCGAATCGATCGCCTGCGGATACTGCTTCAGAATCGTGTACACGTATCCGAGGTTGCAATAGGCCAGCCATGTTGGGGAGAGTTGAATCGATTTCTGGTAGGCCGGAATGCTGTCCGCGTATTGGCCCATGCGTTCATAGATAGTGGCCACGTTGTTCCAGCCGGTCACGTTGTCCGGCTCCAGCTCGGTGACGCGCTGGAATTCAGCAAGCGCCTTTTCGTTCTCTCCGATGGAGAAGTAGGCGCGCCCGAGTTCGTTGTGGCCCCCCCAGTAGTATGGATTGACTTCGATGCCCTTCTTGAAGGCGGCTATGGCTTCTTGCTGCTGGCCGGCATCGGTGTAGGCGGTCCCCAGACGCACGTAGCCTGCCTCGGAGTTTGGAGCGAGCTTCAGGCCGCGATCGAGCTCGGCGATGGCCTGGGACATCTTGCCCGTTTTCTGATAAACGCTTCCCAAGGAAAAATGAACCTCGGGCAGGTTGTCTTTGAGTTGCTCGGCCCGCTGCGCCGCGCCCGTGGCCTTCTGGGCCCAGAAGCTGTCCTTAGTGTTGTCGTACATCACGAGCGACGCGTCGGCCACGCCCGTATACGCGAGTGCAAACCCGGAATCCTTCTGGATGGCCTGCTGGAAGAAGTCGAGGGCGGATTTTGCGGCCTTCGTACGCTCCGGACCTTTGAGTGCCTGCCGGCCGTGCAAGTAGAGATCGTAAGCGTCGATATTATCGGTGGGGCGCTCGGAAGCGCGCGCCATTTCCTCGTCGGTCGGCTTGATTTGCAAGGCGGTCACGAGCTGCGTCGAGATCTGGTCCTCAAGCGACAGAACGTCCTTCGGTACGCCTGAGAACTGCTGAGTCCAGAGTTTTTTGCCGTCGGCGACATCGTACAAGGTCACGATGATCGACATCTGGTTCGCGTCACCCTGAATCAAACCATCCACGATCAGGTTCACGCCAAGGCTTCGCGCGATCTTTTCGATCGGATCTTTCGCGGAGAGGTTCGAAAGACTCGTATCAGACGCCATGCGGAGATCCTTGAGCTGGAACAGCTTCGCGGACAGCGACTCGTTCAGGCCCTCCGCGACGTAATCGAGAGATTGTTCGTCTCCGAGCACCTTGAATGGGAGGATCGCCAGGAACTTGCCAGCCGACAAGGCAGGCACGCCCGCCACTTGAGAGCCTGACCCTGTGCCGCCCGAGTGAGGCAGGATCATATGCCGCACCGGTGGAATCGCAAACGCCAGCGCCACCAGAAGGAACACGCCGCCGCCAGCCCACCAGATCCACTTACGGTCGGTAAATTGGGGCAGCGTGATCTGAATCGACCGGCTCGCGGAGGCCGTGGCTCGCGAGCCGCGCAAATCGGTGAAGATTTCGTCAGCGTTTTGATAGCGGTTGGCCGGGTCCTTTTCGAGGCAGCGCATGATGATCCGATCGAACCATGCGGGAATCTCCGGATTCTGCAGGCGAGGGCTCTTGGGTTTCGTCTTCAGCCGGTCGTACATCACCTTGAACGTGGAATCGCCGGAGAAAGGAACTGCACCGGTCGCCATTTCGTAGAGAATCAGGCCATAGGAATAGAGGTCGCTCCGCTGGTCGGCAGACTTGCCCTCCACCTGCTCCGGCGACATGTAGAGCGGCGTGCCGAGGAAGACGCCGGTGCGCGTCATTCCAACCGCATCCTTTTCGAAAGACTTGGCGAGGCCGAAGTCCGAAACGTACAGGTGATCGTCCGTTCCGATGAGAATATTCTGCGGTTTGAGATCGCGGTGGATCACACCTTCCGCATGCGCGGCGGCCAGCGCATCGGCAAGCTGCTCGGCAAAGTGTTGGATGCGCTCGAACGGCAGCTTCGGGTTCTCCCGAATGATCTTGTTCAGATCGCTGCCCTCGACGTATGCCATTGAAATGAACTTCGTCTCGCCTACTTCGCCGAGGTCGTGAATACGGAGGATGTTTCTGTGGGAAACTTTGCTCGCGAGGAGCAGCTCTTGCTTGAAGCGCTTCAGGGCATCGGACTCCGTCATCATCCCGGGGCGAACCACTTTGATGGCCACGGCACGCTCGAGGTCTTTGTCGAAAGCCTTGTAGACACGGCCCATCGCGCCTTGCCCCAGGAGGGAGACGATGCGATAGCGCGTGCCAAAATCGCTGCCCGCGGAGAGGGCGGTAGTGTCGGTGAGCTGGACGGTCTCCGTGCTTCCGGAGATCAGGCTGCCGCAGTGCGAGCAGGATTCTGCATAGTCCGGGTTAGCGGTGCTGCACTGAGGACAATTCATGGCGCTGGCACGGGCCGGGGAAGTATCAACACCAATCCGCCTCGATTGGCAAATTATCCGGTATCCCGCGCGAACCCTGCAACTATATTGTGTTCTCTGGGGTACAGACGTTTCAAGAAATCATTAGCTGCCGCGACACGGTGGAAATGGCGCCGGTGGCCTGCCGCGGCGACGCAAGGAGGAAATCCGGAGCGGGTGAGGGCTACCGGCTTGCCTGCAACACCCACTCCGACGTTGTTTCGATGAATTGGAAGCCATAACGCTGCCACGGCGCGCCCCGCGATTCGCAGCGGACGGCCTTGGCGCGGCCCGCAAAGCGTTCCGCTTCGCCGGAAACGAAAACCTCGACCACGTCTCCCTGATTGAGCGAGGCCATGCATCCGGCGAGAAATCCGGCAGGGCTCACGTTGTCCGTGACCGTGGGCTGCTCGAATGGCTTGCCGGCGGAATCAATCCCTCGCAGCCTGAGAACTACCCGCATTTTCACGCGCACATGCGCCCGGCGTTCGGGCTGGTTCGTTTGCAAAGCATCGGCGATCCTTTTCTTGAGTTCCTTGTAGTCGACCGGCTTTTCGAAAAATGCGCTCGCGCCAAGGCCTTCGCAATGCCGCTGGTATTTGGCCGCCGATTCGCCAGTGATGACGAGGATTGGGATGCGCGAGGTATAGCTCAACGTGTGCAGCGTGTGGCAGAGCTCGAAGCCGGAAAGCCGCGGCATCATCAGATCGAGCAGGATGGCCGCGGGCTTATGCTCGAGCGCCAGGCCAAGAGCTTCCTCAGGATCTTCCGTCTCCAGAATTTCGTAGGTGTCGTTCAAGCGCATCTTGTGGAGACTGCGCATGTCCGCGTCGTCATCCACGATCAATATCTTGGCCATCGTCGGGTCCTCGATTCGTTTTCCTGCTATTTGCTATTTTTCAATCTCAGGCGACCGGCGCCGCGGTCGAAACGTGCAGCGCTTCCCGGATTTTGCGGGCCAGGCCCTCGCGCGTGAACGGCTTTTGCAAAAAGAGGCTACCCGGCTCGAGGATGTCCTTTTCGCCCACGCGTTGTCCCGTGTAGCCGGACATGAATACGACCTTTACGTCGGGGCGCTTCTGCTTGAGCTGGTCCGCCAGGATGCGCCCGCTGATGCCGGGCATTACGACGTCCGTGAGGAGCACGTTAATTTCGTCGGCCGTCTGCTCGCTCAAACGCAGCGCCTGGTTTCCGTCGGGCGCTTCGAGGACGCGATATCCGTAAAGCTCGAGCAGGTGCCGCGTCAGGGCGCGCAGCGTGTCTTCGTCTTCGGCAACGAGGATCGTTTCCGTTCCCCGAAGCTCTTCGGGGCGTTCGGGCCCGAGTGTGTTCGCCTCGATCGCGTTTTGGCCGACGCACGGAAGATAAATGTTGAACGTTGTGCCCTTGCCACGGGCGCTCACAACGTCGATGTATCCACCACTCTGCTTCACGACGCCGTAAACGGTGGATAATCCGAGCCCTGTTCCCTTGCCCTTTTCCTTGGTCGTGAAAAAAGGTTCGAAGATTCTCTGCTGCGTCGCCGTGTCCATCCCGATCCCGTTATCGCTGACGGCCAGCAAAATGTATGAGCCCGGCAGCACGGGATAGGCGTAGCGTCGCGTAAACTTGTCGTCGATTTCGAAGTTGGAAGTCTCGATCACCAGCCTGCCGCCTTCCGGCATTGCATCCCGTGCGTTCACCGCGAGGTTCATGATCACTTGTTCGATCTGACCCTGGTCGGCGCGGATTTTCCCGAGCCCCGGGTCCAGGCTTGTGAGCAGCTCGATGTCTTCGCCGATGAGGCGCCGCAGCATCTTTTCGGTGTCGGAAACGACGGCGTTGAGCAGCAGAACCTTCGGTTCGAGAACCTGCTGCCGGCTAAAGGCCAGGAGCTGTTTCGTCAACGAAGAGGCGCGGTTGCCGGCTTTGATGATCTGATCGACGGGCGCGCGCATCGCGTCGGATTCGGGGATGCGCTCCTGGATGATCTCGGCGTAACCGATGATCACGCCCAGCAGATTGTTGAAATCGTGCGCGACGCCACCTGAGAGGCGCCCGATGGCGTCCATCTTCTGCGATTGCCGAAGCTGCTCTTCGAGACGCCTCCGCTCGCTGATGTCGCGGTTGACGATGACGAGGTTTTCGACCTCGCCCTTGGCGTTCATTACCGGGCTCGCGGTGGATTCGAGGTAGACCCAGCTCCCGTCCTTGTGGCGCATCCGGTATTCGACCCGGCGGCCGACCCCCGTGCGCCGTGCCTCGGCCGCCGCATCGACTACGATCTGGCGGTCGTCCGGGTGCACTTGGTCGAAGGACGACGTGGCTTCGAGTTCATCGAGCGCGTAGCCCAGGATCCGCTGGTAGGACGGGCTGTTGTAGATGCGCTTTCCGTTCGAATCGACGACGGCGATCATGTCAACCACGTTTTCGCTGATGAGCTTAAAGAATTCTTCGCGTTCCAACAGGCGGTGCCGCATTCGTGTGATCTGCAATTGCTGATAAACCACGTACAAATCAAACACGAACACCAGGCCGACGAGCCCGCGAATCGCAACTACGAGGTCGGCGCGGCCGGCTTCCTCGGAATGCGGGTGAATGATGCCTAGCGCAAATGAGGTCAAGCCCGCCGTAAGCAGCAACGTCACCGCGATCGCGGCCCACGAGAGCGACCACTCGCGGCTCTCGATCTGGCGCATGTTTGGTGTTCTTGGCTTAGGCAAAGCGCTCATTGCGGCTCCGGAAGTCACGCCTCGGAAGGCCGGACCAGGAATCTCTCAACCCTCATATCGGCAAGTCGCTAAGAGTTTTCAGTCAAGCTGTAACTGAGCTAGGAAATATCTGTGGCGGAGCTGTGCCGTTGTGAAACTGCTTGCGCTTTTGTGCTCACTTCTTGCGAGGTTCGGAGGCGGAGGCTCTTGGCGAGGCAGAGAAAGAGAAACATCGCGGGCAGGGCCTGCCGCCCCGCCCGCGCTATCGAGGCTGCAACTACTTGGTGAAGACGTTCGTCGTGTCGAAGTTGCCCATGCTGGTTTCGACGTGCGACACGTCCGTCAGCGTATCGCCGTCGGCGCTGAGCGTGTAGGTGTCCTTGATCTTGACGTCGCTGCCCTGAAAGCTGGTCTTCGCGTCAATCACCAAAGCATTGCCTTCCCACTGAGCCGTGCCGGTCACTTGGGTGCCTCCCATCCCGGGCCAGGTTGCGGACTTGCCGTCCGTGGTGAGCGACTCGGCATAGGCCGAATCACCCATCGGGCCGCCCTTCTGGTCGATGGCGATCTTGATGGAGGAAGCGTCCTCGGTGATCGTGTCCACCTGACTCGCCGGCGGGGGCATCTGGCCGAAATTGCTCTTCGCCGTGTCGAGCTTCCAAGTGCCGCTCAAGTCGGGCTGCGATCCTCCCGTATGGATCATGGCAGCGGCTCCTGGCGCGGCGGCCATTCCGCCGGTAGCCGGTGCAGCCTCGGCTGCAGCGGAGCCGCCTTTGTCATAGACGTAAGTCCGATCGCCATTCATGGCGGCGGAGGCGATATGCCCCGTCATGGTGAGCGTCGAGCCATCGACCGAGAACGTCATCTTGTCCGTGAGAATCGCGCCCTGAAAGGGAACCGTCTCCAAAACGAACACGGAATTCCCGTCCCAGCCGCACTGAATCTTGCTGAGCTTGAGACCGGGCATGAGTTGCGCCTTCGGATCGTCCGGCGCGAATGTGACTTCTTTGCCATCGAGCGTACACTCCCGCGTGTAGTTCTGAGTGCCGCGCGCGCCGACGCTGGTGACGTGCTGCTGGAAATCCGAGCCGTTGACCTGAATCGTGTCCGTCTCGCTTTGCGGCGGCGGAAACTGCCCGAAGCTGCTCTTCGCATTATCGAGGGTCCAAGTGCCATTGAAGCTGGCGCCTTGCTGCGCCAGGGCGGGCATCGCGAGCGCTGCCGCGCCAAACAAAATCACGAGAAACTTGCGGTCCATGAACCACCTCCTGCGTTGCTATACGCGTGTTACGTGCCGGATGTTTCAACCAGAGTTTCGAACAGGGAGCGGCGGGGATTATACACCCGCTGCAGTTTGAGCGCGCTTCTTTAGGAGTCCAGATGCTGGCGGAGGATTCCGAGCATGCGGCGCAGGGGTTCGGCTGCGCCCCAGAGCAGCTGGTCGCCCACCGTGAACGCGCCGAGGAATTCGGCGCCGAGGTTCAGCTTGTGCAGCCGCCCAATCGGGACATTGAGCGTGCCCGAAACGGCGGTCGGGGTGAGGCAGCGGAGGCTCGATTCCTTGGTATTGGGAATTACGCGGACCCACGCATTCGCTTCGGCAAGGATTCCTTCGATCTCGTCGAGCGGAACGTCCCTTTTGAGTTTGATGCAAAGGCCCTGGCTATGGCAGCGCATGGTCCCGACCCGGACACAGATGCCATCGACGGGCACGGGCGGGTCGAGGCCCAGAATCTTGTTCGTTTCGGCGATACCTTTCCATTCTTCGCGGGTCTGGCCGCCGGGCATGTCCCTATCGATCCAGGGAAGCAGGCTGCCCGCAAGCGGCGCGCCGAACTCCTTCGCAGGCAGGTTGGAATCGCGCTGCGCCTCGATCATCATGCGATCCACCTCGAGCGCGCTCTCCGAAGGGTGCGCGCGCGTGGAATCGGTGAGGCTCTCCATCTGCTTCACGAGCTCAAGCATGGTTGCAGCTCCCGCGCCCGACGCGGCCTGGTAGGTCATCGTCGTCATCCACTCGACGAGCCCCGCCTTGAATAGCCCGCCGACCGCCATCAACATAAGGCTTACGGTGCAGTTGCCGCCGGGGAAGGTGCGGATCCCGCGGCGCAGGCCATCCCGAATCACGTCAGCGTTCACGGGGTCGAGAACGATGACCGCGTCATCGGCCATGCGCAGGGTCGAGGCTGCGTCGATCCAATAGCCCTTCCAGCCGTCCTTGCGCAGCGGCGCGTAGACTTCATTCGTGTAGTCTCCGCCCTGGCAGCTGATCACGATATCGCAGGCCGCCAGTTCACGCAGGTCACCGGCATTCTTCAGCGGCTCGCCATTGGCTTCGCGCGGGGCTGCGCCGCCTGCGTTGGATGTCGAGAAAAAGACCGGCTCGATGTTCGTGAAGTCGTGTTCCTCCCGCATTCTCTCGAGGAGCACGCTCCCGACCATCCCTCGCCAGCCGACGATCCCAAGACGCAACACGTCTTCTCTCTCCTCTTTTCGCTACGCGCCAAAGCCGCTCATTTGAGGCTGGCATATCGCGCCCGAAATTTCAAATTGATGTTCTTCGGTTGCGGGACGACTGAAGCGACGGCATTAGCCCGTCTTGCGCTTGGACTTCCTCGCAGGCATCGTTTCCAGCTCGGCTTTGGGCACGGCGCGAACCAGCGATTTCCGCTCGGCCATAGGCCCGGGCTTCGCGGCGAGGCTGTTCTTCAGCGCCTGCATCAGATCGATCACGGGAGCGCGCGCCACATGCGGCGCCGCAGTGACTTCCATGCCCTTGGCTTTCGCGTCGATCAGTTCCTGCAGCGCCGTCTGATAGGTATCGTGATATTTCTCGGGTTCGAATGGCGCGGCAAGGCTCTTGATGAGCTGCTCGGCCAGCGCGCGCTCCTGTTCCTTCACTTCCACCTTGTCCGTGCCGGCTTCGACGGCCGGGCGAATTTCGTTTGCGTAGAACATCGTGTGCAGCGTCAGGCCCTTCTCCTGTGGCCGGACGATCACAACGTACTCGCGATTGTGCATGCTCACCTTGGCGATTGCTGCGTACTCGGACTCGCGCATCGCCGCCAACAGCAGCTGGTACGCCTTGCGGCCTTCCTCTTCCGGCGCAAGATAATAGGATGCATCGAAATAGACCGGATCGATTTCGCTCAACTTCACGAACTCCAGAATCTCCATCGTCCGCGCGGATTCGGGCTCCACAGCCTCGAGTTCTTCCTCGGTGAAAAGCAGATACTGATCTTTTTCGTATTCATAGCCCTTCTCGACTTCGTTGCGCTCGACCATGCGGTTGCACGTGGGGCAGAAGAGCGGCTGCTTCAGCCGTGTGTGGCACAGCTTGTGTAGCTGATTGAAACTGATGCGTTCCGTGCGCGCGGCGGGCGAGAGGCGCACTGGGATCGAGATCAGGCCGAAGGCCAGAAAGCCTTTCCACGAGGATGCAGCCATGAACGAATCTCCTTGGTACCGGACTCCGCGCGAACCTGCCTCGCGCGCCGGTCGATTATACGCAGCCGCCTTTCCGTCTGCCATGCTGTCAAGAGCGCAGGTATACTATTCGCTACGTCTTCGCCTGGAGCCGGCGACCGGGTGCGGCGCGAATATTTTGCAACACTTGGGTGGACTTATGGAGCGAGAAGTATAGAATGGCGCGTTGCGGAAGCGGCGTGTTGGACGATGGCCGCGATGCACTAGAGGCTCCGGAGGACATCGGTGATTGTCGGGGTTCCCAAGGAGAGTTTTCCGGGCGAGCGGCGCGTGGCGCTGGTACCGCTGGTAATCCCGAATCTCGCGAAGGCTGGCATACAGGTTGTAATTGAGGCTGGGGCGGGCAGCGAGGCGGGCTATCCGGACGCAGCTTACGTCGAAAAGGGCGGGAAGATTCTCCCCGATCGCGCTTCCGTATTCCAACAGGCCGACATCATCACTCAGGTCCTTTGCTATGGCTCGAATGACCGCACCGGCAAAGCCGATCTTCCGCTTTTTCGCCGCGATCAGCTACTCATCGGTTTCTTGCGTCCCCTTGGTTCGAAGGAAATCGTGCATGAAATCGCCGCGGCGGGTGTGTCGGCCTTTTCGGTCGAATTGATGCCGCGCACCACTCGCGCGCAGAGCATGGATGCGCTTTCGTCGATGGCCACCGTGTGCGGCTACAAGGCCGTGGTGATTGGCGCGGACATGCTGCCCAAGTTTTTCCCGATGTTGACGACCGCTGCGGGCACGATCACGCCGGCGCGCGTCCTCATCATCGGCGCGGGCGTTGCCGGCTTGCAGGCCATCGCCACAGCTCGCCGCCTCGGGGCCGTCGTCTCGGGCTACGATCTGCGCCCCGCCGTGAAGGAACAGGTGCAAAGTCTCGGCGCACGGTTCGTCGAATTGCCGCTTGAAACGGGGGACGCGCAGGACGCCCGCGGATACGCGAAAGCTCAGGACGAAGCGTTCTACGCCAAGCAGCGCGAGCTGATGGGAAAGGTGATCGCCGAGAACGACGTGGTGATCACCACGGCGGTCGTGCCCGGCAAGAAAGCGCCGGTGCTCGTGACCGCGCAGATGGTTTACGGAATGGCGCCCGGCTCGGTGATCGTCGATCTCGCGGCTGAGCGCGGCGGCAATTGCGAGCTCACACGATCTGGTGAAACGATCGTCGACCATGGCGTCACCATCATCGGGCGAATCAATCTGGCGAGCACGGTCCCATTCCACGCGAGCCAGCTCTACGCGCGCAACCTCACCGCATTCTTGTTGCTTCTGGTGAAAGACGGCAAGCTCAACCTGAATCTCCAGGACGAGATCGTCCGTGAAACTCTGTTGACCCGGGGCGGGGAAGTGGCGAATGCGCGCGTGCGGGAGTTTTTCGGCCTGCCGGCGCTGGTGGCCCAATCTTCGTAAGGAGGGATCGTGCCGGCGGACTTCATCTCAAATCTCTACTTATTCATCCTGGCGGGATTTGTCGGCTTTGAGGTCATCAAGCGCGTTTCGCCCCTGCTGCACACGCCGCTGATGTCGCTCACCAACGCGCTCGACGCTATTGTCGTCGTGGCCGCGATCATCATCACCGGCCGTCATGAAACGGTTCTTTCGACCACTCTCGGAGCGATCGCAGTGGCTGCCTCGTTCAGCAATATGGTCGGCGGCTTCTTCATCACGGATCGCATGCTGCGCATGTTCAAGACGGGCAGGCCCCAAAAGTGACTCACCTCGCCATCCAGCAGCTGCTCGATTTCGCTTTCATTGCCGCCGTAGCCCTCTTCATTCTGGCGCTGCGGTGGCTCAGTTCGCCCGTCACGGCTCGGCGCGGCGTGCTGGCGGGGGAAATTGGTGCGGCCCTCGCCGTTGCTGCCACGCTACTCAATCCGGAGTTGGTTCAATACAAGTGGATCGTTATCGCGCTGATCGTCGGCGCAGGCGTCGGCATTCCCCTTGGCATGGTCCACATGACGGCCGTGCCGCAGCGGACGGCCCTGAGCCACGCGTTCGGCGCTCTCTCTGCCGCGTTGATCGGAATCGCCGAGTACTACGTCGGCGTTCCCCACGTGACTCGTTTCCAGATGGGCGAGATCGGCCTCGAAGTGATCATCGGATCGCTCACCTTCACGGGAAGCTTGATCGCCGCTGGAAAGCTGCAGGAGATTCTGCCTCAGCGGCCGATGACCTATCCCGGGCAGAATTTCGTCAGCCTTTCGACACTCGGCGCGGCGCTTCTCATCGCAATTGGTCTGACCATCGATCCAAATCATCACGCGTTCCTGTTTCCGACCATGGTTGGAGTTGCGCTGATTTTCGGCATCATGCTTGTGACGCCGATCGGCGGGGCGGACATGCCGACCGTCATCTCCCTATTGAATTCGTATGCCGGCTTTTCCGCCGCCCTCCTGGGATTTGTGCTGAATAGCAAAGTCCTGATCGTTGCAGGCGCGCTCGATGGTTCTTCCGGCTTCATCCTCTCGGTGATCATGTGCAAGGCGATGAACCGGTCGTTTACGAACGTGATGTTCGGCGCGTTCGGCCAGGTGCAGGCCTCGGCCGCAGCCGTCACCGAGGGGAGAACGGTGCGGAGCGCCTCACCCGAAGAAGCTGCTGCAATTCTCGCAGCCGCGAGCACGGTGGTGATCGTCCCGGGCTACGGCATGGCGGTGGCGCAGGCGCAGCATAAGGTCCGCGAGCTGTATGACGTTCTAACCAAGAAGGGCGTGGACGTGAAGTTCGGCATTCACCCGGTCGCCGGCCGCATGCCCGGCCATATGAACGTGCTCTTGGCGGAAGCTGATATCCCGTACGACCGTCTGCTTGAGATGGACGACATCAACTCCGAACTTTCCCAAACCGACGTCGCGCTAATCATCGGAGCCAACGACGTGACCAACCCCGCCGCGCGGTCCGATCCCAGCAGTCCAATCTATGGCATGCCAATCCTGGATGTCGACAAGGCCCGGACCGTGATGGTCATCAAGCGCAGTATGAATCCGGGCTTCGCCGGAATCGACAATCCGCTGTATTACCTCGACCGAACGCTGATGCTCTTCGGAGACGCGAAGGCTTTCGTGAGCGATATTATCCGCGAGCTTTCGGGCGGCGCCCATTAGCGCGCACGACGACGGAATCCAATCTCTCTAAATCAGCTGTATTGATCTTTGGCGCCGCGGATGGCATCGTGACTTTCGTGGCCACGCAGAAGACGCAGCAGCAAGGGCACTCCTTCACGCTCACGCTTCGCGTACGGACTTCCCGTCGCACCGAGCTGAAAGATGTAACGGCCGGAATCGAAGCAGCCGTGCGAGATTCCGGCTGCTCTGAAGGCGTCTGCCACCTCTACGTGCCGCACGCGACCGCGGGCATTCTGGTGAACGAAGGCGACGATCCTGCTGTGGCTCGCGACATCGAAGCCGCGCTCGATCGGCTGATCCCGCACGCCGCCAATTACACGCACGCCGAGGGCAACGCCGATTCGCACATTAAGACAGCGCTCGTCGGCTCGTCGGAAACCATCTTCATCGAGAACGGCCGCCTGGCGCTCGGCCGGTGGCAATCCATCTTCTTCGCCGAATTCGACGACCCGCGCGCCCGCGACCTCCGCATCAAAATCGTCCTGGACCAGTCAGCTTGAAGCGGCTGCGATGGATGTGGAGTGCGGTGGCTTGCCACCGCCGCTTGCCGCCCGTGCTTGCCCGGGCGTGCTCCCCGCATGCCCCGAGACTCCACGGATGAGCCAGCAGCGATGCCATCCCACGGAGCGCTGTTGTACGCGGTCGCTTTGCCACCTTCTCGCCGCATTCGTAGCGTACAATTCTCGCAGATGCCCTTCAAAGCCGGTTTCGTCGCGATCATCGGCCGCCCCAACGCCGGGAAATCGACTCTCGTCAACACGCTGGTGGGCCGCAAGGTCGCCATCGTTTCGCCGCGCCCGCAGACTACGCGGAATCGCATTCAGGGCATCGTGAATCGCGACGACGCGCAGATCGTCCTGATCGACACGCCCGGCATCCACAAGCCCGATAGCGTCCTCAGCCGGCAGATGATGGACGAGGTGCAGCAGTCGCTCGAAGGCATCGACATTCTCTCGCTCATCGTCGACGCCACCGCCGACTTCGGCGCGGGCGACCGCTTTGCAATCGAATGGGTGAAGCGTTTTCACGGCCCCGTATTCCTGCTGTTGAACAAAGTAGATACCATGCGCAAGGATCTCCTGCTCCCGCTGATCGACCGCTATCACCAGGCTTTCGATTTTGCCGAGATTTTCCCGATTTCCGCGCTCAACGGCGACGGCTGCCCCGATCTGGTGAAGGGCTGGCTCGCCCGCCTGCCCGAGGCTCCGCCACACTTCCCGCAGGACCAATTCACCGACCAGCCCGAGCGCTTCCTCGCCGCCGAAATCGTGCGCGAAAAAGCGATCCTCGCCACGCGCGAAGAAATTCCACACGCGGTCGCCGTCCTCGTCGACTCCTTCGAGGAATCGGACAAGCTGATCAAGATTCGCGCCACGATGTACGTCGAGCGTGAAGGGCAGAAGGGAATCCTCATCGGCAACGGCGGCGAGACGATCAAGAAAATCGGCACGCAGGCGCGGAAGGAACTCGAATCGATCCTGGGCTCACACATCTTCCTCGAGCTTTTCGTAAAGGTGCAGGCGAACTGGCGGCAGAATGCAGCCATCGTCCGCCAGCTCGATTGGCATCGCCAGCTCGAGCAGCTCGGCGAAATGCAGCAGGAAGAGACTGAGCCTTAAAGGTTCACGGCGCGGTGACACTGAGGACGTAGACGATCTGATCCTCGGTTATCACGAGAATGCGCTTGCCGTCCGCCGAGAAGTGCGCGTATGCGACGCTGCTCGGAAACGTGTATTCGCGCTTTTGCGACGGCGCCTTGAGATCGACGATTGTGAAATGCCCGCCGTCACCCACGACGCTTAGCAGGCCAGCCTCCGCCGAAATGGCCGGGCCGTACCCCGTTTCCTCCGCCACTTGCGAGTCGGCCGAAAGCGAAAACGCACTGACGGTCCGGCCGCCCTTTACCAGCACGAGCCAGTCGCCCTCCGAGAATACGGAATCGAACGTGTCCGCACCCGAATCTGTCTGCACGAACGCAGCGCCGATGGTTTTGCCGCTGCGTGCGTCGAGAACTTCAAACACCGCGTCATGGTCGGTCACCTTGACCTGCTTCATCAGGTTCTTCGCCGCTGGATTATGTTCGGCCGCTTCTTTGCCCCCGCCGGTCTTTGCTCCCCAGCCGAAGACGATTCGGTCGCCCTGCGGGTCGGTATAAACCACCGGAGTGCTTTTTATGGCTAAATTTTGACTCAAGGGATCGATGGTGAACGAACGCTGCCAGATCTCGGCGCCGTTCTGGGGATCGAGCGCGTGGATCTCGTATGGAAAGTTTCGGCCTCCCATCGCCGGCATCGCGCCCGGCTTGGGAGGAGGCACCCGATGCGCGAGCAGCACAACGCCCGAAGAGATGTTTTCGTTTGAGTAAGGCGCTTCCTTGAGGGTGGTCAGATTCGAAGTTGCCCCGCTCTTCAAATCCACGCTTTCAAGCGCGGACCCGGCGGGTGGAATCCCGGGGACACGGATATAACAGGTCTGGTCATTCGGGCACCAGCCGCCGCTGAGCCCCATAAACGGCGCGATGCGCTTGCCCGTCGGCACGCTGTAGACGCCGGCGTTGCCGTCAATTCCCACGGCAATCGTATCCAGCCCCGGCGACACCGCGGCCGTTCGCAAAAGCGGTAGCGGAGAGACCGGCGTTCGCGCACGCACGAGCGGCTGAGCCGCCCCGATTTGCGTGAGCGTCAGGAAGCCGTCACTTGTGTACGAGGCGATCAGTTTGTCGTCCACGTCGTTGCCGGCCATGGAAAGCTGCGCCACGGACTTGTCCGTTTGCAGGTCGACCAATTTCACCCCGCTCATGTCAAAGGGAACATCGATTACATAGCGCGGGTTGTCCGTTGCTTGCAGGAAACCGCCAAAATCGAGTTTTCCGAGGGTCTCGCCGGCGGGAAACGACACCAACTCCGCTTCGTTCCTGCTCCCGAAAGTGGTTGTCACGGCGCGGTCGGGAGCGACAAAAGTTACCGTACCCATATCGGCGGCCGCGCGCAGCGCCTTGGGCATCCCGATCGTCTTCTTGGTCTGCAAGTCGATCAATTCAGCAGGCTGCTGGAGAAACTTGCTGCGCGCGATGAGGTAGTGCCCATCGGCGGAAAAATCCAGCATGGCAGCGGTCGTGGCCGCATCGAAGGGCACGTAGTTCGGCGTCAGGAAATAGCCGAACGGCTCCGAACGGGCCAGGCCGATATGATAGGGCGCAGGAAGAGGAAAGGAAAATGAGGGGGCCTCGCCAATGGTTTTGTCGAAAATCTGCTCGCCCGTACGCGTGCGAAAGACGTGCAGCTCCGATTTGTCGTCGAGGCACGCATATAGCTCGCCATCGTTGGAGAGGGCCGCTGCGTAGCATTCCTTCCCGTCGCCCAGTGTTTTTTGGAAGGCGGCGGTTTTCTCGTGGATCTTGTACCCCGCCACTTGCATGTTGCGAGTGGCGGCTACCAATTGCTGCGAATCCGAAGAAAATCGCATGGGCAGGAGTCGGCTTGCAGCAAGCTGGAGCTGGATCGCCAAAGGATTCGTCGCGATCACGTACGCCACGGAATCGTCCTGCATCAGGAGGCTTGCGCCGTTGGGGCTGAAGCGCATCTCGCGCAGCCGGCTCGTCAACGGCGGATCCAGCTGGGCTTTGCTGATCAGGCCGGGCAGCGTTTGTGAAGCGCCCGGTTTTGCGGCGGACTCCTGCGCTCCGAGCTTCGGCCAGCCGATGAGTGCCACGAGACAAAGGAATATCGCTGCGTAGAACAGTCGTTGCCGCAAGCTCACTAGATGACTCCTGAGGGCTGTCGATGGAAGTGCAAATCGCGCCGCCCGCGCGGGGCGAACGATATCGCAGAGCGAATTGAACCGCAAGAGAGATCGTGCTTACTAGGAAGCTTTCGATGGCGCGATGCCGAGCGAACGCATCTTGCGATAGAGGTGGCTGCGCTCGAGGCCCAGCGCCGCCGCGGCCTTGGTCATGTTCCAGCGATTTTCTTCGAGCTTGCGAAGGACGAAATCACGCTCGTAGGCTGCGCGCGCTTCCTGCAAGCTCTCGTACGGTTTCTGTGGGCTTTTTGACGCCCCGCGGAAAAGCTCGGGCGGCAGATGGTGCGGCTCGATTTTCGGCGAAGGGCACATGATTACGAGCCGCTCGACCAGATTCCGCAACTCGCGCACGTTGCCCGGCCAGGGATACGCGAGCAAAACCTCCATCGCTGGCGCTGTAAAATCCTTCGCTTTCTTTCCGTATGCGTCGCAGAATTCGTTCAGGAAATGCGCCGCCAGCACGGGCAAATCTTCGGTCCGTTCCCGCAGCGGCGGGACGTAAAACGGGATCACGTTGAGACGGTAGAAAAGATCCTCGCGAAACGTGTTCCGCCCGATCTCGTCTTCGAGCTTTTTGTTGGTCGCCGCGATCACGCGCACATCCACGTTCACCTGCCGATTCGAACCCAGCGGTTCCACGCGCTGCTCCTCGAGGACGCGCAGCACTTTCGATTGCGTCTTCAGGCTCATGTCGCCGACTTCGTCGAGGAAAAGGGTGCCGCCATCGGCCTTCTGGAATTTCCCTACCTTGTCTTCGCTCGCGCCGGTAAAGCTGCCCTTGCGGTGGCCAAACATCTCGGATTCGATCAACTCCTCCGGAATCGCCGCGCAGTTCACTTCCACGAAGGGCATCGCGCTCCGCGGGCTGTTCGCGTGCAGGGCTCTAGCAACGAGTTCCTTGCCCGTACCGCTCTCGCCGTAGATCAGGACGCGGCCGTTCGTGGGCGCGGTCAGCGCGATCTGCTGACGGAGCGCTTTCATCGGAACGCTCGCGCCAAGAATCTGGTGGCGTTCTTCGAGTTCGGCGCGCAATCGGCGGTTTTCTTCCTCGAGGCGCAGGTATTCGAGCGCATTTCGCGCGACAAGCACTACCTTCTCGATCGACAGCGGCTTCTCGATGAAATCGAAGGCGCCCAGTTTCGTCGCGCGCACCGCCGTCTCGATGTTGCCGTGCCCCGAGATCATCACCACCATGGGCGCGGGGCCGTGCGCCTGCATGCGCTCGAGGGTGTCGAGCCCGTCCATCCCGTTGAGCCACACATCGAGCAGGACCAGGTCGAAGTTTCGCCGCTTCAGCCGGTCGAGACACTCCTCGCCTGAGGCGACGGCCTCGGCGTCGTAGCCTTCGTCGCGCAAAAGCGCCCCGAGGGACTCGCGGATGCCGCTTTCGTCGTCGACGATGAGAATCGATGCTGGCATGTCCTAGCTCACCGACGTTCCCGCCGGGGCTGCCGCCGGCACAGTCGCCGGTTCGACGGCCGGGAATCGCACCACGAAGCGCGTGCCCACCGGCAGATTGTCCTCCGCGCGAATGGTGCCGTTGTGCTCGGCGATAATCCGGCTGGCGATCGCGAGCCCTAACCCCGTGCCGCGGTCCTTGGTCGAAAAGTGCGGCAAAAAAAGCCGATCTTTGTCGGCCGGGGAAATTCCGTGGCCGCTGTCGGAAATCTCGATCTCGACGGCGTCGCCATCGCTATCGACGCGCGTGGCCACGCCGAGCCGCCGGAGCGGCGAGCCTTCCATTGCCTCGGCGGCGTTGTCGATCAGATTTGCGATCACCTGCCGCATCAGCTCCGGATCAGCTTTCACCGGTGGCAAAGAAGGAGCAAGATCCGCGCGCAGCGTCACGCCGTCCAGGCGGCCGCGGAAGAGATCGAGCGCGCTGGTGACGATCGCATTCAGGTCGGCAGGCGCCAGCCGCGCGGCGGGGAATCGTGCGAACTGCGAAAATTCGTTGACCAGCGATTCGAGTGTTTGCACTTCACGCTCGATCAACTTTGCGCACTCGGCGGCCAGCTTTTCGAATTCCGTGCGCGCGCCGCCCAATTGCGCCGCCGGAGTGCGGTCGAGATATCTCAGCAGCCTTTGCGCCGAAATCTGGATCGGTGTCAGCGGGTTCTTGATCTCGTGCGCGATCCGCTGCGCCACCTCCTGCCATGCCGCGGTCTTCTGCGCGTGCAGCAGATCGGTCAAGTCGTCGATCACGACAACGAAGCCTGGATTCGCTTTCCGCGGCCCAAGCGAGCTCACCGTGACCGCCGTCCGCACCAGCCGCCCGCCCGCCGCGATTTCGATTTCGTGCGACGCCGCGCCCATCCGCAGCGACCGCCGCATCAAGTGCAACACGTCGCGCGCCGCGTCTTCTCCGAGCAGTTGTTGCAGCGTGGCTGCGGTGCGTGCGTAGTCGCCGAGAATTGATGCGACCGCCGTGTTGACGCGCGCGATCTCCCCCGACGCATTCAGCGAAACCACGCCCGTCGGAATATTCTCGAGAATCGCCTCCATCAGTTGCCGCCGCCGCTCGCGTTCCTGAATCGCCTGCTCCAGGCTCTGCGTGAACTCGTTAATCTGTCGGCGCCCTTCGCCAAGTTGTTCCGTCATCCGGTTGAACGACCGCACCAGCATCCCCAGCTCGTCGCGCGCCCGCACGTCTTCGATGCGGTAATCGAAATTGCCGTGCGAAATCTCGCGCGTCGCCTCGGCCAGCGCCTGAATCGGCACCGTCACGCGCTTCGAAAGAAATAGTGCGATCCACGTCGTGGCAAACAGGAGTATCAATGTAATCAACGCGAGCCATAACAGCGTCGCTCGCTTGTAAGCGCGCAGCTGCTGTTTTTGGCGGAGATAAGTCTGCGTCTGAGCCAGTACGTTTGCGTAGCGATCGGGGAAGTCGGCCGGCAGAAGCCGCGCCACGTAGAGAGTGCCATCTTTCAGGGAAGCGCTGCCCGCAAGATAGAACTGCCCGTCCATCTTCCAGACTTGCGCGCCGCCCTTGAGAGTCAGAAGCCGCTCGGGCGAGATGGGCTTGGCGCTGGAAGCAGGATTTCCGGCAGGTGGGTTCGCGGAACCAGGCCCGGAGACGGTTTTGCCAGTGGAATCGACGATCCAAAACCTGTCTGCCACACCGGGCTTGCTCAGGAAGGCTTTGTTCAGCACCCCGTGCTCCGATGCGCTCGTCGCAAGTTCGTTCAAGCCGTTGAACTCGGACGTCTCGAATTGCGAAAGTAATTCCTGGCCCTGCTCGTTGGCGATTTCGAGCGGCTGCGGGAACCAGAGATTCAGCGTCCGGTTCACAATTCCGTAGCTGAAGAAAAACATGACAACCACCGGAAAAAGCGACACCCCCATGGCGCCCAGCACCATGTTCACCTTGAAGCGTGAGCCGAGCAGCCCGCTGCGGCGTTCAACCCAAAGACGGAAGAGGCTCCGGCCAAGAATCAGGGAGAAAACAAAAAAGGTCGCCGCGATCAGTGTGAAAAGCGGGAAGAAAACGTAGGCGGGGCTTCGTTCATCTGGTTGCAGTGGTACTCGGAAGGATCCGAGCGTAATCACCGCCGCTGCCAGCAGCACGGCAACCACGGCACCCAAAATAGGCCACCACTGTCGCTTACGCTCCCGCTGAGGCTTCACGCTCACCGGCCCTCCTCGAGGTATCGCCCCAGCGGACACTCGCCGCAAAGCGGGTCCTGCGCCCGGCAGAAGTTTTTCCCGGTATTCACGATCAGCGCGTGGAACTCGTTGAAACGCTCGCTATCGCCGGGGAATTGCCGCTCGACGATCCACCGCAGGTCTTCGTATTTCGCCTCTCGGTCAGCCCAGCCGTGGCGCGTCAGCATGCGCTTCGTGTACGCGTCCACCACGAACACCGGATGCCCGCCGGCATACAGCAGAATCGAATCCGCCGTCTCCGGCCCGATGCCGAAAACGCCCAGCAGCTTCTCGCGCAGCACGTTCGTGGGAGCCTCGAACATTCGCCTCAACGAGCCCCGATATTCCGCGCGCAAGAACGCGCAGAATGTCTTCAATTTCCTCGCTTTCTGCCGGAAGTACCCCGAAGGACGAATCAAGGCCTCGATGCGCGGGAGGGGTGCGCGCTCAATCGCGGTCGGCGTAAGTAACCTTTCGCCTCGCAGGTTCTCGACCGCCCGCGCGACGTTCGTCCAGGAAGTGTTCTGCGTCAGAATCGCCCCTACGATTACCTCGAATTGCGTCTTCCCGGGCCACCAGTGCTGCGGCCCAAATGCCGTGAAGAGGGAATTGTAGTATTCGTCGAGCGGAGGTTGCCCTTCCCGGGTGTTGAGTCGTCGCCCTAGGCGAGCCACCCTTTCTGCGGTGGAACGTCGGAAAACGGCTCTTGAGGTCGTTTGGGGGGCTAATTTCATTGAAATACGACGATAATGGTGGGAAATGCCGATGTCAAGCTAAGTGTTGTAAGCATACAACACTCTGTGGCATCCAGTTCCTAGCCAATCTAAGAATTCCAGCACTCGATAAAGTCGAGAAATCCCCGGCAGCAGCAGCGGCTCCCACGAGTCACAAGTCACAAATCACGGCCTCTAGCCATTCTTTCGCTGAAACTCGCTCATGAAGCTCAGCAGCGTATCGACAGCCTCGGGGGTCACAGCGTTGTACAGGGAAACGCGCATGCCGCCGACCGAACGGTGTCCCTTCACGCCGATCAGGGCAGCGGCCTCGGCCTCCGTCGCGAACTTCTTCTCGATCGCCTCGTCGCCGCCCGCCACGCGAAACACTACATTCATTTTCGATCGCGAGGCTTTCTCCACCGGGCAGCGATAATATCCGCCGCTGCCATCGATGGCGGCGTAGAGCTTGGCCGCCTTGGCGTCGTTGCGCCTGGCGATTCCCGTAAGCCCGCCCTCTGCCTCGATCCACTCGACCATCAGCCCGACGATGTAAACCGCAAACGTCGGCGGCGTGTGGTAGAGCGAATGCTCCTTGATGTGCGTCCGGTATTGCAGAATTTTTGCGACCTTGTCTCCCGCGCGCTCCGCCAGATCGCGCCGCATGATGACAATCGTCGCGCCCGAAGGCCCCAGGTTCTTCTGCGCTCCCGCGAAGATCAGCCCAAACTGCCGCACATCCAGCGGCTTCGATGCGATGTCCGACGACATATCCGCCACCAGCGGCACGGCGCCTGTCTCCGGGATCTCGCTCCACTGCGAGCCTTCGATCGTGTTGTTCGTGCAGATGTGAACGTACGACGCATTCGGCGCAAGCTTGATCTCATCCGGCCGCGGCACGCGGGTGAACTTGTCCGCTTCCGTCGACGCAGCCAGCCGGTACTCCGCCAGCTTCTTCAGCTCCTCAATCGCCTTCGCCGTCCACGACCCGGTGTGCAGCACATCCACCGGCTTCCCGGGCAGGTACAAGTTCATCGGGACCATTGCGAACTGCCCGCTCCCGCCGCCCTGCAGGAACAGCACCGCGTAATCCTCCGGGATGCCCAGCAGCTTACGCAAGCCCTGCTCCGTCTTCGCGTTGATGGCCTCATATTCGGCCGACCGGTGGCTCATCTCCATCACCGACATGCCCGAGCCTTGATAATCGAGCAGCTCCTCGCGGATGCGCTCGAGCACGGCAAGCGGCAGTGTGGCTGGACCCGCGTTGAAATTGAATGCGCGCTTCACGCCACGCGTGGCAACACCCGAAACCCCAGGCACAGTTGTCGAACTCACGATCGGTGAACTCCCTGATTCTGCAATTTACCGCTCGTTGGTTCTGATCGTCAGGCGGTGACCTTCAGAATAGCAGAATCCGCGCGGCGCGGGAAACGCGCCTTTGCGGCGGAGGTAAAACCCGAGCAGGAAAAGAAAAACGCCCAAAACGATCGTCCCGATACGAAACCCTTTGGTGGAGGTGTGCGTCGGGCTTTCCTTCCCGGGTCTTCGAGCATAAATGTGGGCGAGAACGCCGTACGTGATCGCGACCGTCCCGACGACCATGATTCTCTGAGGTGTGTGCCAGAAGTAGGGCTGCATACGACGGATTCTATCTAGAAAGCGCGCCTGTCGCGACGCGGCGGGGGTTCACTCGGGATATACTTTTCCGTCACCCGCCCTCCGATCGAGTCTTCGTGGAGGCACGCCATGGCCGAGAAAAAGAATCGGGTGGAAGTGAAGGGCAGCGCGCGCAGCGCTTTGCCAGGCGGGCGGGACGTCGGCCCGGCCGATCCAAGCCAGCAGATCGAAGTGACGCTTTTCCTGCGGCGAGGTTCGCCGCGAGGCAAATTTCCATCGGACGCGGAATTGGGCGGCTGGGCGTCCCCACGAGCGCAAATATTTCACGCGCGAGGAATTCGCGCGCCGGCACGGCGCAAGGGCATCCGATCTCGAAAAAATCCGCGCGTTTGCCAAGTCAACACAATTTGGCGGTTGTCACTGAAGATCGCGCCTGCCGCACGGTAAGGCTCAGCGGCACCATCCAGGCCTTCACCGCAGCATTTGGCGTCAGTCTGCGCCGTTACGAACATCCTTCCGGCACCTACCGCTGCCGCACGGGCAGCCTTACGATTCCCGACCGGCCTCAAATTGATCGTGGAAGGTGTATTCGGCCTCGACAATCGCCCGCAAGCCAAAGCGCACTTCCGCCTCCGCAAGAAAACGCCGGGCGTTCGCGCGCAGGCGGCGGCTGTTTCTTATTCGCCTCTCCAGGTCGCGCAGGCCTACGCATTTCCGTCCGGCGTAACGGGCGCAGGGCAGTGCATCGGTATCATTGAGCTGGGCGGCGGGTATAACGCCGCCGACCTCGCTTCGTTCTTCGGCAACCTCGGAATCCCGACGCCAAAGGTCACGGCAGTCTCTGTCGATGGCGCGGCAAATTCTCCCACGGGCGATCCCAGCGGGCCCGACGGAGAGGTCGAACTCGATATCGAAGTCGCAGGCGCCGTCGCGCCCGGCGCTGAGATCGCAGCCTATTTTGCGCCCAACACGGATCAAGGCTTTATCGACGCCATCACCACTGCCGTGCACGACGCCACTCTGAAACCGTCGGTCGTTTCGATCAGTTGGGGCGGCCCGGAAAGCTCGTGGACCGCGCAAGCGCGCAACGCACTCAACTCGGCTTGCCAGGACGCCTCAACGATGGGCGTCACGATTCTGGCTGCCTCGGGTGACGACGGCGCGTCGGATGGCAGCTCGAACGGTGCGCCCACGGTCGATTTCCCAGCATCCAGCCCCTACGTACTCGGTTGCGGCGGCACGAAATTAACGCTTTCGGGCGGAGCGATCGGCAGCGAGCACGCATGGAATGAACTTTCCTCGGGCGAAGGCGCGACGGGCGGCGGCGTCAGCGAGGTTTTCGCGCTGCCGAGCTACCAACAGAGCGCGAAGGTACCCAAGGCTCCCAACGGCTTCGTTGGCCGCGGTGTCCCGGATGTTGCGGGCGACGCCGATCCGGAAACGGGCTACAACGTGGTCGTCGACGGCCAGCAGACCGTGATTGGCGGCACCAGTGCAGTCGCCCCGCTGTGGGCCGGCCTGCTCGCCCTCGTGAACCAATCCCTCGGGATGAATGTCGGCTATGTCAACCCGCTTCTCTATGGCGCAAATGCCGAGAAAACATTCCACGACGTCACCTCAGGGAGCAATGGCGACTATTCCGCCGGCCCCGGCTGGGACGCATGCACCGGGCTCGGCAGCCCTGATGGCACGGCACTGCTGGGTACACTGCAAGGCAAATGATCGATTTTCCGCAGCACGTACCCGACTGCGTCCATGCGGAGTTCTAACTGGCGCCACTAGCAGTAACCATATCTAAAAATAGACTTAGGGCGGCTAGCACATTCGTCGCCATCCAGTCGACGGATTGGACAAGGACTCAAAACTATGGCATAATGGTTTTGCGTTTGTTGCTCTTGTAAATCCTTTGGAATCATTAAAGGGACTGCAAGTCCACACTTGCGGTCCTTTTTTTTGGCCCCGAGCGGTTGGAGACGGCACCAAATAGCTCAATCAGAAAAGAGAAACACAGTTGAAAGAACAAGGAACAGTGAAGTGGTTTAATGCCAGCAAGGGCTTTGGATTCATCCAGCGCATGTCGGGCGAGGACGTTTTCGTCCACTTCTCCGCGATTCAGTCGGAGGGGTACAAGTCGCTCAACGACGGCCAGGCGGTTGAATTCGAAGTGACCACGGGCCCCAAGGGCCTGCAGGCATCGAACGTTTCCGCCCTCTAGACGGCTAACGCGGGCCCGCCCCGTGCGGGCTCGCGCACTCTCTCAAGTACCCGTTGTAAGCACGGATCGAACGTCCAAGGAGGCTTCGTGAAAGCTCTTCAGAAGGGCGCATACATCAAGCACTTTCAGTACGGTCTTGGTGTCGTCACCGAATCCGATTCCGAGCGCACCTCGATCGATTTCGATCTCCATGGCATGAAGAAATTCGTGACGACCATCATGGTCGTCGAACTTGCGGAAGGCACGCCGCCCAAGCGGAAGCGCACCCGCAAGAAGCCCGCGACCGCTGTGGCGCTGGCGGCTACAGCTTCCAAATGAGCAAAGAAGTTATCGTCCAGTTCATGGGGTTCTCGTCGAAGCCGAGCGTGCGTGAATATACGTTCACGGTGCGGGAGCCTGCCATGGAGCCGCGGGAGTTTACCCTGACCATCCCGAACGAGGCGTTCAATCCTCACGGGCTGCGCTTTCAGGATGCGCCCGACGTCTGCTCGATCAAGCTGCGTCACGAGCTCGCGGCCCACGCCAATCACCCGCCCGAGACGCATTTCGACATCACCGCTGTCGAGCTTGAGGATTACCGCACCACCCACGCCCCTCGAATGCCCAAGAGCCCGTTCGCCCGCAAGCCGGTCGAAGATTTCTAGGCTCGTACGTTGTTCGCCCGTGCACGCATTCTAGGTCGCAGAGCGACTGCAAAAGGAGACACCCGTGGGCCGAATCACTTTTCAGAAGCGGCAGAAGGAAATGAAGCGCCAGGAAAAGCAGAAGGCGAAAGCCGAGCGCCGCGAGCAGCGAAAGCTCGAGAAGCCCGCCGACCTGGATGCCTCGATCGATACGTCGTCGGAGGCGCGAACGGGCGGTTTCGATTTCTCGGCCGATCCCGAACCACACACGCCGCACCAGTAGTCCCGTTTCCAAATTCGCCGCGCCTCGCCATAAAGCCACAAAGTTCGACAGGCTGAAATTCAGCGCGGAGACGCCATGCACTCGCCCCTATACTCGCTTCAGCCGATGATTCTGCGGCTGGGGTACGACATTCAGTTCCAGATCCCCGCCCCGGTTGCAATGGTTGCACTGCTCAACGTGCATCCCTCGCGTGCTGTAGACCTGCGTGCCCCCGACCAATTGCGCGCGGACCCTGCCGTCCAGATGGAAAGCTACATCGACGGCTTCGGAAATTATTCGACGCGGTTTGTCGCGCAGCAAGGCACGCTCCGCCTAAGCAATTCGACTCTGGTCTATAATTCGGGTCTGCCCGATCCGGTGAGTCCTCATGCGCGCGAAGTTCCAGTTCAGGAATTGCCCCACGACGCCCTGCGCTATCTGTACAACAGCCGTTATTGCGAGGTCGATCGTTTCGCAACGATAGCATTGGACCTTTTCGGCGCGGCGCCTCGAGGGTGGTCGCGCGTGCAGGCCGTCTGCGATTGGGTGCACGCGAGAGTGAGCTTCGGATATCAATACGCCCGCCCCACTAAAACCGCTCTCGACGTCTTCACCGAGCGTTTTGGAGTTTGCCGCGATTTCCAGCATCTCGCGGTCACGTTGTGCCGCGCCTTGAACATTCCCGCCCGCTACGCCACGGGATATCTGGGCGATATCGGTGTCCCGCCCGCCCCGTCTCCGATGGACTTCAGCGCGTGGTTCGAGGCCTATCTCGAGGATCGTTGGTGGACCTTCGACGCGCGCCACAACGAGCCTCGCATCGGGCGCGTCCTGATGGCCGTCGGTCGCGATGCCTCCGACGTCGCCATGACAACCTCATTCGGAATGGCCAACCTTACCCAGTTTACGGTCGTCAGCGAGCAGCTTCCGCATGCTTCTGCGACCACCGCCTAGAATCCCCCCGCGCCTTCGCCGAATCGGGTTTGGTCCTGCGAATCCCGATGGATGAATTTGCCCGTCTCGCGCATTCTACTCTTTGTAAGGCTCGCCTAAGCGCGGGCACCCGACGAAGAGCAGAATCGAGAAGAAAAGGAGTCGCCGCGCTCTCCGAACTCCAGAAAGGCGCCGCCAACTAGCACCGGGAGGGCGAGCCGTGGTATCAATGGGTCAGGCGGGCGTTCTCAAACCAAGCCTGCCTCACTGCCTGATGGATTGCAGCCAAGTCGCCGAACTCGCGCCGCTCTATCTGAGCGGCGAACTCGACCGCGAACGCGCGGGCGCCGTTGACGCCCACCTGCGCTTCTGTGCGTCGTGCATGAGCGAAATCGAAAGCCAGGCGCGTCTCGACGCGCGCATGCGCGAGGTGATCGCCGGCGAGCACGTGGACGCAAGCGCGGTCGAGCGCTGGATTCGCGCGCGCATCTCGACCGAGCCGCGCAACAAAGTTGCTTCCATTTCGCCGCCGCGGCCTCAGCCGCGATCGCGCCGTAAGTGGATCGCAGTCGCGATAGGAATTGCCGCGGTCCTCTTGCTTGCAGCTTTGGGCTATCGCGGCCTTTTGAGCTCCGCGCGTTGCGCCAGTTTACGCCGCCGCTGCGAAGGACCATCAGCTCGAAGTCGTCGAGCAGGCGCCCCGTTCCTGGCTCTCGGATCGCGCCGCGATTTCGGCCCTGGCTCAGGGGCAGGGAATTGCAGCCGCGGCGCCGTTCGCGCTTTCCTCGGGTCCGTATCACCTCGAGCGCGCCAAACTCTGCTTCCTCGGAGGCCGCATTTTCCTCCATGCGGTTTACACCGACGGCGCGCGCGAATTCTCGGTCTATTTCCACGTCCGCGGCTCGGAGCCTCTGCCAGGCAGCCCGCGCGAAATCGACAACGGCCGAATTCTGCATACGTCCATCCTTGGCACTGAAGAAGTCGCGTCCCTCCAAACAAAAGACCTCACGGTCGTGGTGGTCAGCGACCGCTATTCCGGCGATGCATTGCGAGTCGCCCGCCTCGCTGCCACCGCACTCTGATCGCACTGATATCGTCTCCCCGTGTCGAAAAGTTAGCGGCCCCGCTTGCCTTGACACTCCTCGCCTGCAACCTTAGACTGAATTGTTTGTGTTTGCGTCGCGGAGCCCATTGGAATGCTTCTCTCTCGGGATTACGTCGGCTACATGGCCAAGGAAGTCGTGAAGCGCCTTGTGGCCGGAAAAATGATCGAAACCAAGCACGTCGAGAATCTGACGCAGCAGGTCCGCCAGGTCATGGCCGAGGAAGTGACCATCGAAGACCGCCTCAACGAGGAAGTTCGCGAGATTCTGGCGCGCTATTCCGACGAGATGCGCAACACGGGCGTCTCTTATCAGGAAATGTACAAGAAAGTGAAAGGACAGCTGGCCCGCGAGCGCAAGCTGATCCTTCGTTGAAATCAGCTGCCGGCGGATGCGGCTGCATCGGTGCGATACGACGGCGCGAATGAGGGCGCCCACTGAGACATGCGACTGACGCGCGAAAAGACGGTCCGGATTTCACACCGCATCATTGATTTTCTCGTTTCCAGCTCCGACGTGGATTTCGTCGAGGACCGCGACACCATCCGCCAGGAAATCGTCAACATCCTCACGTCGCTGTTGAAGCTTGAAGAGCAGGTTGATACCGAAGTGCGCGCCAAGATCGCTTCGCAAAAGAAGGAAATCCTCGAAGGCAGCGAAGAGTGGGACATCCTCTACCGCAAGTATTACGCCGAGAGCCTCAAGCGTCTCGGCGTCGCCGAAGTCCACGCACACTGAGATAAGTTGAGAGTTCAGAGTTGAGAAGTTTAGAGTAGAACCGCCGACCAAGCATCTCCTGCCGATTTCTCGCGCAGCCTTCGCATCTGCCGACCAAATACAAAAGGCGCCCGGAACAAATCCGAGCGCCTTTAACTCTGAACTCTAAACTCTCGACTCCAAACTGCTCTACTGCGGTTGATTTGGTTGACTCGGCTGATTCGTCTGATCGGATGTATCGTCCGGACGCCGCTTCAGCGTCGGCCGGTCGCTATCGTCGCTCGAACCCTGATCCGACCCGCTCGTGCTGCTCCCGTTCGATCCCGTATCCGCCGAAGTATCGCCGCCCTTATTCTGCGAAGTGCGCTTGCGCAGCGTCGGCTTATTCGGGTTGGTATTGTTGACCTTGATGTTCGCCTCGATCATCTGCAGCCGGTGCTTCACCGAGTCGAATTCCGAGGTCGTCACGATGTACTGGTTGCGTGGCGGGAGGATTGTGGCGATTTCTTTTTGGATGGCCTCGATGCGGTCCGGCGTCGGCGGGTGCGTCGCAAAAACCTTGGGGATCGTGCCCGGCTCTTTCTTCTCGTCCGCCTCGACCTTTTCGAAGAACGCCACGAACGCGTTCGGATCGTACCCGGCCTTGTACATGTACTGCGTGCCGAGGTAATCGGCCTCGCGCTCGTCGTTGCGCGAGAACTTGAGGAACGTGAGCGGTATCATGAAGTTCATGCCCTGATAGATCGCGTATCCGGCCCAGCTGTAGGGAATGAAAATCATCGCCGGGATCGACGCCATCTGCACGATGTCGCCCTTGGTGGCCTGCTTCGTGCCGTGCCGCGCGCAAACGTGCGCGATTTCGTGCGCCATCACGCCGGCCAATTCCGCTTCCTCATCCGCGTGCGTGATCAGCCCGCTGTTCACGTAAAAAAATCCACCCGGCAACGCGAACGCATTCACCGTGTCCGAATCGATCACCTTGATCGTGAACGGCACGCGCGCATCCGAATTCCGCACCAGGTTCTGCCCGATCCGGTTCACGTATTCGTCCACCACCGGGTCGTCGATGAATTTCGCGCTCTTGTCCACTTCCTGCGCGAGCTGCTTGCCCAGCGCGATTTCCTTGTCGAGCGAATAGAAGTCGAGCCCCTTGCCGACGCTCCGGTCGCCGATCGCGCTCACGTCGGCCTCGCTGCCCGGCTTTACGTTAGGCATCGGCGTATCTTGCGCCGCCAGTTGGGCGGGCGGCTGCGCCGTCGCGGCGGGCGCGCTCGAATTCGAGCTGCCGTTTGGATCTTGCGTTGTTGCAGAGGGCGAGGAGGAAGACGACGAAGGTGTCTGCGAAGAGGCTCGTCTGCTGGTCCTGCGCGGCCGCCAGAGCAGGGTACATCACGAGCGATGCCACCAAGGCCATCGCCATGCACTGGGCCATCAATGATTTCGTCATCGAGACCTCCGGGAGGAACTGGCCCGCATTATACACCCCGCTGGCAGGCCAGTCGCATAGTCCCTTCGATGTGGGTACCCCGAAAAGAGTTTTCTCGCGCCAGGCGCAGCGCCTTCGAATTGCCACCTCTGGGACTGCGCGGTGGCTGTCCCCAAGCGCCGGAGGCGCTGTTGTCATTAGCCCGGCACGGAGCCCGCCTGCCGGCGAGGCAGGCGCAGCGGAGTGCCGGGAATCCGAGCGCCAATCACGAAAGTCCCGGAGGGACGATTGAGTCACCTGGCGCGGTGCCGCTCCAGGCCCATGCATCGGCGCGAGCCCTGCCTACGGCTCGCGCAACTGCTGCTTCAGCCGCTCGATCTCTTCGCGCA
The DNA here is from genome assembly GCA_963814735.1 of uncultured Acidobacteriota bacterium. Taxonomy (GTDB): domain Bacteria; phylum Acidobacteriota; class Terriglobia; order Acidiferrales; family UBA7541; genus Palsa-295. The sequence continues at coordinate 281,703 of CAWFEC010000004.1, read as the reverse complement.
GGCGTCCCATCCGGCTCGCAATCGAGAACTCATACACGAAAAACACCGCCCAAGACCGCCATCCACGCCGCAAACAAAAAATCGAAATTCTTCATGCTGTACTCCTCGTAACCGCCGAATTCGAATCGGCCGCCTGCGCCTCGACCGCCAGCCGCAACTCCTCCACCTCATGCCGCATCCGCTTCGAGCCGGTAACGATCCACCAGCAGCAGGATCATCACCGGCAACATCGCAATCATGCACACCAACAGCACCTTCGCCATCGTCGGAGCTAGGCCGGAATTTGGCCCCCCGAAAATCACGGGCGCCGGATGCTGACCTCTCGGCAATAGCCGGTTCGCCACATACACCAGCGGCGCATCGAGAAACGCGAAGATGCCGAAGACTGGCCGAAAGCGTCGCCCGACGATCCGGGTCTTCCAGCAGCCCGCGCAGCAACAGGTAAGCGATGTAGAGCAGCCACAACAGAAACGCCGTCGTGAGCCGCGCGTCCCACGTCCACCAAATCCCCCAAGCGGGTTTGCCCCACAATACGCCGGTCGCTAGGCCGCCCGTGCACGAAACCACTCCCACCTCGACGGCCGACACGCCCAGCCAGTCCCATTTGATCTGCCGCGTCGCCAGCCACGCGATATTCGCGATAAATGCGATTGTCAGCGCCGTGTACATGACCAGCCACAGCGGCAAGTGAACGTAAAACACGCGCTGGATCGCATGCATCGTGCTCTCGTCCGGCGCAATAAACAGCGCCGCGTACCCCGCGAAAAAAATCAGCGCCGCCGCTGCAACGGTAATCCCCAATCGTTTCATGCCGTCACTCCCGCCATTTCTCGCTCCGCTCACTCCTCGAGCAGAAAATCGCACAAAAGCCACGAAGCCGTCAGGAACACAATATCAAATCCGCCGAGAAATGTGAGCCAGGTGCGGTCGAGCGCGGGCTGCTCGGCAAACAGCGACGCCGTCGCCTCGACCGCTGCAATCAGCAGCGGCGCCAGAATCGGCAGCAGCAGCAACGGCAAGAGCAGCTCCCGCATCCGCGCATGCGCCGAAACCGCCGAAAACACCGTCCCGGTAATCACCAGCCCGAGCGTTCCCAGCGCCAGACACCAGCGCCAGCCGCCCGGCCACACCCGTCAGCGACACGTTGTACAGCACCGCGAAAACCGGCACCAGAATAATTTCGGCGATCGCCAGAAAAATGAAATTCGCCAGCATCTTCCCAAGCAGAATCGCAAACGCCGAAATCGGCGCCATCCGCAGCGCGTCGAGCGTCTGATTCGTCTGCTCGCGCGCAAACGACGGATGCAGCATCAGCGACCCGGCAAACAAAAACGCGATCCACAGCAGTCCCGGCCCATAGCGCCGCGAATCCGCAGCGGTCGGATCAAACGCAAAGCTGAACAGCACAATCACCACGAGGACGAAAATCACGGTCCCGGTCAGCAGCTCGCGCGTCCGAAACTCCAGCCGCAGTTCCTTCGCCAGCAAAATCGCCGCACTCCGCGCCGTGCTCATCACGCCTCCGCCCGCAACGCCGCCAGCAACGGCCGCGGATCGCCGCCCGGCCCGCTGTCGTGCTCGACGCGCCCGCCGCCTAACGAAACGGCCCGTGTCGCCAAATCGAGCGATTCATTCCGCGCGTGCGTGCTCATGATGACCGTCGCGCCAGAATCGCGCAGCCGCGCCAGCGTTTCGCCAAACCAGACCAGCCCCTGCCGGTCGAGCCCCGCCGCCGGCTCATCGAGCAACAGCAGCCGCGGCCCGTGCAGCAGCGCCCGCGCGATTGCCAGCCGCTGCCGCATCCCGCGCGAAAACGTCCGCACGATGCTCCCCGCGCGCGAAGCCAGCCCGCATGCATCGAGCGCGGCGCTCACTCGCGCCGCGAGATCATCGAGCCCGTATAGCTCCGCAAAGAGAGTCAGATTCTCCGCCGCACTCAGCTCGTCGTAAAGCAGCGTGCTGTGCGACACCATGCCGATCAGCGCCTTCGGCTCCTCCGGCGCAACTTCCGACGTAAACCGCACGCTCCCGCTCGTCGGCCGCATCAACAGCGCGGCGATCCGCAGCAACGTCGTCTTGCCCGCGCCGTTCGGCCCCAGCAGCGCGACGAATTCGCCTGGAGAAATTTCGAGCGACACGCCGCGCAGCGCCTGCAGCGGACCAAACCGCTTCTCGATTTTCTCGAAGGAAACTCCGAGGCTCGGCGCCGTTCGGGTCGCCGAAGCCGGTGTCGCGCTGGTTGCGGACAAGGGAAGTGGTCAGCCTCGCACGAGGTCGCGCAGCGTTTTCTGCACGCGCTCGCGTTCGCGGGCGTAATCCTCCTCGGAGATTGTACCGGCTTCGCGGCGCAATTCGAGGCGGAAGAGCGTGTCCTTCAGTTCGTCGAGGCTGCCGCGCACCGCGCGGTCGAGCCCAGCCGCCGTGACCCCGCTCGCGGCTGCCGGAGCGGCAGGCGGCGCAGGCGCCCCCGCAGGAGCTGGATTCGCTCGCTGTTTTGGAGCAGGCATGGCCTTCGGCGCCGGCGCGGGAACATCGACTGCCTCGCCGGCAGCACCTGCGGCCACAGTCTGAGGCTGCCGCCAAACATACAGCGCGCCGAGAACGAAAATGGCCGCGAAGCCCGCCACGAGAATCCATTTCAGGCTGTCGAGCCGCGGGGACAATGTCGTCAGGTTCGCCACCGGCGTTGCCGCGCCCGAATCCGCGCGCGAGTTCACCGAAGGATTCTGCGAATCGTCGCCGCCCGCCGCCGCGTTGCCTCCGTTATCCGACGCGCCGCTGTCTTGCTGCGGCGGTGGCGCGGTCCCCGAAACCGACACGGCAATCGGCGTGTTCGCCGCCACCGTATCGCGCATGTAGACGCTGAATCCCTGTGTGGTGCCCGCCGGAGAAAGACCTTCGCCCGTCACCTGCACCGACGGCGGCGCAAACACCGCGAGCTTGTCTGCACCATACGGCGAAATGAATTTCAGCTGCGCCTGATTGTTAGGGTAGGGGATTCGATAGGCCACGCGCACCGTGCTGTCGCCCGGCCGGAAGGGATAATCGATGGCCTTTTGGTTCTTGCCCTTGTCCATCGGGTTTTGCACCACGGGCATGCCGGAAGTGCCGACCACTGAAGCGTCGCTAAATTGCGCGCCCGGCGGCATCGAAAACAAAAACGATCCGCTCGGCCGGTAATACGCCACCGGCGGCTGCGTCTTGTTCGAAACGTTGAATTCCTCGCCGACAACCAGATCGCTTCCATCCGGCTGCAAAATAATCGCGTGCGCCGTCACCGCAAACGCGCTCGCCTTGGCGGTAGGCTCGAACACCTGCACGTCCACAACGTCTTTCCCCGGCGTGGCCGGCTCATGGTAATTCACCCCGCGATAGACCGCGCGAATCAGCATCGGCCCTTGCCCGAGCGCCGGATTGCTGAGCGAATAGTGTCCCTCGGCGTCGGTTTTCGTCTGCGCCACCGGCTTCATCGTCCCCGATAGCTGAATCAGAATCACGTCGACGCCCGCCGCCGGCTTCCCGGTCGTCCCGTTCGTCACCGTCCCGGTCACGGTCCCCGCAAACGCGACCGCCGCAAGCGCGCAAGTCAGCAGGGAAGCGCGTAGTGCCAGTCGTGCGACGCGAGCCACAGTTCCGCGGCCCCAGAATTTCAAATCTGCAATTTCAAATTTCAAATCTCGAATCCGCCTTTCACTCTCGACTCTTAACTCTGAACTCTTAACTCCTCACTCAGCTCTCCGCTCTCGCCTTGCCCGTCGCCGCCACGCGCGTCGCAGGCGTCGGCGTCCCGCCGGTCAGCAGATCCATTTCCGCGAGCACCCGCGCCGCCTCGACCTCGAGCGACTGCTTCGTCTCTTCGTAATCCGCTTCCGAAAACTTCCCCGCGCGGAATTCGAATCGCAGATCGCGCAGATTTTCATAGATGGCGTCGCGCCGATCCATCAACTGGTCGAGCTTCGTGCGGTGCGGCGCCGTGTCGGAAGGCTCAAGCCGCAAATAAAAGATGAAAAGCATCGTCGCGACGGCCAGCAGCGCGCATGCCACCACGATATCGACGTTACTCATCGGATTCCTTGTCAGCTTCGCGCCGCGCGCGATCCATCATCTCGGCCGAGAGCGGCGGCCCCGAAGCAGGCGCCAGCGCGGCGCGCCGGTGCCATTTCCGCACCACCTGCCAGACCAACAGCAGCGCTACGAACGGAAACAGGACCGGCATGATCCACGCCAGCCAGTCGAATCCCGCCTTGGGCGGCTCGATCAGCACCGTCGGCCCGTATTCCTGCACGAATGACTGCAGGATCAAACTATCCGAATCGCCCCGCGCCACCCGCGCGTCGATCTCCTTCAATTCCGCCTTGGCGGTGTCGCAGGGCCCCGCGAACGCCCCGCCGCTGTGCGTGCACAGTCCTGCCGCATCGTCGCACCCGCCGCACATGCACTTCACGCGCTTGCCCAGTGATTTCGCGCGCGCCGCCTGCTCGGCCGTAAGCTGCACCGCCGGTGTCGCATCCGGTGGTGTCGCATTCGGTGCGAGCTGTTGCGATTCTTGCTGCGCCGCCTGCGAATCCTGCGCCCGCAGAGTAGGTGCAAAACCCAGCCCCAAGATCGCCGACAGCACAAAGGAAAGTGTGAAGCCCCACAGCGAAACGGAGGTGCGACGCTTCTCCCTGCTCTCCGCGCCCTCTCTGCGATTTCTGCGTAATGTTTGGGTTTTGATTCGGCGGAATCGGCGCAGGCTGGTGACTCCGAAGCTACGCACCGATCCTGGACGATCGTCAATCATGCGAATCCGCCCGCCGAATCGGCGCCGTCACCGCGCCGCCCGCCTCCGGCGACACTCCCTCGCCCCACGCCCGCTCCGCGACCGGCCGCAGAACAAGCGCCGCGCGCCGGTTCGGCAACATCGCCAGCCCAGTCCCCAGCACAACCACAATCCCGCCAAACCAGATCCACTTCACCAGCGGATTGAGGTAGGCATGAATCACCGGCTGATTCGTGTCCGGATTCCGCCCCGCGTAAACGACATATAAGTCGCGCAGCGGCGAGCTCTCGACCGCCACCATCGTCTCCGTCACCTGGCTCGCCAGGAAAAATCGCCGCGCGGGATAGAGCATCATCTCGGATTTCCCGTTGCGAAACACTTCCACCGTCGCCCGCTGCGAAGTGTAATTGTCGTTCTGCGTCTCGTCGAAATTCTGGCAAACGAGCGTGTACGGCCCGATCGTCAGCGTGTCTCCCGGCGCCATCTGCTTTTGGATGTCCTGCTTGAACGCCGTCCCCGAAATTCCGATGAAGATCAGGACCATCCCGAAGTGCACCACGTACCCGCCGTACCGCCGCGTGTTACGCATCGTGAGCTCGCCAACAGCCGTCAGCAGGTTCGTCCCATCGCGCTGCGAAATCACGCGCGCGCCGCGGAAAAACTCGGAAAAAATCGTCAGCGTCACAAACACGCCCAGGATCAGGCACATCAGCGCGTAGAAATCGCGGAATCCAAACGCAAAAGCCACCACGCCCGCCGCCACGCCCACCGCCAGCGGCCACGCGAAATTGCGCCTCAGCGCGTCAAACGACGTCTTCCGCCACGCCAGCAGCGGCCCAATGCCCGTGAGCAGCAGCAGAAATAGCGCAATCGGAACGTTCACCTTGTTGAAGAACGGCGGCCCCACGCTGATCTTGTTTCCGGTAAACCATTCCGAAAACACCGGAAACAACGTGCCCCATAGCACCGCAAAGCACGCCGCCAGCAGGACGAGATTGTTGAAGAGAAAGCTCGACTCGCGCGACACGATCGAATCCAGCTGATTGTCGCTGCGCAGATAATCGCGATTCTTGTACCACGCGACCAGACACACGGCCAAAATTATCCCGAGGAACCAGACGAACCATCCGCCAATCGATGATTCCGCAAAGGCATGCACCGAGCTGACCACGCCCGAGCGCGTCAGCATCGTTCCTAAAATACACAGCATGAACGTCACGAACACCAGCCAGACGTTCCACACTTTCATCATCCCGCGCTTTTCCTGCATCATCACCGAGTGCAAAAACGCGGTGCCCGTGATCCATGGCAGCAGCGAAGCGTTCTCCACGGGATCCCAGGCCCAGTATCCGCCCCAGCCGAGAACCGCGTACGCCCAGTGCACCCCCAGCAGAATCCCGACCGTTTGGAATCCCCACGCCACCATCGTCCAGCGGCGCGTGATGTGAATCCATTTCTCGCCGGGATAGCGCCCCAGCAGCGCCGCCAGCGCAAACGCAAACGGCACCGTAAATCCCGTATAGCCCGAATACAGCATCGGCGGATGAATCACCATCTCCGGATATTGCAGCAGGGGATTGAGGCCGTTGCCGTCCGAAAGCGTCGCCACGTGCATCGCGCCGCCCGCCCCCAGGCCCCCCAGCACGTGAAACGGACTCGCCACGAAATTATTCAGGGTGAGGAAGAAAATCTGCACGCCGGCCAGAATCACGCCGACGTACGGCATCAGCTCCGGATGCTTCTTGCGGTTTACGAACAGCGCGGAAAACGCCCAGATCGAGAGCAGCCAGCTCCACCAGAGCAGCGAACCTTCCTGCCCCGCCCATAGCGCTGCGAATTTGTAGAATGCCGGCAGCGCCCGGTTGCTGTGCTCCGCCACATAGGCCAGCGAAAAATTGTCGGTGAAGAAAAAGTATTCGAGCGAGCCGACCGCCAGCGTGACCAGCCCGAAAACGGCCATGCCCGCGTTGCGCGCACTCTTGGTGAGCAGCGGGCGCCGCGTGATGATCCCCGCGATTCCCGCGCCAAACGCATACACCGCCGCGATAAACGCGAGCAGCAGCGCAAACGAGCCGAATACATCCATGAGGTTCCCCCGAAGGTCAGCTCTTTCCGGTGTTCATCGCAGCGGGCTGGCCCGGCGTGGCCTGGTACTTCGACGCGCACTTCGCCTGCACCTGATCCGCCATGAAGTGCCCGTCGGGCATCAGCTTTCCTTCCACCAGCGCCTGCGCGCCATCCTTAAATGTGTCGGGCAGAGGATCGCTGCCGGTGTAGCTGACCGGCATCTTCTTCCCCTGCTCCTCCAGCACGAAATCGATGCGCCCATCCAGATGCTCGATCGATCCTGCCGCCACGTCGCCGGAAACGCGCATCCGCTGGTGCAGCGCCATCCCGTGCAGCGTCGCAACCTCCGAAATCGTGTGGTAGTAGGTTTTGCTCTGCGTGTATCCGGCGTACGCGAGGACCAAAAGCGTCGCCACAATAATTCCCGAGCCGATGATAAATTTCGCGCGAGCCTTCATATGTTCACTCCCGATCTCCCCAAGCTTCGGTTAACCCGCGATTCTAACACAAGCATGTAACGCCAGCGGGATAGGGATCAACCGCAAGCGCACTTCGGAATCCACCGAGTTTGGCTTCAAAACGCTCCGAAAATCTCGATGTCAGTTATCGCAAAGGGTGAGCCTTGAGGGCTGTGACGTAGCTCACAAACATCCCCGGGTAAGGTTGTCAGAGGACCAGCGGCGGGCAAGACATAAGGTAAAATCGACCGCCCAGGAATGGCCCGCGTAATTCGCGATAGCTGTTTCGGGGGTTCTTCGAGCGGTTTCCGGTCATCCGACTTGCTCGGAAATATCCGGGACTGCGGTTTCCGCCACTGGCGCGCTCTCCGACGCGATCGCCGTCACGGGCGTTGCGGGTTCTTGGGCGTCCGCCGCCTTGCCCAGCTTCGTGCGCAGGCAGCCAACCAGTTCCGGCGCCAGATTCGAGATATTCATGCCTTCCGAAACGATGAACTTGCAGCTCAGGATCGGCCGCGCCTGATCGTCATCCGAAAGCTGGCAATTCACGCGGCAATACTGGCATTCCTGGTTCCAGCAGAATCGCCCGTAGGGCACCGTCTCCGGGCTGATGAACTGAAACGCTCGCAGCAGGGAATTGCGCTCCGGCACAAGGAACGTCTTCCCAAGAATCGTAATTTCGACCAGCTTCTCGTACGGCCGAAATACATCGCCCATTAGTGGTGATTCGCCCTGTGCCATTGGTTTGTTCCCCTCGACTGGGTCCACGTTAGTGCAGCCGCCGATGTGGAGCAACCACAACGGCGCACAAACGTGCTCAATACTCCAATGGACAAGAAAGCGAAGCCCGCCACCGCTTTTGGGCGCCGGTGTGAGGGTTTCAGGTTTCAATGTAGCGCCGCGGCCTTCAGCGCGGCATTTGACGCCCGGGCGTACCGATCGAACGAAAGCTGGAAAACGCGAGGATCGCCCTATTTCAAGCGAAGAACTGGCCCATGCGGCGGAATTTCTCGTAGCGTTGCTCGACGAGCTGTTGCGGAGGCAAAGCCGAAAGCTCCTGCAGCGAACTCGCAGCACCGGATCGAGCAGCCGCGCGGTGGCGGCGTGGTCGGTGTGCGCGCCGCCTTCCGGCTCGGGAACGATATCGTCGATCAACTTCATCTCCAGCAAGTCGCCCGCGGTAATCTTCAGCGCCTCGGCGGCCAGCTCGGCCTTGGTCGAGTCGCGCCACATGATCGAAGCGCAGCCCTCGGGCGAAATCACCGAATACACCGAATTCTCCAGCATGAAAATCCGGTCGCCCACGGCCGTCGCCAGCGCGCCGCCCGAGCCGCCCTCGCCCGTGATCGTCACCACGATCGGCACCGCCATCCGCGACATCTCGCGCAAGTTCAGCGCGATCGCCTCCGCCTGCCCGCGCTCTTCCGCGTCCACGCCCGGATACGCTCCCGGCGTATCGATGAAAACCATTATCGGGCGCCCAAATTTCGCCGCCATCTGCATCGCGCGCAGCGCCTTGCGATAACCCTCGGGCTTCGCCTGCCCGAAATTGCGCGCCAGCCGCTGCTTCGTGTCGCGCCCCTTCTGGCTCCCGATCACCATCACCGGCTTGCCGTGATACCAAGCCATGCCCGTCAGCAAAGCGGGATCGTCCGCATAGTGCCGGTCGCCGTGAATTTCGCTGAAGTTCTCGAAGAGCAGCCGAATGAAATCTTCGGTGTAAGGACGCTGCGGATGCCGCGCCAGTTGCAGTTTCTGCCACGCATCGAGGTGCGCGTAAAAATCGCGCTTCAGTTCGTCGACTTCCTGCCGGATGCGCTCGATCTCCGCCGCGCCCGCATCCGAAGGATCGGTCAGCTCGCTGAGCGTCTCGACGTCGCGCTCGAGCGCGTTGATCTCGAGCTGCCGCATCTTTTGCCGGTCTTTTGCTGCCGAGGCGCGCGAAGCCTTGGCCTCGTGCGTGACCGCGGTCTTCCCTGCGGCTTCTTCCTTAGCGGCTCGGGCGCGCGCCCTTTCATCCTTCAGCCTCCGCGCGCGCGCTGCCCGCATGCGCTTCAGCCGCTCACGCGCGAGTTTTCGCTTCTCGGTCTCTTCGCTCACTGCACCACCGCGACGGAATCATCCCCGCAGATTTCGCGCACTCGCTCGAGAAGCTCGCCATCCGCCTGCACTGCGCTCGACGCTTCAAGCGTAGCCTCGCTGCCGTCGTCCGTCACCAGCTCAAACGCCACCTTGCATCGCCCCGGATGGCTCGAAAAAAGTTCCTGCAACTGGTCGATTGCGGTGGGATCAATCGCGGCGAGTACGACTCGGACGCGCAGCAGGCTCGGCGCACGCCGCCGTTTGCACGCCATTTTTGCCATTCGCCCCATTTGCCGATTTCGCGGCCGTCTGCTCCATCATTCGCTCGATCGGCCGCGCGTCCGACACGATCACCCGCGTCCCCACGTCCTCCACCGCCACGCGCCCCTTCACCAGCAGCGGCGTCGCCGTCTTCAAGATCGGCTCGAGCTTTTGAAACGCCTCCGGGAAGGCCAGCGCCTCGATCACGCCGGTCCGATCCTGCAGCGTCAGGATCGCCCACTTCGCGCCCCGCCGCGATCGCATCGGGCGCGCCTGCACGATGATTCCGGCGACCACGATCTCCTCGCCGTTGCGCCGCCCCTCGATCGTCGAAATCTCGACCGCCTGCAAATCCTTGAGCCGCCCCGCATACTTATCGAGCGGGTGCCCCGAAATGTAAAAGCCGAGTGTGCCGTATTCCGCCGCCAGAAGTTCGTGCTCCGGCCATTCCGGCACCTCCGGCAGCACTTCCGCCGGCGCCTCCACCGGTGCCGCCTGGCCCTCCGCCCATGAACAAGTCCGTGCTGTCCGCTTTCCTTCGCGCGCTGCATTTTCTGCGCGCGCTCCATGGCGCGGTCGATCACGGCGATCATCTGCGCGCGATGCGCGCCCAATCCGTCGAGCGCGCCCGCGCGGACCAGGCTTTCCAGCACGCGCTTGTTCAGCAGCCGCGCATCCACCGATTCGCAAAACTCGAAAAAGCTCGTGAATCGGCCCAGCGTCTCCCGCGCCGCCAAAATCCCTTTCACCGTGTTCTCGCCGACGTTCTTGATCGCCGCCAATCCGAACCGGATGCTGTCGCCCACCGGCGTAAAATTCAGGTCGCTCGAATTGACGTCCGGCGGCAGCACGGTGATCCCCATGCTGCGCGCCTCGTTGATGTACTTCACCACTTTTTCCGTGTTTCCCGTTTCCGACGTAAGCATCGCGGCCACGAATTCGACGGGGTAGTGCGTCTTCAGCCACGCCGTCTGATACGCCAGCAGCGCGTACGCGCACGAGTGCGACTTGTTGAATCCGTACCCGGCGAATTCGGCCATCAGGTCGAACATCTTCTCGGCCTTTTTCGCCGGCACCTTGCGCGCCTGGCAGCCCACCAGGAACTTCTCGCGCTGCGCCGCCATCTCCTCGGGTTTCTTTTTCCCCATCGCGCGCCGCAGCAGGTCCGCGTCGCCCAGCGAGAATCCCGCGAGTCTGTTCGCGATCTGCATCACCTGTTCCTGATAGACGATCACGCCCCAAGTCTCGGCCAAAATCTCCTCGAGCTCCGGCAAATCGTACGTCACCTTCTTCTTGCCGTGCTTGCGCGCGATAAAGTCGTCGATCATCCCGCCTTGAATCGGCCCGGGACGGTAGAGCGCGTTGAGCGCGGTCAAATCCTCCAGCCGCGTCGGCTGATACCGCTTCAAAATGTCGCGCATGCCATGCGATTCAAACTGGAAGATGCCGGTCGTGTCGCCCCGTGAAAACAAATCGTACGTCGCCTTGTCGTCGAGCGGCAGCGCCGGCAGATCGAGCGGCACACCGCGATTCTGCTGGACCAGCCGCACCGCATCGTCGAGCACCGTCAGCGTCGTCAGCCCGAGGAAATCCATCTTCAGCAGGCCGATTCGCTCGAGCGCGTTCATGTCGTACTGCGTCGTGATTTCGTCTTTGTTTGACTTATACAGCGGGACGATTTCGGTCAGCGGCTGCGGCGAAATCACCACGCCCGCCGCGTGCGTCGACGCGTGCCGCGCCAGCCCTTCGAGCCGCAGCGCCACTTCCACCAGTTCCTTCACGCGCTCATCCGTCTTCCGCAGCGATTCGAGCTGTGGCGTCTGCTTCAGCGCGTCCTCGAGCTCGATATTCAGCGTAGTCGGAATCATCTTCGCGATCTTGTCCACTTCGCCGTAGGGCATGTCGAGCGCGCGCCCCGCATCCTTCAGCACTGCCTTCGCGGCCATTGTCCCAAACGTGATGATTTGCGCCACGTTCTTTTCGCCATACGTCCGCCGGACGTAGTCGATCACCTCGCCGCGCCGCCGCATGCAGAAGTCGATATCGATATCGGGCATCGACACGCGCTCGGGATTCAGGAACCGCTCAAAGAGCAAATCGTATTGCAGCGGATCGACGTCTGTAATCTGCAGCGCGTAACCGACCAGGCTGCCCGCAGCCGAGCCGCGCCCCGGTCCCACCGGCACTTCCTGCGCGCGCGCGTAGCGAATGAAATCCCACACGATCAGGAAGTACCCTGCGAAGCGCATCTTCTGGATCATCTGAATTTCGGATGTCAGCCTTTGCTCGTATTCCGCGAGCGAATGCCGCAGCGAACCCGCTTTCGCGAGCCGCTCTAGCTGTGGCACCCGCGCCGCAAATCCCTCCCGCGCCACCTTCTCGAAATACGAATCCGCCTCGAGCCCCTCAGGCACCTTGAATTCCGGGAAGGGATTCGTCACGCGCTGGATCTTCACGTTGCAGCGGTCGGCGATCGTGACGGTCCGGCTCAACGCGTCCGGCAATTCGCGGAACACCTGCGCCATCTCTTCCGCCGTCTTGAAATAGAATTGATCCGTCGCGAATTTCATCCGCTGCGAATCGCTCATCGTCTTGCCCGTCTGGATGCACATCAGGACTTCCTGTGCGTGGGCGTCCGATTTGGTCAGGTAATGGCAATCGTTCGTCGCCACCAGCGGGATGCCGCTCTCCTTCGACAGTTTCACCAGGTCGCGATTGATTCGCGGATCGACTTCGAGCCCCTGGTCCTGCACTTCGAGGAAGAAATTGCCTTTGCCGAAAATATCGCGCAGCCGGTAGGCGTTGGTCCTCGCCTGATCGTACTTTTCGCTCAGCAGCGCATCGGCCACTTCGCCGCGCAAGCACGCCGAAAGCGCGATCAGCCCGCTGCTGTGCTTCGCCAACAGCTCGTGATCCACTCGCGGCTTGTAATAGAAGCCGTCGAGAAATCCCGTCGAGACCAGCTGGATCAGGTTGCGGTAGCCCTCGTCGTTCTCGCACAGCAGCACGAGATGGTTCGAGCGTTCCGCCTCCGAGCCGCGGTTCTTGTGATTGTCCGGCGCGACGTACACTTCGCAGCCGATGATCGGCTTCACGCCGTGCGTCGTTGCCTTGTGGTAGAAATTCGCGGCGGCAAAGAGGTTGCCGTGGTCTGTCACCGCCACCGCTTTCATCCCGCGGCGCGCGGCCTCCTGCGTCAGCTCGCCGATTTCGCAAGCTCCGTCCAGCAGAGAGTAGTCCGTATGCAGATGTAGGTGTACGAAATCCGGCGAAGCTGAGGATGCCATGCGAGCTCATTCTAACAAAAAACGCGCCGCGTAAGTTTCTCCAAATTCCGCGGCACCCATTTAACGAAATCCGCCGCGCAACTTTTGCCGTGACACAGTGTTTGATCCTTGGGCGGAGCCTGTTTGGCGGAATCGCGGTTTTGGCAACTCGTCCTTCGGCCATGTAACCGAAGTCTCGGCAAAACGCTCTCATTACAGTGGGCGTCCACCGGCCGCGCGCGAGAACCACTCCCTCGTTCGCTACTCGCCCGCCGCCAATGCGCCCAAATCCAGTTGAAAGGGAAAAGGGACATGTCATCGCGCAAATTCATCTATCTCGCCATACTTTCTCTCGCGTTTCTTACGTTTGGGGCAACGAGTGCCAATGCTCAGTGGAGTTCCAGTGACAGCTACGGCGGCGGCTTCTGGAAGCGCGGCGTCGAGATCACTCCGTTCGGAGGCACCCGCTTCGGCGGCGTGATCGACGCCGGTTCGGCCACAAACCCGAATGTCGATTACCTCACTATTCGCAGCGGGTGGGACTACGGCGCCATGCTCGACGTCGACCTCTTGCCTCACGCGCAGGCCGAGTTCATGTGGAACAATCAGCCCACCGTAATAGGTGCGCACGTTCCCGGCAGCGGCTCATCGCGCATCGGCGAGGCCAGTCTCGACATGTTTCAGTGGAGTTTCCTCTACCAGTTTCTCCAGCCCGGATCGAAGCTTCAGCCGTATGCCGTCGCCGGCGTCGGCTTCGTGAGCTACAACACGAACGGGATTGTCGACCTCGGCAACGAGTTCGGCTATAACGTCGGCGGTGGCGTGAAGTATTTCTTCAACCCGCACTTCGGCTTGCGCCTTGAAGCCCGCTACTCGCCCTCGCGCACCACGCAAGGATACGGCCAGTATTGCGATCAGTTTTATGGCTGCTATACCGCGCTCGTGAACAACTACGCGCACCAGGGCCAGGCGAATCTCGGCGTGATCTTCCGTTTCTAGTTCTTCGCGGAAGCAAGTTGAGGACTGTCATCCCGAGCGGAGTCCCGCGCGCCTTTGCGTTTCCCGCGTCGTATGCGGGCGCGGGACGCAGCGAGGGATCTGCTTTTGATTTGTTCAATGAGAAAACGGGAGGGTCCGCCTAGAATTCGCCGGATTCTTGCGTGTAGCTGAATCCCGGGAGGCTCGCGGCGGCGCCCGTCCTGGACACCTTCACGCGCACGGGCGGCTCGGTTTCCGATCCGGCTTTGCGCAGGACGGCGAAGGTCGCGAGCGCCTCGCTGTACACTTTCGTGACGAGAAACGACTCGCCGCCCTCGTCCTTCTTCCAAACTTGCCCGACCTGAATCTTTTTCACCGCCACGATACGACTGTAGCCACCTTCGCCGGGAGGCGTCAATACCGGACCGCCACAAGTTGCCAAGACGATCTCCGGGCTTACCTCCGAGTCTCGCGGATGGCCCGAATCCCACCGGAGATTGGCCCATTCCGACTTTTCGTAGCTTCCCCGCGCGGCTTTGTGGCATCTTATAGCTCAGAGCGCGGGTGATGCCGGAAACGAAAAATATCGCAGTCGTCCTGTTTCAGCTGGGCGGCCCGGACTCGCAGGAAGCCGTCGAGCCCTTTCTCTACAATCTTTTCTGCGATCCTGACATCATCAATTTTCCCGGCTCGTTTCTCGCGCGCAAGCCTCTCGCCAAATTGATTTCGAGCACGCGCTCGAAGACCGTCCGCGTGAAGTACGCCGAAATCGGCGGAGGCTCGCCGATCCGCCGCCTCACCGAGCAGCAAGGACGCGCGCTCCAGGCCGCGTTGCGTCCGGTGATTCCCGCGCGTGTTGTCGTCGCGATGCGTTACTGGCACCCGAACACGATCGAGGCGATTTCCGCGCTCGAGGCCGGCCCCTTCGACGAGCTCGTCCTGCTTCCGCTCTACCCGCACTATTCCTTCGCGACCACCGGCAGCAGCCTCAAGGAATGGAATCGCCTGTACAAGCCGAAGGTGCCGGTGCATCTGATCGATCATTTCTTCGATCATCCGGATTACCTCACGGGAATCGTCGAGCGGACCAACAGCGTCCTCTGCCAGTTGCCGCGCCCCGACGACGTGCATCTCGTTTTCAGCGCGCACGGCCTGCCGATGACGCTCGTCGAAAAGGGCGATCCGTATCCGCAGCAGATCGCGGACACCGTAAAGCTCGTCTGCGAGCTCGGCGCGTGGGAGAATCCGCACACGCTGTGCTTCCAGAGCAAGGTCGGCCCGCAGAAGTGGCTGCAGCCGTCGCTTACCGGGACGATCGAACGGCTGGCGCGCGAGGGGGTGCGCCGCATGCTCGTGATCCCGATTGCGTTCCTCACCGAGCACATCGAGACCTTGCACGAAATCAATATCGAGGCGCGCGAGCAGGCCGAATCGCTGGGCGTCCGCGATTTTCACATGATGCCCGCGCTCAACGATTCGCCGCTCCTGATCCGCGCCCTCGCCGACCTTACCCTGCGCGCCGTAGGCCACCGCTCCGGCGTCGCCGAACTCGCGATTTAGATTCGCAGCGGGCAAGCCCTGCTGAGAGAAACGAAGTGCGCTACGCCCCTCAACTCGACACTCCCGCAAATCGAAGGAGGATATATGCTCGAGAAAATTGAAGGTCTCCCAAAGGGAATTGATGGGATGAAAGCCGCCGGAAAAATTTCGAAAGAAGATTACGAGAACGTTTGTCTGCCGCTCATGGATGAAGCGCGCCGCGAAGGACGCCGCCTCCGCTTCCTGTATCAGCTCGGTCCGGAGTTCGAAGGGTTCACACCCGCGGCGGCGTGGGAAGATGCGAAGATCGGCCTCCATTCCATGCGCCTTTTCGACGGTTGCGCCGTCGTCACCGACATCGGCTGGATCCGCGAATCGACCCGTCTGATGGGCTTTTTCATGCCATGCCCCGCGAAGGTATTCAGCAATCAGGAGTTCGGCAAGGCCGTCGAATGGCTCGCGGCTCTTCCTGAAGGCGCCGCCGTTTCTCACCGGCTCATCCCAGAATCCGGCGTGATCGTCGTCGAGGCAAAGCAAGCGCTGCGAGCGCAGGATTTCGACGCGCTCGCGATGACCGCCGACGCCTGGATCGAAGCGCATGGCGACCTGCAGGGGCTCGTGATCCATGTCCGCGAATTTCCCGGCTGGGAGAATATGGGGAGCATGCTGCGGCACCTGCGGTTCGTCCGCGACCATCAGCGGCACGTCAAGCGGATCGCATTCGCCGCGGATAGCAAGCTGGCCAGCATCGCTCCAGCGCTCGCGGACGTCTTCATCAAAGCCGAGGTGAAAAGCTTCGCCTACGACGAACTCGACATCGCCATCGCTTGGGCCTCCGGCCCCGCCCGCACACATGTGGCGGCGCGCCAGTCCGCCGCGAACTGACCGAAGTCCCTAAAGGGCGATTCCCGCGATCTGTGCGATCTCGGCCCTGTGGCGCGAGAAGAACTCGTCAGGCCGCGAGAAAAGCTGGCAATCTCAAGTGACTGCAAAAGCGTGCCAAAACAGCACTTTTGGGTCCATTTCAGAGCCCTTTAATCTTCCGACAGGGGCATCATTGATGCCCCTGTTACAGCAGAAAATGCAGGATGCAAAACCAAGAATCACGACTCACCAATCACGAATCACGGCCTCCTCCGCATGATATAAATGGAGCGTGGAATTTTCGCTTACCGACGAGCAGCAGCAGCTCCGCCGCACCGTCCGCGAATTCGCCGAGGGCGAAATCGCGCCGCACGTGATGGAGTGGGACGAAGCCTCGAAGTTTCCCGTCCGAAATCATTCCCAAGCTGGCCGAGATGGGCTTGCTCGGCGTGATCTTTCCCGAAAAATATGGCGGCGCGGGAATGGGCTACGTCGAATACGCGATCATCATCGAGGAGCTGTCGCGCGTGGATGGCTCGGTCGGCATCATCGTCGCGGCGCACAATTCGCTCTGCACGAACCACATTTTCAAATTCGGCACCGAGGAGCAGCAGCAAAAGTACGTGGTCCCGCTGGCGCAGGGGAAGAAGCTCGGCTGCTGGTCGCTGACCGAGCCTGAAGCAGGCTCCGACGCCGGCGGCACGCGCACCGTTGCGGCGCAAAAAGACGGCGGGTGGGTGATCAACGGCTCGAAGACTTTCACGACGAACGGCCATTACGCCGACGTGTGCGTGGCGATGGCCGTGACGGACGCGGCGAAAAAGCATCACGGCATTTCGGCATTCATCGATCGAGAAGGGAACGCCGGGATTCCGTCCCGGGAAAAAAGAAAACAAGCTGGGCCTGCGCGCCAGCGACACGAGCGAAGTGGTGTTCACCGATTGCCGCGTGCCGGCGGAGAATCTGCTGGGCACCGAGGGCGAAGGCTTCGTCAACAGCCTGCAGATTCTCGATGGCGGGCGCATTTCGATTGCGTCGCTCGGGCTGGGCATGGCGCAGGGCGCGTACGAATGCGCGGTGCGCTACGCGAAGCAGCGCAAGCAATTCGGCAAGGCGATCGCGGAATTTCAGGCCATCCAGTTCAAGCTGGCGGACATGGCCACGCAAATCGAAGCGGCGCGCCTGCTGACGTATCGCGCGGCGTGGCTGGCCGATCAGGCGATCGCGTCCGGCGACGCGCGATGCGCGCATCACGCGCGAATCCAGCATGGCCAAGCTTTACGCCGGAGAAGTCGCCGTGCGCGTGGCCAACGAAGCCGTGCAAATCCACGGCGGCTACGGCTTCATCAAGGATTATCCCGCCGAGAAATATCTATCGCGACGTGAAACTCTGCACCATCGGCGAAGGCACCAGCGAAATTCAGCGCATGGTGATCGCTCGCCAGCTCCTTGGAAAATAGAAAACGGAAAATAGAAAATGGAAGACGCGCTCCGCGCGCACGCGGAGCTGGCTATCCCTGATTGATCATGAAGGTGGACATTTGATCGAAGAAGGCGCGGAGGTGCGACTCGACCTCGGGCGGAAGGGCGGCCTCGGCGAAGGCGTTCGCCATGAGCTGCATCCAGCGGTCGCGGGCGGCTTGGTCGATGCGGAAGGGAATGTGGCGCGCGCGCAGGCGCGGATGGCCGCGCTCTTCGATGTAGCGCTGGGGGCCGCCGAAACGGTAGATCAGGAAATCGCGCAGGCGCGATTCGGCGGCGGCGAGTTCGTCGCGCGGATACATTGCGCCGAGAATTTCGTCGTGGGGGACCTGCCGGTAGAATGCGCCGACGAGGCGCGCAAAACCTTCTTCGCCGATCATTGGGTAGATTTCGGATTCGTCCATGAGCCTTCGATTCTAATATGTCCGAGGCGCTGCGCGGCCGATTCGATGCGGCGGTCTCCGATCGTGATCCGATTGGTCTCCGCATGAGAGCACGCCGTGGAAATATGTTCAAGGGGTGCCGGGACCGCCGGGGGACGTCGGGCGCGACCGCAAGAAATATCGGGACACCCGGCGCGGCCTTCGATAGACTGCGGCGCCATGGTCCGAAGCATCCTCGCAGTGATAGCCGGAATCGTGACGCTGACGGCGACGTCATTCGCGATCGAGGCGGCCGCCGATCCGATCCTGATGCGGATGTTTCCGCTCGCGCTGCCGAATCGGGCGGCGATCAGCCACAATCTGGCGGCAGCTGTTTTTTCGTTTGGCTACACCAGTGCGTGCATCGCGGCGGGCGGGTACGTGACGGCGTGGATCGCGCGGCGCTCTCCGATCTGGCATGCCGTGGCGATGGGCGTCGTCCAGGAAGCGCTGACCGTGTGGGCCATGGTCTCGCTGCCAAATGTGGCGCCGATGCGGAACTGGATCGCGACCCTCGTGCTGACCATCCCATTGGCCTGGTGCGGAGGGCTGTTGCGCGCGAGGCATGCGAAGAAAAGCGGCGCATCGAGCGTCGCGGCTGCGGCGTGATGCGGGCGATTTGCGGCGGAGGCGAGCGATGAGCACGTACGTTTTGGTGCACGGCGCGTGGCACGGCAGTTGGTGCTGGAAGCGCGTTCGGAAGGCGCTGCAGGCGCAGGGGCATGACGTGTTCACGCCCACGCTGACGGGCGTCGGTGAGCGATCGCACCTGCTTTCGCGCGAGGTCAACCTCGAAACGCATATCGACGACGTGGTGAACCTGATTCGTTGGGAGGAGCTTTCGAACGTGGTGCTGTGCGGGCACTCGTACGGCGGTGCGGTGGTGAGCGGAGCCGCGGACCGGGTCCCCGATCGGATTGGCGCGCTGATTTATCTGGACGCCTTCGTTCTTGCGGACGGTCAAAGTGTGCACGGCTATCTGCCGCCCGAACAATGGAACGCGCAGATGGAGGGCACAAGACTCCACGGCGAAGGATGGAAGGTGCCGCCCATCCCAGCCGCCGCGTTTAACGTGAACGCCAAAGATGCAGAATGGGTGGACCACCAGTGCACGATGCATCCGCTGGCAGCTTTCCAGCAGCCGTTACGGCTGAGCGGAAAAATTGACGATGTGAAGGACGTGACCTACCTCCTGGCGACCGGATACGACGATTCGCCATTTATGCCATCGTACGATCGCGCGAAAGCCAGGGGCTGGAAGACGCTCAGCCTGGCTTGCGGCCACGACGTCATGCTCGATATGCCCGAAGAACTGACCGCGATCCTGCTAAAGGCTGCTCCGCGCGGCGCGGCCTCGGGCGCGTAGCCGCGTCGCCACTGGCGCTTTCCTTTGAAGTTTGCCGCCTTGCCTGTTAAGTTTCCGCTCGGAATTGCACACCTGCTAGGCTAAGACTGCACCGCATCACGCGAGCACGACTTCGAGGAGACGGCGATGAAGCTGGGAGAACTGGCGGAGAAGCTGGGGTGCGCGGTCGAGGGCGACGCGAGCATCGAGATCACGGGCGTCGCGGGAATCGAGGAGGCCGCGCCGGGCGAGTTGACGTTTCTCGTGAACCGCAAGTACAAGGCGGCACTCGAGACGACGCGCGCGGCGGCGATCGTGATCGCTCGGGACGAGCCTCGTCCGCGCATCGCGGCGTTGCGCTCGGCAAATCCGTACCTCGATTTTGCACGGGCGATTGAGCTGTTTCATCCCACGCCGAAGTACGCGCCGGGTGTCCACGAGACGGCTGTGATCGCTGCTTCGGCGAAAATCGGAGTGAGCGCGCATATCGGTCCTTATTGCTATGTGGGAGAGGACGTGACGATCGGCGAGCACGCGGTGCTGCACAGCTTTGTCGCGATCTATCGCGGCGCGCGGATCGGCGACCATTTCTTCGCGCATTCGCACGCATGCGTCCGCGAGGATTGCCGGATCGGCGATCGCGTCCTATTGCAGAACGGCGTGGTGGTGGGCAGCGACGGCTTCGGCTTCGCGCGCCAGGCGGATGGGCGATGGCACAAAATCCGCCAGTCGGGGATTACGGTGATCGGTGACGATGTCGAGATCCAGGCGCTGAGCGCCATCGACCGCGCGACGGTCGGCGAGACCTGCATCGGCCGCGGCACGAAGATCGATAATCTCGTGCAAGTCGGCCACGCGTGCAAGGTCGGCGAAGATACGCTGCTGTGCGGCCAGGTCGGCCTCGCGGGCACCACGAATATCGGAAACAAGTGCATCCTCGCGGGCCAAGTGGGATGCGCCGGGCATCTGACCGTCGGCGACGGCGCCGTGATCAGCGCGCAGAGCGGCGTTCCGACGGATGTCCCGCCGGGCGCGACCTATTCGGGCTATCCGGCGATGGACAATCGCGCGTGGCGCAAATCGGTGGCCGCCTTCAACCGCCTGCCGGAAATGCAGCGCGAGCTGCGCGAATTGCGCGAGGAAGTCGCGCGGATGCGGGCAGGGCGGTAGGCCCCGTTCCAATCCGCGAGGAACCTGGTTGCCGACGACAACGTTGCCTTTGTTGGGGTAGGGGCGGGTTTCAAACCCGCCCCTCCGGGTGACGCCCAATCGAGGAGTCCGCGGTGAGCGTTTACTTGCGGCGGATTTCGTCGATCGCGCGGCGAAGGACCGCGATGATGCGCTGGCGCTCTTCAGCCGAGGCATCGAGCTTTTCGTACAGCGCGGCCTTCAAGTCGTCGCGGACCTGGCGGAACTCGACCCGGGCCTGCCGCCATTCATCCTTGATGTGACGCCCGGGAGCGCCGGCCATATCTTCTGCGTCTTCGTCTTCCTGGCGAAAGCGCTTCTGAAATTCGGCGATCTTGCGGCCGAAGCGCGCGAGGTGATCGAGAGTTTCGTCGGCGCTGGCGCGATTGGCTTTGAGATGCTCGGCGCCCGCGTCCGTGATGCGATAGAGCTTCTTAGTGCCCTCGGCTTCTGACGCCGCAAAGCCCATCTCTTCGAGGTACGTCAGGGCGGGGTAGACCATTCCCGGACTGGGCGTGTAGATGCCGCTCGAGTGCTCCTCAATCGCCTTGATGATCTCGTAGCCGTGGCGCGGCTTTTCGCTCAGCAGCGCGAGGATGATCAGCTGAAGGTCGCCCGAGGCAAGCATCTTGGCCGCCCGCATGGCCGGGCCGCCCATGAAGCCTCCGCGAAAGCCCCCAAAGAAGCGGTGCCTTCCGGCAAAGTGCCTGCCGTGGCGGCCGCCGCAACCCCATTCGTTGTAACGTGCTTGGTGCATGTGTTATCTCCTGTGTCGAGCCAGACTAGACATCTCATACTATATCGTACGATATAGCTGGTGTCAACTGCCCGCGCATGCTTAGGTCGCGCCGCCGAGAGATGATCGGTTTCGGCCTGTAGGGGCGGGTTTCAAACCCGCGCCTACGGAGAACAATTTAGGCGTTCGGTAGCATGAGAAACCGCCGGCGGCATGCACGAAGCGTCCGGCATCACGAGGCGTCGTTCATAACGAAGAAGGGTCACACCGTGCGGGCGGATGTAGCGGCGTCGGCGGCGGGGCGGCGGGCGCGGACGCGGAGGACTTTGCGCTGATTCGCTTCGAGGACTTCGAAGCGCAGGCCGGCAAGTTCGAGGGTCTCGCCGGTCCGCGGGACGTGTCCTGCGACGCTATTGAGCAGGCCGGCCACCGTGGAGGCGTGTGATTCGCCGGCGAGCGCGTCGAGCTCGATGCCGAAAAGCTCGGCGACTTTGTCGACCGGTACGCTGCCGCGAAGAACCATCGCGCCGGTCGATTCGCGGATCACGTCGGGGACGGGGCGGCGATCCTCCTCGGCCATCTCGCCGACAATTTCCTCGACGAGATCTTCAACCGTAACAACTCCGGCGAGCAGGCCGTACTCGTCGATCACCACGGCCATATGCTGATTCTTGCGTTGCATCTCCTTCAGCAATTCGGAGCCGAATTTCGTTTCAGGGACGAACAGCGCCGGACGGACCAGTTCGCGCACGGTGCGGCGCGACGCGTCCCGGTCGGGAATTTCGAGCATATCTTTTGCGACGACGATGCCGAGCGTGTCGTCGAGCGATTTGCCGTAGACGGGCAGGCGCGAGAATTTCGTTTCGACGATGCGGTCGCGCAGCTCGTCGATGGTGGCGCTGGCCGAGATGGCGACCACGTCGGGGCGCGGCGTCATCACGTCGCGCACGCGCTTTTCGCCGAATTCGACCACCTGCTCGATGAGCCTCGCTTCGTCCTGCTCGATGATGCCTTCCTCGGTGGCGGCATCGACGAAGGCTTCGATGGCCTGCTGCTCGGTGGCGGGCGCGGTAGGTTCGTCTTCCGAGAGGCGCAGAATCGACGCGAGAAGATTCAGGACCGAGTAGAACGGCCACGTGAGCCACAGCAGCAGGCGGACCAGCGGAACGAGCGGCGAGATCCAGGTGCCGCTCGCGCTCGCCAAAAGCAAAAAGGGCAGAAACTGCATGGCGATCATGACTTCGGCCGCAAGGAAGATCACGACTTCCAGTCCGAACTCCGCTCGGCCGGGAACGGCCGCGTTCACCGCGAGAGCGGTCACGGCGGCGAGAAAGACAAGCCACAGGCGCGCGACGAGGCTGAAGGCAAGGGCGGCGCGCGTGCGGTCGAGCTTGAAGCGCGGCTCGATTTCGGATTCGAAGGCGAGGATGTGATCGCGGATGCGTCCGGTCGACACGCGTCCCATCTCGCGATAGACGCGGTCGAGATAAGAGACCACGATGAGCCCAACCGTGAGAACGATGACCGCGAGCGTGTAGAGAAGAATGGTCATGGTCTAGGCAAGCCCGAGCGCGCGGCGCAGGCGCTGCTCGCGGCGATCCATCTCGCCAGTGTCGGTCTCATGATCGTAACCCATCAGGTGCAGGATGCCATGAAGGATCAGGATGCGCATTTCGTCGTCGAAGGTGCGGCCGAACCGGCGGGCATTGCGTCGCGCGACGGCGGGAGCGATGGCGATATCGCCGAGATAGGAGGCGGAGGAGGGTGAGGAAGCAGGGGATGCGGAGGAGGAGGCGCGGCGACGGGCATCCGATCGGCGCAACTTTGTCCGTCTCGGATGATTATCATCCGCAGGGAAATGAAAGAACGTCCGTTGGCTTGGGTTTGCCGCGATAGGCGCGATTCCAGCGGGCGATTTCGGCGTCGGTCACGAGGCAGACGGTGAGCGAATCGGACGCGAGGCGCAGGGCGCGGCGCGCGCGGGCGAGGAACCGCTCCAGGTCGTTCACCGGGACTGGAACGCGACGCTGGCGATTCAAGACCATGGGACGAATGGCGCGATTTCAAGCTCAGCGACTGCGAGATTTCTTCGGGTGGTGAGGCTTCGATTTGGAATTCTCGGCGCGGCGCGCGGCGGCGGCCTTCTCGTGCTTGGCGCGAGCGCCCGCCCCGATGGCCGCGGCCGCATTATGGCCGGCTTCAGCGGCTGTGCTCTTTTCGCCGCTCTTCCCGCCGGGCGTTTTGGCGGCAGGCGCCGGGGCTTCGCCGCCCTTGCCTTTCTTCTTCTCTTTTTCCGGCTTTTTCTTTGTTTCGTCCTTGATTCCCGCGAGATCGCGCAGAATTCTAGTGCGGTCCTCGGGAGTCTTGGCCTTGCCGCGCAATTGGAGATCGAATAGCTGATCGAGAATTTTGTCGAACTGCGGCCCGCGCGGGATGCCGAGCGCATCGAGTTCGCCGATCGGAAGCGCGAGGCGCAGCGGGCGCCATTTTTGGATGTAGTTGCGAATCTTCGAGAGCGCCCGCGGATTCGGCAGTTCGACTTCGATGAAGGCGAGCGTCTCGGCGGGAAGGGAAGCGAGATAGGCATAAGCGTCGCGGGGCGCATTGGTCTTGCGGCCTTTCAGCATCTTCACGACCTTCTGTGCTTCCGGAACGAGTTCGGCAATGGCATCGATTTCCGCCGAGCGGAATTCCAGGTTGCGCAGCGCGGCGGCCATCTCGCGGGCCTTCAGCCGGCCGAGAATGTAGCTGGTGACGGCTAGGTGCAGCCGGGGGCGCAGTCCGACCGCGAGATAATTCCCGCGAATGCGGGCGAGTTTGTTCAAGCTGTCGTAGTCGGGCTTGCGGCGTTGCAGTTTCGGGTGAATCGCTTCGAGCATCTCGTGCGATTCCCACAGCTTGAGCGCCGCGACCGGATTGTCGTCGCGGGCGACCGCGCGAAGTTCGTGGCCGACCTCGGCGCCCTCGAAATTGGCATTCAGGCCGCGTTCCATGGCGAGATCGAACCATTCCTGCGTGCGCGACTCGAGGTTGAAGCCCATGCGGGCGCTGTATCGCAGGATGCGCATTAGACGGATCGGCTGATTCGTGAAGGCGTGGATCGAGAGTGCGCGGACCTCCTGGCGTTCGAGATCGGCGAGGCCGTTGGTGGGATCGAGCAGCAAGCCGCGCGACTGCGCGTTGAGCGAAATGGCGATCGCGTTGATCGAAAAATCGCGGCGGCGCAGATCCTCCGTGATGCCTGCGAAGTGGTATTCGGGCTTTGCGCCGGGCTTTTCGTAGACGTCGTCGCGCGCGCCGGAAATCGAGCCGTCGGCGTCGCCCGCGAAGATAATTTCGTAGTGGCGGAGTTTTTCGCTCTCGGAGACGATCTTCGCGCCGCCTTTTTCGAGTTCGCGGACCATGCGCACCGGATTGCCCTCCACGGTGAAATCGAGGTCGCGGATGGGCTGTCCGGAGATGAGGTCGCGAACCGCGCCTCCGGTGAGGTAGATATTCAAATCGAGCTGCCGGGACAACTCCTGCACGCGTTCGAGCGCGGCACGTTGCTCCGGCGAAAGCCTGCTTTCGAGCAGGAACATGTAATCAGGCATGAGGTCGTGCGCCTCCTGGCAGTCCCGCGGTAGGCATCAGGCGCGCGGGTGGTGCGCCTTGTAGACGGTCTTCAATCGTTCCTCGATCACGTGCGTGTAGATTTGCGTCGTTGAAATGTCCGAGTGGCCGAGCATCATCTGGACGGAGCGAAGGTCCGCGCCGCGGTCGAGCAGGTGCGTGGCGAAGCTGTGACGCAGCATGTGCGGCGTCAGCGGCTTTCGCAGCGCGGCCTTGCGGCCGTAGGCGCCGAGCAACTTCCAGAAAGTGATGCGGTCGAGCTTACCGCCCCGTTGGTTGAGAAAAAGATACGGCGACGAACCGCCGCGCAGCAGTTCCGGGCGAGCCGTACGAAGATACTTCCGGACGATCGTGAGCGCCTGCTTGCCGACGGGAACCAGGCGCTCCTTGTTGCCCTTGCCGATGCAGCGCAGGCATCCCGGATCCAGTTGCAGATCGTCGACGCGCAGCCCGCACAGCTCGGAAACGCGCAGACCGGCGGAATACATGATCTCGATCAAGGCGCGATCGCGCAGACCGACGATGTTGGTCGTGTCGGGCTGCCGGAGCAGGCGATCCACTTCCTCGATGCTCAAAAACGAGGGCAGGCTCTGGCGAAACCTCGGCGACTCGATGGTGGCCGCGGGATCGTCGTTGATGTAGCCCTCGATCAGGGCGAAGCGGAAGAAATTGCGAATCGTGACGAGATGGCGCGCCACCGAGCGGCTATCGAGCCGCCGCTTGTAGAGCGAGGCGAGGAAATCGACTACGTCGCTGCGCGTGATTTCCCTCGTGCCGAGCCCGCGCTCGCTGGCAAAAGCGGCGAATTTCTCGATGTCGCGGCGATAGGCCAAAATCGTATTGTCCGAGAGGCCCTTCTCGATGCGCAGGCAATTCAGGAATTCGCGAACGTGCCCTTCCATCTAAACCTCACCCGCGGCGAGCGGAGCGGTGCTGGGCTCCGTCCGCCGAAGAAGTTGCCAGAACTCGCGAAGCTCCTCGCAGCGAAGCAGCCAGGCGAGGCCGAAATAGACCGCCGTCGACACGAGAATCACCACGGCGAGCAGCGCGACCTGAGTCAATAGGTGCACGGCAGAGGAAAAATGCGCGGCCTGCAAGCCGTAATACGAAATGAACGCCATCGCAACGGCGCACACGGCGATCTTGACGAGCGACGCGGCCAGGCCGCTCGCGCCAAGGCGGCCGTGGCGCTTGCGGAAGAGAAGAAAGAGCGCGGCGAAATTGAAATAGGCCGTCAGCGAACTCGCGAGCGCCGGGCTGCCGTTTGAAAGCGAGCGGTAAAAAAACAAAAGAAAAATCGTGTTCAGCAGGATGTTGCTGCCAAGCGCCCAGGCGCCCACGCGGGCGGGCGTCCACGTGTCCTGCGTCGAGTAATACATCGGCGTGATGAGCTTGATCGCGGCATACGCCGGAAGGCCGAGCGAGTAGAAAAACAGCGCGTGCGCCGTCAGCGAGGTCGATTCGGCGACGAATCGACCATGTTGGAACAGCACCTGCACGATCGGCCGCCGCAAGAGAATCAATCCGACGGCCGCCGGAATCGTGATGAACGAAACGATGCGCAGCGAAAAGCCGAACGTGTGCTTCATCTCGTCCCATTTGCCTGCGGCGATCTGGTGCGACATCGCTGGCAGGATCGCGGTCGACATGGCGATGGCGTAGCTTCCGAGGACGAGTTGCATCAGGCGGTCGGCTACGTAGAGCGATGTGACGCTGCCGGTCGGCATGCGCGGCGAAAGCGCGAAGATCGTGTCCACGAAAAGATTGATCTGGTAGACCCCCATGCCGAAAAACGCGGGTCCCATCAGGCGGCCGACCTTGCGCACGCCCGGGTCCGAAATCGAAAATTCCGGGACGAAGCTCATGCCTCGGCGCACCAGCGCCGGAATCTGCATGGCTAAGGCAACGGCGCCGCCCACCAGAATCCCTGCCGCGAGGGCGACGGCCGGAGTACGATATGCCGTGGGAACCCAGCGCATCAGCGGCCGGTAGATAAAGCCGAACGAAAACAAGATGAACACGAGATTGAAGAAGATCGGGGTGGCCGCCGGGAGCCCGAAGACGTGAAAGCTGTTCAAGAGCGCGGCCGCGACGGCGGCCAATCCGATGAAAAAGACTGCCGGGAAAATAATCCGATTGAGAAAGATAGCCAGATTGTTCTGGTGCGCGCCCAGGATGGTGAAGATATAGATCACCTGCCGCGAGAATACGGCGCCCAACACGGCGATGATGGCGAGGAACACCGCCATGTCCCAAAACACCTTCTGAGCGAAGGCCCATGTGTCGCGAGGCGACCGGTTGCGGATGTAGCCTGTGAAGACGGGGATCAGCGAGGCGCCCAGGGACCCTTCTCCCGTCATCCGGCGGATCAAGCTGGGGATGCGGAAGGCGAGGATGAAGGAATCGGCGGCTGGCGAGGTCCCGAGAAGGAGAGCTACACGTTGATCGCGTAAGTATCCGCAAATCCGGCTGATAAGGGTGACAAGGGTTATGACGGAGGCCGATCGAAGGATCTGTCCTTTGTTGGTCAATCGGCGGAGACTCCACAGCTAACCCTTTAAGCACCAACAAGTTGACACTGCCCGAAGAGAAGATAACATAACGTGAGCCCAGATAGCAACTGCCGGGCGCTGAAAAGCCCCGAAAAGTGGCCAGAAGCGTGAAAAGCCGCACTCCATCCTCGACGCTGAAGAAGGTGGTCGTCCTGCTCCTCGACGGCACCTCCGTGAAAGGGTATGTGAATCCGGGTACGCTCGGGCAAACGGAAACGGTCGACCTTTTGACGCTCGATGGCGAACACGAGGCGATCGAGCTAAAGCACGTAAAATGCGTCTATTTCGTCCGGGAATTCAAGGATACATTCGAGTTGGAGCGAAAGACGTTCCTGAGCAGGCCGAAGCTGGATGGCCTGTGGGTCCGGCTGCGATTCCGGGATGACGACGCGCTGGAAGGTATCGTGTCGAACAACCTGCTCGACCTGCTCGACACCGGCGTGCAGCTCACTCCCCCCGATCTGCACGGAAACGTCCTCCGGATGTTCATCCCGCGCTCGGCCCTGGCTGAGATGAAGGTGCTGGGCGTGGTCGGCGTGGCCCGGCGGGCGGCTCGCGCGACGCGCGGAATTGCCGCGGTTGCCGAGGCCCAGTCAAAACTCTTCGGCGAGTAAGCCAATATCTTCGGCGCCGAGCCCGGCACTGAGCCTGTGGAGTGCGGCGGCTCGCCGCCGCTCTTTTACCGCGAAGCTTGCTTCGCGGTCCGTGAGTCCGTCGGCACCCCCCGATCTCGAATCCAGCTCTGGCCAAATTGGCTCTTTACACTGCGGCGTTGTACTCTATATTGGCCTGCAGGAGAGAGCCAATGCTGCCTCTTCATTTACAGTCCGAAAGCCATATTCCGCTGTACGTGCAGCTGCGCGACCAGCTGCGCGCGCTGGTCCACTCGGGCGAGCTTCGCGCGGGCGACCGTATTCCCGCGAGCAGGGAATTGGCCGGCCAGCTCGGCGTGCATCGTACGACCGTCGCAAACGCCTACGCCGAACTCGAATCCGAAGGCCTGATCCAAGGCCACGTCGGCCGCGGGACGTACATCTGCGCGATCCCAGAAAAGCAATTTTCGCCGGCGCCGCGCTCCAATGGCAATGGGAACGGCCACAACGGTCCGATGCGCTGGGAAGCGCTGTTCGCCGACGATCGCGCCGAGGAAAGCCTCAGCCGCATGATGCCGCGCGTTCCGCCCGGCGCTATCGCATTTACCGTCGCGCGCCCTCCCGACGAAACATTTCCGCTCGAAGAGTTCCGCCATTCGGCGAACGCCGTGCTGCGTCGCGAAGGGCGGCGTATTCTCCAGCTTGGCTCGACGGATGGCTACGAGCCGCTCAAGCGGGAACTAATCAGCTTGTTTCGCGGCGAGGGGCTGAATGTAAAGCCCGAGCAATTGCTCATCACCGACGGTTGCCAGCAGGCGATCGACCTCGTCTGCAAGGCTTTTCTGCGGCCGGGAGATTCGGTAGCGCTCGAAAATCCGGGCTATCCGGGCGCAATCGCGATTCTGGCGGGCGCGCGGGTACGTCCGCTGGCCGTCGGCGTGGAGCCGGATGCGGGGCGCACCGGGCACGTGGGACTCGATATCGACGCGCTCGAGACCGTCCTCATGCAGAATCGCGTGAAGTTTATTCTCGTCACGCCGGATTTTCACAATCCCACGGGAACGGCGCTGCCGGTCGCGCGCAGGCGGGCGCTCTTGGAACTTGCGGCGCGCTTTCAGGTGCCGGTGGTCGAGGACGGGATTTACGCGCGGCTGCGGCTGCGAGGGAATCCGATTCCGTCGTTGAAGGCGCTCGATACCGCGGGCAACGTGATCCACATCGACAGTTTTTCGAAGACGGCGTTTCCCGGGCTGCGCGTCGGATGGTGCATCGGCCCCGAAAGCGCGATCGAGCGGCTGCGGATCGTGAAGCAGTCGACCGACTTGCACACGGACCAGTTTTCGCAATCGGCCATGGCCGAATTCATGCGCCGCGGCTATTTCACGAAGCATCTCGCAAAGATGAAAAAGGTGTATCGCAGCCGCCTCGAAGCGATGGAGCGGGCGCTCGAAAAGCATATGCCGGAGGAAACGTCGTGGACGCGTCCCGAGGGCGGCATGAGCCTCTGGGTGACGCTGCCGCCCGGTTTCGATGCAGGTGAGCTGTTGATTCACGCGCGCGAGCGCGGCGTCGTCTTCCTGCCGGGGAGGCATTTTTTTTCGCAGCACCCGCAGCCGAATACGCTGCGCCTTGGATTCTCGGCCGTCGACGAAAAGCGCATCGCCAAGGGCGTCGAAACGTTTTGCGAGCTGCTGAAAAGCGAGCTGCGCAAACGCGAGCGCGGTGCGAGAAGCGATTTGACGGCTCGCGTGGCGCTCGTATGAGTGCCGCACGCACGAGAAAAGGGCAGGTGCGCCGGTGCTGCTGAAGCCGAACGAGACGAATCACTGCTTCGGCTGCGGCGGCGCCAACGCGCGCGGCATGCAGCTCACCTTCGAGCAGGACGACGCGGCGCGGCGAATCCGCGGTTCATTTCGGTTGAGCGCGGACTATCAGGGCGGCACGGGCTTCGTTCACGGCGGCATCGTCGCAACGCTGCTCGATGAAGTAATGGCCAAGGTCAGCCGCTTCGAGGGCGACCATGCCGTGACGGGCGAGCTGACGGTTGAATACGTGAAGCCGGTGCCGGTCGATCGAGATTTGCTCGTCGAAGGATGGGAAATCGAGCGGAACGGGCGCAACCTGCTGCGCCAGGGCGAAATTCGCGACGCTTCGGGCGCTCTTCTCGCACGCGGGAAAGGGCGCTTCGTCCAAATCGACGTGGAAGCCCTTCGCAGAAAGCTTGGAGCCAAGGAAACGGCTAAGCACTGAGGAATCGAAAGCCTTCGGCGTTTTGCTGTAGCCGCGGGGCACGCAATCAAAAGGGAGCGAGAAATGGACTTGATGAACAACAGCTTGTGGCGGGTGAAAGTCGGCTTGGCCGAGATGCTGAAGGGCGGCGTGATCATGGACGTGACCAACGCCGAACAGGCCAAAATCGCCGAAGAGGCGGGCGCATGCTCCGTAATGGCGCTCGAGCGCGTCCCCTCGGACATTCGCAAAGAAGGCGGCGTGGCGCGCATGGCGGCGCCGCGCGTGATCCGCGAAATCATGGACACGGTATCGATTCCCGTGATGGCCAAAGTTCGCATCGGCCATTTCGCCGAGGCGCAAGTGCTCGAAGCGCTCGAAGTCGATTACATCGATGAGAGCGAAGTTCTCACGCCCGCGGACGAAGAGCATCACGTCTGGAAGCACGGCTTCAAGGTGCCGTTCGTGTGCGGCGCGCGCAATCTCGGCGAGGCGCTCCGCCGCATCGCCGAAGGCGCCGCCATGATTCGCACCAAGGGCGAAGCGGGCTCCGGCAACATTGTTGAGGCGGTGCGCCACATGCGCGCGATCGTCGCCGGGATGCGCAGGCTGACGACGCTCGGCCAGGAAGAACTTGTGCACGAGGCCAAAGAACTCGGCGCGCCCTTCGAGCTCGTCGAATGGGTGGCCAAGCACGGCAAGCTGCCCGTGCCGAATTTTTCGGCGGGCGGCATAGCAACTCCCGCGGACGCGGCGCTCGTGATGCATCTCGGCGCCGAAGCGGTGTTCGTCGGCTCCGGCATCTTCAAGTCGGCCGACCCAGCGCAGCGCGCCCGCGCCATCGTGAAAGCCACGACGCATTACAAGGACCCGAAAATCGTCCTCGAAGCCTCCGAAGAACTAGGCGAAGCAATGAAGGGCCTCGACGTTCGCCAGCTCGAAGAAAAGGATCTGCTGCAGACGCGAGGTTGGTAAGGTTTAAACGTAGCGCCGGGTTCTTTAGCCCGGAGCCGTGGTTCTTAAGCGCGGCATCTTTTTTTTGACGCAGCGGAACGGTAGCGAGAAGACGTGCGCGGTCAGCAAGAGTTCTCCGCGTTCTCTGCGCCTCAGGGTGAGTCTTTAGGTATCTCTGTGGGCTCTGTGGCAGTTCTCAGTGTCCTCTGTGTTTAGTTGTGCTGCGCGAATGAAATGACGAGCGAACCAAAAATCGGAATCGTAGCGATCCAGGGCGATTACGAAGCGCACGCCAAAGTTCTCGATCGCCTAGGCGTCGCGCATCGCTACGTCCGCCTGCCGGATGATCTCGCAGGCCTCAGCGGCGTAATTCTCCCCGGCGGCGAGAGCACCACGCACCTAAAAGTCATGCGCGAAGAAGGCCTCTTCGATGCGCTAAAGCAATTCGCCAAAAATGGCGGCGCATTCTTCGGCACCTGCGCGGGCGCAATCCTGCTCGCGCGCGACGTTCACGGCCCCGCGCAAGATTCGCTCGCCCTGCTCGACATCGCCATCCTGCGCAACGGCTACGGCCGCCAGCTCGCGAGCGACGTTCACATGAACGCAACCAAGCTCCGCAAAGAGCCGCTCGAAATGGTTTTCATCCGCGCGCCCATCATTGAGTCGATCGGCAAAGGAGTGGAAGTCCTCGCGGAGGATGCCGGCCATCCGGTCCTGGTCCAGCAAGGCCGTATCCTCGCCGCAACGTTCCATCCCGAGCTCACCACGGACACCACGGTCCACGAATATTTTCTTCACCAGCTCAACGGCGTCCGGGCTACAGCGGGGGAATGACCAGATGTACAGGCTAGCCGCTATTCTCTTGTTGTTGGGAATATCCACTGCGGCCGCTCAACAGAGCCACTGTAGCGCCGTCGAGGAGCAGCGGGCGGAGAGACAAGCAGACACGTTCCGCAGTTGGGATACCCTCTACACGTCATACAAGCTATACGGAAAATGCGACGATGGCGCCGTCGCTGAGGGCTACAGCGAGTCTGTCGCTCGTATCCTAGTCGACCACTGGAGTACGGTGCCCCGAATGGTCAACCTTGCCTCAAAGGACGCTCGCTTTCGTCGCTTTGTGCTCAGACATGTCGATGCCACGCTTGACCTCAAAGACCTGAAGAAGATCAGGGTAAACGCAAAAACAGAATGCCCGTCAGGGCTAGCTGCAATTTGCGCTGATATCACGAGGGAAGTAGACGCCGCCCTTAAACAGGACGCCTTGTCGGGCATTCAGTAAGAAATTATCCGGCCACCGCCGCGCGCTCTCGCCCTTAGTCGTAGTATTCCGCGCCAAGGTGCGTGATCAGCTCTTCGCCCATCATCCAGCGCAGCGTGTTCTTCAGCTTCATCGACTGAATGAAGAGGTCGTGCTCGGGGTAAAGCTCTTTGGCGCACATCGGCGACTTGAAATAGAAGCTGAGCCATTCCTGAATCCCGCGCATCCCTGCGCGCTTGGCGAGATCGAAAAAGAGCGCGAGATCGAGAACGATCGGCGCCGCCAGAATCGAATCGCGGCACAGGAAATCGACTTTGATCTGCATCGGGTAGCCGAGCCAGCCGAAAATGTCGATGTTGTCCCAGCCCTCTTTATTGTCGCCGCGCGGCGGATAGTAATTGATGCGGACCTTGTGCGTGAATTTGCCGTACAGCTCGGGATAGACTTTCGGCTGCAAAATATATTCGAGCGCGCCTAGCTTCGATTCTTCCTTCGTCTTGAACGAGCCGGGATCATCGAGCACTTCGCCGTCGCGATTGCCGAGAATATTCGTTGAAAACCAGCCGTTCAGCCCGAGCATGCGCGCCTTGAATCCGGGCGCCAGCACTGTTTTCATCAACGTCTGCCCCGTCTTGAAATCCTTTCCGCCGATCGGGACCTGCTTCTCCTTCGCGAAATCCTGGAGCGCCGGAATATCGACGGTGAGGTTCGGTGCGCCATTGGCGAAAGGAACTCCTTCGCTGATTGCGGCGTAGGCGTAGAGCATCGAAGGCGCAATCGCCGGATGATTCGTCTTCATCGCCTTTTCGAACGAATCGAGGTCCTGGTGGACCGCCTCGGGCCTCATGAACACTTCGGTCGACGCGCACCACACCATCACCAGCCGGTCGAGCCTGTTCTTTTTCTTGAAGTCGCGAATGTCTTCGCGCAATTGCTCCGCGAGATCGAATTTCGTTTTGCCCTTCTTGACGTTCGTGCCATGCAAGTTCTTCACATAGTTCTGATCGAACGCCGCCTTCATCGGGCGAATGGTCTTCAGGAATTTCTGCACTTTCGCAAGATCGCGCGAATCGAGAACGCCCGCTTTCTCGGCCGCCTTATATGCATCGTCGGGGAACACGTCCCAGCCGCCGAAGACGATATCCTTCAGCTCCGCCAGTTTCACGAAATCCTTGATCTTCGGGACGCGCGCTTCGGTGCGCTTGCCGAGGCGGATCGTCCCCATCTGCGTGAGCGAGCCTACCGGCGTCGATTCGCCGCGGCGAACCAGCTCCGTTCCGGCCATCAGCGTCGTGCTGACGGCTCCCATTCCCGGCGTCAGGACGCCGAGTTTCCCTTTTGGCGGAGCAATACTCACGGGCCTGCGCATTCCACGTCCCCCTTTTATATTCTTGCGGTGAAATTGGCGCTCGCGTAACCCGGCGCGATGCGCCGGCCCTGCGACGGGCCAGTTGGATCGAAGTAAAACATCATGCGGCATCGGCCGAAGATTTGCAAACCGATTGTCGGCTCCCACATCGCGTCGCGGCTCGATCTCGAATGATCGAATTGACCAATCGCCAGAACGAAAAACGGCTTTTGTGATAACGCGGGCTTACAATGCACGTATTCGCCGTCGCTGGGAGACCCGAGTGAGTCGCAGGCTTGCAGCCATCGTTATTCTCTGTGGCGCAGTCGGAGCCTCGCTGCCTCTGTCTCTGCGAAGTCTCCATGTTGTGATATCGCCGCAGGGCCTGCTTCGTGAAGCCGCCCGCGACCGGGGCCCGTTGGAACAAATATTCGAGCAGCAGGCTGCCCAGGGATATTACGACGACGCATTGGTCACGGCCCGCCTGGCTGCCGCAAGTCTCCCACTCAAGGATCAAGCATATGAACTTTCCGGATTTGCCGAAAAACTGATCGAGGTCCGCGCTGAAAACGGCGATATTCAAGGCGCCAAGCAAATGGTCAAGGAGCTCAGCGGCTCGGCCCTGGGCGCCAGGGGACCTAAGGCAACCAGGAACATTGCGAGAATCCAGGTCGATCGAGGCGACCTGCGCGGTGCCCTCGAGACAGTCACTTCGCCCGCCGATGCCAACGGAGTAATGGAAGAATTTGGAGAGGTCCAAATCAGGAACGGCGATTTCGACGGCGCGCTCAAGACCGCCGAACAAGTCAACGAGCGCTCGGCCTGGAATCTTTTCTACGCTGTGGGGGACGCGTTGCGCGAAAGACGTGAGCCGCAGCGATTGCATGAGCTCGCTTCACATATGACCGACAAAAAGCTCGCTGCGGGCTTTCTGGAAGCGGCTCGAACCAGTCTCTCGCCCTACATCGAATTTCGCACGCTGCAGAGCACTCCGTGCGACACCGCATGGATGGATGGGAATGCCGGGAAGTTTGCGGAAGCCTACCGCTTGACCGAACAAAACAATTGCCGCTATTCGGATATCGCGATGAAGCAATTCGCGACCGACCCTGCCGAAGCAGAGCGAGAGTTGCGCAAGAGCACGGACAAAGCCGATGTGATCCTTGGATTAGTCAGGATGTCCGACGCAGCCGCCAAAGACTGCGATGCCGCCGATGCATTGCGCCTCCTCGAGTCGGCCCGGCAGATCAGCGGCAAATCGGACTATTGTGCGGGTTGCATGCAGAGAATCGCCTGGGCGTGGACGCTCAAGGGCCAGCCGCGCGTCGTGTTGAACTGGGCGCGGTCACTCCCGATCGCCGATCAGCAGCGTGGCTACGCGCTACTGGGAATGGCGCAAGCGCTGGCCCATCCTAGGCCGAAGTAATCTGCCCGCGCCCGCAGCAGGCCATAGCGCCTTATTGGCTTCGAGGCGCGAGGATTTCGCTCAGGTAGTCATGCGCGCCGGGGATGCGCTCCAGATGCGGGTAACGCAGCCCTCCGGCGTAGTGAATCTCGTAGGTTCCCACTGAATCGAAGTTGCGCACGAGCAGCGTGATTTTGCCGTTTGGCGGATGCGCGATCGCGCCCGTCAGCACATCGGGAGAATACGCGCGTCCGTCCACCGCCAGGATCGTCATGTGCGGCCCAAGGCCCGCGTCATACGCCGGCGTCCCGGGATCGACGTCGTAGATCGAGCCATCTTTACTCACGTTCAGTCCTGCCAAATTCTCGGTGAAAAGGTCGACCGGCACGAAGTCGCTTTCAAAAGTTGCGGTGTTGGGCGTGTCGTTGTAAACGAGCCGCCAGCCCGCAGCTTCGAGGCCTTCCACTGGCGGCTTGCTATTCACTTCGTAGATTTGCGTCTCGATGAATTTGTGCCAGTCGTAAGGCCACACGGCCGATAGCGCCGCTTCGACATCCTCTCGGGTGTAGGGAACCACAATCGGCCCGGTATCGCGCTGGCCAAGAAAGCTGCGCAGGAAATCGTCGAGCGAATGCTGGCCGTGCGATTGTTCGCGGATCAGGACATCCGCGCGCAGCCACATGAGAGCGCCCTCGTCGTAATAATCCTGGCCCCGGCGCAGCGAATTCCACCCGTCATTGACTCCACGAATCACCCAATTCTCAGTCGCGGTGTCGACCAGCGGCGAGGTCGCGCGGCCAGCCTCGTGCGCGGACGCCGCGGTCGTCCGCGCGAGATATTCCCGCATGTACGCATCATCGTTGAAGCCGCTGCGCGTGGCCAGCAGCATCCCGATGTATTCGTTCAAGCCCTCGTAGACCCACAGCAGCGACGTCCGCTCGGGACCCTGATAGTCTGGCTTCGAATAGAGCCCGGCCGGCCGCCGGTACTTGCCGTCCCACGAATGCGACTGCTCGTGCGCAAGCAGCGGCCAGCCGAATCGTTCCAGATCAGCCTTTCTTTGAGAGGCTCGCGTCGCCAACCAAATTCCACGGCGAATCCTCGTGCTCGAGCCCGTCAAAATCGTGCGCGTGCTGCGAGACGAGAATGTGCATCTTCTGCCAGTGCCGGAAGCCGAACATCGCTCGGTCCTGGTCGATCAGCTTCCCGAACAGCTCGAAGGCGTGTGCTTCATCCGCATCGTCCACGGCGGCCTGGGTATCGCCCGTGATATCGAGCTCGGCGGGCCAGGTCGAAGCCAGCGGCACCTCGCGGAAGAAATCCCCCGCCAGCAAAGGCGAATCGATCAGCCGCTCGAGCGATAGCGGCGCAAAATTCACGCGGTTGCCGCTCTCACTGGCCACATGCAGCGAACTCCCTTGCTTCCAATTCGCAGGCAGCAGAACCGACGGCTGGATCATCAGCTCGCGCTTGTCGATGCCAAGCGGATAGAGGACGGCCGTATTCCACGCGAGCAGCAGCTGGTGATCCGAGATCGTGCTTTCGAGAAGGGAATCGAAGTCGACGGTGATCCGCTCCGTCCCCGCCGGAATCTCCACGTGAAATGTGAAGATGTCGCCGGGATCGCGCGTCCACGGCAGGACCGCGTCGCCGGAATGAATCTGCAGCGCGGCAAAATTCTGGATGGGACCGGTCGGCCCGTGTTCGCCCGGAATCCAGCGCGGATACGCCAGCGTGAGTGGTCCCGGCCGCACCGGAATCTCCTCGTGCACAAAGGCGATCTGCCGCGCGGCTTGCGTTTCGTCCACCACGAGCGTCATCGGTGGCGCCGGCGCTTCCTGCGCAACCGCAATCGCTGCGGCTGCCGCCGTCGCGGCCAACAACAACACGAAACGCTTGGCGGAAAGCAACTTGTTCATGCGCCTCTCCGTACGCGCGCAAATCGCGCTCGCATTTTGCCAAAACGCTGCTCACATAGCCATGCGAAACCATCCCAACACCCCGGAATGGCACATTCTCTCCGGTTATGCGCCAGCGTGTGACGCCCGTCACATGGCCGAGTGACTCGCGCCACATCCCCTTTGCGCCCAACAAGCTATAAGGGCATTGCGGCAACTCCTCGATGAGACGGGGAAGGAGGCACGCAATGCACAGCGCGAATATCGGGGTCTTCGACGAGGCGGTTTGGGAGGGCCACGCGGTTGCCGCGGAGGCGCCTCCTCGAACGACCGCGGAGGCGCAAGCGACCTTCGTGCGCGGCATGCTGGATATGCCGACGCTACGCGACACGCGGAATCCCGCGGAGTTGGTTCTTTCTCTCATCATTCATATCGTCATCGTGGGCGCCGTGATACTCGCCCCGCTTCTCTTCACGCAGGTGCTCGACGTGCACAGCTTCGAGGCGGTATTCCTGGTCGCGCCGAGGCCGCCCGCTGCACCGCCTCCCCCAGCAGCGCAACCACTGAAAGTCGCCCGGCCGATGGCGCGAGTGCTCGATATCAGCAAGTTGACGGCTCCCGCGGTGATCCCGGCAAAGATCAAAATCGTAGCTGACCAAGCGCCCGATCTCGGTGCAGGCGTTAGTGGCGGCGTCGTCGGCGGAGTACCCGGCGGCGTGCTCGGCGGCATCATCGGGGGCGTCACGGATAGTGCGAAAATCGCGCCGCCTGCTCCACCGGAGCGAAAAATCGTGCGCGTCGGTGGAGACGTGAAGCCTCCCGTGCCGATTTCGACTCCTCAGCCCTACTATCCAGCAGTCGCAAGAGCAGCACACGTCGAGGGACTCGTGGTCATCGATGCGATCATCGACGAGGAGGGCAACGTCGTGCAGGCCAGGGCGGTGGAAGGTCCCCCGTTGCTGGTCGCCGCAGCGCTCGATGCGGTCGCCAAGTGGAAATACCAGCCGACTTACTTGAACGGGCAGGCGGTTTCGATCAGGACGCACATACAGGTGATGTTCCACCTGCATTAATTTCACCGCTCGTCGGGAGGCGCCTCCGCATCTGGTGATACGGTCGGCTTCTTCTTTTCCGGCGCCGCGGCCACTGAAAAGCTTGCCGCGAGGCGAGCAAGCGCCGCATCGAGCGTCATCTTTCCTTCCAGTCGCGGCTGCCAATCCCTCGCGAGCGCCGCGCGGTATCCCGTTTGCGAATTTTCCGTCCATAGCGCAAAGCGGTCCGCGTACATTGTGTAGTTCGGATACAGTTGTTGCACTAGGAAGCCCGACGTAAACCACAAAATCATCGGCGTAATTTCCGGCGGAGGATCCCTCTTCGCCCTTTCATAGGCCTGCTTGACGGTCGCAGAAATCGCGTCGACCAGCACGCCCGACGCCGCATGAAACAGCACTTCGAGCGCGGCCGTCCCTTGATTCCCGCCGTCGATGCTGGATATCGTGATTCGCGCCGGCTGCAGCGTGGTGTACGATCCGGCGTAGTTGGCGTACGCGACCACGTCCACGCGCAGCGGGCGATCGGGCCACTGCGTTTCAAACGCCATCGCGATCTGCTGCGCCAGCGCCGCACCCTGCTTGTCGGCGAGCGGCATCACCGCCGCGATCCACCTCTGGTTCGCCGTATTGTGCAGAAACCACCAGTGAGCGCGGTAAATCGGCGCGGCCGCGTCGAGGACGGCGATCAGCTTCGGATCGAGATCGCTCCGATTGACCGAGGCCGCGTCCTCCATGTCTTCCAGGCGGTTCTTGATCTTCACCAGGTCCTCGTCCGACGCGAGATCGTGGTTCAGCATCTTCGCGCGGTAGTAGAGCAGCGTGTCCGACCATGTCTTCGAGTCGTCTTCGGAAAGCCCCGCGGCGATGCTCGCATCCGTCGATAATTCCGCCTCGTGCGGGGTGCCCTTCGGTCCGGCCGTCGCGATGGCGGCCTGCTCGTAGAGGAAGTGATGCAGGTTGATCCAGAAGCCGCTGTGAAACTCGAACAGGTTATCCGAGGAGGTCATGGGAACGGAATCTTGCGCCGCCACGTTCAGCGAAAAGCAAATCGGCCAGAGCAGAAGGGAAGCCGCGAGAGCGGGCCAGCGCACCACCTTCGGCACGAACCGCCGAGCTTCGCCTCTCATGCAGCTCACGCCGCGCCTTCGCGAAGCAGCTTCTCGACTCGCTCGATGTCCGCGGGCACGTCGACGCTCACCGCGTCGTACTGCGACTCAACAATGCGGATACGGTAGCCATTTTCCAGCCAACGGAGCTGCTCGAGCTGTTCGACGCGCTCCAGGTCGCCTGGGGGCAATGTGGGAAAATCGAGCAGCGCATCCCGGCGAAACGCGTAGAGTCCGATATGTTTCCAATGGCGCGCGACCACCGATTCATTCCGATCGCGCACCCATGGGATCGGCGCCCGCGAGAAATAGAGCGCGTTGCCGTCGAAATCGCGGACCACCTTGGTGATATTCGGGTCCATGATGTCGTTTGCGTGAGTGATCGGCACGCAGGGCCCGGCGATCTGCACCGAGTCATCTTCAAGCATCGCCACAACCACCTCGTCGATCGTCCCGGGATCGATCAGCGGCTCGTCGCCCTGCACGTTGACATACACGTCCGCCTCGCGGTGGATGGCCACTTCGGCCACCCGATCCGTACCGGTACGATGATCCATCCGCGTCATCATGGCCTGGCCACCGAAGTCTTCGATCGCCTTCTTGATTCGGGCATCGTCCGTTGCAACCAGCACATCCGAAACCAGCCGCGCGCCGCGTATCCGCTCGACCACATGCTGAATCATCGGCTTCCCGGCGATTGGCGCAAGCGCCTTCCCGGGGAAGCGCGTGGAACCATGCCGCGCCGGGATTACGGCGAGCACTCGGGCCTCGGGACTCTTCGGTGCTGGGGAATCGGCCATCGGTTGCGCAGCCTTTCGATTGGTTCCGGCGAAGCCATACTAACACGGGCGCGCGGCGGCCCTGCCGTACAGGAAAGTGACCGTTTGAATCCCGGAACACCCTCTTGCTTTGAACCCGCTCGGTGTTATGATCCGATTCTGAGGCGTTTGGGGGTTCCTTGAAACACCGCGCCGCGCTGCCGGTTTGGAGCAAAACTCTGGCGGCTCTCCGTGCGGCTCTGGCCCTTTCGCTTTTTTGTTTGCCCACCCAGTTGGCATTCGCCCAGGAAGGCCCCGGCCCTGGAGCTGTTCCTCCTCCCACTTCTCAAGTGAAGAAGGGTCGTCCTCTCCGCGCGGAGACGGACCTGACGCTCGTGGGCGTGTCGGTCATCGATCCGCTGGGCCGGCTGGTCACCGGGCTCGAACGCGAAAATTTTCGCGTCTTCGAAAACGGGGTCGAACAGGAGGTCATCGACTTCTCGAGCCAGGATGTTCCCGTGTCGATTGGCGTGATCTTCGATATGAGCGGAAGCATGGCCGATAAAATCGACAAATCGCGCCAGGCGGCGGTGCAGTTTTTCCGCACGGCGAACCCGCAGGATGAATTTTTCCTCGTCAATTTCAACGACCGCGCGCAGCTTGTCAGCGAGTTCACATCCAGCGTCGACGACCTGCAAAACCGCCTCTTGTACACGAGCGCGCACGGACTCACGGCTCTTTACGACGGAGTATATCTCGGGCTGAGCCAGATGCGTGGAGCACACAACGCGAGGAAAGCTTTGCTCATCATATCGGATGGGGGAGATAATCATAGCCGGTATTCGGAAAACGAAATACGCAGGTTCGTTCGCGAGGCCGACGTCCAGATTTACGCCATCGGGCTCTTTGAACCGGACGGCGGGCCGACTCCGGAAGAGCGAGGCGGTCCTTCGCTCCTGGAAGACCTGACCGAGATGACCGGCGGGCGCGAATTTACCGTCGGCAATCTGAACGAACTCCCGGATATCGCGACAAAAATCAGCATGGAGCTTCGCAATCAATATGTCCTCGGATATCGTTCGAGCAACGGTGCCCACGATGGGACGTGGCGCAAAATCAAGGTCAAGCTTCGCCCGCCCAAGGGTCTTCCGCCGCTTACCGTGTATGCAAAGAGCGGATACTTCGCGCAAGGCCATTAGCGGCTTTGCCCTCGTTCTAGTCGCTCTACTTTCGATCTTGGCGACCCCTGCGGCGAAGGCGCAGGATCCCATTCCTCCCATCGCGTCGCCGAATCTTCCTCCTCCTCCCGGGGAGGCTTCCCAGCAGGGGCATCGCCTCAAGTCCGACGTGGATCTTGTCGTCTTGCACGTCACCGTCACCAACGACAAGGGCGACTTCGTTCCGGACCTGAGTCGAAACGACTTTAAGGTTTACGAGGACAAGATTCCCCAAGACGTCTCGCTGTTTTCGCGCGAGGACATCCCGGTCACGATGGGTCTCGTGATCGACAACAGCGGCAGCATGCGCGAGAAACGCGCGCAGGTGAATGCCGCCGCGATGACCTTCGTCAAAACCAGCAATCCGCAGGATGAAGCCTTCGTCGTGAATTTCAACGACGAGTATTACCTCGACACCGACGGAGATTTTACCAGCGATCAAAACGACCTGCAGAACGCGCTCGCGCGCATCGACACGCGCGGCAGCACCGCTCTCTACGACGCCGTGATCGGCTCTCTGAATCACCTCAAAAAAGGACACAAGGACAAGCGAGTCCTGTTGCTCGTCACCGATGGCGACGACGACGCCAGCCGCATGTCCTTCGAGGACACGATTAAAGCGGCCGAAGAATCAAACGCTACCATCTACACCATCGGAGTTTTCAGCGAAGACGACCGCAAGAACGACAAAAGGATGGTTCGCCACTCGAAGAAGGTATTGACCGAGCTTGCCGAAGCCACGGGCGGGCAAGCATACTTCCCCGAAAATCTCGATGAGGTGACGCCGATCTGCGAGCAGGTGGCCCACGAAATCCGCAATCAGTACTCCATCGGCTACTATCCCACCAACGGGTCCAAAGACGGCACGTTCCGCACCGTTCAAGTGCGCGTGTTCCCCCCGCGAGGGATCGGAAAAGTGATCGTCCGCACTCGAACCGGATACTACGCCCCGAAAGCTTCCGCCAACGGGGACTGATTCCCTCGCACCGCTTCTGCTCGGCCTCGAAATTTGACGTGCTTATTCCTGCGTCGAACGCTTGGAACTAAACGCATTACGTGTTGGTGCAGCACCGAATTCGCCCCGCGACGCCTTAAGTAGCGCCGGCGTCTCGCCGGCTCTCTTTTCATCCGCTGCCTACAAGACCTGTCTCCAGCCGCTACCTACATTGACTGTCATCCCGAACCCGGTTTGTGGGTGAGGGATCTGCTTTTTTTGCGGCCGATGAATCCGCCGAATTCCCGGGCGGTTTCGACTCGTGGCCAAAGCCCGTCGCGTCACTGCCCTTAGGCATTTACCGAAATACTCGGCGAAGCGCTTGGCGCCGACGAACCATTCTGCGTCGCCGAGCTGCTGCCCGACGAGAACTGCTCGAAGTCCTGCTGCAACGACGTGTACGCCTGCTGGGCGTTCGCGAGATTGCCCGATTGGAGCGCCTGGCCAAGCTGCTGAAATTCCTGGCTGATCGCCGACGCTTCCCCTCCACCGCCATGGTGATGATGCCCGTGCGCTCCCCGATTCTGCAAATCCTGCTGAAGCGCCGCGAAGTCCGATTGCGCACCCGAGAGATTGCCGGCTTGCAAGTCCTGCGAGAGTTGATTGAACGCGCTCGCCAGCGGATTGCTGCCCTGGGTCGACGAATTCGAATTCGCAAGCGGGCTTCCCGGCGGCGCGTTCTGTTGCAGCGTCGCAAAATCCGACTGCGCGGCCGAAAGATTCCCGGACTGCAAATCCTGGCCGAGCTGCTGGAATTCCTGCTGAAACTGGTGCTTGTTTTGTACGTTCTGCATTTGAGAGCTGAGGATGCTGCTCATAACGCTGCTGAGGATGCCTGAGACCGACATGTTGATCTCCTCCCGGTTTGAAGCGGGCTTTTCTGTGGCGGCATCGGCATTCGTGGGAAAGACTGGACGCCGCCGCCCGATTCACGGTGAATGCAGGATCGATGCCAAAGTGCCTCCCGGCGCGCGCCTTCTAATCGCCACGTTTTGTGCGGCTTGAATCGGGGGTTCGCGGCGGCGCACGGTCGCGCTGCTGCACCGCCCCCGGAGTTGCCGTCCAGCTCCGGCAAAGCTTGCCCAGTTCTCGGTCTCAGTGGGACGCGGCAGGTCGCCTCGATTACCGGCGTTTGTTTTTCGACGAGGTCGATTCCAGCTTCCAGAAGTCTTCGGCATCCAGAATATCAAGCCCCACGAGAAACTGAGAAAATCCCAGCTTCTTCGACCACGCAATTCGGGCGAGAGCTTTCAATTCACTCACCGGCTTTTGGATCCACGCTTTATCGCCGATCACCCACGCACCGACGGTCGCGACGCAAGCGCCTCGTTTGCTTACGTCGACCGTGTTGG
The DNA here is from genome assembly GCA_963814735.1 of uncultured Acidobacteriota bacterium. Lineage (GTDB taxonomy): Bacteria > Acidobacteriota > Terriglobia > Acidiferrales > UBA7541 > Palsa-295. Next base: position 237,922 of record CAWFEC010000004.1, on the reverse strand, counting down.
TGAGTTCCGGAGCCCCCACGGAATCTGCCTCTCGGCCAAGTAGCACCGGCATGTTGCGCGTGAGCCGGGGAGCCCTTTGGGCCCGCTTAAACAGCTGCATCGCGGCCAGCGAAAGGTCGAGAAACTGGTCTCTCTGGCCGGGACCCAGGAATTTCGCGTTCGTAACCAGCATCGTCGTCTGTGCAATGATCTGAGACAAGAATTCCGGAACCTCGTTCCGGCCGCCTCCCGCAGCCTCGAGTGTCTGCAGGCGCCCGCGATACTCCTCGATGCGCTTCATGGCTCTGTCGTAGAAGTGGTTCCGGCACAAGGAAAGCTCATCGAGGGTCGCCTCCGCGAAATTGCTGCAGCCCAGCGACCCGCACACAACCACACCACCCATCAAGCCCTCCAGTCCGTCGGCGTTTTTCATCGCTGCAACAATTTCCCCGTCCGCCGCTCGGTCAAGATACCGGCGAGGTGCAAAACGCGCACCGCCGCGCTCCGATGGGAATTTCACTCAGGCATTCCGGGCATTTGCGCGTGGTGGGGTCCGCGGGTGGTTCCTTCTTCATCCTCGCGATGAGCGCGTTGATCGGCAACACCACGAAGAAGTACACCGCGGCGGCGACGATCAGAAACGAGAGCAGCGCATTGACGAAATCGCCGTAGAGAAACTTGCTGCCGTTGATCGTAAACGTCAGCGCGGAAAAATCAGGCTGCTTCACGATTGCGGCAATGAACGGCGTGAGCAAATCCTTCACCAGGCCCGTAACCACCGCTCCGAACGCCGCGCCGATCACGATGCCCACAGCCATGTCCACCACGTTGCCTCTGAGCAGGAACTGCTTAAAGCCTTTCAGCATATTCCACCTCCGTTCTCATTCTTTCCCGATCCAGCTTGCCGAGAGTCTCATACTCACGCATACCTTGCCAAAAAATCCGTTCCCGTTCCCCCAGGCCACATTGTCCGCACTTGACAACGCCTCCGCCGAGGAGTTTATTGCGTCTTATTAGCTGAGGCACTGATAAGGAGGGAATATGAGCGAAGCAACGCAACGAAAGCGGTCGGCCGACGGCAGCGCCCACGGCCGCACCTTGCAGCATCCCGATTTCGAACTCACGCAGGTCGGCCCTGGCACTCCGTGCGGCGAGCTCATGCGCCGCTACTGGCAGCCCGTGGCCGCATCCGCGAATGTCACCGCGCGTCCGCAATACGTCCGCATCCTCGGCGAGGATCTGATCCTCTTTCGCGACAAGAGCGGCCGCCCCGGCCTGCTCTATCCGCGCTGCATGCATCGCGGCACCACGCTCCTCTACGGCAAAGTTTCCGAAGAGGGCATCGCCTGCTGCTATCACGGCTGGCTCTTCGATGTCGAAGGCCGCTGCCTTCGCCAGCCCTGCGAGCCTGAAGGCGGGCGCAACCTCGAAGTGGCGCGCCAGCCCTGGTATCCGGTCGAAGATCACTACGGCATGGTCTTCGCCTACATGGGCCCGCTCGAGAAGAAGCCGGCGCTGCCGCGCTTTGACATCCTCGAAGACCTCGGCCCCGATGAGGAAATCCGCGCGTACGTCGGCGCCTTCGGTTCAACCGGCGACAACAGCCTTCCCATCGCCCCCTACAGCTGGCTGCACATGAACGACAACGTCATGGACCCCTATCACGTCTACGTGCTGCACTCGACCTTCACGGGCGTGCAATTCGCGCCGCAGTTCGCGCTGATGCCTCAGGTCGATTTCTTTGCTACCGAAAACGGCGTGTGCTACTCGGCCAAGCGCAAACTCGACGACGGCCGCGAGTACGATCGCATCTCCTCATGGATCATGCCGAACATCATGTCGGTGCCCAATCCGATCGACATCACTCAGATTCGCTCGAACATGATCACGTGGTCGCTGCCCGTCGATGATTCGCATTTCACGATGGCCACCGCGTCGCGATTGCCGAAAGGCGCGCCCGATTTCTTCAGCGGCGGCAACGGTTTCCGCATGAACGGCAAGCTCTGGGGCCAAATGTCCATCGAGGAGCATCAGGACACGCCCGGCGACTACGAAGCCCAGGCCGGCCAGGGCCCGATCTCGCTGCATTCCGAGGAGCATCTCGCCTCCAGCGACCGCGGCATCATCATGCAGCGCCGCATGCTGAAAGCGCAGATTCGCGTCGTGGCGGAAGGCGGCGATCCCGTCGGCGTCACCTTCGATCCCGCGCCCCCGCTCGTCAACGTGCGCTCCGGCAATTTCTACAACGCGCCCCAGCCCGCGTGATGAAGAAGAATCGACGACACCTCCAGACATCGCGTGTTTCCTGTACGGGCGGGTTTCAAACCCGCCCCTCTCGCTGAGAACCCATGACAACAGATCCAGCCACGCCTGAATCGACAGCCTCACCCGCGCCCGCTACCCCGGGTGCCCCCAAACCGAGCCGCCTGCGAGCCGCGTTCATCGGCCCAAACGGCATTCACGTCGGCTGGCGCATCGCGCTGTTCTTCCTCCTCTTCGGCACATTCGAGTACGTGATCGTCGAACGCGGCATGCGGTCGATCCCGGCCTTGGCGGCGCTCGCGAAGCAAGCGCGCACCGGAGGAGTCCTGACGCCCCAATACGAGCTGATCTTTGAGTCGGCCATGGTCATTCTCGCCTTCCTCGCCGGCGCGATCATGAGCCGCATCGAGAAGCGGCCCTTCGGCCAGTACGGGATCCCGCTGTCGGGCGCATTCGGAAAGTTGTTTTGGCAGGGCGTTGTTTGGGGACTCGCGTTTGAAACTCTCGAAATGGGCGCGATTGCCGTCCTCGGAGGATTCAAGTTCGGAACGTTCGCGCTTGCGGGCGCCGCGCTGGCAAAGTTCGCACTCTTGTGGGCCATAGGGTTTGTTCTTGTGGGCCTGTTCGAAGAATTCTTCTTTCGCGGCTACGCGCAATTCACGCTGGCCTCGCGAATGGGCTTCTGGCCGGCCGCGCTACTCCTCTCGGGTTTATTTGGAGCGACTCATCTCTTTAATCCGGGCGAGGGTTGGGTCGGAGCACTCTCTGTGTTTCTGTTTGGCCTTTTCGGTTGTTTCACGCTGCGCCGGACCGGAAATCTCTGGTTCATCATCGGGCTGCACGCCGCATCCGACTACGCGGAGACCTTTATTTTCTCTGTGCCGGATAGCGGCCTCAAGGCGACGGGGCACCTGCTGAACTCGAGCCTGCATGGCCCGCGATGGCTCGCCGGCGGGACGATTGGCCCCGAAGGCAGCCTCATCGCTTTCATCCTTTTCGCCATTTTCTTCCTCGCCTTCAATTGGGCCTATCCGGCAAAGAAATCCGAAGAGCGCCACTGACGCGCCCTTCTCGCCCGCACGCATTTGCGTTTGAGTTTTCCGCGTCTCCGCATATAGAATCGCCGTGCTTCGCACCAAAAGGGGAGGGAACGCATGTCGCTCTCGAAGAATCGCTTGATTGCAACGCTCGCCGCCGCAGCGCTGCTGGCAATGTTCGTCATCGCGGGGATCGCCCGGCGCGCGAACGCGCAAGGCTCCGCGCAGGACGAAGTCGTGGCCATGCAAAAGAAATTCTCGGACGCGTGCGTCGCCGCCGATGGCGCGGCGCTCGCCAGCCTGATGGCCGACAACGCCCTCTTCGTCCATGGCAACGGCATGATGCAGACCAAAGCCGAGTTCATCGACGCCATCACCACCGGCAAGCTCGGCGTCTCGCAATATGACCTGAAAGATCCCAAGGTGGTCGAATTTGACGGCGGCGCAATCGTCACCGGCGTCGTCGATTTCGGGATCAAGCCGCCCGCGGGCTCCGCGGCCCCGCCGCGCGTCCTGCACTTTCGCGGCTCGGCGGTGTGGCTGCACTCCTCATCCGGCTGGCGCCTGCTCTTCGATCAGGACACAACTCTCGCCGGCCCGCCAGCCCCGCCGCCAACCCACTAGCGCGGCGTCTGTTGGCAAGCGTTCGGCATGAAAAGAACACATATCTTTCGCTCCGTGTCCGCCGTGCTGCCAGATGACGTGGTCACAGATCACGATGGGACGTCGCGAGCTATTGTAAGCCAGGCGACTCGTGCCTGTTGCAGTTGAGTAGTTTTTTCCGAAGGGACGGACCGCAGGTCTCCGCTGCGCAGCGACTCTCCGAGCGAGCCGCGAAAGGAGGGCAATGGCAGCCCTTTACACTGCCCAGAGAAGTCGAGGGCTGCGAGGCTTCGGCGGCACTAACTACAGACGACGGCGGCACGTCATGGGTGCACATTTATTTGGTATGGGAATGGCTCACGGTCCACGTTACGGTCTCGAAGCACGGTGATCCCTCCACGTGCAGCTGGGTTTGGGAGGTTCTCTCGAGCATTCGGCCGGTCGTCACGTAGGGAGCAATCTCACGATCCGGGTTGTCGAACTCTAGAGCGCGGCGCCCGTCGCCGCGATCTCGACCGCGGTGGAAGGGCGGGGCTTCGAGCCCCGCCGTCAGCGCCAAAAAGCATCAAAAAACGCGCGCGAAGCGCGCTCCCGCTGCGCAGCCTCACCCGCAGCATGTAGTGGTTCCCGCCGCGGCAGTAGCGGATCGCCGCGAGCGCCTCGCTCAAGACGCTCACTCTTCGCTTCGCCGCCAGCCCGCAGTTGATGTAAGCTTCCGCCGTGATCCAGGTCGTCGAACTCGAAAGCGCGCCGCTGATCGAGCGCCCGCACGTCCGCGAAGGAGTCTTCCGCTCGCGCCGCATCCTCAATGGGACTCCCGGCACTCCCGGAAATTTCGCGCTGCAGCTCGGCGTCACGCCCAGCTATTATTCTCCGCGCCATCGACACAATTTCGATCAGGTCCGCTACCAGCTCGAGGGCGATTTCGATTTCGCCTCCGACGGCGTGATGAAGGAGGGCTGGCTCGGCTATTTCCCCGAAGGGAACGCACTACGGTCCGCAGTCGAGCGATTCCGAAAATTCCACGCTCGTCCTGCAATTCGGCGGCGCGAGCGGCAGCGGCTACATCGCCGCCGCCGAATACGAAAAGGCCGCAGCCGAACTCGCCCGGCACGGCAGCTTCGCGAAAGGCGTCTACACCCGACTCAAGCCCGACGGCGTCAAAATCAACAAAGACGCCTACGAAGCTGTCTGGGAACAGGTCAATGGACGCCCGCTCGTCTACCCGCCCGAGCGCTACCTCCGCCCCGTCTTCATGGACCCAGCCAGCTTCGATTGGACGCCGCTAGCAAATCATCCCGGCGTCGCCAGCAAACATCTCGGCGAATTCTCCGAGCGCCGCACGAAAATCGCCATGTACCAAATCCTGCCGGGCGCAACGCTCCCCCTCGCCGATAATTCCATCTACTTCGCCATCCGCGGCTCCGGCTCCGTCTGCGCAACAGGGCAGGGAACTCCGCGCGCCATCGCCTTCACCCCTCGCGCCTCAATCCACATCCCCGCCGGCGACCGAGCCACGGCCACCGCCCAGGGCAGCCACCCGGTCGAACTCCTCCACATCGCCCTCCCCAGATTTTCGTAACGCCTTTGCCTTCGTAGCGGCGACCTTTTTACCCTGCCTGCCCTGACGTAGGAAGGGAGCGCAGTCGAAGGGCAGGTCGGCCGTTTTGCCTTATGGTTTTGCTCTTAAGGTTTAAGTGTGGCGCCGCGGCCTTTTTACCCTGAGCGAAGTCGATGGGCAGCGCGGCAGCCGTTGGCCGTTGTCTTGGTCGTTGCCTTCGTAGCGGCCGCCTTTCAGGCGGGCGGTTTTGCCTTATGGTTTGTTCTTGTCTTGCCGGTCGGTTTGGTTTTCTGGTTTTCCTTTTTCGTTTGCTTCGCAGGGCCGCTGCCTGCCGCATCCGCGCCCACTACCCCCAACGTTGTCATCCCGACAGAGGCCGCATTCTGGCCGACGAGGGATCTGCTTTTGGGTTTCTCGGCGCGCCGCTCCGAGAACTCGGGCGCTTCGACCAGCGTTGTGGCGAGGGGAGCATCGAAGGGTCGTCCGTGTTTTTCTGTAGGGGCTGCCTCCGCCTGAGCGACGAAGGCTCGCTGCGCCCGGTTTTGCTCTGGCCTTCGCCTTCAGGCGGGCGCATCTCTCTCAAATCTAAAATTTCAAATCTGCAATCGCTTCCGGGCCGCCCCCTCGAAAATCTGCCGCGAGCAAGCCTTGCCAAAGACCCTCGCACATCTCCCGGGCGTATGGCTACCGGCGTCTGATCAGCGCCCTTCTGATCACAGATTGCGCTGCTGGGCCTGCGCGCTTTGGGACGACGCACTAATCAGAATCGATTTCCTTGGACGAGCTTTTTTGTTGGGTGCAGCCTGTAGGGGTGAAAATACGGCAGAATTGGCGCTTTGCTGCGGGCGCAGAATCTCTTGATGACCGCTACTCTGCCCGACCAATAGGCGATCTCAACCGGATCACGCTTTCGTTGCATTCGGCGCAGGGAATCCTCCGCTTCGGCCAGATCACGTTCGAAGTTTTCCTTGTTTTTGATTCCCAGAGCCGTTGACGTGACAATGTCCTCCAAGGCGTGCAGCAGACCATCCTGGTACATGGCCGACGCCATCTTGCCATCAGACTCCTGCCCCATGTTTACGTGGATTGATACGATGCGATTTTGAGTACGACGCATGAACTCCAATAGATCCTCAGGTGGCACCAGGTCCTCTTTTTGCAGCCTCTCGCGAAGGGACCTAAGAAAAGAGATGTCAGAGGTCTTGAATAATTCGATCCCGCGTTCCTTCCAGAAAACAATTGCCTCGGGCGTCGCGTTCAAATCGACTGCGTAGGCCAACTTTGCGAAATGTCCAAGTTTTGCGACTGTTCCGTCCCACACTTCCCGGAAGTCAGCGTCGCGCATGCTGTATCCGACGAATAGAAAAGTCTTTGTAGCCATTAGGTCCTTCAGCTTGTTAAAGATCAGGGGATTCTGTTCCATACAGGAGTCGTAATCCGACTGAGTGGCCACTATTGTGTACGGTCTGGTGATGCATCCATGTATTTTAAGAACCTGCCGTTTCCTATCGTCCCAAAAGGCCAAATCGCGGTCTTGCACGACGGGAACTAGAACGTCGAGTGCCCTCTCCAGGAACGGGTCCCAGTTTGTTGTCACAAACCTATTCAGGTAAGGAATCTCGGCGACTGATTCGCTGAACATCATGGCCGTCCGGTTCTCCAGCCCACGAGCGCAGAAGAGTTCGATCCTGGAGATTGCCTCGCGAATCAAACGGTTGTGATGGCCGCCGTCCAAATGGTCACAGAAATATTGCATGAGTTCTGGAAACGAAGGCGGCGGGGACTCCTCTGGATAATTGGCTTTGATCCGTATATCGTCATAAAAAGTCTCCGACCGTGGATATCTCCGTTCGGTGGTGCTTCCCGCTCCAACGAAAACAACACAGCCTTCTTGCAATATCTCCTGATAAAGTCGAGACACTAGGGCTCGTCCAACGGTTTCAACGGTATCCTGGGGAATCCTTGTCAGGGGTTGTCGCGTTCTTTTTGCTCGCCGCAGAGCCATGGATGGCGCCAACGATATTCCCCCATCTGTCTATAAGCAAGGCTTCAAATGGTCGGCAGCGTCTGGCACCGCAGAGAATCACGCGGCGGTGACGAGGATTCGCGCGCCTTTGCGCGAGCGGGGCTTCGGGCGGATGACGATTTCGACGTCGCGGCCGAGAGCCGTGAGGAAATGCATTAGGCGTTCGACGGAAAAGCCGTCGAGCCGGTAATTCGCGAGCGCGGAAATTTTCGGCTGATTGATTTTCAGACGCCGCGCGGCGGCCACCTGCGAAAGGTCCTGTCCCGCAATAATTTGATTGATGGCTAGGGCGAGCCGCACCTTCGTCTGCTTCTCTTCGGCGTGCGGCAGACGCAGATCGACGAAAACGTTCCCCGAACTCGGAATGATTTGCGGTTTATTCCTTGGCGTTGCCATATCGTGCCTCATGATCTTCTTGCGCCGCACGGAGCCGCTGGGCGATCAGTTCGACGTCCACCCTCGGCGTTTTCCTACCACTCGGCGATTTCTTCTGAAACGTGTGAAGCACGTAGACCGCTCCCTCGAATCTGACCGTGTAAACCGCCCGGTAGGTATCTCCTCGGTGATCTTCGACAATCTCCAGTACGCCCGGCCCCTCGCCCTTCCACGGTTTCGCGTTGAGGATGCTTTCCACCAAATTGAGCGACGCTCAACGCGACGCCGAGTTCGTCCCGCACGTCTTCCGGGAACGCCAACAAATCTCGTTTCGACGAGCCTACCCAGAACAGCGGCTTTTCGCCGGGCGCCCGTTCTGCTCTTGCCACGTGTATTATCCTAGTATTGGGATACAGCCGTCAAGAACTATCGTGCCGCCGAGCCTTCGCAATATCTAGTGTGGAAACTACGTAGGCGCTCTTACTCCTGGATTTGTAGCGGCCGCCTGGCCTTCTAGGCCAGCGGCGTGCCCTCCGTTGCTTACGATCTTAGCGAGTCGGACTTCAGCCCGACGAGGATTCACAGGTGGAAGCGTGAGCCTTCAGGCTCTCGAAAAGAACCGCGCGCAAAGCGCGCTCCCGCTGCGCAGCTTCACCCGCAGCATGTTTTCGTCTGTGCTCTGGCCCCCGGCGCAGTTTTCGTCTCAGCGTCCGTTACTCGCGCGCCTCCGCCTGCACGAATTCCTCCGCGAACTTCATCGAATCTCCTGCGATCAGTTTCTCGCACAGCCGCGCCAACGTCTCCTGCTCCCGGCCTCCGAGCGACGCCATCCGCGCCCGAATCAATCTCGTGTGTACCGGAACAAGCTCCGCAGCCAGCTTGTTTCCGGCCAGCGTTATGCGAGCAGTCTGCTTCCTCCGGTCGCGCTTATCCGTCCGCGAGCTGACCAGCCGTCGCCTCTCAAGCTCCTTCACCACGAGCGCGACCGCGCTCTTGCTTCGCAAAATCTTTCTCGCCAGGCTCAGATGGCTCATGGGACCAAACTTCGCCAGCGCCTCCAGCACCCGCCCCTCGCTAAGCGTCAGTCTCATCCCTCCAAGCTGCATCTCGAGCAGCCCCGTGACGGAATCCGCCGCTCGGATCAAGCCCGAGTACGCCCGCAGCGCCCGCCCGCTTCGCTCGTCCGCACCCTCCATATTCACCCCCTGTTCGCCCGCAGCAGGCCCGGCCCGCAGGCCGGCATCCAAACCTAAAGTTGCCGATGTATCCCGCTTTAAGCGCCATTCGCGACCAAAAGCCGCCAAAATTGGCCCCGCTAGGGCGTTGCATCATCCCCCACGAAATAGTGCAGCACTAAACCATTCCGCGCAACCATTCTTTGCTTCCCGCACTCTGCGTCTCACTCATGTTTTTGCTTCTCTGCGCTCAGCGGTGAATCCTTGGGGTTTAACATTTGCCCATTCGATTTGTGAGGTCATTCGGAGTCAGGGTCAAGGGGATACCTCAACACAGAGAACACGGAGCGAATCAAGAGGGCACGCAGAACTAGTCGATGTTTCTCTGCGTACTCAGTGCCTTCTCTGTGGGCTCTGTGTTTAGCTGGGCGATCAAATCTCTCCCCGGTCAAAGGGCACCACTATCGTCAGGCAGAAAGTTTTGCGTTTTAGGAGCGCGATGCATAGAATGAGTGTTCTTCAACGCGACTGAACGCAGGGAAACACGATCGCACAGAGCTGATGGCGGCTAACTCCACTCCAACTTCTCGCGGCGTGTACCGCTTTGCGGTGACGACGGCGTGGTTCACAGTGCTGCTGCTGATGGCGGGCGCGCTCGTGACCAACAATGACGCCGGCGACTCCGTCCCTGATTGGCCCCTCGCGTACCACCGGCTGATCCCTCCCCTCGTAGGCGGCATTCGCTTCGAGTATTCGCACCGCGTGATTGCAGGAATCGTCTCGATCATGACGCTCATCCTGGCCGTGTGGATCACGGCCAAGGACCGCCGTCCGCTGGCCAAGCGGCTGGGCTGGATCGCAGTGGCGCTCGTGGTGGCGCAAGCGATCCTGGGCGGCATACGCGTTCTCGAAGGTGATCCGATTGTTTCCGCAACCGCGCACGCGACGCTCGCACAAATCTTCTTTATCACCCTGGTCGGAATTGCGCTCTACGTGAGCCCGTGGTGGCAAAGCGAGCAGCCGCAACTCGAAGATTCAGGGTCGCCGCGCGCCACGACGCTCGGATGGTGGACGACATTTGTGATCCTCGGCCAGATTCTGCTCGGCGCCGCGTTCCGGCACGGCGCGCTTGGGATTCTGCCGCATCTGATCGGAGCGGGCGTGGTGACCGTGATGGTGACCTGGACGGGCCTCGTCGTGAAGAAGCGCTTCCGCGGGGTGCGTGACCTGCGGCGGCGCGTGATGTGGCTGCATATGTTCTTCGGCATACAGATCCTGCTGGGATTTGCGGCGTGGTGGGCGATGACTTCCGGAATCGCCGCCGTGCAGCCTACGACGCTCTACGTGACGTTGACGGCAGCGCACGTGGTCGGCGGCGCGTTGACAATCGGCTCGTCGGTGCTGCTCGCGCTCACGTGCCAGCGGCTGACTCGGCCGGCGGGCGCGGCGGCGGTGGCGCATCCAGCCGAAGGCGTGAGGGCCGCGCAATGAACGAACGCGCCGCGACCATGGCGACCTACGATAAGCCGTGGGCGTACGTCGTGCTCACCAAGCCGGACGTGACATTTCTCGTTGTAATGACGACGGTCGCGGGATTTTATCTCGGCTCGACCGGCGCGATGAATTGGGCGCTGCTGCTGAACACCGTCGTCGCGACGATGCTGGTGGCGGGCGGGACGGCCGCGCTGAATCAATATATCGAGCGCGAAATGGACGCGGTGATGCGCCGCACGGCCGCGCGCCCGCTGCCGACCGGTGTGTTGCAGCCGCGCGACGTGCTGATCTTCGGGGTCGCCACGATCGTGGCGGGTGCAGCGTGGCTCGCGATTGCCGCAAATCTGCTGGCGTGCCTTGTCGCTCTGGCGACTTCGCTGCTATACCTCGGCCTGTACACACCACTCAAAACCCGCACGCCTCTCTCTACGGCGGTCGGCGCGATCCCCGGCGCGCTGCCTCCGCTGATCGGCTGGGCCGCTGCGCGCGGATCGCTCGGACTGGGCGGATGGGTGCTGGTCGCGATTCTTTTCTTCTGGCAGTTCCCGCATTTCATGTCGATCGCGTGGATGTATCGCGAGGACTACGCGCGCGCGGGAATTCGCATGCTGCCGGTGGTCGATCGCTCCGGCGATTCCACATTCCGCCAGATCGTCTGCATGTCCGCAATCCTTGTCTGGGTCAGCGCGCTGCCGTCAGTGATCGGGATGGCGGGCAAATTCTATTTCTTTGGCGCGCTGGTGCTGGGAATGCTGCTGCTGCAAGTCGGGCTGTGGGCGAATCGCTCGCGGACCAACGCGCGCGCGAAATGGCTGATGCACGCGACCATCGCGCATATCCCGCTGCTGCTCGGTTGGCTGATCCTCGATAAGCTGGTGATGCGCTAGCCGCATGATGCTAGACGCCGCGCTTCTGCCGATTCGATCTCTCCCCGCGGTGAATGCTTCGCTGAATGGCGCGTGCGCGCTGCTGCTCGTCTGCGGCTACGTGATGATTCGCAGCGGAAAGATCGCGATTCACCGGTTCTTCATGATCGCGGCATTCTGCTGCTCGACGCTCTTCCTTGCCCTCTACCTCTATTTTCATTTCAGCGCCGGAGTGATCCGCTTCGGCGGGCAGGGCTGGATTCGCTCCGTGTATTTCACGCTGCTGCTCACGCATACCACGCTCGCGGCGGTGATCGTCCCGCTGGTCCTGATCACCCTCACCCGCGCCCTCCGCGGAAAATTCGCATCGCATCGCGCCATCGCGAAATGGACGCTGCCGATCTGGCTCTATGTATCGGTAACAGGTGTGATCGTCTACTGGCTGCTTTACGTCGCCTACACGCCCATCTGGCCTGCTGCAGGGAAACTTCAGGGACTTTGATTCCAAGACACCAAGTACTGCCTCACTGAGTTGCAACGAGACGTGGCACAGCGCATCGTGAAGAGAGATCCTTCGACGAGCAAACGACGCTCGCCTCAGGATGACGATCTTCGTCGGGTCGTCACTTGTATGAGACGACGGCTTGGCCATTCTCGATCTGGATGTCGTTGATGTCGTCGGGGAGTTTCATTTTGTCGCGATTTTCGGGCGACGACATTAGTTTGTCGACCGCCGCGTCTAGCACCGATTGCGGCAGGGGCAGGGAACCGAGCTTTCCGGCGACCGGCTCGAATTTGAGGTAGCCATTCTCGCTGACGAGATGGCCATCGAGATCGAGCGACAAGTCCTGGCCGTGAAGATTGAAGATGATGTGCGCTTTGATGAGGTCGCCGTCCATGTCGACTTTCACGTCTTTGACGGCGGAGGCGACCTGCGCCTGCGTCATCTGGCCCACATCAGCCAACGGATCGGCGGGTGTAGCCCCGTCGACTGGCGCGCCATCTGAAGCATCCGGAGTTGCTGAGGAAGAAGCGGCCGGGGAGCTTGCAGGCGATGATCCCTGCACCTGTAGGTTCTGCTGCAAATATGAGTTCAGCTCGGTGCGATCGATCGAGACTTTCGCAGGCTGGCCGGCGGCCTTGGCCTGATCGGCGGCAGCGAATTTCTGCTGGACGCGCGCCGCGGCGGCGGGATCGTAAGGCACATTCGGCGCGGGCGATTTGTGGAGCACCAGTATCACGATCAGCACAATCACTCCGAGACATGCCCAGCTGAAAACCTGATAAATGCGTTTGGCGTCTGTGGCATTTGCCATGAGATCCTCCCTCCGCGAACGGCCCTTCCAAGCCTATGAAAAGTCTAGCAGAGGCGCCGCGACGGCCCTGGATTCGGCCCGGCCAAGTCGCGAACTGCATACTGGCCAATGGTACAGGGGCTAGATCCGTGACTGGCAAAGGCTTAGGACCGTGCGGGCGGATGTGGTTTACGAGCGGACGGCGACGCCCAGCTTATTGATCACCGCTTCGGTGAATTGGGCGGTGGTGGCCGTGCCGCCGACGTCGCGGGTGAGCGAGCGGCCCTCGCGATAGACTTCGTGCAAGGCCGCGTCGATTCGCTGCGCAGCCGATGTTTCGCCGATGTGGTCGAGCATCATGATGGCGCTCATCAGCAGGGCCGTGGGATTCGCAACGCCTTTGCCGGCGATGTCCGGCGCCGTGCCGTGCACGGCTTCGAAAATCGCGGATTCCGCCCCGATGTTTCCGCTCGGCACCACTCCCAGCCCGCCGACGAGACCCGCGGCGAGGTCGCTCATGATGTCGCCGTAGAGATTGGTGAGCAGCAGCATGTCGAATTGCGACGGATTGAGCACCATCTGCATGCAGGCGTTATCGACGATGAGTTCCTTGTACTGAATTTCGGGATATTCCTCGGCGATCGCGCGCACCGACGAAAGAAACAGGCCGTCCGAGAGCTTCATGATGTTCGCTTTGTGGATGGCGTGGATTTTTTTGCGGCCGTGCTTGCGCGCATATTCGAAGGCGTAGCGCGCGATGCGCGTGGAAGCTTTTTCGGTGATGATTTTCAGGCTTTCGACGACGCCCGGCACCACGGTGTGTTCGAGGCCGGCGTACAAATCCTCGGTATTCTCGCGAATCAGCACCAAATCGACGTTCTGATAGCGGCAGGGAACGCCCTCGAGATTCTTCACCGGGCGCACGTTGGCGAAAAGATCGAGCGCCTTGCGCAGCGCGACGTTGATGCTGGGCGGGCCGCTGGCGACGGCGGTGGCAAGAGGTCCTTTTAGCGCCACGCGATTCTTGCGGATGGACTCGACAACCGCGTGGCGGATCGAAGCCGCGCCGTGTTCGTGGATGTCGCCCTTGGCCTCGGTATCTTCCCATTCGACTTCGACGCCTGCGGCTGCGATGATTTCGCGCACCGCGCGGGAAACTTCGGGTCCGATTCCGTCTCCGGGGATTGATGTGATCTTGTGTTTCATGTCACTCCTGGGAAAAGGATATTTTAGGGTGCCGCAAGGGCGCTTGTACACCGCGATTGAGGGGTTCTGGTTCGACTTCGTAACTCTGAGCCGGGGAAGTCGTAGTAAGATGCCGGCCCGTGAGCGAAGCCTCCATCAAGGCCAAGATAGCGATGGCGCGCAAGCTCGGATGGACCGACAGTGACATCCTGAAAGCCGCCCTCGCCAACGTATATGGAGCGACACAGCGGCGCGAGATCGTTGTGGAATGGGCGCGATATCTTGGGATCGAAGCTAGCGACGCTTTGCGGCTAGCGCAGGCCGCTCACCTGTTGCCCAGCGCCGCCCCGCCGCCCGCGACGAAGAAGCAGAGGTGAAGGCCTCCGCGTAAAACTCGGGAAAGTGTTTCCGAATGAATCTGGCCATACCCCGAGACTCCGCGACAAGCTCCCGGATCTTTTTCTTGCGTTCCGAGGACTTCAGGGCGCCGTAGCCCTTCCGGAGTTCGGCAATGAAGTGATCCTCGGACGAGGCACTCTGTCGTGGTCTCATGGCTGCAATTTAACAGCAAGCGCCGACGGGCGCAATAGAACCTGATATCGACGAACCGTCGCGGGGGTTGCGTGCATCTGATATAATGTCCGTGGATGTTGGTGCGCGTGGGCGAACCGCCTTTCGCGCAGATCTTTGGGAGGGATTCGAATGGTTCAACTTACGCCGGTAGCTGTGACGAAGGTGAAGGAAATTCTGTCGGCGCAGACCCCGACGCCCACGGGCTTGCGCGTAGCCGTGGTCGGTGGCGGCTGCTCGGGCTTTAGCTACCACATGGCTTTCGAGAACCAGGTCAACGAGGCCAGCGACAACGTGTACGAATTCGACGGCCTCAAGGTGCTGGTCGACCAGATGAGCGAGATGTATCTCGAAGGCGTGTCCATCGACTACATCGAGACGCTCGAGGGTTCGGGCTTCAAGTTCAACAACCCGAACGTGAAGAGCACCTGCGGCTGCGGCAGTTCGTTCACGGTCTAAGCGGCCCGCGGTGGCTGCTGGGCAGGCCGTCTGCGCCGGTCGCTTGCCACGCAAGCGCGGCCCGTTCGATTTCCTGGCTCCCGGAGTCTCTGGCTTCGGGAGCTTTCGTTTATGCGCCGCATTTCTCGGGAACGCCATTCTCGTTAACGGCGGTTTTGGTTTGGCCGGAGCGAAAAGCGCCAATCGGGAGATTGGCGTTCCCAGGGGGCACGCCGGCGTTCTTCAGTAGGATGATAACTTTGACCTCTCCAGAGGACCCCTCGCCGATTGAAAAGCCTCGCTGCGCCCCGTATGCTGTCTGCTTCCCATGAAGATAGCGCTGGCTCAGTTCAATCCGACCGTCGGAGACTTCGAAGGCAACCGCGCGCGCATCATGGACATGGCGCGGATGGCGAAGGCGGGCGGCGCGGATATGGCCGTCTTTTCGGAGCTGTGCCTCTGCGGCTACCCGCCACAGGACCTGATCGAGCGGCCATCTTTTGCCGAGCGCAATCAGAAGGAACTCGGCTGCCTCGCCGAGCAGGTTCCGCTGCCGTCGCTCGTGGGCTTTGTCGGCAAAGCGCAGGACAACACCGGCAAGCCCGTCGCCAATTCCGCCGCGCTGATCGCCGGCGGGAAAATTCTTTTCGAGCAGCG
Organism: uncultured Acidobacteriota bacterium; assembly: GCA_963814735.1. Classification (GTDB taxonomy): domain Bacteria; phylum Acidobacteriota; class Terriglobia; order Acidiferrales; family UBA7541; genus Palsa-295. Next base: position 222,399 of record CAWFEC010000004.1, on the reverse strand, counting down.
CAAAATGCTGCTGCCCACCTACGACGTCTTCGACGAAAGCCGCTATTTTCAGCCCGCGCACACGCAGCACGTATTCGCGATGGGCGCCGATGCGCTCGGCATCACGATCTGCGAGGATTGCTGGAACGACAAGAATTTTTGGGTCAAGCAGCTCTACGAGCGCGATCCCGTGGCGGAGCTGGCGGGGAAGGGAAGCACGCTGCTGCTGAATATTTCGTCGTCGCCGTATACGTTCGACAAGCGCGCCTTCCGGCTCGAGATGCTGCGCGCCACGGCGCGCCAGCACCGGCTGCCTTTCGTTTACGTGAATCAGGTGGGCGGCAACGACAGCCTCGTATTCGACGGCTCGAGCGTCGCGTTTATGGGCGATGGGCGGATCGCCGCACTGGCGAAATCGTTCGACGAGGACCTGGTGTTTTTCGATACGGTGACGGGCGAAGGCGACATCCGGCCGCGGATCGGCGAGGAAATCGAAGCCGTGTATCGGGCGCTTGCGCTCGGGACGCGGGATTATGTCCGCAAATGCGGATTCAAGCAGGTGGTGATCGGGCTGAGCGGCGGCATCGATTCGTCGCTGGTGGCCACGATTGCGGTGGACGCACTGGGCCCCGAGAACGTCACGGGCGTGGCCATGCCGGGGCCGTACTCGTCCGATGGCAGCCTGCGCGACGCGAAAGCGCTGGCCGACAATCTCGGCATTCGGCTGCTGACCATGGGCATCAATGACGAGTTTCGCAGCTACCGCAAGACGCTCGACGCGGCGTTCGCCGGGCGGGCCGAAGATGCCACCGAAGAGAATTTGCAAGCGCGCATCCGCGGCAATCTCCTGATGGCGCTATCGAATAAATTCGGCTCGCTCGTTCTGAGCACGGGAAACAAATCCGAGATGGCCGTCGGCTATTGCACGCTCTACGGCGATATGGCCGGCGGCCTTGCTGTGATCTCCGACGTGCCGAAGACGATGGTCTACGAGCTGGCGGCTTTCGCGAATCGCGAGCGGCGGCGCATTCCGGAGAGCGTCTTCACCAAGGCGCCCTCGGCCGAGCTGCGCGCGAATCAGACCGACCAGGACAGCCTGCCGCCCTACGACGTCCTCGACAAAATCCTGAAGGCCTACGTCGAGGATGTGCGTTCGCCCGCCGAAATCGCCGCCGACACGGGAATCCCGATCGACCTCGTGCGGTCAGTCGCGCTGCAGGTCGACCGCAACGAGTACAAACGCAAGCAAGCCCCGCCAGGGCTGAAGGTCACATCGAAAGCCTTCAGCGTAGGCCGCCGCTTCCCCCTGGCTCAGAAGTATTCCGTTTAGGCGAAGCACGTAGCAGATCTCGAACGCTCCAGGCCGCTCGGGCAACGGCACTATAGAAAATGCCATTTGCAATTATCGCCGCGAGTCCCATGGTGTGACTCGTGACAGGGATGCGGAAGACAAGGGCACTTATCAATATCCCTGGGGCCTGAACGATGAGAAAAAGGAGCTGCAGCCAATCGAACGGTACACCCAGGACCGAGTACCAAGCGTACTGCATTGCGGGAATCCCGAGCGCAACAGCACATCCGACCGCTAGACAGAGAAGCGTCTTCTTGCGCACAAGTCTTTATAGCATCACAGCGAACCGGGCGAGGGGCTAGATGCCGAGAACGTTAACTAGTTCACGCACCGACGCTGCCGACTTATCCAGCGCAGCTTTTTCCTCCGGCGCGAACTTGATCTCGATGATTTGCTCGACGCCCTTCGCGCCGAGCTTTACCGGCACGCCGACGAATAGCCCCTTGATTCCGTATTCGCCTTCGAGGTAAACCGCGCAGGGCAGAATCTTCTTCTTGTCCTTTAAGATTGCCTCGACCATTTCGGCTGCTGCCGCCGACGGCGCGTAGTAGGCGGAGCCCGTCTTCAGAAGGTTGACAATTTCCGCTCCGCCCTTGCGCGTGCGGACGATGATTGCTTCAAGCTTTTCCTTCGATATTAATTCGGGGAGTGGAATGCCCGCGACGGTCGAGTAGCGCGCGAGCGGGACCATGTCGTCGCCATGGCCACCAAGGACGAACGAGTGCACATTCTCAACCGATACATTCAATTCGCGCGCCACGAATGTGCTCATGCGCGCCGAGTCGAGAACGCCGGCCATGCCGAGGACGCGATGCTTCGGGAAGCCGCTCACTTTGAACGCGGCCTGCGCCATCGCGTCGAGCGGATTGGTGACCACGATTAGGATTGCGTTCGGCGAGAGCTTCACCACGGCTTCAACCACTGCTTTAATTACGTCGTAATTCGCTTTCAACAGGTCATCGCGGCTCATCCCAGGCTTGCGGGGGAAGCCGGCGGTGATCACGATGATGTCGCTATTGGCCGTTTCATCGTAATTGCCGGTAGCGGTCGAGATGCCGGCGGCCTGCGCATCGGATCCGAGGATCGGCCCGGACTCGGCCATGTCGAGCGCCTTGCCCGCGGGCACGCCTTCGAGAATATCCGTCAGAACCACGTCCGCCAGCCCGGCATCATGTATCCGTTGAGCTGTCGTCGAGCCGACAAATCCGCCGCCTACGACCGTGACTTTCTTTCGCATTCGGAAATCTCCTTGAATGTATGGCTGAAAAATCGGGCGCGACAAGCCTTCGTTGCTCGGGTCTGGGCAGCACCCCTACGAAAATCGCCGTGCGCCACGCCTAACAGAAAGGCAGATCCCTCGCTTCGCTCCCTTCCTGCGTCAGGGCAGGCGGGATGACAGCGCGTTCCGGTCAGTGCGTCTTGTCTCAGCGGCCAACGGACGCGGGGGCCTGCATATTCTCGATGATCGACGTGGCAAAGTCGGTGGTGCTGACCTTGGTAGCGCCAGGCATCAGGCGCTCGAGATCGTAGGTGACGCGCTTCTGTTGGATCGTGCGCTCGATCCCCGCCTCGATCAGCTGGCCAACCTCATCCCAGCCCATGAATTCAAACATCATGACGCCCGAAAGGATCACCGAGCTCGGGTTGATCACATCCTTATCCGCATATTTCGGCGCGGTGCCATGCGTTGCCTCGAAGCAGCCGTAGCCATCGCCGATATTCGCTCCGGGCGCCATGCCGAGCCCGCCGACCTGCGCCGCGCATGCATCCGAAATGTAGTCGCCATTCAGGTTCGGCGTGGCGAGCACCTGGTATTCGTCCGCGCGCGTCAGCACCTGCTGGAAAATGGAATCCGCGATGCGGTCGTTGACCAGCACCTTCTGCTTCCACTGGCCGCGGCCATGCGTGGCATAGATTGAATCGAGCGTCTGCTTCACCTCGGCGTAGATCTTTTTCTTGAAGTCTTCGGTAGCCTGCTCGAGACCCGGCTCGATCAACTCGGCATTTTTCTCGATCGAGATGCTGCCGTCGCGATCCTTATTATCGAGAATCCAGCTCTCGCGCTCGGTGACGATCTGCTGGCGGAATTCCTCGACGGCCAGCTCGTAGCCCCAGTCGCGAAATGCGCCTTCGGTGAACTTCATGATGTTGCCCTTGTGCACCAGCGTGACGGTGCGGCGCTTCTTTTCGAGCGCGTGCTGGATCGCGCGGCGCACCAGGCGCTTCGTATTCTGCGGCGAAATAGGCTTGATGCCGATGCCGGCGTTATCGGGCAGGCGCTTGCCGGTGCCCTTCAGCATCTCGTTGTTGATGAAGTCGGCGAGCTTTTTCACCTCGGGCGTGCCGGACTTCCACTCGATTCCGGCGTAGACGTCCTCGGTATTCTCGCGGAAGATCACGATGTTCATGCGCTCGGGATGCAGCACAGGCGAGGGAACGCCCTCGAAATAGCGTACCGGGCGGACGCAGGCGTAAAGATCGAGCAGTTGGCGCAGCGTCACGTTGAGCGAGCGGATGCCGCCGCCGACGGGCGTGGTGAGCGGGCCCTTGATCGCGACGCGAAAATCGCGGATCGCGTCGACGGAATCCGGTGGCAGCCAGTCCTTGAACTGATTGAACGATTTTTCGCCGGCATAGATTTCAAGCCATGCGATTTTGCGCTTACCGCCGAACACCTTCTCGACCGCCGCATCAAACACGCGCCGCGACGCCTTCCAGATGTCGCGCCCGGTGCCGTCGCCCTCAATAAACGGGATTATCGGCCGGTCGGGAACGTGGAATTCGCCGCCGCTGTATTCGATGGCCTGGCCGTCCTTCGGGACCGCCACGCCGCTGTATGAACTCTTCATCGATTAGTTTCCCCCAGGGCGCCCCACGGATGAGAATCGCGCATTGCAGCGCACCTCAACGAAGCTTGTTACCTTAGCACAATCTCTGCTTCCGTGGCAGCACTCGCGCGCATGTTATGTCGAAAAAATGCGGACTGATGGAGTGTGATCCACGTCACAGGCCGCGCATTTCCATACGAAAGTTCAGCGCTCGGGTTTTACTTCATGCTTGTCGCGCCATTTGAAAGGGCGCGACGGAGGGCCTAAACGTAAACCGGAACTCGAGTTGTCGGCAGGCCGACGAAATCCGCGAACGTCAAGCGTCACTTCAATCGTTAACTGAACGCGCCCCGGACCTCACTGCGAATAGTAATGAGTGGGGCGCTGCGATCGGGTAGCGAAGGCATTCACCAGCAGCATACCGAGCAGGAATCCTCCAACGTGCGCCCACCACGCCACGCCGCCATTGTCCATCGAGTGCAGTGTCGCCACGCCGCTCACGAACTGCATCAGGAACCACAAGCCGATGAAAATGACCGCCGGAACCTTCCACAGGAACCAAATGATGAGCAAGGGGACCAGCGTGAGAATTCGCGACTTCGGGAAGAGAATGATGTAGGCGCCCAGCACGCCCGAGATCGCGCCGCTCGCGCCGATCGAAGGAATGTGCGAGCCCCACGAAAACGCAACCTCCGAAATTCCCGAGCCGATGCCGCAGATCAAATAAAAAACCAAATAGGGCAGAGGGCCCATCCGATCCTCGACATTCGCGCCGAAAATCCAGAGAAACCACATGTTGCCCAAGATGTGCAGAAAGCCGCCGTGCAGAAACATGCAGGTGAAGAAAGGCAGCAGCGCCTGCCCGAGCGTGTAGTGCCGCCCGGCCAGCGCCAAGCTGATTTTTGAGGGCACGAGCCCGTAGGTATTGATGAAGGCGCCGCCCGCGGCCCCGCCCAAGGCCCCGGGCAGCGTCAGCTGATGAATGAAGACCGCTATATTGATCCCGATCAGCAGCAGCGTCATCACGGGGAACGACCGCCGCGGCGTCATGTCCTTCAGCGGAATCATTGCCGCGCCCCCGCACCGGAGCCGCAAGCGTCTCGCGCGGCTTCGTCGAGCTGCTCCGCGGAGTACGCCAACCCGGAGCGCTGTCCAGCGCGGCGGAGTTCCTCGATTTCGGCTAAGGGAGCGATATTGCCGCGGGCGCCGGGAGCCTGGCAGTTGCGCGCGGCCGCTGCGCAGGCGAATTCAAGTGTTTCTTCAATGGGCATTTTGCGCGCGAGGCCATAGACAAAGGCGCCGTGGAAAATGTCGCCGGCACCGGTTGTGTCGACTGCCTCCACGCGAAACCCGGGGCAGAGGAGGAATCGCGCGCCGTCCCATGCAAGCACTCCGAACCTCCCAAGGGTCGCAGCCATCAAGCGACACTTGAAGCGTCGAAAAATGGCAGGCAGCGACTTCAACAAATCCTTCTCACCCGTAAGCCTCTCAGGGAAATCTTTCGATGTGACGGGAAAGTCGGTGAGCTCAAGAACAGCCTCAACTCCCGGATAGCGATTATCGAAGTCGCCGACGACTTCAAGTCCTTCTTGCTTTGCCCATCCCGCTGCTGTCGCGGACGCTTCCGTGTCGTGCCCGTCGATCAGCAGGATACGCGCGTCCCAAATCCACTCGCGCTTGAGATCGCGCGGTGTTAAAGCGATGCTTGAATCGCGCTTCCAGAGGACGGTACGCTCGCCCGAGGATTCGTCCACGAGAATATACGCTGATTGACTGTCGCAGCCGGGAGCGGTGATCCAGCGGGCGTCTACACCCTCCCTTTCCATTTCATCGATCTGAAGCTGCGCGGCGGCGTCCTGGCCGATCTTTCCCACATAGCGTGCCTGCAACCCCCAGCGGCTGCAAGCGACGATGGCGCTCGCGACTTGTCCGCCCGGCATCATCTGCGCCGAAATGATTTCAACCTTGGAATCGAGCGTAGGGAAACGTGGCAGACGGATGATCGTGTCGGTCGCGTTGATCCCAACGCCCACCACGTCCACAGCCTTCGATGATTTGGGCGCACCCATTCTGAAAACACTTTATCCGAGCGCAGGAGATTTTCAAGCGAAGGGATCGAGGATTTTCGGCCTCCGGGATTCGATATTCGGCGCAGCGCCGTTTAGCAATTGCGCGGCATGCGTGGCTGTGATAAAAATTTTCTTCCGGTGCATGCGGCTGACGCGGACCGTTCCGGCCCGATGAGGTTGTTCATCCAACACGCGAATCACACGGGCAAGAAGCGCGGGGGCCCACCAGTCCGTCGGCGAGCCGACACTTCACATGCCACTTCATGAATCCGAAGCCATCGTGCTGCGCAGCTACCCGCTCGGCGAGGCGGACCGCCTGGTAAGTTTCCTCTCGCGGGCCATGGGGCGGGTCCGCGGCACCGCGGCGGGAGCGCGCCGGACGAAGAGCCGCTTCGGCTCGACGCTCGAGCGCCTCTCGCATATCCGCATCTGGTTCTTCGAGAAGGAGACGCGCGAGCTGGTGCGCATCAGCCAGTGCGAAATGATCGAATCCTTCCTCGACGCGTTCGGCGACTACGCCTCGAGCATCGCCCTCGCGCTCTTCTCCGAGATCACCGAAGCCGTTCTGCCCGAGCGCGAAGCCAACGACGCGAACTTTCGCCTGCTCCTGCTTTCCGCGCAGGCCGTAAAGCATTCGCGCAAGCCGGAGCTGCCGCTGGCGTATTTCGCGCTGTGGACCGTCAAGCTCGGCGGCTGGCTACCTTCGCTCGATCGGTGCGGCCGCTGCGGCAGGGAATTGCCGGCCGGCGAAGGCGCCTACTTTTCGGCGAGCGCATCGGCAATCATTTGCGGAAAGTGCCGCATGCCGGGCATGCGCACGCTTTCGCCGGCGGCCGTTTCCCTGGCGCGCAAGATGCTCATCGAGCGGCTCGACCGCCTGAGCGACGGCGCGGATTCCAACGGCGCTCCGCCCCGCGCCATGCGAGAATTGACCGAGGCCATGCTCGACGCGATCGAGCATCAAATCGACCGCAAGCTCACATCGCGAGAACTTCTGGAGTCGCCCGCTTGAAGAATCACTCGCAATCCGCAAAATCCAAAATCAGCAAGCCCGCCACGCATAAGGGGCTCGCGTTCCAGGATCTTCTATTTAAACTTGAACAATACTGGACGAGCCGCGACTGTATCCTGCAGCAACCTTACGACGTGGAAGTCGGTGCCGGCACGATGCATCCGGAAACATTTCTGCGCGTGCTCGGGCCGAAGCCCTACCGCGTGGTCTACGCGCAGCCGAGCCGCCGCCCCGCCGACGGCCGCTACGGCGAAAATCCGAATCGCCTCTATAAGCATACGCAACTTCAAGTGATACTCAAGCCTTCGCCCGCCGATATTCAGGACTTGTACCTCGCGAGCCTGGCCGCCGTCGGCATCAATCTGAAGGAACACGATATCCGCTTCGAGGAAGACAACTGGGAATCGCCCACGCTTGGCGCGTGGGGAATCGGCTGGCAGGTGCTACTCGACGGGCTCGAGATCACGCAGTTCACCTATTTCCAGCAGTGCGGCGGAGTCGATCTCGATCCCATTTCGGTTGAGCTTACCTATGGCCTCGATCGCATCGCCGCATACCTGCAGGATGTCGAGAATGTCTACGATGTGATGTGGTCAGACACGGTGAGCTATCGCGAGGTGCGGCTGGCGGAAGAGGAGCAGTTCTCGGCCTACAGCTTCGATCACGCAGACGCGGTTTCCACGCGCAAGCAGTTCGATCTGGTGGAAGCGGAGGCCGCGCGTCTGTTGGCCGAGTACGCCAAGATCAAGGGCGAGCAGGTTCGCCGGTTCCCGGTCCTGGAGGCCTACGATCTCACGCTGAAGTGTTCGCACTTGTTCAACGTCCTCGACGCGCGCGGCGCGATTTCCGTCACCGAGCGCGCCGGGATGATCGGGCGCGTGCGCAAGCTCGCCACGCAAGTAGCGCGTGCGTGGCTCGACCAGCGCGCCATGGTCGAAGGCGGCGCGATCGTCGCCTCACTGGCGGGAGTGACGGGATGAAGCGAAGCTTGAAGCCCAAGCCGAAGCGCCCTGCGGCGAAAACGAAGGACGAAGAGCTGCGCGCCGATCTGCTTTTTGAAATTGGCTGCGAAGAGATTCCCGCCAGCATGATCCCAAAGGCCGCGCAGGAACTTAAAGCGATACTTGCGAAGCAATTGTCGGCGCACCGTTTGGTCGACGGGCCGACAGTTGAAGATGCAATTCAAGTTTTCGGCGCGCCACGAAGACTCGCGGCCATCGCGCGCGGACTTCGAGTAAAGCAAGAGGATGTGACGCGCGAGATCACCGGGCCGCCGAAATCCGTCGCCTTCGACGCCGCGGGCGAGCCAACGCGCGCGGCCCTCAGCTTCGCGGAAAAGCAGGGCGTCCCGCTCTCGAAGCTTTCGACCGTCAGCACGCCCAAGGGCGAATATCTCGCGGTGAAGCAGACCGAGTACGGGCGGCCGGCCACCGAGATTCTTGCGAAAGCCCTGCCGGAAGTGATCCGCGAAATCGGCTGGCCGCGCTCGATGTATTGGACGGGCGCGGATAGCCCACGCTTCATCCGCCCGATTCGCTGGATCGTCGCGCTGCTCGATAATAGGGTGATTCCGTTTTCGTTTGCCGAGGTTCATTCGGGACGCGCGTCCGACGGCCATCGCTTTCTCGGCAAGCGCACCATTCCGCTGGCGCGGCCCGACGAGTACGAGGCAAAGCTGAAGAGGAATTTCGTCCTGTGCCGTCCCGAAGAACGCCGCAAGAAGATCGAGGGCGAAATCCATTCGCTCACCGCGCGCAAAGGCTTGCATACGCATGCGGATCCGATCCTCCTCGATCTCGTGACTTACCTCAACGAATACCCGAGCGTGATTCTCGGCAGCTTCGCACCTTCCTTCCTCGACCTGCCCGAAGAAATTCTGCTGACCGTGATGCGCGGCCATCAGAAATATTTCGGGGTCGAGAATCGCGCCGGGGAACTGGCCCCACATTTTCTGGCGGTCATCAATCTGCCTCGCGACCCCAAGGGCCTCGTCCGCGCGGGGCACGAACGCGTGCTGCGTGCACGCTTTGCCGACGCGCAATTCTTCTGGAAGACCGATCAGCGCATCCCGCTCGGCGAGTATCTGCCGAAGCTCGCGGCCGTCACCTACGAGCGCCGCCTCGGCAGTTATGGCGATAAGGTCGAACGAATTCGCTGGCTCGCGCGCTGGCTTGCCGAGCAATGGTTCTCAAGCGGCGTGGCGCACGCGGATGTGGCGGGCTCCGATCGCGCGGCGGAACTCGCGAAATGCGATCTTGTCACGGAAATGGTGGGCGAGTTTCCAGAGCTACAGGGAATCGTCGGCGGGCTCTACGCCAGCGCGCAGGGCGAGCCCGATGAGATCGCGTGGGCGGTCTACGATCATTACAAGCCGCTTGGTCTCGACGATCCCATCCCGCGCAATCTCGCGGGCTGCGCGGTTGCGCTCGCGGATAAACTCGATTCTCTCGTGGCCTGCTTTGCCGTCGGCGCGATCCCCACAGGTTCAAGTGATCCTTTTGCTTTGCGCCGTGCGGCTCTGGGTATCGTGAAAATCATCCTGGAGAAGAAGCTGCCCATTTCGCTTTCGGCGACGATCTCCGCGGCGACTATCGCGTTGCGCGACCATGCTCCGAAGATCCCTGCACCGCCTCAGGTCGAGCAACAGGCGCTCGACTTCCTCCTCGAACGCGCCCGCTACATCCTTCGCGAGCGCCGGGGCTTCGCATACGACGAGATCAACGCCGCCTTCGCCGCTGGCGCGGACGACCTGGTGGATGCCGTTGAGCGCATCGCCGCCTTGCGCGCAATCCGCAACACGAAAAATTTCACGCCCCTTGCTGCCAGCTTCAAGCGCATTCGCAATATTCTCGAAAAGTCGGCGGGCAAGGGCGACAGAGGACAAGGCGCGGTGCGTCCCGATCTATTGAAAGAAGCGGCTGAGCTTCAGCTCTACACGGCTGCGCAGCGAATCGGCAACGAAGCAGCGAGCCGGAAGAAGGAGAAGAAATATCGAGTAGCACTTGAGAAAATTTCCGAGCTGCGTCCGGCGGTCGATCACTTCTTCGACAAGGTTCTAGTAATGGCTGAAGACGAAGAAATCCGCCGCAATCGCATCGCGCTGCTTGGCACGCTGTTAAAGGAATTCTCGACCATCGCTGATTTTTCCGAGCTGGGTGCGGAAGATTCGAAAGAGCCGGCTCAAGTAACAGTTCATGCATGACTTGCGCGCCTGAAGTGACTCTTTAGTTGTGGGCGCGCCGACGAAACTCAACCGAAATCGGGACTGAAACTGACATCCGCTGTATCTGAGGAGCGACATGAAATACGTCTATTTTTTCGGAGCAGGAAAATCGGAAGGCACAAGCGACATGCGGGACCTGCTCGGCGGCAAGGGCGCCGGACTCGCGGAAATGACGCGCATCGGCCTTCCCGTGCCGGCGGGGTTTACGATCACAACTGAGACCTGCGATTCATACCTCAAGCACGACCACAAGTATCCGAGAGAGCTGCGCGGGGAAGTGGCAAAGCATGTCAACCGCCTCGAAAAGCTCACCAAAAAGAAGCTCGGTGACGCCAACGACCCACTGCTCGTCAGCGTGCGCTCGGGCTCGGCGCGTTCGATGCCCGGCATGATGGAGACGATTCTTAATCTCGGTCTCAACGACAAATCCGTCGAGGGCCTGGCGAAAGCCACGAAAAACGATCGCTTCGCCTGGGACGCCTATCGCCGCTTCGTTCAAATGTATTCGAGCGTCGTAATTGGCCTGCCGAAGGACGATCTCGAGGCGCGCCTGCGCAAAATGAAAGACTCGCAGGGCGTTAAAGACGACACGCAGGTTAGCGCCGACGGCTGGCGCCAGCTCGTCGGCGACTATAAGGGCTACTTCAAACAGAAGACCGGTAAGGATTTTCCGCAGGATCCGATCGAGCAGCTCTGGGGCGCGATCGGCGCCGTCTTCGAATCCTGGATGGGCGAAAAGGCGGTCACCTACCGCCGCGTCGAGAAAATCACGGGCTTGCTCGGCACGGCCGTCAACGTGGTGCAGATGGTTTTCGGCAATACGGGCGAAGATTCCGGCACGGGCGTCTGCTTCACGCGCGATCCCTCGACGGGCGAGAAGACATTCTTCGGCGATTTCCTCCTGAACGCGCAGGGCGAGGACGTGGTCGCCGGAATCCGCACGCCGCTGCACCTGAGCGAGCTCAAGAAGCTCATGCCGAAGGTTTATCAGCAGCTCGAAAAAGTTCGCGCGAAGCTTGAGAAGCATTATCGCGACATGCAGGACATGGAATTCACCGTCGAGCGCGGCAAGCTCTACATGTTGCAGACGCGCACGGGCAAACGTTCGCCCGCGGCAACATTTCGCATCGCCGTCGACATGGCCAATGAGAAGCTGATCAAAGTTGAAGAAGCACTTGAACGCGTGAAGTCCGAAGACATCGAGCGCCTTTTCTATCCCGTGCTCGACGTGAAAATTCAGCGCTCCGAATTGGCCAGCCGAAAATTCGCGGAGGGAATCAATGCCGTGCCCGGCGCGGCGGTCGGCAAAGCCGTCTTCACCGCGCACGAGGCGGAAGAGTGGGCGGCGCGCGGCGAGAAGGTGATTCTCATTCGCCGCGAGACGAGTCCCGAGGACGTCGGGGGGATGTACGTGGCACAGGGCATCCTCACCGCGACGGGCGGCAAGACGAGCCACGCGGCGGTGGTCGCACGCGGATGGGGCAAGTGCTGCATCGTTGGCGCGGAAAAGCTCAATATCGACGCCGCCACAAAAAAGATGAGCGTCAACGGCCGGGTGGTCAGCGAAGGCGAATGGATCACACTCGATGGCGGCGACGGCTCCGTCTACACGGGTGAGATCGCGCTCGTGCGCCCCGAGCCTCCGAAAGCCTATGAAACATTGATGAAATGGGCGGATAAAGTGCGAAAGCTCGGTGTGCGCACCAACGCGGATACTCCCCACGACGCTCGCGCCGCCCGCCATATGGGCGCCGAAGGCATCGGGCTTTGCCGCACCGAGCACATGTTCTTCAAGGATTTCGAGCATCCCGAGAAGAGCATCGAACGCCAGCAGGCGATCCAGGAGATGATCCTTGCGGACGATATCGACTCTCGCCGCAAGGCGCTCGCGAAGCTCCTCCCGTTCCAGCGCCGCGATTTCATCGGAATCTTCGAGGCGATGGACGGATTCCCGGTCACGGTCCGCCTGATCGATCCGCCGCTGCACGAGTTCGTTCCGCACGATGCGGACAAGCAAGCCGAACTGGCAAAGCGGATCGGCATCTCGCCCGAGACGGTCCGGCGCCGCGTCGAGCAGCTGCACGAAGCGAACCCCATGCTCGGCCACCGCGGCTGCCGCCTCTCGATCACGTTCCCGGAAATTCTCGAGATGCAGGTGCGCGCGATCATCGAGGCGGCGATCGACTGCAAGAAACGCGGTATTAAAGTGTTACCTGAAATCATGCATCCGCTCGTGCTCGACAAAAGGGAGTTGAGAATTCTCGAGGTCGCTACGCGACGCGTTGCCGAAGACATCATTTCGCAGTCTAAAGTGAAACTTGAATATCTCGTCGGAACGATGATCGAGCTTCCGCGTGCTGCTTTGCTTGCGGACCAGATCGCCGAGGTCGCCGAATTTTTCTCGTTCGGCACAAATGACCTCACGCAAACCACGATGGGCCTCTCACGCGACGACGCCGGCCGCTTCCTGCCGGAATACGTCGATCAAAGCAAAGCCGCCATCTTCAAGGACGATCCGTTCCAGACGCTCGACGTCGAGGGCGTAGGCCTGCTGATCAAGTGGGCCATCACCAAAGGACGCGAAACGCGCCCCAAACTCAAGATCGGAATCTGCGGCGAGCACGGCGGCGACGGCGAAAGCGTGAAATTCTGCCACCAGGTAGGGATGAACTACGTAAGCGCCTCCCCATTCCGCGTTCCAATCAGCCGTCTGGCCGCGGCCCAAGCCGTCATCGAGGAAAAGAAAAAGAAGAAGTAGTAGCGTACGCCGGCCTTGTTGCGGCGGATGAAGGATTGAGGTTTAAACATAGGGCGGGGTTCTTCAGCCCGGCCTCTTCGCCCGGCGAAACGCGTGCAAGAAAGGTGGCGCCGCCGCTCGATTGGCGGATGCTGCCATGTGACGGAGCACGTCTCAGGTGGGCATCTTCAGAAAGAAATAAACACCGAGGAAACCGAAAATCGCATCGGGCGCCCAACCGGCGAGCAGGGGCGGAAGCTGCCCAACCGAACCCATGGCCTCGAACAACGCCGAGGTCGCCCAATACACCACGCCGATTCCCACCGCGACCGCCAGCCCTCCAATCGCCCCGCGCGTTCCGGTGAGGAACGCAAACGGCGCGCTCAGAAACACGATGATCGCCGCGATCAGCGGGAACGCGAATTTCTTCTGCCACTGCACGGATAGCCGCGCGGTATCGAAGCCGGCCTGGCGCAGGCTTGCGATGTACTGGCCGAGTTGCCGCCAATTCATCTGATAATACTGGCGCACCTCGCGCCGGAAGTAGCTGGGCGGTTCGGTCAATTCGGGCAGCGACGTCGCCGTGAATGGCTGGTAGCGCAGCACGTGGCCGTCAGCGTCGAAATCGCGCACCCATCCGCCGGTCAGCACCCACACGCTTTCGCTCGGCTCCCACGTGGCGCGCGCTGCGTAGATGCGGCGGCGAATCTGAAACGTCGCCGGATCGAGCTCGAAGACGTTCAATCCTCCGAAAAGCTGCCGGTCTGGATCGTACAGCTCGTAATTGTAGATTTTCGAATGCTCGCCGAAAATCCACTGGCGCGCGGGCTCGAGGTACGTCTGCGCGGGCTTGCCTTTGATCTGGTCGCGCAACGCGTCCTGCCGCTGGTTGGCATACGGCAGAAACGTGTCGTCAAGCAGAAACATCCCGCCCGCCACCAGACACGAGCAGAGCAGCAGCGGCAACACGAGCCGGTACATGCTGATGCCGCTGGCTTTGAGCGCAATCACTTCGTTGTTTTTCGCCAGGATCGCGAGCGTCACGAGCGTCGCCACGAGCGTCGCCAGCGGCGCAAGCTCGTAGACCATCAGCGGCACGAGATAGCGGAAATAGTTCAGCACCGTGAGCACCGAGATATGATTGCGCGTGATGTCGCCCAGCAAATCGAAGAGCGTGAACGCGTCGAAGATCAGCACAAACCCCAACAGCAGCACCAGCAGGTAATACGAAAACTGCTCGAAGAGATAGAAATCGACGAGCATCGGAAACGCCATCGTGCTGCTCGCGCGGATCTGTCTCTCGATGCGTGCCGCCACGGCAGCGGACGCGAGCGCGATCGGCCCATTCGAGATCGGCGTCGCCGAGGCGTTCGAAACGGTCGCTGTCGGCGCTGGCGCGAGCGGCCCATTTCCATTCCCGTTCGCGGCGTGACTCTCTCTCGCGCGCCGTAACCAGAGCGATTCAGCCCAAGCGATGATCGGGTTTGGTTTGCGCACATTTTCGATGCGGCCCAGGAAAAACAGCCCGACCGCGGCCGCCACAATATCGGCGGCCCACACGCCCAGCCAAGGGCTCACGCGCCCGAGCTCGGCCATGTGAATCCCGTACACAAAAATGAAGTAGTAGCCGCCAATCAGGATCAGCGCGAGGATCAGTCCCGCGGCGCGGCCTCCACGGCGGGGACGCACGCCGATCGGCACGCCCAAAAGCGCGAAGATCAGGCACGCGGCGGGGACAGCGATCCGGCGCTGAAACTCGATGCGGCTATCGCGCCACTTCGGTCCGTTGTCGGTCAGGAGCGCGGTCGTGGGACGCTCGGCCGTCGAGAGCGGCGTGTTTCGCGCAGCGGTGGTCGCGGCGGAAATATCGACGGGAATGTCGTTCTCGCCGAAGGTCGTCACGTTGTAGCGGTTCGGATCGCGCGGATCGTATTCGTGTGTGCTGCCGCGGCCGAGATGCAGCTCGATCTGGCCAGCCGATGTTCCGTTCATGATGAAGGCATTCTCGGCGGTCGTCACCGCGGTTTCATTCGACCCGGGCCGCGAGCCGCTGGCCGTCCGGAAGCCGACTGCGCCCGATGTCGCCAGGAAGACTCCTTTCCATCGGGTTGCAGCGGCTTCCACGTCTTGCACGTATAATACGACGTGCGGAAATCGCTCGTCGAAAACGCGCGGCTGGATGGAAAACGACGCTTGCGACGCCATGAGCTTGGTTTCCAGGCTGCGCAGCGTCCGCAGGGAAGCCGGACTTAGCCAGAACGTCGTGGCCAGCGTGATGCAAGTTCCGATCAGCGCCACGAATCCGATCGGCAGCAGAAGGCGGCGGAGGCTTATACCGGCGGCGTGCAGGGCCACGATTTCGCTGTCGGCGGACATCCGGCCAAGCCCGATGAGCACGCCGACGAGCACCGCCATCGGCAGGGTGAACGCCAGGGCGGGCGGCAGGGTGCACAAAAACAACAGCGTTATGGCCCCAGGGCTGCCCGAGTGGCGCACCACAAGGTCCATCAGTTGCACGAGCCGCGGCACAAAAAATACGAAAGTGAAGACGACGAGACCCAGCAGGGCGTGGGACACTACTTCGCGGCAAATGTATCGGTCGATCAGGCGCATAGCGAGCGCGGCGTCATTCTAACATTGAGATGCGCCGAACGAAGAAGAGGCAAAATAGTGTGTTTCATGCTCGGGGAATGAACGTGGCGTCGGTCTGAGGTTTACATGTAGCGCGGCGGCCTTAAGCGCGCGGCATTTTCGGTGTAACGGCCCAGGGAGGAAATCGACAGGTGAGTCGCGTCAATCTCGTTATTCTCTGGCACATGCACCAGCCCCAATACCGCGACCCGGCCACCTGCAGCTACCTGCTGCCCTGGACGCGCCTCCACGCGCTCAAGGACTACTGGGGCATGGTGAAGATCCTCGAGGAATTCCCGAGCGTTCACGCCACCTTCAATTTCGTTCCGCTGCTGGCCGAGCAGATCGAAGAATACGCGAGCGGCACGTTCAAAGAGCCGTGGTTCGACATCGCATTCGCGCCCGCCGGACATCTCACGCCCGACGAAAAGCGCGAGGCCCTCGAGCGCGCGTTCCAGGTCAACGACAATTTTCTCTATCGCTGGCCGCGCTTCGCCGAATTGCAATCGCTGTGGCGTTCGGCGGGCGTCGAGGCGTGCGTCGCTCACTGGAGTGCCCGCGACTGGCGCGACCTTCAGGTCCTATCGCAACTCGCCTGGATGGATGAGGAATATCTGGCGCAGGATCCCGCCGTCCGCGCCATCTCAGAAAAGGGCCGCGATTTCGACGAAGAAGACAAAGCGGTGCTCCTCGACAAGCAACATGAGTTGCTCGCCGCCGTTCTCCCGGAATATCGTCTTGCAGCGGCGCGCGGCCAAATCGAGATCTCGACGACTCCGTATTACCACCCGATTCTTCCGCTGCTTTGCGACACCGACATCGCCCGCGTAGCGAATCCCCACACGCCGCTGCCGCAGCCTCCCTTCCGTTACCCGCAAGACGCCCGCGAGCAGCTTCTCCGCGCGCGGCAATTCCACGAGCGCACCTTCGGCCAGCCGCCCGCCGGCCTCTGGCCGTCCGAAGGCTCCGTCTCCGATCAGGCGCTCGAAATCGCCATGGAGCTCGGCTTCAAATGGTTCGCGACGGACGAAGGCGTCCTCGGCCGCACGCGCAACATCGGATTCTGGCGCGATCCGGGCGGCTATCCGGAAAACGGCCCCGAGCTGTACAGTCCCTGGCGGTTCGAGCGCGGCGGGAAAAGCATGAGCGGATTCTTCCGCGACCATTACATCTCCGATCTGGTCGGCTTCGTCTACAGCCGCATGGGCGCGGAAGCCGCCGCCGATGATTTTCATCGCCGCCTTCGCGCCATCGGTGACCGCGAGCCCTACGGCCGCACCGCCACCGTCAGCGTGATTCTCGACGGCGAAAACGCGTGGGAGTATTACCCCGGCAACGGCCGCGAATTTCTCCGCCAGTTCTATCGCCGCATTCAGAGCGACCCGGAGATCAACGCGCTCACGGTCAGCGAAGCGATCGAGGCCACGCCTGACCAACCGCGACTCGAAGGAATTTTCCCTGCATCGTGGATCAACGCCAATTTCGATGTCTGGATCGGCCACGGCGAGGACGTCCGCGCCTGGGATCTGCTGCGCGATGCGCGTGAAGCCTACGAAAACGCCGCCACGCGCGCCGCACGCCTGTCTTCCAAGCGCGTCCCTCCGGGGAAATTCAACGAAGACGGCCATGGCAAGCGCGCCTACGACGCCATTCTCGCCGCCGAAGGCAGCGACTGGAACTGGTGGTATGGCCCCGAGCACGGCTCGGCCAACGACGCCGAATTCGACGCGCTCTACCGCAAGCATCTCACCGAAATTTACAACGCGCTCGGCGAGCCCGTGCCCGACGCGCTCGCACATCCGATCAAGCGCGCCCCCGAGCGCGGCCGCCGCGAGCCGCCCTCCGCCTACCTCGACGTGAAAGTCGACGGCCGCGAGAGCAGCTATTTCGAGTGGCTCGGCGCCGGTTCCTACGCCACGGACCGCCGCAGTTCCGCGATGCACGGCCGCGAATACGTTCTCGGCGATTTCTACTATGGGTTTGCGCCGAAGCAGTTTTTCCTGCGCGTCGATCCGATCGCCGAGGCCATGGCCGAGATGTCGGAATTTCAGCTGCGGCTCACGATGTGGGACTCGCGCGAAACGCGCATCACGCTGAGCGTCGATCAGGGACGCCTCGGCTATATCGTCGAGCAGGGCGGCGTGTGCCTGCTGCACCCCGAATCGGTTCTCGCGGCGGCTTATGGCAGGATCATTGAGATTTCGCTCGATCGCGAACTCTTCGATCTTCGCGGCCGCCGCGAGCTACTCCTCAGCGTCGCGCTATGGAGCGGCGGCCTCCCCATCGACGTCTTGCCGGTCGAGGGCATGCTCGGCATCGCCCTTGGCGAAGAAAATTTCGCCTGGCCCCCGGAGTAGTCTCGGAGGTGCCGGCGTCATGCTATTGCTTTTGTAGCGGCCGCCCCACTCTTCAGGCCCAACTGCGGCTGCAATTGATTTAGTTGGACAGGGTAAGGAGATAAAATATCGAGCCCGCGAATCAACCGCGGAGCCCGAAAACTTCCTCGGCGTTCGTCTGATACAGCTTTTTCTTATCCGCGTCGCTGATGGGCAGCTCGTCGGTAACGCCCACTTCTTCCGGGACGAACTGATACGGATAATCCATCGCGTAGAGAACGCGATCCACGCCGAGCACCTGCTGGCAGTATAGAATCGGCGGCTCCCACGCCATGCCGCTGGTCGTCACCCAGACGTTTTCCCTCAAATAATCGCTCGGCTTCTTGTTGAGCTTCTTCACTTTCGGATAGCGGCCCGACGCGACGTTCGCGCGATGAAAGAAATCGAGCCGGAAAAACCAGTAGGGAAGTCCCTCGCCGAGATGGCCCACCACCATGCGCAGCTTGGGAAATTGGTCGAAAACGCCGCTCAAAACAATCCGCAGCAAATGCAGACTCGTCTCGACCGCAAAGCCGTAGATCGCGCCTTCGAGTCCCCACTCCGCGAATGGCGCGTACATGTGCCGCGAAGGCGTGCTCGGATGCAGATAGACCGGCACATCGAGCGCCTCCGCCGCCGCGAAAATATCCCAGAATTTCGGGTCGTCGAGATACTCGCTGTGCGTGTGCGAGTTGACGATCGCGCCCTTGAGCCCAAGCTTGCGGACGCCGCGCTCCAGTTCTTTCGCTGCGGCGCCGGGATTCTGCGGCGCAATGGCGGCAAGGCCCGAGTAGCGGTCCGGATGCTTCCGAATCGTCTCCGCCAATTGATCGTTCGTGGAAATCGCGAGCGCCGTCGCGGTGTGCCCATCGAAAATCTGCACGCCCGGATTCGTCAGCGAAAGGACTTGCCGCGCGATGCCAGTCGCGTCCATATCGCGAAGACGCTGCTCGCCAAGATCGGCGATGCGTGAAGCGATGCTCTGCGCGCGCGGGCTCGGCCCCAGAAAATATCCCCATTGCCCGACGAACCCCGGATCGAGGTTATGGCCATCCCGCAGCAAGGCGCCCCATCGCTTAAGCAATTCCGACGTAGCGAACGCCTCTTCGGTCGCGATTCGCAAATAGCTGGATTCAGGGCTTTGCGCCATTCACTTTTTTCGGTAGATGGTCTCGATCATTTTCCTGAGGTCCGGGCTCTGAATCTGCGATAGTGCCTCTTCAGGATCGAGAGTCTCGGGGTCTCGCCAGAACTGCCACCATCGCGGCTTCTTTCCCTTTTGCAATAGGGAGATTTTTTGCATGCCGGCGTCGATTTGGTCCCAAACCAGCTCGCTTCGCTCACCGAGCCACGGTCGAAACACGGCAAAGCCGAAGTCGCGGTGGCTCGCGATATTCTGTATGTCCTCGAAAAGGCCGACCGAGATAAGGCCCTCGAGTTCTGGGTCTGGATCGTGAAGGAGGCGTTCGGCCGTGGCAAACAGAGCTGGAAACTCCGCCGTCGTGCCACGAGCGTAACTTTCCACGACGTAGTGTGCGAGTTCGGACATTCCCATGTACCACGGTGGGGATGCTTCTCCGGCCGATTCCTTCAGAAACCGCTCCCAGTCGGCTTGGAAACCCGGGACCGTTGCAACAATTGTCTCTATATCTTCTCGGATTGGCATCTCTCTCCGCCTCGTAAAGCCAGTCGTCACTTCGCAATGCCCATCGCGGCCGCATAGGCTTTGCGGACTTCGTGCGGCTGCCCGGCCTGAAACACGTAGTCGCTCAGCTGCCCGCCGGCGAGCGGATGCTTCGCGATCTGCTCGAGCGTCATGCCCTCGACCAAATTTTTCCGGTCGGCGATCGGCAGGCCGATGCAGCGATTGATCTCCGCGTCGCGCACTACAGCCTTCGGATCTACGCCGCGCGCGATGCCCTCAATATCCTTCAAGAATCGCTGCCGCATCATGATGATGCCCGCATCGCTCGTCCCGAGATGCTCTTGCGTGCGATCGGGGATCGCCCCCTGGCCGACCCACGCGACGAAATCCTGATTCATCACGTGGCTCGAAATCAGCCGTCCCGTTTCCGCCTCGCGCACGGGGCCGCGCCAAGCCGGAATCTGCTCCTGAACGTAGGGCTCGCGCTCTTTCGGGACGCGGCTGAAGCACCACGTCACGCTCAGCGTGCTCTGATCGTCGATCGGGACGCGCCACTCGAAATGATCGCCGGTAAAGAGCGCGTTGGGCCAGAGGCACACGCGCCCAACCTTCCACATCGGATCGTCCTCGCTCATCCCCTCGCGAATCCGCCGGTAGACGATCCCGTAATCGAACTCTTCGAAGGCGAGCTTCAGGTGCCGCGGCGAATACGGCCCCATCTTGTCCTTGAGGCGCACGCTCCAATTCATGTGCATCCACTCGAAGTGCAGCGGATCGACGGAATTTTCCTGGCATTGGAACCAGTTGCACGGCACGTCGGCGAAAACAATCTGCACGAAGCCGTTCTTCCACGTGAACGGCTCCCACGTCGGCACCAGCGGCGCGGGCTGTGGCCCAAGGTACGCCCAGATCAGCCCGGCCTTCGCTTCGACGGGATACGCCTGGATGCGCACCTTGTCGCGAAAGTGCGCTTCCGGCTGCGCCACATCTTCGTACGGCTGTTCCATGCAGCGCCCATCGCGATCGAAAAGCCAGCCGTGGTAATTGCAGCGCAATCCGCACTGCTCGACGAATCCGTACGACATGTCCGCGCAGCGATGCGGGCAGTGCCGCCCGACGAGCCCATAGGTTCCGTTGAGGTCCTTGTACAACGTGAGGTCTTCGCCCATCAGCCGCACCGGCTTAATCGACTCGTTGTCGAATTCGCTCACTCCGGCAATCGGCATCCAGTAGCGCCGCAGCAGCTCGCCCATCGGCGTGCCGCGGCCCACCTGGGTCAGCAGTTCGTTCTTGGCAGGGTCAAGCATGGGACGTGCGGCATTCTATACCCAACTCCGCCCACACCCAAGCGCATGTACTCGTCCACATGATTAGTGACACTTGGCTTTCTGTTTGTGAGATTTCCAGCGCTCGAGAAATTCGAGCGGAGTGAGATAATGGAGCGCCTGGTGAGGGCGGACGGTGTTGTAAATGTGTTCCCAGCGACGGAGCTGGGGATTGAGATGCGCGACGTTCCAGCGGTCGGGGATCACCTGATAGAACTCCTCGTGATGCGTGCGATGAGAGCGTTCGACCTGCCCGTTGAGCTTCGGCGAGCGTGGCGGAAGCACGAAGAGCGGCAGGTTTCGTTGTTGGCAAGCGATCTCGAATTCGGCAGCGAATTCGCTGCCGCCATCCACCTGCAGAGCGGCGATGGGGAAAGGCATGCGATCGACCAGCGTGTCCAGGAAGCGAGCCGCGGCCAACGAAGTGGCGCGTTCGTGCACCTCCAGCACATCCCAACGAGAGACCATATCGCGGGCCGAGAAGTGCTTCAGTACCACGCCGCGCGCCGGTCGCACCTCTTTCGTGTCGAGCTGCACCAGATCACCCGGCCTTCGAATAGGCCAAAAATGGGGCTTTCGCCGGGCCCAGGGACGGCCGCGCATCTTGCGGCGCCGGACCGCTATTCTCGCCGGAGTTTCCACCAGCACGCCGCGGCGCTTCAGGTCGTTCAGGATCCGGCCCACCATGGACGTGGAGAGCCGCAGATTTTTGCGGCCCAGCAGCACGACCAGTTTGTCCTTCCCCCAGCGCGGATACTCGCGTCGCAGAGCGAGAACGGCTTCGCTCTGCGAGGGAGTCCAGGTGGGTTGGCGATGCCGATGTGGTCGATGCGAGCGATCCTCCAGAGTGGAGAGGTTATGAGGATCGTAGCGCCGCCACCAGCGATAGAACGTCTGCCGGCTGATCCCAAAGTGGCGGCAGGTAAAAGCCGCATTGCGGCCATGACGCAAATAATGACTCATCCAAGCCAACCGGAGCTGACCGACTCGGCTCAGCTCGCACCCAAAGCGCGAAAGCGCGCGCTCTCTGGGCACCTTCCCTGTTCGTATTTGCATAGCGACACTCTACCGAGTGTCACCAATCATTCTGAACGAGAACAGCGCATGCAGGTTCGAGAATCAGGAGAAGTACAGCGGTTCAGATTGTGGGGAGCGACTAACTCAGTTGCCCTTTTCCTGCGCCACACTGATATCGGTGCCGACAAGCGGGTAGTGCAGCTGTTCCCAGCGGACCAGCCCGCCCTCGAGCGCCTTCACCTTGGCGAGGTCGTAGCCCAACTGCTGCATCTCGAGCACCATCGGCGCGCTGTCTTCTTCGTGCGGACAATTGCAATAGAACACGACCAGCTTGTCGCCGGGCAGCGCGCTGAGCGTATTGTCCTCGGCGCTTGCATCCGTGGTGGGGTCATAGACAATGTTGACCGCCCCTGTGATGTGCTCGGCTTCGTAGCTGATGGAATCGTCGGTATCGACGATCACCACGTCTTCCTTATTCTTGATCCGCCGCTCCACTTCCTCGGCCGTGATGCGCGGCGCCTTCGGGAATGGCAACTCATCCTTGGCGGATGCAGCGCCGTGGTCCGCCTTCTGCTGCGAGTCTTTCGCCGCGTTCTGCGCGGAAAGACCCGCCGGCATTAGCACCAGCGAACCCAAGACGAATGCCGCCACCCCGAGGAATTGCGCCTTCATGTCCACTCCTTCGCGGCGCAAGCACGGGGCGCGCCTGCGCCCCGTGCTCACCGCCGACCAACCTTTATTTTACATCACATCCATTCGTCAATCGACACACCCCGGCGTATGCCGTAGTCGGTGACGAACCACATGGTCTGCACTCCGCCGCCCGCCACGATCACATGGATCGCCCGCGGGTTGGTGAACGGCTTGATCAGCGCGTCATCCGGCAGCTTCCTCCAGCTCGCATAAGGCTCGAGACCCTGCAGCGCCAGCGGAACGGCCGTGCTCTGAATCACGCCGTTGCCCCAGTACGAGCCGGCGGTCTTCTGGATGTTCTGCGAGAACCACTCGCTCAACTGTTCCTTCGTCTGGAACCCGTGCGTGTCCTTGAGCAGCCCGGCCACGGTTGGGTCGATCACGACGGTCGCCGCTGAGCCCGATGCGCAGAACGAGCTCATGTAATCCCGCATCAGGTAGTGGGTCGGATAGATGCTCTGGCTGGCGCCCACGCTTGCGATGGCGCTCCAGCCGGTCCCCACCGTCAGGACGTTCTCGGTCGGCTTGAAGCCCATCTGCACGTGCAGCGGCTGCCATCCTTCGGGCAGGGACGCCTCGTTCTCGCCATAGCACATATTGTTGTACTGCGCCGTGTTGCCCAGCGTTTCCCAGGCATTCACGTTGTTGCGCAGATCGCCCGCCGTCTTCGACATGATCGTGAAGGCGCGCCCGACCACCGCATTCGACCGGTTGTATGGCCCCATCGCGTTGGTCCCGCAATTGAACTTCAGCTTGTCGCGGATCGGCCCGCTGATGATCACCATATTCGCCATCGAACTGGTCGAGTTGCCGAAAGGCGCCTGCGTCGCGAGCGCCAGGATCACCGGAAAATGTTCCGGTGATGCTCCGGCCATCACGGCGCTCACCGCGACTTTCTCGACGGTCAGCGGCCGCGCCCCGCCGGTGATGTTGATCGTCTTGATCACCTCATCCGGCTTGTGGCTCGTACCTTTGAGCATTTCCGTGACGCGCCTTTCGGTGGGAAGGATGATTGTGTTGAAATCGGTCCATTCCTTCTCATCGAACATCACGCGCAGGTTCGCTTCGGTGTCTGGCGCGAGCATCCTCGGCTCAACCGATTCCTCGGGCGGCTTTCCCGAAATCTTCTCGTCGGCTGTCAGAGGATCGGTCAGCGCGCCAACCACGGCGGTCATCAACGGCCGCCCGCTCAGCATGTCCTTGCCAGCGACATATCCCACGTCGACGGCGCGTGGTTGCCCTGTGAAAGGAAATGGCACGGACACATACCGGATCGGCATGCCCGTCTGATATTTGGCTACGTACCCGGTTGCGTAATGCACGATGTTCGAGGAGGCAACGCCCACGGCGGGAATCTTGCAAACCATCTCAATCTGTTTCGCCCAGCGGCTCACGGCCGCGCAGCAGCCGTTTCAACCAGCGACGCCGACGATCGCAGCATCAGCCCCGCTGGCGGTAATGTCCTTCAGCAGCCCGGGATCGGCGCCGAACATTCCTTCCGCCGTGACTTTCACCTTCGTTTTGACGCCGGAATAGTGCTGCTGCAACCAGTCCGTCATCGCTCCATAAAAATAGTTCGCGGCGTCCGGACCCTCCCACGAAAGGTTGACCATGTAGATGAGTTTGCCGTTCAGCGAATCGAGCGGCGACACCAGAGGAACGCGTTCCGCCACCTTCCCGGCAATCGCCGGGTTCATCACGGTAATCAAGTCGCCGGCGTTTCCGTCCGACGACGCCACCCGGGCCCGAGTCTTCTCAGCGCTAGCAGGGAAGCCCGCCAAAAACGCAGGGCTGATTCCCAGGAATCGCAACACTTTTCGTCTATCCATTTTTGTCCCCCTTCCTACCCCGCATCCTACTCCAATCCGCCGCCCCCGGCGTCGAATTTTAGTTCGAAGTTCGCGGCGTGGGCCTTCAGAGCCTCGACGAGCTGGGTGCATTAGTGGGGACTTCTGCCCCGGGAACCTTCGACCGGGCAACCGACACCGAAATAACACACCGAAATAACACGGATTGACTTGCCGCGCATTTGGCGCGATAGTTCACGCGTTCCCTTTGTAGGGAATTGCCTCACCACTACTAATGGCAGTTGGCTCGGCTGCACTTGAGCCGCCCAACCCGGAAACGCCGCCGTTTCCGGAGGAGGGCCTAAATGACTATGAAATTGCTGTGGCTGTGCGTTCTCGCCGCCTGTCTTCCGGCGCTTGCCGGAAGCCTTCTTTTAGCAAGAAAGAACTCACCTCGTCGTGCTTCGCCGCCGCGTGGATCCGCGAAATTCCTCGCTCGAACTACAGATCGCAATTCGTATGCCCGAAGTGTCGATGTCCGAAATGCTTTCGCAGCCGGCCATGAGAGAGCACCGAATCTCGCCCCTCGGTCGCAACTCTCGTTGCCCTTCGCCTTCGAGCCAAACGTTGGCCAGGCGGATTCGCGCGTCGCGTTCATCGGCCGCGGCAGGGGACTGACAGTTTTTCTAAAGAGCCGCGAGATCGTGGTGCAAGTCGCGGGAACGTCGCGTGCCGCGCACGCGATATCCATGCGCATCGCCGGCGCACGCGGCTTCGCATGGCAAGGCCGCGAAAAGCTTCGCGGCGAGACCAACTACATCATTGGCAATGATCCGCGCCGCTGGCACACACACATTCGGCACTTTGCCGAAGTCGGCGCAACAAAGGCGGCCCCAGGCGTGGGCATCGTCCTCTACGGCAATGATGAAGGCGTCGAATACGACCTCCGCGTCGCGCCGGGCGCCGACCTCTCGGCGCTGCGCTTCAAAATCTCCGGCGCGGACTCGGCCGTCTTGGCACCGAATGGTGACATCCTGCTGAAAGCCGCAGGCGGCGAACTCCGCATGAGGAAGCCCGTCGTGTATCAAGAGGTCACGCAGTCCAGCGGCGCAAGTTTCGCCGGCAAGTGGCGTGTCGACGGCGCGTACATTCTCGAAGCGGACGGCTCGCTCGGCTTTCGCATCGGCCCGCACGATCCGCACGCTGCGCTGATCATCGATCCATCACTCTCCGTTGCATACGCCACATTTCTCGGAGGCACCGGCGCGGACGTGGCGGCAAGCGTCGCGCTCGATGGCGCGGGCAAAGTCTACGTAGGCGGCACCACGACTTCGCCGGGCACTTTCCCCGGCACGTCGCGCACGCTCGGCCCCGGTGGAGGCACGTCCGAATTCTTCGTTGCCAAGCTGGATCCCACCGTCACCGGCGCGAACTCGCTCGTCTATCTCACGTTCCTCGGCGGCAGCCAAACGCAGACCGGCGGCTTGATCGCCGTCACCAGCGGCGGGAGCGTCGCAATCACCGGCACCACCACCTCCGCGGATTTTCCTGTCACCGATTCAAGCCTGCCGACGAACGGGCTCACGAGCGGCGTCGGCAACGATGTGGCCGTCAGCGAAATCGACCCTTCGGGAAGCACGCTTGTTTTCTCGACGCTTTTCGGTGGCGGCGGCGCGGAATCGCAAAACGGAAATGGCGGGATCGCGCTCGACTCCTCGGGCGATGTCTACATCGCGTCCGATACGAATTCAACCGACCTGGGGACCACAACCGGCGCTTACTCGCCGACATGGGACGGCGATGAGAGCGA
This sequence comes from uncultured Acidobacteriota bacterium, assembly GCA_963814735.1. Classification (GTDB taxonomy): domain Bacteria; phylum Acidobacteriota; class Terriglobia; order Acidiferrales; family UBA7541; genus Palsa-295. The sequence goes on along the minus strand of CAWFEC010000004.1, from coordinate 195,917 downwards.
CGGCTTCCTCGCCAAGTTCGCGCCCCCCGCGCAGGCCGGAGGCGCGGCGACCCTGAAATACTGCTCGTATCTGGGAACGAATGCGCTCGCTCTCGTGAGCGTCGGTGGCATCGCCGTGGACTCCACCGGCAGCGCCTACGTCGCCGGCGGCGTGCAAAAGGCGACGAGCGCCTTCCCGTTTACGAACGCGTTTCAGACAACATATGGAGGAGGTCCGTCCGATGCATTCCTGATGAAGGTTTCGCCGCAGGCTAAGGGCACCGTCGACCTAGTCTACGCAACGCTCCTCGGCGGCAGCGGCACCGAGCAAGCGCTCGCCGTCGCGCTCGATACGAATCCGAATCCCAGTGCGTACGTGACCGGCGCGACCGACTCGACCGATTTTCCCACGAAGAGTGGATTCAGCACGAGTCTCAGTCCAAATGCGACCGCGAATGCCTTTCTCGTTGTCGTCGGGCAGGGCGCCACGGGACAAACCTCGCTCCTCTATTCGACGTACGTCGGCGGGTCAGCCGCGGACGCCGGGCAGAGTCTCGCCGTGATCGCGTCCAATCAGGTCTACATCGGCGGCACCACTACGTCATGGGACTTTCCCTGGCACGACAACGCTCAGCCGTTCAACGGCCAGCAAGTCGCCTTCGTGGCGAAGTTTGACCCCACGTCCGCCGGCGCGGAGTCGCTTACATACGCGACGCCGCTCGGCGGCACGTCTTCGGCAAGCCAAAGCGGAGGCGCCACGGGAAACGCGGTCGCGGTGAATTCGACGGGCGCGGCAAACCTCGTCTACCTCGCTGGCGCCACCACATCGCCCGACTTTCCCACCGCCATCACCTCGAGCGGAGGTTCACTGAATGGCAGCCAGCCTTCCTGCTCGAGTTGCGGCTTCTCGCCGCCTGCCACCGACGCCTTCCTCGCCGGGCTCCAGGAAAATTCGGCGCTCGAGCCTGCCGTGACCTTCAATCTGCCGCGCTTGGGTTTCTTCAGCGCGGACGCGCAATACGTCGGCCTCACGAACACGGGCGAATCGCCCCTCAGCATCGCGACGGTCACGCTCGCCGGTCCCAACAGTGCGGATTTTTCACTCGCGGACCAATCGGAGTGTACGTCGCAACCTCTCAACCCGGGCCGCTCGTGTCTCTTCCTGGTTGATTTTTCTCCTTCGGGCGCGGCCTACGAGACAGCGGTGGTACTCCTAACGGACAACGCGCCCGGCAGCCCGCAGGAATTCGAGCTGCTCGGCGTCGCGCCCGGATTGGCGGCTTCGCCCGTCAGCGTGAATTTTCCCGCGCAGGCAACGGGCGCACCCAGCAATCCGCAGCAGGTGACCTTCACAGTCGTGAATCCGGTGAAGCAGACCATGACGATCGACGCAGCGCCTTCACTCGGCGGCGCGAATCCCGGCCAGTTCCAGCTCGCTGCGGGCGGCAACCCTTGCGTGGTTGGCATTGCAATGAATCCGACCGCGACTTGCAACGTCAACGCGGTGTTCGTACCGCAGGCGGCGGGCTCGTTCCAGTCTGAAATCGACGTGTCGTATCACTTCAGTGGCAGCCCGGAACAAGAATTGGTCGTGCCGCTAGCTGGCAGCGCCACCGTCGCCCTGTCCTCTTCGGTTTCGGTCGTCTCCAGCGTGAACTTTGGCAGTCAGCTCGCGCAGAGCGCGGGAACGCCCCAGCCGATCACGATTACAAACAGCGCGACGGGACCCACCGCAGGGCCGCTGACATTTACCGGCGTGAGCGTGAAAGGCTCAAGTAGCGGCGACTTCGACATTACGAGCGACTCCTGCACGTCCGGCAGCACGCCGCCAGGCGGGACGTGCGCCGTCCAAATCGCTTTCCGACCGCTCCAAGCCTCCACCTGCGGGACGGGATCCACCAGAAACGCCACGCTCAGCCTTAACGACAACGCGCAGGGCAGCCCGCAGAGCGTCGCGCTCACGGGCACGGCGGAAGATTTCTGCTTCAGCTCCTCGACCGGGCAGGTGGCGATCCCATCCATCTCTCCGGGAGACCCGGCGACCTATGGTCCGCTTTATGTGAACTCCTCCGGCGGCTTCGCCGGCACCGTTTCGCTTTCGTGCGTGGGTGCGCCAGCAGGATCCAGCGGGAGCCTGGCGATTTCGTGCACGGGCGCGGCACCGGAGGCGACCTACACGCTGTCGGCTTCGACCGTCACTGTCAGCCCGACGGCGCCTGGCCAGTTCACCGTGAATGTGACAACCACAGCGCCGACTTCGACGAGTTACGTTCCGCGATTGCGGCAGCCCGGTAACGCACCTCCCAATTTGCTCGTGCTCGCCGCCGTCCTGGCAGGCATCCCGATCCTGATAGCGGCATCACGGGCGAAAAAGAGCAGCCTCGGCTTCGTTCGAGTCGTGCGGGCTGGCGCGCTCCTTCTGACGCTCTCGGCAGTCGCCGCAGGATGCGGAGGAGGAGGCGGCAGCGATCCGGCGCCCGCGGACCTAGGCACGCCGCTCGGCACATACACGATCACGGTGACCGCAACGGTGACGGTATCCTCGACCACCATAACGCGCACAATCCAGCTCCCGCTGACCGTGAATTAGATCGGGGGGTTTTTGGCCATCGCGTACGCATCGACGCCGCCGGGATAGTAGCCCTTGCGCGTGCCAAGGATCCGATAGCCATGCTTCTGCCAAAACGCGATCGCCGCGGTGTTATTGACGGCGGTATCGAGCGCGATCTCCAGCGCGCCGTTCGCGGCGAGCCGACGTTCGGCTTCCGCGAGAAGCTGAGAGCCGAGCCCATATCGCCGATACGATTCGAGGACATCGATCGTGATGATGTACCCCCAATCGTCCTCATGCGCGGTAACGCAAAATCCAGCGATCGATGTTTTGGGTGATTTGCTCTTGCTGTTTGCCGCAACACCGGCTTCAGCCACCACGCAATCCGCCCCGGGAAAGCGCAAATAGTTGCGAAGCTCGCGCCGCGAGTAGGCGATCGCCGGCTCGTAGCAGAGCTGATCGATCTCGTAGAGCCTCTCGAAATCCTGCGTTCGGTAATCTCGAAGTCGAAATGCGCTCGAGCCGCCTCGCATTGGCGCACCGCTCATCGCAGCACGTCTCGCCGAGGCAAACTACGCCTGCTCGTCGGCGCTTGCCCCGTAGATCGCGGGCACTTTCGCGCCCATGGGCCGCAGGTATGTCGAGAGTTGGCCACGGTGATGGATCTGGTCCAGCAGGAATCCCCAGGCCATATGGTAGCCGGTTTCCCGCATCACTTCCTTTCCATCCATCATGAACGGAAGTCTTTCTTCCCAGCGCGACGCGGGAATGGCGTGGAGGCGCTTGGTCAAATCATCGTGCTGGCGGTCGTATTGCGCGATCATCTCGCCGACCTTTGCGGGGCAGGGAAGTTCGACCCAGGTGAACCAGCCTTGCTCCATGCACTCGACGAGCACAGCCTCTTCCCGGACAATGAGCCACGCAATTTCGCGCGCCGTCCGCGCTTTCGGATCGGCGCGATAGTCGCTGCGGTCCTCGGGGATCCGGCTGATCACTGTGCGCGTCGCCAGCGCCTCCCTTTCCCAGTAGGCAATGTAGAAATCCTTGTGGTCCATGGGCCCTCCTCGCGGGTTCGCGGCTGCATTTGGTGCGGGGGCATCATAGGAGAATAAAAAGCGAATAGCAAGAGTCACGAATGGTCGGCGACTTGACAGCGCGATGCCTTCGGCCGACGCTTGAGCAGCGGAAATCGAGCGCAACCGATTGAAGATACGGCCGGAGTCTATTGGTTTTCTCGTGCTGCTGGGAGCCTGCACGGCAATGCCGCCGCTCTCCGTCGACATGGGCCAGCCGGCGGTAACTCCCATCGCGAATGCGCTGGGATCATCGCCCGCAGCGGTGGCCTACGCGCTGAGCCTGTACATGGTGGGATTCGCGACGGCTCCGGTAATATTCGGCCCGCTGTCCGACCGGTTTGGGCGGCGACCCGTCTTGCTGATCGGATGCACGCTATTCGCCATCACGGGTTTGGGTTGCGCCGCAGCGCATTCGATGACCTCCTTCATGATCTGGAGGCTGCTCGAAGGCGCCGGAGCGGGCGTGGGAACAGTGCTGGCCGTGGCGATCATCCGCGATCTTTTCGAAGGACAGATGGCGCGGGCGCGGCTTTCCTACATGTCCGTGCTAAGCAGCGTGGCGCCGATGATTGCGCCGACGCTGGGGGTCTCGATTCTGGCGCTGAGCGGGTGGCGAAGCATTTACGCGGTGCTGGGGGCGATCGGCATGGCTCTGGTTGTGTTCGTGGGCCTGGGCTTGGACGAATCGGTCGCGAGAGAGAAGACACAAAGTCTGGCGCCGCGGCAGCTTCTGGCCAACTACCGCCGGGTGCTGGGCAACCGGACCTACCGCGGCTACGCGCTGGTTTCCATCCTCAACTTTGGATGCCTTTTCGCGTATATCGCCGCCTCGCCGCTACTGCTGATCAACACATTGGGGGCTTCGCCGCGGCTGTATGGTTACGTGTTCGCCCTGACTTCTTTTGGGTTCATGCTGGGTGCCGCGCTCAACGGGCGTCTGAACATGGCCGGCATCAGCGCATTTCGGCTGTTGGGAACCGGGCTGACGCTGACGACAACCGCCGCGCTTCTCCTGTGGCTACTGTCGGCGACGGGCGTCGCCACACTGGCAACCGTGACACCGCTGCTTCTCGTACTTACCATCGCAAGCTCGCTCATATCGCCCAACGCCACGGTTGGCGCGCTGCACCCGGTGTCGGAAGCTGCCGGGATGGCGTCGTCGATCATTGTTTGCCTGCAATGGTTGGCCGGCGCCGGCGCTGCCGCTCTCGCGGGCTTGCTATTCGATGGACGCACGCCGAGCGGGCTGGCGGAAGTGATGTCGGGCTTCGCGCTTGCCGCCCTTGCTGTATTTTGGTGGATCGTTCGCCGGGCGGAGCCGGACACGCGCGAGGCGGTAACTCTGCCGCAAGACACCTCGGCAGAGACGATCGAGGGACCTTAGCCCCAACTCACGATGCGATCACATCGAAGCAAGATTTGCCGCTGTGTGTGCTGGCCTGAGCGAGACTGTAAACCCTTAGAATCAAATGCGAACCTGCGGAAATCGAACCGTGGCGAAATCAGGGGATCCTATGGTATTCAACGAGGATATGGACGCACTGGAAATGGCGCAAGCTGCGCGAAAAAGTTCGTTTGCGCCCGACATGAGCTGGACGCAGCACGTGCCGCCGGACAAGCGGTTGAACTGCATTGCGGCGGCCGAGGAGGTGTTCGGTCAGGCGGAACAGAAACTAGCGCAGGTCGAGAAGGCCGGCCTCGAGCGAGCGAAGATTCGCGTCGCGGCGTTTATGCCGCGGCTGCCGAATGTGGAAGTCGACCGCGGCTCACGGCGGTACGCCAGCTATATGGGGAAGAAATTCCGGCAGTCGGCCTGGATTTTCGCGTCGAGGAAGCGCAGAGCGCCGATGCGCTCGAACTGCTGCTGATGGGCGCGCAAGTCCACGACAACATCTACGGGACATTTATCTTTTTTCCCGGCGCCGTTCGGCAAGACCGAGGATTATTTTCTGCGGCGGGTGCGGCCGGAAAAGGACATCGAAGGGCTCACGGTCGAAAACACCGGCCGCATGGCGCTGAACATCAAGACGGTCGACGAAGAAGAGAAGTACGAAGGCGTGGTGCCGTGCACGGCGAAAGCGATCCTCACATTGCTGCACCAGCACGGGGAAATCAAGAACATGTTTCCTCGGGATGCCCAGCAGAGCGGTCCAACGGTGGCGATCTGCAATAGCTCGCCGCGCATCGGCATTCCGCTGCAAAGCATGCTGATGCGGATCGGTGCCACCGCGCTGATGATTCATCCGCAGACGCGGCCGGAAGTCCGGGAAGCGTATCTCAGGAAGGCTGACATCATCGTGACCGCATTTCCGGCGCAGTCCGAGGCGGACCTGGTGCGCGACGTGAAAGACGGCGCCGTGATCATCGACTGTTCCACGGAAGGGAACTTGCATCCGGATGTGGTAAGCAAAGCCGCCTATCTTTCGACCCACGACAATCATCTGGGGCAAATCACTACCGCGCTGGCGCTCTACAACACCGCCTTGTGCGCGCTCTGGCAGCGCGGGATGAAGGGATAGCCCGCGCCGGGCCGGTGGCGCAGGCGGTTTCGCCGCACGGTCCACAAGAACCATCCCGTTATTTTACTTTGGCTCGCGATTGTCTGGGGGCTGCAAGGCGGGGGATGCCATCAAGTCCGGCGCAAATCCGCTTTCTCCCGCGGACGTCAGCAAACTCACGACTCCGGTTACCGCGAAGTTGAAACACAATGCAATAAATCCGGCATTCAGGCCCATCATGGGATCGTGCTTGGTGAAAATGAGAAAAACGGCAACGAGGACGCCTGTCAGCATTCCGGCGAAGACGCCGGACTTCGTTGCTCGCTTGGAATACAGGCCTAACACAACGCCCGGGAAAAACTGCGCCACCCCGGCATAGCCCAAAAGCAGAAGGCCTACGAGAGTCGTGGAGCTGAAAATGGCCGAACCAAGGGCGGCGCACGTGATGGCCAAGACAGTGATCTTCGCCAACTTCCCAACCTGTTCGTCGGTCATGCTGGGCGCCAGAATCGGGCGGCACAGATTTTTTGCAAATAGGCTTGCCGCTGTGAGCATCAGGATGGCTGCCGGAACCATCGCCGTGAGGGCGCCGGCTCCGCCAATTACCCCGAGGAACCAGGGCGGGAAGGTCTTGCGCACGATCATCAACATGGAGAGGTCGCCATTGGCGAGCCCGGGCAACACCAGAAGCGCGGCCAAGCCTACGAAGAACATGAGCGGCATCGTGATGATGTAGAGGGGCATCACGATGGCGTTGCGGCGCAGCGTATCGCCGCTTTTCGCGGTAAAGCTCGCGCCGAAGAATTGCGGCCACATGTAAAACCCAAACGCGCAGAGGAGAACGGTCGATATGTACCAGCCGTGTCCGAGATTCGTGGTCGCGCCCGGCATCACCAGATGGCCGGGTTTGGCGCGCGCAACCGCGGCAAACATCGGGCCAATTCCTCCAAAGTAAATGTATGGCACCGCGACGCCGACAAAAACCGCGGCGAAGAATAGAACAAGGTCCTTCAATACGCTGACCCACGCCACTCCCCGGATCCCGCTGGTGGATACAAAGCCGGCGACGATGGCGAAAGAAATCACCATGGCCGGCGTGCGATGGATCACTCCGAAACTCGCCACTTCCACAATGATGCCAAGGCCTGTGATCTGTAGCTGCAAATAGGGAATGATACAGACCATGCCCAAGAGGGCCACGAAGGCGGTCAGATACTTGCTGCGATAACGTACTTGAAAGAAATCGCCTTGTGTTTGAAGGCGATACCTCCTTCCGGCTTCCCAGAGTTCGGGGAGAAAATAGAAGGAAACCACGTATGCCAGGCACGTATAACCGATGATATACAGAACGGGTGCGCCTCTGGAGTAGGCCCAGCCGCTCGCCCCGAGAAACGTAAACGTGGTATAGATCTCGCCCGCCATCAGCAGCCAGACCAGCAGCAGGCCAAACCCCCGGCCGCCCACGATCCACTGTTCCAGGTCCATCTTGTGGTGAGAGCCGGCAAGAAAACCGATGAACGAACCCGCCGCGACAATGGCGAAAATTATGGTCAGAGCAACGACGGTTGAACTCACGGCGTGCCGTCGTCTTTGCGACGTGGCTCAGAAACGCGGTGAGTCTCGATCCAATATGCGCCCCACATACAGAGTGGGGTGAGGAGCAGCCATGAGATCAACCAGAAGAAGTTGAACGGCAAACCCAAAACCATGGGATAAACGCGGTCCCAAAGAGGCACTGTGAAGCACGAGGCCGCGAAAGGAATCAGCCCCAGAAGAATCGCCCCCGGCGACGGGCGCTTCGCGCGGAACGGTCGATCATCGCGATGTTCCATGTGCGCGGGATTGTAACAGCATTTTAAGCGGCAGCGGCCGGTTACGCCCTGGCAAGCCGGATGTGAATATGCCCGGTGAGCGCGTTCCCAGCTTTCGCGAAAGCCCGCTGATTTTGCCGATGTTTGCGCTTCGGACACCGAAGCGACTTGCCCGCCGCATCGTGATGGACAATAGGGGTTAGCGACCTAGGAGGAGCTGCCATGCGATTCAGTTTGCTCGTTGTCGGATTGCTGTGCGCGGCGGTAGCGGCAAGCGTGAGCGCAGCGGCGCGACCCGGAGGGATGGGCACGATCGGTGGCCAGGTGCTGAACGCCGCAGGTAAACCGGTTTCCGGGGTGCACGTAACGCTACAAACCACCGACGGCGCACACCTGCAAATCACAGACACGAACGACCAAGGCCGCTTCTGGTTCGCACAACTCCCCGAGGGGCAATACTCCGTGCGCGCGTCGGATGGGAGCCGCGTCTCTGAATGGCGGGAGGGCTTGTGGGTGGCGCCCGGAAAGCAAACCAACGTCGTACTTCATTTACACTCGAAAAAATAGCTACGCAAAGGAAAAGACACCTGCGCTGGACGCCATTGCAAAACTCTAATTGGCCGGGACGGACGAACCGAGTTTCGATTTTTGGATTTCGAACGTATTTCTGCCTTGTTGGTCTCTCCATTCTGTATACGTGTGGTGGTCTTAGCGCGCAGACGCCTGTCTGGCAGCCATCGCCCGGACATACGCAAGTGGCGATATGGCCGGGTGCGGCGCCAGATGCGCAGCCTCTCGCGGCCCCCGAGTATGCGATGGCGGTTACGCGCGAACCGGTAGCCGGAAAACCTTGGGTCGAGGTGGGCAGAGTCTCGCGGCCTACGATGACAGTCTATTCGCCAGCGGTAAACAATACCGGCGTGGCGGTCGTGGTGTTTCCCGGCGGGGGCTATCAGATTCTGGCCATCGATCTGGAAGGCACGGAGGTGTGCGACTGGCTGACATCCAGGGGGGTCACGTGCGTGCTGTTGAAGTACCGCGTGCCGGGCGAGAAAGGGTATTCGAAATCGGCGCCATACCCAAAATCGGGGCCGTATCCGGAATCACCGATGGCCTTGGAAGATGCGCAGAGGACGGTAGGGTTGGTGCGCTTTCACGCCGCGGAGTGGCATATCGATCCGCACAAGATTGGCGTGATTGGTTTCTCGGCGGGCGGGCATCTGGTAGCGGCAATCAGCACGCATTTCGAGCGGCGCTTGTACCCGACTGTAGATGCAGCCGACAAAGAAAGCTGCCGTCCGGATTTTGCGGCGGCTATGTACCCGGGACATCTCTCGATCGCCGCGGCGGAATGGGACGCGAATCAGGGAGCCAAGAAGTTCGTGGTGCGTCATGCGGCGAATGCCGATAAAGACCTTGGGCTGAACCCCGAAATTCCTGTTACCAGCGAGACGCCGCCTACATTTTTGCTGCAGGCGGAGGATGACCACGTGGACGACGTTCACGACTCGCTGGCTTACTACATCGCATTGATTAAGGCTGGAGTTCCGGTGGAGATGCATTTGTACGCGCGTGGAGGGCACGCGTTCGGGCTCCGGCGCACGAAGCTTCCGATCACGGCGTGGCCTCAACTAGTGGAGACGTGGCTGGAGACGATTGGGATGATTCCGAAGTGATGTGCTTGCGTGATTCGTTGGATCACTCAGCATGCGCCGCGAGCCGGTTGGGTCACCAAAGACGGCACCCTTGGAGGCGGGGGCGCTTCGAACCGCAACTCTCGGATGTTGTCAGGGAAGCACATCGCGCGTCAAACGGCCATCGGTACTATTTGCGGCGGCGACACCCACCTTCAAGATCTTGCTCTGAGGCCACAATCCCGCGTGTCGAATTGGAAGATCCGAGCTTTCATGCTGATGGGAGGCGTCGTTTGCCTGGTCGCAACGCTGGGCTTGCCGAGCGCGGCGAAGGCGCAGGGAGAGGCCGCCGAAGTCGCCCAGATGTACCAAGCCTGCATCGCTTCAGGGGGAACAGCTGCGTCCAACTACAATGCATGGGTTGCACAGAATGGATGCATATGTCCCGGGAGTTCCGTCGGCTCAGGTCAGGTGACTTGCAGCGGCGGATCGAGTAACGCGGCGACAAGCGCGGTCCCGTCCAACCTCGGCCTTACACCTCAGCAACAGCTTGGCATGCAAATCGGAGCGCTCGGCGCCAACATGATTGGTCAGGGCCTTCATCAATTGTTGTTCGGGTCTCCCCCAAGCCCGCCGGACCCGGCCATGCAGCAGCGGCAACTGGCGGCCCAACAGCTCAACAGGAGCGGCATCTACCTGTTCAGACAGAAGAATTATGCCGGTGCGATCAACGAATTTCAAAAAGCTCTCGCCATTACTCCCAACGACGGAAACATTCTCCACAATCTCGCGTTGGCAAAACAAAGATTGAAAGACGTTGCCGTTGCAGCGCAGACCAGCGGCGCGTTGGGCCAATTATTGGACACTGCTCCAGACACGTCTGGAAGCCTGAATTCCGACCAAATGGCCGCCGGCGGGAATGAATCCGCCCTGGATTCAGTGAACCTCGGTTCCGATCCCAGTGTGGTGGAATTGCGCGGCACGACGAAAACCCCTGTTGATCCGGCAAACACCCAAGAAACTCTGCGATCGCTCGATGCAGCGCTTGGTAACGGACCGGATGCGGATGCGAAGCGCCAGCTGGAGGATTTCGCCGACGCCAATCTTCCCCAGGACCCCGAGGCGAACAACGGGCCCGGGACTGTGAATCCAAGGCCGAGCGCGGAACAAACCGCGAAGGATATCGATCGGGCGCTCGGACAAAATCAAAACGCGGATGCTCAGCAGCCGGCCGCTCCCGTTGAGGCGGCAAACGGACCGGCCACTAGATCTGCGAATTCGGCAGCCCACCAACCCAATTCACACCTATTGGACGGTGTTGGAAACCCTGACTTTGATGGCGCGACGACCGGGAACGCTCCTATTGGGAAAACCGAGCCAAATCCCGAGAGTGCAGGCTCCGGCGCCGTCGACCTGCGCCACACCAGCACAACCGTCGTGGACCCGGCACGGGTTGACGGCAGTTCGCCCGCCCTTCAGGCAACGAATCCTTCGGATGCGGACAAGGCACTGATGAAACATCAGTGGGAGATGTCCATCGACTCGCGCTACAAAAGCGATCCGGCGGTTCAGCAGAGCATCCGAGACCTGTGGACCGCCGCGCGTTCAGGCGACAGCGACGCGGACCAAAAGCTCCAGGGAATTTTGTCGGATCAATTCAAGGCAGCGGGCCAGACGCCGCAGCAGCGCGCCAATTTCTTCGCGAACTTCAACGCAATCGCCAGCGGTGAAGGGCCAACCCCGAAAGAATGGAGCAAGGCATCGGAACTTGCCAACGAGATGGATACGGCAGGCGGTTCGCTGCCGCCAGCGGGCGCCGCTTCGCCCGAACTGCCACCTTACTATGGCCAGTTGGTGAAAGATATCGGCAAGGCGGAATCCGTCACGGCCAATGCGTCCTACATGGGTACCGGCCGGCAAACTCAGGATGATTGCGTGCTGTACGCGATCGCGAATGGCGCGCACGTGCCGGAAAAACAAGTGAACGCTGAATTCACGAACATCGTCAGCCACCTGGGGATGGATCCGATTGCCGAACGCGCGAACCCGGGAATCGTCGTCGCGGAGCCACAAAATGGCGGTCGCGGCGGAGTAAACGCCGCTGAGGAATTATTGGTGGCGGATAAATTCGGCAAGGTGGTTCCGGTTCCCACGGACAGCTATGCCCGGGCAATTGCGAGCACCAAGCAACCGGTCATTACCGCGGTCGAACTGGACAAGAGCGGAGTCCAGCACAAGGTCGTGGTCACCGGTGTGTACCGGACAGCGGATGGAAAAATCTACTATTCGGTGATGGATTCGAATCTCGGGCCGGAATACCGCAATTCTACTGCGTATATGGAGAAGTCCAATTTTGAGGAGCATTTGGCGAGCGGGGGATTTGTGGTCCTGCCGAGCGCCAATTAGCGGGATGCCTTTGACTGGAAAGTTCGCGACTGCATTCGGGCGGACGATGGATCGGAGAAAAACGATGGGGAAGCGGTCAACGTCTTTTATTTTCGGATTCGCTCTGGTGCTGATGGTTCGGCCGCCGGTGCAAGCGCAAACGGCGCCCCAAGCTCCCGCCAATGAGGCGGCGGCCAATCCTGCGCCGGCCGGACAAGCGCCAGCCGAAGTGCTGAAGAAGCTCTCCGATTTAATCCACGCCGGCAAATATGCAGACGCGCAGCAGCTCGCAGCAGGTTTGTTGCTCGCTTATCCGGACGATCGCCGGCTGATCACGGCGAAGGCGCTGCTGGATAAAGCCGTCGCGTCCCCGGCGGCGGCAGACACCGGGGCGAGCGCCAATCAGCCGGCAAGCAGCCTGGCCCCGCCCGCATCTCTCACCGGGATGGAGAAGGTGGAATACAATTCCCTGATCGAGCTGGCGCGGCAGGCGCAGCAGACGACCGATTTGGGCCAACAGAAGGTGTTGCTGCAAGAGTTTATGACGGAAAGTCGTCCGTTCGCGGACCAGCATCATGAGGACATGCTGATCTGGCAGCTGCGGGCGGCGGCGGCGCTGAGCCTCAACGAGCCCATCGAAGGATACGAAGCGGGACAGGAGCTTCTATCAGCCGGTGCAGCCGACAGCAACGATCCGAATCTGCAACATTTGCTGGCACAACTGAATTTGGCAGGCTGGTTGGATCACCAGAAAGCGGAGTTCAAAGAACAACAGAAGGGTTTCGAATGGCTTCTGGGAACATGGACCGCAACCTGGGATTGGTGGTGGGGTGAGATACATGTCCGAGATCAGGAACAATTTGTCGCAACCGACTCGGGTATCGACGGCTATATCGTAGGTGGAGATGGCGTACGGAACGCACAGCCTGACTTCAGAGGCAAGATGCTTGATTCCGGGGAAATTCAATGGGAGTGCTACATGCCCCCCGCGGATACGGGAGGAATGTTTGTGTTTCGCCGTGTCGGTGGAAACGTTTTCACCAAAGTGACGATCGGCCGGCGATCGGATCCCCAGGGTTATTACGCCGGAAATCTTCATCACTTCGGCTATGACCCTCATTCAACGGATACGGGCGACAAGCCGTTTTATCCTTCCGGATGGCAGCCTGTCGCGTCTTACAAACTCTCCGGCGACAAACGCACGATGATCATCGTTATCCAGCCGCAGGACGCCCAGCCCGACAGCAAGTTTGCGCGCAGATTTCCGGTTACGTTAGTTTTCAAAAAGGCTGTTGGGGCGCAAGACGAGCAGCTTCAGTCACAGCAGGTGCCTCAGTAAATTCATCATCAGGGCCAGCGGAAGAGACGGCGGAGTGAAGCAGGGCAGGACTCGCCTCCCTCGATCTCTGCCGCATTGCTCTTCCATATCTCGATAGCATCTCGACTCACGTTCAGACCCTCTCGAAAACGCGGACCCGCCGCCGGCCCCCTGACTTTGATGTGGTAACATCCGCGCGTTCGCCCCGCCCGAACGCGGAAGGAAACTCGACAAGGAGTGTGAACATGCGAACGAGACTAGGAGTAGTTGCGAGCCTGGCAATGGCGGTGCTGTGCGCGTTCGCGATACGCGGCTATGCGACGACGGGCAACGCGAAGGGAGTGGACGCGTCCAGCCGCCGTGCGATTACAGCTGCCTGACGGGTTTGATGGACCGGTACCTCAAGGCGCTCGTCGCGCAGGATCCGGCGCAGCTTCCCGTCGCGGCGAACGTGAGGTTCACGGAGAACACGATCCGGCTCAAGCTCGGCGACGCATTGTGGGGCACCATTAGCGACATGGGGACCTACAAGCTTTATTTCGCCGATCCGCATGGCGGGCAAGTCGGATTTGAAGGGACGGTCCGAGAGAACGGCACTCCGGCCATTCTTCTGGCCCGATTGAAAGTGGCCGACAGCAAAATCACCGAGATCGAGACACTCGTCCACCGAAACGCGGACGACGCCAAGGCACTCGAAAAGTTCGGGCAGCCCAATCCCGTATGGGTTCAGCCGCTGACGGCATCGCAGAAAGTGCCGCGCCAGGAGATGCTGAAAATCGCGGACACCTATTTCGAAGGAATCCTCCATTCCTCGGGCGACATGGTACCCTTCGATCCGCGCTGCAACCGGATCCTCGATGGAGATCAGGACACCAACAACCCCACGGCGAAGGGTTGGTTCGATCTGAACTCCTTCCGCCCCGACTCGATGGGAATTCGCGAGAACATGAACACCGGAATTTGGACGTACATCCACTCGATCCATCCGCGGAGATACCTCGTGGTCGACGAAAGGATGGGAATCGTGTTCGGCGTCTTCATGTTCAATCATCCGGGAAAGGTGAAATTCGCCGAGGTGAAAGGCGTTGGGAAAGTTCCGATGCCTCCGGTGGTCCTGCGGCCGTCGAGCGTCGAAATGGGCGAATTCTTCAAGATCGAAAGCGGCAAAATCCGCCAGATCGAGGGAATTTCCGTGGCGCTGCCGTACGGATCTCTCACAGGCTGGGAGCACGCAAACTGAATAATGCGCCGTCAGGCATGAGCTACCATTACGCCCAGGAGAAACGCAGACGATGTCCGAAACGACTTCCGCCAAAGCGCCAGCTTCAACCGCGCCACACGAACAGATTCTGAATATCATCATGGGTTTCTGGCAGAGCCGCACGCTGGCGGTTGCTACCGAGTTGGAACTGGCTGATCTGCTCGCGGAAGGCCCTTTGTCCGTAGACGCTTTGGCCGACCGCACGAAAACCGATGCACCAAGCCTGTATCGCTTGATGCGCGCGCTCGAAAGCATTGGCATCTTTCAACAAGTTTCGGCGGGAGTCTTCGCCAACACGCCGGCAAGCGAGTGCCTGCGCAAGAGCGTTCCCGGCTCGCAATGGGCCAGCGTTCGTACGCTCCTGTCCGTGGGCCACGGCCAGTATGAAGCGTGGGCCGGCCTTCTCGGTAGCATCCAGACGGGCGGCACAGCCTTCGATCAGATCTTCGGATGCAGCGCATGGGAATGGTTCCAGCGCAATCCTCAGATTTTGTCGGTCTTCAACGAGACGATGCGGTCGTTAAGCGCTGCTATCACGCCCGCAGTCACGGCCGCCTTCGACTGGAGCCGCTTTCCCCTGATCGCGGATATCGGTGGGGGAATCGGGACCCAACTGGGGGATATTGTGAAGGCGCATCCATCTTGCAGGGGAATCCTGTTCGATCGGCCAGAGGTGCTGGCCGGCGCAATCCGTCACGAGCGGATCGAACCAATGGTGGGAGATTTCTTCAAGGGCGCGCCTGCGGGTGCCGACGCCTATACCCTCCGCTGGATTCTCCATGACTGGGCCGATCCGGAAGCAAAGGTCATCCTCAAGAACGTGCGCCAGGCCATGAAGCCCAGCTCCCGATTGGTGGTGATTGAAGAAATCGTGCCCGATCCTCCGAAACCCACCTTCGGCATGTGGCTGGACCCGCACATGTTGGTCATGCACGGCGGCCGAGAGCGCACCGCGAATGAATACCGCGAATTGTATGCGCGCTGCGGATTCGAACTGGAGCAGATTGTGCCAACGGCCTCACCGCACAGCCTGATCATTGGCCGGCCTCGGATCACGTAAGACTATCCGTCGATTCAGTGATCGTTGCTCCGCAGTCGCAGCGCCTGGCAGCGGAATGTCGCGCGCAAGCGATGGATGGAATAGCATCTGGTGACGCGAAGGCGGGAGCGTCATCCAATCAGCCATGCCCGAACTGCCGGATATTGCTACTTACATCAGCGCGCTCGAACCGCGGATTGTGGGGCAGCCGCTCGTGCGGGTCCGGCTGGCGAGCGTTTTTCTGCTGCGAACCGCGGAGCCATCGGTTGAGAGCGCGGAGGGACGCTTGGTGCGCGAACTCCGGCGAATTGGCAAGCGGATCGCGATTGGTGTGGAGGGCGATCTCTGGCTGGTCCTGCATTTGATGATTGCCGGGCGGCTCCACTGGCGGCCGGCGAGGGCGAAGCTTTCGGGGCGGCAGAATCTCGCGGCATTCGATTTTTCGAATGGCTCGCTCGTGCTCACCGAGGCCGGGACGAAGCGGCGCGCGGCGTTGCACGTGGTGGCGGGCGACGAGGGGCTGGCTTCGATCGACCCGGGAGGCATCGATGTTTTCACGAGCAATTTGGCGGAGTTTCGCGCCGTGCTCACGGCCGAGAATCGCACCCTCAAGCGGGCGCTCACTGATCCGCGGCTGCTGAGCGGCATCGGCAACGCCTATTCGGATGAGATTTTGCATGCGGCGCAGATGTCGCCGGTCACGCTCACACACAAGCTGAGGGATGATGAGTGGGAACGGCTCTTCGCCGCGACGCGCGAGACGCTTGCGCTATGGATTAAACGGCTGCGCGCTGAGGCGGGCGACGGCTTTCCGGAGAAGGTGACTGCGTTTCGCGAGGATATGGCGGTGCACGGGCGATACGGGCAGCCGTGCCCGAGATGCGGGGAGAAGATTCAGCGGATTCGTTACGCGGACAACGAAACGAACTACTGCGCGCGATGCCAGACCGGAGGGAAGGTGCTCGCGGATCGAGGATTATCGCGACTGCTGGGAGCGGATTGGCCGCGAACGCTCGAGGAACTCGAGGCCCTCAAGCGGCGCTAGTCCCAAGAGGCGGTTACTCTTTCTTCAGGTCTTTGAAGTCGTCGCGCACTTTGTCGATTCGTTCGCGGTAGGCGGAAGCATCGCCATACGGGAGGAAATGGGAATACCGATCGTGGGCGTGCTGGATGCGGCGCGCATGTTTGATCGGGCACCAGTGCTGCTCGGTTCGCCCTGCGATTTCGACGACGTAGGCGAGCAATCCATTCGCATACGAGCAATACATGCAGTTTAATCCTTCGAGCGCATTCAGATATCGCAATTTGTTCCGGTCGATCGCCATGTAATCCTTGCGCCGCGCCTTGGGTATGCCGTACACGGGAAAGCAAACGGCCTGATACGTTGAGACGAAGAGGTCGAGCAGCACAAACGGGATGAAGCAAGCGTAGATAAAAGGCGCGGTCAGCACCGCAAGGATTCGGGAATGCAAAACGTAGCGAAGAAGCGAAGTCTTTAGCTTTCGGTGTTCCCGCTTAATCTCTTTGGAAAACCATACCTTGCCTTTCCGGAGTTCATAGAACTCTGATTCGACCTCTTCTTCCAGTTGCTCGATCCCGGGAAGTTGGATAAGAGGCTCGGGTTTCTTCGAGTGCTGATCGGTCATAATTTTCCTCGCGCTTAAGCGCATGGAGCGTACACCCGTTTGGGGGAAACGATGACGGGCCAAAGCCCAAGCAGCGTGTGCTATAAAAGTGGGGTGGGGGCTTTGACGGGACGCGGCGCGGCTGGCGATGGGTGGCGGGATGCAGGGCGGCAGAGCTAGAACATTCTTCGTGCGAGGCTGCGCGCTGATGTTGGCGCTGCTGATGTCCTTCGCTTGGCCGGCGTCGAGCGCGGGCTACGCGGTGCTGGCACACGAAGCGATCATCGACAGCGTCTGGGATACGAATATACGGCCGCTGCTGCTGAAGCGTTTTCCGAATGCGACCCCCGAAGAACTGAAAGAGGCGCACGGGTATGCGTACGGCGGCGCGATCATTCAGGACATGGGTTACTACCCGCACGGAAACAAATTCTTCAGCGACCTGACTCACTACGTGCGGAGCGGAGATTTCGTTCTGGCGCTGCTGCGTGACTCGAAGGATCTCGACGGCTACGCTTTCGCCCTTGGCGCGCTTTCGCATTACGCTGCGGACAACGAAGGGCATCGCATCGCCGTGAACCGCTCGGTTCCCATCCTGTATCCCCGGATGGAAAAGAAATACGGCGACGTGGTGACATACGAAGAGAATCCGCTCGACCATGTGAAGACGGAATTCGGATTCGATATTCTGGAAGTCGCGCAGGGACGCTACGCTTCCACGGCTTATCACGACTTCATCGGCTTTGGCGTGGCGCTTCCGCTGCTGGAGCAGGCGTTCCAGCAAACCTACGGGCTGGATCTCAAGAGCGTTCTCGACGACGAGAACAAGGTGCTGGGATCTTACCGTTACGACGTCAGCCGGCTGCTGCCGAAAGCCACCCGGGTTGCGTGGAGCCTGAAGAAGGACGACATCCGGCGGGATCAGCCCGGCATCACGAAAAAGGAGTTTCTCTACAATATCAAGCGTTCGAGTTACAGGAAGTATTGGGGCCGCGACTATCAGCCACCCACTCTTGGCGAACGGTTTTTGGCCTTTCTGGTGTCGATCATCCCGAAGATTGGCCCGCTGAAGGTGCTAGAGCTGCGGACGCCTACGCCGCAAACGGAACAGATGTTCGAAGCCAGTTTCAACGCTGCTCTGGATGACTACCGGAAGCTGCTGAGCGAAGTCGGCGCCGGCCAACCGGACATCCCCAACGACAATTTCGACACCGGCAGCGTAACCGGCCCGGGGAAATATTGGCTCAACGACGAGACGCAGGCGGAACTGCTCGACGCGCTTGCAAAGCAAAACTTCAGCGGCGCTTCGCCGGAGATTCGCGCCGAACTGCTGCAATTCTTCGCGGACCCGAATGCGCCGTACGCGATCAAGCGGAAGAAGAAAGAGTGGGCCAAAGTTCAGGCTGAGCTCGCGCAACTGCGGCAAGAGACGCCCGCGACGCTGGCCCGTGATAACGATCCTTCGCGGTGACCAACTATTCTCCTGCAGGCAACCCGGCGGAAACGCCTCGGCAATAATTCACGTCATGGTATTGAGTGCGGATTATCCAGTCTCGGTGGAGGGCGTCGTGAGGATCAAATTTGTGGTTTTCGGCGCGATTGCGGGGATTTTGGCGCTGGTCCCGGTATTGCGGGCGGAGCAATTCAAGGCGCCGGCGACTGCTCCAGTGCCTCCGCAGATTGCCGCCGCCCGAAGCGTGTTCATCGCGAATGGGGGCGGAGAGAGTCTGGATACCGTGATCGATCAGACGGTGTTCAATGGCGAGCCGAACCGGCCTTATAACGAGTTCTACGCGGCGATGAAGGGATGGGGACACTATCAAATCGCAGATTCGCCCGCGGCCGCCGACCTGGTCTTCGAAATCAGCTGGAACCTTTCCGATACGGGGCTGAAGCTTCCCGTTCTCGGACAGCTTCGATTGCTGGTGATCGACCCTAAGACGAACGTCACGCTCTGGACCCTTACAGAGTACGTTCGAGGAGCGATCCTGCTCGGGAACCGCGACAAGACCTTCGATTATGCGATGGATGTGATCGTCAATCGCATGAAGGCGCTCGAAGTTCCAGCACCGGCAGCGGCGCAATAAAACCGAATTCGATGCGTTGCTGTCTGCACCGGTTCGTTTGACACGTCTGTGGCCCTCTTCTATTATGCGAAACAGGGGCTGCGACGACGCCAACAGGGCTGCAAAATGCTTAGCATTCCACACCTTATCGTGATTTTTGTGGTGGCTCTGGTCGTCTTCGGACCGGAGAAGCTGCCTGAATTGGCGCGGAATTTCGGCAAGGTGATGTCGGAATTCCGGCGCGCCACGGGCGACCTGCGCACGACATTCGAGGGCCACATGCGCGACCTCGAGCGCGAGGCCGACACGCGCCGCATCGCCGCCGTGCCGCCGTCCGCATCCGCCGCTGCTTCCACCGCGTCCGCGCAGCCCGCCGCCACCGGGCCGCAGCCGGTTCCTTCCGAACCGGCGCGCGCGGTGCCGTCGCAGACGTCCGATCCGCCGCTCGGCCAGGCAAACGCCGCCGCAGTCGAGGCGGGCGTGATGGATCCGATGCACGATCCCTATCTCCCGGGATACGATTTCGACGTGCCGCGGAATCCCGAACTGCAGCCGGAATCCGCCCCAATCTCCGCATCCGACAAGATGCCCGAGGCAGACGACAAATCTCCGGAAAAAGTCCCGCAAAAGTAGACGATGGCCGCCCCCGTACAGCCTGAGCGCCTGCTCCGCGACCGCAAAGACGAAGAAGCCGGCGGGTCGATGTCGTTTTTCGATCATTTGGTGGAGCTGCGCAAACGGATCGTCAGTTCGCTGGGCGCCATCGGCATCGGGGTGATTGTGGGATTCTTCGTGGCGAGACGGTTCATCACGTTCATCTCGCAGCCGATGGTGGATGCTCTCAAGGCGAACCACAGCGATCCGAGCCTGTATTTCACGAACCCGGCCGGGTACGTCAGCCTGGTGATCACGCTTTCGGTGTACCTCGGAATCGCGATTGCGATGCCGTGGGTGCTGTA
The DNA here is from genome assembly GCA_963814735.1 of uncultured Acidobacteriota bacterium. Classification (GTDB taxonomy): domain Bacteria; phylum Acidobacteriota; class Terriglobia; order Acidiferrales; family UBA7541; genus Palsa-295. The sequence goes on along the minus strand of CAWFEC010000004.1, from coordinate 175,715 downwards.
CCAGGTGTGGCTGTTCGTGGCGCCGGGACTTTACAAGCACGAGCGAAAAGCGGTGGCCAGCTTTATCGCGTCGGCGATGTTTCTGTTCGTGTGCGGGATCGTCTTCGGATATTCCGTGATGCTGCCACGGGTGTTGACGTACATCGTCGGGTTTGCGAACGAAGGGCCGATCAAGCCCCTGATCAACGTGAACGAATATTTCGAGCTGATCGTGGTGGTGCTGCTGGGACTCGGTGTGATTTTCGAAATGCCGGTGGTGGTGTTCATCCTTTCGGTGTTCGGGATCGTGACGCCGAAATTTCTGCTGAAGAATTTCCGGTATGCGATGCTGCTCATTACGGTGGCGGCGGCGATCGTGACGCCGACGCCGGACGCAACGACGATGATCGTGTTCATGGCGCCGATGGTGCTGCTGTATTTCGTGAGCGTGCTGGTCGCGTATTTGGTGGTGCGGAAGAAACGCAAGAAGGAACAGACCGAGGCCGGGGCATGATCGCGTGAGCCTGATGCGGAGAGCGCTTCTCGCGGCGATGCTCGCCACGATTGCGATTTTGCCGGCCGCGTGCGGGCACGATTCGGCGCCGGCTGGGACTTCCGCGGCTGCTGCGCCGGCGTCTTCAGGCCCGAGCGCGGCCCCTACATCGACGCAACAGCCGACCATCTCGCCAGCCGATGCCGCTCTGCCGCCTGCGCAGACCGGCGGCTTCGACGGCGCCGCTGCATACGAATACACCGCAAAACTTGTAGAGTTTGGCCCGCGGCCGCCTGCATCGGATGCCATTCACCGCACGCAGGACTACCTCATTGGCCAGCTGAAAAGCTTCGGCTGCGCCATCGATACGGATGATTTTCACGCCGATACGCCGATCGGCTCGCTGGCGATGAAGAACATCGTCGCGAAAATTCCCGGCACGGGGCAGGGAATCATCCTCCTGCTGACGCATTACGACACGCTGCGGCTGGACAATTTCGTCGGCGCGGACGACGGAGGATCATCGAGCGGGCTGATGCTCGAAATGGCGCGGCTGCTTTGCGCAGGCCCCAAGCGCAAGTATGCAGTGTGGATCGCGTTCGTGGACGGCGAGGAAGCGCAGGTCGTGGTGAATGGGCAGGCGCAGTGGACCGGCACGGATAATACCTACGGTTCGCGGGAGCTGGCCGCACGCATGGAGTTGTCCGGGGAACTGAAGCACGTTCGCGCCGTCATTCTGGCCGATATGATCGGCCAGAAGAATCTGGAGATCCCGCGCGAGAGCAACTCGACGAAGTGGCTGACGAATCTCGTCTGGTCCACCGCCGCGCGGCTCGGATACAAGGATATTTTCGTCTCGAGCGAGGGCGCCGTCGAGGACGATCATCAGTCATTCTTAAGCCGCGATGTTCCCGCCGTCGATATTATCGACCTTAACGGGTATGCGGCTTATTGGCACACGCCGCAGGATACGATGGACAAACTCAGCCCGCGCAGTTTCTCGATTGTCGGGTACGTGATCCTCGAATCTGTCGCCGAACTCGAGCGATAAGAGTTTCGTCCGGCCGCGAGAGGAATCATGCTCGCCGCGGTCTTGGGTGCGCGCCTAGCATCCGCGCCGGCAGCGTGACGATCGCCCAAATCAAGTCCAGCACCCCGCCAACGGCGATCCCCACGATCCGGAACGGCAGCAGAACCAGCCAGACGATCGGGTAGAGGACGAGCGCCAGCAGGGCCAGCGGCCAGCACAGCACGAACAGAATGCACCAGAGCACGAATGTCAGCATCGCCTTCGGCCTCCACTCTAGATTACGCTGCGCGGGGCGAATTTGTTCCACGCTGGTTTGCTTCCTCAATATGCTTTCTTTTTGCTACATTTGCCTTCTCGCATGCCGACGATTCGCGTAACCAGTTCTAGCGGCCCCTACAACGTCTACTGCGCGCCCGGCGCGCTTGCTCGAGCTGCGTCGCTCGTGGGGCGGCTCGGCGATTCCACCGGCACGTTCATTCTTTCGTCGCCGAAGGTGTGGCGATATTGGGGCAGGCCGCTCGCCACGATTTTCGGAAAAGCTGCGCGGGGCGCGATCCTTTTCGATGACGCCGAATCGGCGAAACGCATCGCGACTGTGGAAGGCATCGCGCGCGAGTTGGTTCGGGCGGGCGCGGATCGGCGAGCTGTAGTCGTGGCTGTTGGCGGCGGAGTGGTGGGCGACGTCGCCGGCTTCGCTGCGGCGACCTATCTACGCGGCGTGCGGCTCGTGCACATTCCTACGACACTCGTGGCGCAGGTGGACAGCGCGATCGGCGGAAAAACAGGCGTCGATCTGCCGGAAGGAAAAAATCTCGTCGGCGCATTTTATCCGCCGAGGCTCGTGATTGCCGATCCCGCGACGTTGGCCACGTTGCCGCATCGCGAATTTCGCGCCGGGCTCTATGAGGTGATCAAATACGGCGCGATCGCCGATGCGAAGCTTTTCGATTTTCTCGAGCGGCGTATGGACGCGATTCTTCGCCGCGATCCGCGCGCGCTCAGCTGGATTATCCCGTGGTCGGCGGCAATCAAGGCTCGCGTGGTGAGCGAGGACGAGCGCGAAGGCGGCCTGCGGCAGATCCTGAATTTCGGGCACACGTTGGGACACGCGCTCGAGACGGCGACCGGCTACAAGCGGTTTCTGCACGGCGAAGCGGTCGGCTGGGGCATGCTCGGGGCAACGCTGCTGGCGGTCGGCACGGGGCGTTTGCGCGAGTCGGACGCCGAGCGGATCATCCGGCTCGTTGCGAGTGTCGGGCCATTGCCGTCGCTCGGGAAAATCCGCGCCGCTGACCTTCGGCCGATTCTCGCGAGCGACAAGAAAGCACGCGCGGGCCGCGTCCGATGGGTTTTGCCGCGTCGCATCGGCGGCACGCAGTGGGGAATCGAGATTCCCTGGCGCGTCGTTTCGCGTTCTTTCGCCGTGTTGCCGGCAATCGCTCGCCATGCGGGCCTGCGCGGGAAATAGGCTTGCGGATTCTTGCCAGTTAACCTCTCGCTAAACCTGTACCTTCGGCCAGTGGCCACAGGCAATCGCGGTCGATTATTCTGAGTACGCCGATGTTACGACTCGATTACATCTCAAGCGTGCTGACGGTAATCTCGACGATATTGGTCGGGAAGAAGATATGGCATGGCTGGGCGGTCGCTGCCGTGAATAGCGTAATCATCTGCTTGATTGGGCTTCAGACGGCTCAATTCGGATTCGTTCCGGCAAACCTCTTCTGCATTGGGCTCTACGCAAACAACCTGTCCAGATGGCGTCCCAAGTAAGGGCGATCGCGCGATTCCTTTTGCGCCGCCTGTGCCGCTGCATGTAGTCTTACGTCCGGGCTTCACGTTTCCACTTCATCTATGATCGCAGCACCCAAACCGTCGCCGCTTTCAGGGACGCGACCCGAAGGCTCGCGTGATGAACGCGAGGCTTCGGCGCGCGTCCGCGACATGTTCGCGCGGATCGCTCCGCGCTACGATTTCCTGAATCACGTGCTGTCGTTCTCGCTGGATCATCTTTGGCGACGGCGCACGGCGAAGCGTTTCGCCGAAATCCTGCGGCGACCGAACGCGCGCGTGGTGGATGTCTGCTGCGGCACCGGCGACCTGGCATTTGCGCTCGACCGTTGGCGCCCGCGTGCCTCCGAGGGTGGCGTGCAACCGTTGCCGATCCTTGGGAGCGATTTCGTCGAGCCGATGCTGACACGCGCTCGAGAGAAGGCGCTCGCTGCGAGTCGGCCGCTCGCTTTGGCCGTCGCCGATGCGCTGCATTTGCCGTTCGCGGATGCGAGTTTCGATCTAGTGACGACGGCCTTCGGATTTCGCAACCTCGCGAATTATGAAGACGGGCTGCGGGAATTCGCGCGCGTGTTGAAACGCGGCGGGGAACTGGGCATCCTCGAATTTAGCGAGCCATCGTCCGGGCCGATGGCCGGCCTCTTCCGCTTTTATTTCCAGCACATTTTGCCGCGAATCGGCGGCGCGATTTCGGGTAGCGCCGAGGCTTACAAATATCTTCCCGGTTCCGTCGCAAAGTTCCCTTCGCCGCCCGAGCTTGCCGCGCTCATGGAGCGCACCGGCTTCGCCGATGTCCGCATCGCCTCGTGGAATTTCGGCAGCGTGATCCTGTATTTGGGCCGCCGCGTGTAGTGTTGGTGGTCATGCTTTTCCCGCGAAGCGCCAGTCAAAAGCGCGTCTGCAAAAAGCCTCACCCCGGGAAAGCGGGGTGAGCTACATTAGAGGCATGCCTGAATCCACCGGAAATTCCATTGTTGACCTTCGCAGCGATACTGTGACGCGGCCGACACCGGCGATGCGCCGGGCCATGGCTGAGGCTGAGGTTGGCGACGACGTGTACGCCGAGGACCCGACGGTCAACCGGCTGCAGGCGCGCGCCGCTGAAATCTTTGGGCGCGAGTCGGCGCTCTTTTTTCCTTCCGGCTCGATGGCCAATCTCACCGCGATCAAGACGTGGACGCGGCCCGGCACCGAAGTGATCTGCGAAGGGCAGGCGCACATCTACCTCTACGAGATGGCGGCGGTCTCCGCGATTGCCGGGTGCATGCCGAATGCGGTGCCGACGGCGGAAGGCGTTCTCACGTGGGACCTGATCGAGCCGGCGATCCGGCCGCACATCTATTATCGCGCCCAGACTTCGCTGATCGAACTCGAGAACACGCACAACATGCACGGCGGTACGGTCTATCCGCCCGGAATCATCGACGACATCTGCGAGCATGCGCACGCGGCAGGCATTCCGGTGCATCTGGATGGCGCGCGCATTTTCAACGCGTCGGCAGCGACGGGCCGCAGCGTCGGCGACATCACACGCAAGCTTGACTCGGTGATGTTTTGCCTCTCGAAGGGGCTGGGCGCGCCGGTCGGGTCGATGCTGGTCGGCTCCCGGGATTTTATCGAGAAGGCGCGCGTGACGCGCAAGCTGCTCGGCGGCGGCATGCGGCAGGCGGGTGTCCTCGCGGCGGCGGGGCTCATTGCGCTCGAGGAATCGCCGAAGAATTTGCATCGTGACCATGAGAATGCGCGTTATTTGGCCGAAGGGTTGTCGCGATTGCCGGGCGTCGCAATCGACCCGAAGAAAGTGGTGACGAATATCCTGATCGTTGACGTCACCGACACAGGCCGCACGGCTGCCGATATCTGCGCCGCGCTGGCCAAGGAAAATATCCTCGCCGGGCCGACCAGTAAGTACGCCATTCGGATGGTCACGCACTACGACGTGGATCGCGCCGGGATTGACCGAGCGCTCGCCGCGATAGGCGAGATCCTGACCGAGCGCGCCACGACGGCGCGGTCTTAGCCCTCCCCACCAAGCAAAAGTTATCTAGCCGGCGGAATTTTTGCCCACCGTCGCCCGCTCGGCGTTCGTTGCTTGGCGTGCGCCAACCAGCACAATACTTGCAAAAAAGCTAAGTCGTGTGCGCGCAACGCGGGCGCTCTTCACTGAAACGGCACATCGCGGCGAGAAACACCGCGCCCGCAGGCCCCTTCGGCCAAATCGTTGCCTTCACCTGAAGTGACTTCCGCCGCACCCAGCCGCCGCGGCATATCCGGGGGAAACAATGGCTACCAATGCAGGGGTGCTGGATACACGGATGTTCGCAGAACAGGCGACGGGCATCGAAAAGCGCCTGTGGCAGGCAGTGATCGTGACGGCGATCCAGGAATGGCTGAACGGTCCTCTTCGCTCGAAACGGCAGGCTGAAGAATATCTCTTTCAGGATCAGAAGGATTTCCCGGTCGTGTGCCAAAGCGCCGGGATGGATGCCGATCGCTTACGCGCCAAGCTCAGTCGCCTCTTACGCCAGAACCCCTCGCTCGCCGCATCGGCCGATCTCTTCAACCGCCGAATCGTATAGCTCGGCCAACATCTGCTCAAGCCTTCCCGCAGATGTGAACGCGCGGCTCCCATCCGCCACCGGTGGCCGCGCGTTTTCTTTTGCGGCCTCACGCGAAATGCCGCGCTGCTAGAATCCCTGGCGGGCAACGCCTGCGAGCCGCGCGCATCCTAAGCTCTTCGATAGAAATGGCTCGATCGGAGGAACCGTGCGGAAAGCAGCGATTTTGGTGGCGGCGGTCGCAGGGCTCTCGATGGCGGCGTATTGGGTGGTTCTCGCGCAAGGCCCCGGCGGCCAATCCGTGCCGCCGCGCGTGATCGAGATATCGGCGAAGAAGTACGAGTTCACTCCGAATGAAATCCACGTTCGCACGGGAGAGCACGTCGAACTGCGGGTGCATTCCGAGGACGCCACGCACGGCGTGAAGCTGGACGTCTACCCCGAGGGAGCCACGGATAAGAGCATGCCGGGCCTGGTGTTCGATCAGCCGGATGAAAACGGCAAAGCGAAAAAGGGCATCGATCAGGTGGTTGCCTTCGTCGCCGAAGAGCCTGGCACCTACGACTTCAAGTGCGCGAAGTTCTGCGGCTTCGGCCACGACAAAATGAAGGGCAAATTGATCGTCGGTCCGTAGGCATTTGCCATGTTTACTCACGGGCGCTCAGCGTAAGCCGCCGCTTGGCGCGATCGCGCTCAACGCGTATCGTATAACCAGTGAATCGACCCAGCCGAATTTCCCACCGGGACCGCGAAACCGGTCGACGCGAAGCCGAAATTGATCCTACGAAAGGCCTTCCGTTCGGGCGCTACGGCGCGGGACTCTTTACGGGCCATCCGGTTGGACTGGTCGTGGTGCTGGGCATGCTGTTTATGGGCTTCGTGGGGCTGCCCGGTGCACACTGGTTCTATGGCGGCGCGCTGCTTTTGGGTTGCGTGTGGGGCTTTTTTCTGTGGCTGCGTCACCGGTAGACGGCGATCTCTGTGGCGGCTTGCTGAAACTACCTCTGAAATTCTACCGTCAGGATCATGTGCCCCGCGGTGGGCTTCCCGGCTCTGAGCGCGGGCTGGAATATCCATAGCCCAACCGCTGCTTCTGCCGAGCTCTCAAGCACACGTGGACCCGAGACGAGCTTCATCTGTCTCAAGTTTCCCTTTTCATCGATCACGGCGTCGAGCGTCACAACGCCGTCCAAGTCGAGGTCCTTGGCCCACTTGGGAAGCGGCGGCTGGTATTGAGAGAGGATTTTTGCAGGAATCATCTCCGGGCTTAACCCACCCCTTCGAGGCTTCGCGTCTCCCACAGGCGTCTGACCGGAGACGAGCGCACCCGGGCCCGGTTCCATCCGGAACGCGACGGGTGCGGCGGGGTTCTCAACTTCTTTGGCACTCCGCGCGGGCGCAACCTTTACCGGCCTCGCCGCCGGACTTTTCGCGATTCGCGCCGCAGGCACTTGTGCGACAGCGGGCGGCTGAATCTTTGCCGCCGGCCGAGCAGGCCCGGCTTCGGCCTTGCTTCCCTTTGCCGATGCTGTTTTCGGCGGCGCTATTTTCGATGGCGATGCTTTAGCGTGCAGCGCTGGGAGCTTTTGCCGCGCGATGGCAGCCAACGGTAGAGAGCTCTGGGGGTACAACATTCGGGTTACGTCCCACGAAACTCCCAGCGCCGCTCCGATCACGACGACCGCGATGATTCCGAGGGCGATCGGGTTTTTGCGGACCGTGAGCTCGCGTATCCCATGCAGCCGAAAAGCCAGCGTTGAAAATGCCCTCGCGTTGGGCGTGACGCCGGGCGCGGCGTCGCCATGCAACGTAGCGGTGGCCACGGCCTGTTGCTGCGCCTCATTTTCGGCGTGCTTAGCAGACGCTCGTTTGGCGATCGCTTTGGCATATTTTGCCAGGATTCCGGCCAGCTGCTCGGCGTCTTTTGCGTCGTCGACTTCCGCGACAGGGGCAGGCTGCGACAGAGGTTCCAACTCTGCGGCCGCAGGAGAAAAAGCTGGTCCCGGCGGGGTTTCGGCAATCGCCGCGGCGGTAGCCGCAGGAACTGATGCCATGTTGGCCGGCGCGCTCGATTCCGCGCCGGATTGAAGGATCGGGATAGCTGCCCCACTTTCCGGTGCCGGTGGCGCCGATTCTTGCGCGGCGGTTTCCTCGCCGACATCCGCAGGGCGGTCGCTCGAAGTGTTCCAAAAGTCCGGATCGTGAATGGTGAATTCGAGATCCGTGGCGCCTGCTTGGCCCGGAGGTGGCGCCTCGACGACGCGGCACAGGATTTCTCTTCCGGATAGTTCGTTGCGCAGAAAGAGGGATTGTCCCGGCGCGACTCTTGCTTTGAGATTGATTGCGGCGCCGTTGTCAAAGATCAGCGTGGTCTTGAGAGTTTCGGTGAATAGTTCGCGGCGGTCCGTTCCGGCGACGATCTGCGATCCCTGGATCGTGACGGGGATCTCACGGGCGATCACTTGAGGCGTGGGAGTGGTATCAGCCATTGTTCATCGTCCGTTCAACCGAGGTCCCAGCATGGGCGTTATTGTTCCCCCGACGTAGACACATCCCCCGGGCGCAGGCACGGTTTCAGCGCCTGGCGCGCAGACACGGTATGCGCTAGTTATATGGTGCTCCTAGAAGCACTTGGCAACAATAGTCCGGTAGTACTAGTTCCATGCCAGCAACGGCCCTATCGTGTCAATTGAGGCACTTATTGCATTCATTGCATGGGAAATACCGGGATGACTTTCGGTCTGCATGCACACTGATGGAGAAATTGGTGACAAAACCATCAGCATTTGCTTCTGGACGGGGGCTACTCGTCGTCGAAAAAGTCTTCCTCGGTCGCGTTGGCGGCCTTTTCGTCTGTCGGCCAGTCTTCAAAGTAGTTATTCAGGGCGAAGAGCTTTTTAGCGAGTTCGCGCACCTCTCCCGTCGCATCCGAGAGTTCGCGCGCAGCGACCAGACCAACGTCGATGCTTCGGCGCTGGCCGTCGCTCGGCTTGAGCCCGTGGTGGGTCCACAGCTTCATGGCATCAAGTTGCTTGAGAATGCGCTGCAGGGTGCCGTTGCCCGGAGTGTGCGCCAGGACGTGGTGCACCACGTCGATCGCCTCACCGAGCACGCGATGAAAGGAGGCATTCGAATCGATCTCGCCGTATACGCCCGCCATGACTGTCACCTCGCTTTGCCGCCGTAGGGCTAGCCGCGGCCGATGAACGGCATCTTAGTCGCCATCACCGTCATGAACTGGACGTTCGCGTCGAGTGGCAGCGATGCCATATACACCACCGCGCGCGCCACGTCCGCCGGATCCATCGTGGGCTCGACCGCGACGGTGCCATTCGCCTGCGGGACTCCTTTTTTCATTCTTTCGGCCATGTGCGTGGCCGCGTTTCCGATGTCGATCTGGCCACAGGCGATATCGTACTTTCGGCCATCGAGCGACGTCACTTTGGTGAGGCCGGTAATCCCGTGCTTGGACGCCGTGTAGGGCGCGGAATTCGGCCGTGGAGCGTGCGCCGAAATCGAGCCGTTGTTGATGATGCGACCGCCGCGCGGTTCCTGGCTTTTCATGATCTTGAAGGCTTCCTGCGTGCAGAGAAAGGGGCCGGTGAGGTTCGTGTCGACCACGGACTTCCACCGCTCGTATGTCAACTCCTCGATCGCGCCGCCGCTGGAGATCCCGGCGTTATTGAACAGCACGTCGAGGCGGCCGAAGACCTCTTTTGTTTTCGCGAATAGATTGCGCACAGAGGCGGGATCGGTGACGTCCATTGGCACGACGAGGCTTGGCGAAGTCGTCTGCTTCACTTCGAGGGCGGTGACCTCCAGCGCGTCCTGGCGCCTGCCAGAAAGAACCACCGAATAGCCTTCGCGGGCAAGAGCAACTGCGACGTGCTTGCCGATCCCGCTGCCTGCGCCAGTGATGATGGCGATCTTTGACGACGTGTGAGGCGATGAGTCCATGAGAACATCCTCCGAGGTAAGGATCATAAATCAAACGGAGCCCTCCCGTCCTTTGTGCTTCGGCGCCTCTGTGGCAAATCCCTGTTTCGCTTTTCGATCTTCCGCTTGTTAAAATAGGGGGTTGCGCAGAAAGGATTTCTTACTCTTGAAGATTCGGCCCGTTGTTTTGGCGTTGGCAATTATTCTTGGCTTCGCAATTACCGGATGTAACAAGAAAGAAAACGAAGATTCTTCGGCTCCTCCCGAACCCACCGCCGTCGTCGACCCGGCCACGGCGGGCACAGTCACCGGCACGGTCACTTTCGAGGGCACACCGCCCAAATTCCATGCGATCGATATGAGCGCCGAGCCTGCCTGCGTGCAGGAGAATCCGAAGCCTGTGGTGCCGCCGATTGTCGTCCTCGGCCCGCACGACGCCCTCGCGGATACGGTCGTCTACATCAAATCGGGCCTCGGCTCCTATCGCTATGACACGCCCACCGATCCAGCTGTCCTCGATCAGAAGGGCTGCATGTACGTTCCGCGCGTCCTCGCTTTTCGCACCAATCAGCCGCTCGAGATCAAGAATACCGATCCGGTGACGCACAACGTCCATCCGATGCCGCGCGAAAACAAATCGTGGAATCGCTCGTTGCCCGAGGGCGCGCCGCCGTTCATGACGAAATTTCCGCATCAGGAACTGGGCATTCCGGTGGCGTGCAACATCCATCCGTGGATGCGCGCGTTTCTTTTCGTATTTGATAACCCCTACTTCGACATGACCACCAAGACCGGCACATTCGAGCTGAAAAATCTCCCGCCCGGCACCTACACCATCGGGGCCTGGCACGAATACCTCGGCACAGTCGACCAGACGGTGACTATCGCGCCCAAGGAATCGAAGGCGATTTCGTTCAAATTCACCGCGTCCAAGTAATCGGCTTCTAGGCCTAAGCGAGCGGCGCGCTAAAAGGGCTCGAAGGCCCCTCCTTTGATTTCGTCCAAGAGGGCTTTGGCCAGGTTAGGTTCACCCGGAACGTTCGGGCCACGCAAGGAACAATAGTGTAAGAAACGGTCAACGAGTCGATTGGGCTGTCCAAACTCCGCTCCTAAAGAGCGAATTTGGAGAGCGATTTCTTTTTCAGACGCTCTCCATCCTGCCACCGAAAATAGTTCACCCACCTCGTATCGTCATTCTGTCCGAACAGCCCCCAGCGGCCGTTTCCGCACTCCTCAAGACAAGAAATCAGGAGGGGACGGAATTCGCTCTCCAAATTCTCAAGCTGCTGGTCTTTGATGGGTCGGCGTTTCATTCCGACATCCCAATTGAATCTTACCGCGATTTTCCGCATCCGTTTGCGCGGACGCGGGGTTTCCGATAAAATTTGGTGTTACAGGATTCGCTGTACGATCCCTGAGGGAATGGCAGAGACACAACACCGAATCACCCTGGCCTTCGACGCGGCCGACGAGTATCGTCCCGAACCGCCCCCCGAACCCGAAATCCCAGCTTGGAAAGATGGCAGCCTGCGCATCGGCATCCATACGTCGATTGCAGGGGATGTGACCGGTGCGCTCGAAATGGCGCACGGCCTGGGCGCGAACGCGCTGCAGATTTTTTCGTCGAGCCCGCGGATGTGGGCCCGCGGAAACTCCCGCATTGCCGAGGCCGAAGCGGCGCGATTTCGCGCGCGGCGCAAGGAACTCGGGCTCGGGCCACTGGTGATTCACGCCAACTACCTGATCAATCTGGCGTCGCCGAATCCGGTGCTGCGGACGCAGTCGGTGCAGGGATTTCACCAGGAACTCGTGCGAGGAATGGCGCTCGGTGCCGATTTTCTGGTGGTCCATCCGGGAAGCCGGCTCGAGAGCTCGGTCCAGGCGGGAGTCGCGGCGATCGCGGAATCGCTGAAGCAGGCTGCGCGCGGGCTGAAGCTCGGCGAGCTGCGAATTCTGCTCGAAAACACCGCGGGACAGGGAAGCGCGCTCGGTTCGCGATTCGAGGAGCTGAAGGCGGTGCTCGATGCTTGCTCGGAGCTGCCGCTGGGAATTTGCATCGATACGGCGCACCTTTTTGCGGCGGGATGGGATATTCGCAAGGCGGCGGGGCTCGAAGCGGCGTTGCGGCATATCGAGAGCACCGTGGGCCTCGATCGCGTGCGCGTGGTTCACATGAACGATTCGAAGGTGGCGCTGGGGTCGCGCGTCGACCGGCACGAGCATATTGGGAAGGGCAAGATCGGGCTCGAGGCGTTTCGCGAAATTCTGAAGCATCCGCTGCTGGCGGGGCGGGCGTTCATCTTGGAGACGCCGATCGATAAACCGGGCGACGATAAACGAAATGTTTCTGCACTATGGCGGCTCACAGGGCGCGTGGTGCGGGCGACTGGCGAGGGCATGAAGCCCCGGCGGGGCAAGCGAATGGAGGCGAAGATCACAACGAGGACCAAGGCGAAGGCTAAGTCAAAAGCCAAGTCAAAAGCTTAACGCAGAGGACGCAGAGGGACGCAGAGAGCGCGGAGAAGAAAAACCCAGGAGCGGCGAACAGCAAGGCGGATGGCGCAAACAACAGTTTCGGAGACTCAGGGAGACCGCAGAGTGAGCGATTACGATCCACAGCGCATCGAAGCGAAGTGGCAGAAGATGTGGGAGGAGCAGGAGCGCGTTTCGCGCCGTCGATAACGACGCGTCGCGCGCGAAATACTACCTGCTCGAAATGCTGCCGTATCCCTCGGGCACGCTGCACATGGGCCACATGCGCAACTACACGATCGGCGACGCGGTGGCGCGCTACAAGCGGATGTGCGGATTCAACGTGCTGCACCCGATGGGCTGGGACGCGTTTGGACTGCCGGCGGAAAACGCGGCCATCAAGAACGGCACACATCCGCGCGAATGGACCAACGCGAATATCGAGGAGTTTCGCCGGGTTCTGCAGGCGCTTCGGATTCAGCTACGACTGGCGGCGCGAAATTTCCACCTGCGAGCCGGAATACTACCGGTGGAATCAGTGGTTCTTCCTGCGGATGCTGGAGAAGGGAATCGCCTTCCGAAAGAAGAGCAAGGTGAACTGGTGTCCCGAATGTGCCACGGTGCTGGCGAACGAGCAGGTGATCGACGGGTTTTGCTGGCGGCACGAGACCACGCAGGTCGAGCAGAAAGAACTCGAACAGTGGTTCCTGCGCATCACGCAATATGCGGACGCGTTGCTCGACGACATGAAGCAGCTCGAGGGCGGCTGGCCGGAGCGCGTTCTGGTGATGCAGCGAAACTGGATCGGGAAGTCGCGCGGCGCGCGGGTGCGCTTCGACGTGGCCGATGTCGACGGGCTAAGCCTTGAAGTGTTTACCACGCGTGTCGACACGATCTACGGCGTGTCGGCGCGTGGTGATCGCGGCGGGCCATCCCGAGCTCGAGAAATTGCTCGATGGCGTGCGCGGGCGCGGAGCGATGGAAGCGCAGCTCAGAGCAATGCGTGCGAAAGAGCATGAGAGCGGCCGACATCGCCACGGCGGAGAAGGAGGGATTCTTCACCGGCCGGTTCGCGGTGAATCCGTTTTCGGGGGAGCGCGTGCCGATCTGGGTGGCGAATTTCGTGCTGGCGGAGTACGGGACGGGCGCGGTGATGTGCGTGCCGGCGCACGATCAGCGCGATTTCGAGTTCGCGGAGAAATATCATCTCCCGGTGAAGATCGTCGTGCAGCCGGTCGCACGGACCGCCGCTGCGCTCCGACCGGATGAACGAGGCGTACACGGAATACGGACGGCTCGGTGGATTCAGGGCCGTACACGGGGCTGACGTCCGAGCAGGCGATTGAGAAGATGGCGCGCGGACGCGGAGGCGCAGAGGATTCGGCAAGGGCGAGACGACGTACCGGCTGAAGGACTGGGGCATTTCGCGGCAGCGCTATTGGGGCACGCCGATCCCGGTGATCTACTGCGAAAAGGACGGCATCGTTCCCGTGCCGGACGATCAGTTGCCGGTGCGTCTGCCGGAAAATGTCGCGCTGACGGGCCAGGGACAATCGCCGCTCGCGAGCGTTCCGGAGTTCGTGAATGCGACTTGTCCGAAGTGCGGCGGCCCGGCGCGGCGCGAAACCGACACGATGGATACGTTCGTCGATTCGTCGTGGTATTTCTACCGCTACACCGATCCGCACAACGACAAAGCGCCGTACGATCGCGAGAAGGTGCGCTACTGGTTTCCGATCGACCAGTACATCGGCGGAATCGACGCACGCGATCCTGCATCTGCTTTATTCGCGATTTTTCTGCAAGGTGATGCGCGACCTCGGGCTTGATGAATCACGACGAGCCGATTGACGCGCCTGTTCACGCAGGGCATGGTGCAAAAAGGCGGCAGTCGCAATGTCGAAATCGCAGCGGCAATGTCGTGGGCGCGATCGAGATGGCGGAAAAATACGGCTGCGACACGGGGCGGATGTACACGCTGTTTGCGGCGCCGCCGGAAAAAGACCTGGAGTGGAGCGAGCAGGGAATCGAAGGCTGCGCGCGGTTCCTGAACCGCGTTTACCGGCTGGTTGAAAAGCATGCCGCGCGGCTGCGCGGCCGAGCCGGTCGATCTGGAGCAGGCGACCGACATGGCGAAGGCCACACCGAAGGAAAAGATTCTGTCCGCAAGACGCATCAGACGCTCAAGCGCGTGACCAACGATTTCGAGTCGCGCTGGCATTTCAATACGTCGGTGGCGCTGATCATGGAACTGGTGAACGAGCTGCAGGCGCAGGAGCCGCTCGATCGGGATATTTCGCCGCTGATCCTGAAGCGCGTGCTATCGGCGCTGATCCTGATGCTTTCGCCGATGGCGCCGCACATCGCCGAGGAGCTGTGGGAGATGCTCGGGAATTCCGTATGCGCGAGCGGCGAGCGGGCCGGTTCGGCGCTGCGGCCAGAAGTGGCCGCGCTATCGCGAAGACCTAACGCGCGAAGAGCAGGTCGAAATCATCATCCAGATCAACGGCCGCGTGCGCGGAAAGATGCTGGTGGACGCTGAGCTGAGCGAAGACGAGACTCGCGAGCGCGCGCTCGTCGATCCGCGATCGCGCCGTTGATCGCCGGCAAGCAGGTCGTGAAGATCATCGTGGTGCCGAAGAAGCTGGTGAATATCGTTTTGCGATAAGAAAATGCGCACGGAGGAACGATGGCTGAGAGCGGGGCGGCGGCGCAAAAGGAAATCGGAGGCGCGGTGAGCACGCGACACGGAATCGTGGTGCTGGATTTCGGCGGGCAGTACACGCAACTGATCGCGCGGCGCATCCGCGAACAGCAAGTGTTTTCCGCGATCCTGCCGTGCACGGCTTCGCTCGACGAGATTCGCGCGCACGAGCCGGTCGGCATCGTGCTTTCGGGCGGCCCGAGTTCCGTTTACGACGCGGACGCGCCCGTGTGCGATCCGAAAGTGCTGCAGCTCGGCGTGCCGGTGCTCGGCATCTGCTACGGCATGCAGTGGCTGACGCACACGCTCGGCGGAAAAGTGGAGCGGGCGGACCGCCGCGAATACGGCCCGGCGGAGCTGGACATGGAGAGGGATTCGGCGCTTTTCAAGGGGCTATCCGGGAAGCTAAAAGTGTGGAAGAGCCACGGCGATCACGTGGTCGGACTGCCCGCGGGATTTCATGTCACCGGACGCACCGAAAACGCGGTGGCGGCGGTCGAGGATCCCGCGAGGAAATTCTACGGAGTTGAATTCCACCCCGAAGTGAACCACACGGAGCGCGGCACCGAGATGCTGCACAATTTCGTTTTCGCGATCTGCGGCGCGAAGCAGAACTGGAACCGCGCGGGATTCATCGCCGAAACAGTTGAGGGAATCCGCAAGCAGACGGAAGGCGCGCGCGCGATTTGCGGGCTGAGCGGCGGCGTGGACTCGACCGTCGCGGCGGTGCTGGTGCACCGCGCCATGGGCGACCGGCTGACGAACGTGTTCGTCGATACCGGACTGCTGCGGCGCAACGAATTTCGCGACACGCTCGAAATGCTGCGCGAGCGGCTGAGCCTGAACGTGATCGGCGTCGACGCGTCCGAGCGATTCCTGGGCAAGCTCAAGGGAGTCTCGGATCCGGAGCAAAAACGCAAGATCATCGGCAACGAGTTCATCGCAGTCTTCGCCGAAGAGGAGAGCAAGCTCGCGGCGGCATCGCAAGGCGGTCCGCCGGTCAAATTTCTGGTGCAGGGGACGCTCTATCCGGACGTGATCGAATCCGTGTCGGTGAAGGGCCCCTCGGCGGTCATCAAATCGCACCACAACGTCGGCGGACTGCCGAAAGATATGCCGTTCGGACTGATCGAGCCTTTGCGCGATCTCTTCAAGGACGAAGTCCGCCAGATCGGAAGGGAACTGGGCCTGCCGAACGAGATCCTGGTGAAGCATCCGTTTCCCGGGCCCGGGACTGGCGGTGCGCTTGTTGGGAGATATCACGCCGGAAAAGCTTGAAACGCTGCGTGGGGCCGATGCCGTCGTGGTCGACGAAATCCGGCGCGCCGGCCTCTACGAAAAGGTGTGGCAGGCGTTCGCCGTCCTGCTGCCGGTGCGAAGCGTGGGCGTGATGGGAGACGGCCGGACCTATGGCTACACGATCGCTGTCCGCGTGGTGGAATCTCTGGATGCCATGACAGCTGACTGGTCAAGACTGCCGACGGACGTGCTGGAGAGGATCTCGGTCCGGATCGTGAATGAAGTGCCTGGAGTGAATCGAGTCGTCTACGACATCAGTTCGAAGCCGCCCAGCACCATCGAGTGGGAATAGAAGTCCCCAATCCAACCGTTGCTGTGCCAAAACAGCACATTCGAGCCGCCAAATAATGGAGGTACACTGATAGTGGGTAATGTACCGACTGAGGTTAGCGGCCGAAGGCAGGGCCGATCGCGCACACGTACAGTATGCTAATATCCACGCCAGAAAAATCGACCCGCCTGCGGAGGAAGAATCCCCCCGGAACTCCGTTAGCGGTTCGCCATCTTCTGGGCCATGTACAGAAGCAAACGCCGGTCTGGCTCCTCGATGCGGCCAAGGAGACGACGGAATCGGCCCAGATAACGAGCTTCTTTTCCAGTGCTTCCCCACGCGATATCGTCCGCACTCTTCCGCTTGGGAAGATTTGGAAGCTCGGGCGGTTCTTCGCCGTCATAGAAGAGCTGGTAGAGCGGAACTTCCATGGCTCGAGCCAGCTTTTCCAGCGTCTCGATCGCCGGAACGGTGTGACCGTTCTCGACACGCGAGATGTAGCAGCGAAGCAGTCCCGTGCGCTTTTCGATGTCGCCCTGGGAAAGTTTTTTTGTTTCACGTAGCAAGCGAAGGCGTTCTCCGATTATCATGGCGGGTATTGTTGCATGAAGTAGTGACGCTCGCAAGAACGAACTAAGGGAATACGGCGTTTTTCGGCGAAACCGAGCAGGCATGGCAAACGTCTCAAAACACATGGCAGCAACCGCCCCGGCGATAGCGGTCTCGCTCGATCGAGCGGGACGGCAGGAGGAGGATCGGGAACTAGTACGCCTGTCCCAAAGTGGGAACGAGGGGGCGTTCGAGAACCTTGTGCGGCGGCACCAGCAGCGAGTCTTCGCGCTGGTCAACGGAATCCTTCGGCGCCCGGACGATGTGGAGGACGTAGCGCAGCAGGTGTTCTTGAAAGCATACCTGGGTATAAAGAGATTCGACCAGCGCGCTGCGTTTTCGACATGGCTGTACAAGATCGCGGTAAACGAATGTTGGGACTATTTGCGGAAGAAAAAAGTGCGGCCTCTAGTGTATGAGGCGGATTTATCGGAAGAGCAAGTTTCGCGGCTGGATGGAATCGTTTCCGCAGATCGGCCGCCGGTGGGCCCAAATGACCGGGCCGAAGCCCGAGAACTCTTGGAGCGCATGCTGGATACGCTGCCGGAGCAAGACCGCCAGCTGCTGCTCCTGAAAGAGGTCGAAGGTTTTTCGGTGCAGGAGCTGGCGGAGATTCTCAAGCTCAACGTCAATACCGTAAAAGTGCGACTCTTCCGTGCGCGCGGGCGAATTATGGATGTGTACAGGCGAAGGCTGTCGCAGGGTAAGAAAACCGGCGCGGCTTCGTTAGCAGAAAGGAAGGCATAAGCAATGGCAACGGACACTGGGGCAAGATACGCGGCATGTCCGGGGTATGAGCTGCTGCTCGAAGACTATCTGAATGGAGATCTGGTTGGGGCTGAAGCGCAGCGCGCGGCGGCGCACGTGGAATCGTGCGCGGCTTGCGCCGAAGCGTGGAAGAGCGCCGTAATGAGCACTGCGCTATTGCGGGCGGCTGCGGGCGCGGACGATCCGGGTCCGGCATTTTCGCGTGTCGTGATGGCGCGGGTTCGCGCCGCGGAAGAGGAACGAAGCGCCGAACGCGGCAGCTTCTGGCAACCCTTCGTGTCGTTTCGGCTGGAGGTTCGCGGTAACTGCGACGCTGGCGCTCGGATTGTTGGTAACGTACGACGCAGGCTGGGGCAGGCGGCCGCAACCAAATCCCGGCACGGTACGTCCTATCGTGCGAGACCTTTTCACCCCGGATCCGGTGAACATGCCGGCAAACGGAGATGAAGCTCTGATAATGGTGGCGGAAAGCAACCATGGCAACCACTAAGGCAAGGCGAGAAGCGGCGGCTCTCTTTTTCGTGGTGTTTTTGCTGGGGGTGCTCCTCGGGGGCGTGGGCATCCACCTGTGGGGCGAGCGCGTCTTGGGTGAGACCAAGCCCGTGAACACGAACCCGACACGCGCCCAGGTGATTGCGCAGTGCACGCATGATCTCCAACTGACGCCCGATCAGCAGAAGCAGATGGTCGCGATCATCGATGATACGCGCGCGAAATGGATCGCGCTCTACGCGCCGCTCGATCCAAAGCGAGAACAGATTCGCCTCGACGGCCGCGCGCACATTCGCGCGATCCTGACGCCCGATCAGCAGGTGAAATTCGACGACTTCATGCGGCGCATCGACGAGCAGCGGAAGAAGGACGCCGCACGCCAGGCGGCAGCAGGGCACTAGCGGAACGGCCGCTGCGGCGCTGCACGCGCCCCCGCAGGGCACACCCGGCCAACCTTCATGGACCAGCGCTCGACGACAGGACAAGTTCCCTCCAACACCAAGACGGCTGAGATGCCCGGCAACGCGCCCACCATCCGGCTCGAGAATATCGTCAAAACCTACGATCTGGGCGAAGTGCAGGTGCACGCGCTGCGCGGGGTATCGCTCGAAATCTATCCGGGCGAATTTGTCGCCGTGATGGGCGCTTCGGGGTCGGGCAAATCGACCCTGATGAATATCATCGGCTGCCTCGACAAGCCCACGCGCGGGCACTATTTCCTCGACGGGAAAGACGTCTCCGGGCTCACCAAAAGGGAACTGGCGAAGATTCGCAGCCAGAAAATCGGATTTGTGTTTCAGCAGTTCAATCTCCTTTCGCGAACTTCGGCGCTCGAAAACGTGGAGTTGCCGACGATCTATGCCGGCATCCCGATCGAAGAGCGCGAGCGGCGCGCGCGCGAAGCGCTGCAGCGCGTGGGGCTCGCGGAACGCGAGGGCCACTTTCCTTCGCAGCTTTCCGGCGGGCAGCAGCAGCGCGTGGCCATCGCGCGGGCGCTGGTCAACAATCCTGCGCTGCTCCTGGCAGACGAGCCGACGGGGAACCTCGACAGCCGGACAAGCGTCGAAATCATGGATATTTTCCAGAAACTCAACGACGAGCACGGTCTGACGGTCGTCATCGTGACGCACGAACAGGACATCGCGCAGTACGCAAAGCGCGCGCTGGAATTCCGCGACGGCAAGATGAAGAAGGATGTGGTGATCCAGAACCGCTCGATCGCGTCGGAGGTTCTGCCCACATTGCCCTCGATCGATGAGGATCTGGTCGGAGACATCGGCGTCGAATCGCCGCAGCCTTCGAACGGCAACACGTCCTCCAAGTAATTTGTCCCCTCGCTCTTGCTGCGACCGCAGCGCCCGCCTAGTAGCTCCAGGACTCGAACATCCCCTCGCGCCGGCAAATGAGGGCTGCCCGCCCCGTGAAAGAGTTGCCGGGTGCGCGCAGTCGTAGTAGTGTGCTGCAATGCCGCATAAGCCCGCGAGGGCGCAGAGGGAGACCTAGCCATGTCAGCCCACGATGAAGAAACAACTCCCGGTAACGGAGACATTCGGGAAGGTGCCAACGTAGACAAGATTCGCGACATCCTGTTTGGTTCGCAGATGCGTGATTACGACAAGCGCTTCGTGCGCCTCGAGGAACGCCTGGCGAAGGCCTCCGACGCGCTGCGCGACGACCTCAAGAAACGCTTCGATTCGCTCGAGTCGTTCGTTCAGCAGGAGGTCGAGTCCCTTCATCAGCGCCTTCGAACGGAAAAATCCGAACGCGTGGAAGCGCTGAAAGAACTCACGCGGGAAACGCGCGACACCTCGAGGGCCATCGAGAACCGGCTGTCGCAACTCGACGAGCATCTTGTGGCCGCCCAGGGCGATCTGCGCGCGCGAATCCTGGATCAATCCAAGGCGCTGCTCAACGAGATCCAGAAATCGCACAGCGAAATGGAATCCACGCTCGAGCGCGAAGCCGAAACATTGCGGAACGATAAGACCGATCGCGCAACGCTCGCCGACTTGCTGACCGAGATGGCGCTGCGGCTCAAGGGCGAACTCGAACTTCCGGGCAAGTAGACTCCGTGTCGTAGGCCGCCATCTTCCGGCGGCAAAGGATGAATTCGGCATCCTGAAACCTCATGGCAGATGATCCCGTAATCCGCCTTCCTCTCGATCCGGACGAAGATGTGTCCGCCGACGCGGGAAAATCGTTCGAAAAGCTCCGCCACCTGATTCTCGCTCCCGAGCAGGAAGGTCTCGCGCGCCTGCGCGAGCGCGTCGAGAATCCGGAACAGCGCGCGAGTGACGTCGGCGCGGTGCTGCCGGAAGCCATCCATTTGCGCCGCGAGCAGGGCGGAGAGGAAGCGTTGGGCGCCGCTCTCGCGCCGACGGTCGAAGCGGCGCTGCGTGAATCCGTTCGCAAGGATCCGACAACTCTCGCGGATGCGCTGTTCCCCGTGATGGGCCCCGCGATCCGCCGCTCGATCCTGCAAACGCTCCGGCAGCTCTTCGAATCATTCAACCAAGCGATGGACCAGAGCCTTTCTCTGCGCGGCCTGCAATGGCGCTTCGAGGCCTTTCGCACGGGCCGGCCATTTTCCGAAGTCGTCCTCATGCACAGCCTCGTATTTCGGGTCGAGCAGGTTTTCCTGATCCACAGGAAGACGGGCCTGCCGCTCTGTCACGTCGTTGCGCCGGCCGTGGCCATGGAGGATCCGAGCCTCGTCTCCGGAATGCTTTCCGCCATTCAGGATTTCGTGCGCGATTCGTTCCACGCACCGCAGGGACAATCGGTCGAAAAGCTCCAGGTCGGCGAACTCGAAGTGTGGGTCGAAGAAGGTCCTCATGCAGTCGTCGCTGCGGTGATTCGCGGCATGGCCCCGCCCGCATACCGTTCAGTTTTGGTCGAGGCGGTCGAGCGCGTACATCGCAAATTCGCCCAGCAGTTCCAGAAGTTTCAAGGCGAGACCGCGCCTTTTGCCTCGGCCACCGACGACCTCGCGCCCTGCCTCGAAGCGCGGTACCGGGAAAAGCAGAGTTTGCGCCCAAAGCCGTACATGCTTGTTTTCGCCTGCGTTCTGCTGGTTCTTCTCGGCAGCTGGTGGGCGTTCGCGGCGTGGCGCAATCACCAATGGCAGGCGTACGCCGCATCTCTTGGGCGCCAGCCGGGCATTATCGTGACCTCGGCCGGGCGCCATGGCGGGCGGTTTGTGATCAGCGGCCTGCGCGACCCGCTTTCTCCCGATCCGCAGATGTTGCTGCGCGAAGCGGGGCTCGATTCGCGCCGCGCCGAGTTCCATTGGAGCTCGTACTATGCGCTCGACGATTCGATCCTTCAGCAGCGAGTCGTGAGCATGATGAAGCCTCCCGCGGGCGTGCAGCTTACCGTTGCGGACGGCGTGCTGCATGCGCGCGGAGTCGCCCCCGACGATTGGGTCGCAAGCTTTCCGTCGCGCTCCGCGATGATTCCCGGCATTCGCGATTTGGACGCGCCCCGGCTGATCAGCGCCACCGAAGCGGAATTCAACCGTCTCGAAGGCGTGATCCATTCCATGGTGCTCACCTTTCCAGTCGGCAGCGCGGACCTCGTACCCGAACAAGCCGCCTCTTTGAAGCTTCTCGCTCCTGAAATTACCGCGTTACTTCAGAAGGCGCAGTTGCTGCACAAGAGCGTTGTTCTCGAGGTCGTCGGGCACAGTGACAGCACGGGCCCCGAATCCACGAATCAGCTCCTCAGCCGGGACCGCGCCGAGAATGTCACGCGGCAGTTGGCGCGCGAAGGCGCTGCCCGCGATTCGCTGCGACCCACAGGCGTCGCCGCGAGCGAACCTTTGCGGCCCGAAACCGATGAGCAGGCCCGTCAATACAATCGCAGCGTCACGTTCAGCGTGTCTCCGGCCGAGCCTTCGAAACCCTAGGTCATGCTCCAGAAAAAAATCTGCATGCTCGGATCGTTCGCCGTGGGGAAGACCAGCCTCGTCCGCCGTTACGTCGAGAGCATCTACTCCGATGCCTATCACACAACAGTCGGCGTGAAAATCGACAAAAAAGTCGTGCAAGTAGGCCCGCAGGAAGTCACCCTAGTCCTGTGGGATCTGTACGGCGAGGACGAATTTCAGAAAATGCGCTGGTCTTATGTGAAAGGCGCCTCGGGCTACCTGCTTGTGGCTGACGGCACTCGCCGTGCAACCTTTGAAAAGGCACTCGCGCTCGAAGAAGGCGTCCGGCAGGCTGTCGGCTCGCTGCCGTTTATTTTCGTGCTTAACAAAGCCGACCTCGCATCGTCGTGGGAAGTTGACGCCGGTATGGAGAATCAGCTCGCCGATAAGGGCTGGGAAGTGATCCGCGCCAGCGCCAAGACCGGCGAAAACGTGGACGCCGCCTTCCGCAAGTTGACCGAAAAGATGCTCGGTGCATGATGTCGTCCCTGGCTACAGAGCTTCTGCAATTGATGGGCTACGCCCTGTGCGAAGACCGCGCGGGCCGCAGATATGCTTTGCTTTATGATCCGCCGGGCTGGTTCCAGGAAGTTTGGGGCCATCAGACTGCAGGTAATCTTCTGACGCTGGTCGATCGCTCCCCGTTTCTGGATGCTTTCCTTTCCGAAGCGAAAGAGCACTGGAATTCCAACGCCAAAACACCCCTCGGCTCCGGCATCTGGGTCGAACAGGTTTCCGGCGGTCGCGAAATCCCGCTCGAAGCGCACGCGTGGCGAATCGAGGGCAAACGCATCCTGTCGATCCACAGTCCGCGGGAAACATTCCAGGAGCAATCGCGCGTGCTGCAAACTGCTCGCGACTCGCTGCTCGTTCACGAGCAACTGCTCAAGGAAATTCAAAAAAAAGAGATCCTGCTGCACTGCATCATCCACGATCTGTCGCAGCCGCTCACGGCGATGCGAGGCTGCTTCGACGTCCTCGCGAACGAAAAGGCGTCGCCGGATTCCAAGCGGCTGATCGAAGTCGGAAAGCAGCAGTCGGATCGGCAGGACAGCATGATCCGCGAGGTGCTTCAAGCGTTCGCCGCCGACATCGACTCCACGATGGGTGCCGGCGCGGGTACACGTGCCGCCGCCAATGTCCTTCGGTGCGCGGAAGAAACGGTGAACACATTTGCGCCGGTATTCCAGTCGCACGGGGCGAAGATTCGCCTCGATCCCAAAATCGATCGCAACGCGCACTGGAGCGTCGTCGGCGATGAGTCGCGCCTCACGCGCATCGTCGCGAATCTCGTCGAAAACGCGCTTCGCCACGCGCCGAAGGGATCGCTCGTCACCATCGGACTGAAGGGCGACGACGGCCATGTGAAAGCGTTCGTGGACGACGCGGGCCCGGGCCTGCCGAAGGAGTTCGAACCCGCTGAAGCATTCGCCCTTTTCTCGAAAGGCAAGCAGGGTGGCGGCAAGGCCGGCCTGGGACTTTACTTTTGCCGCATCACGGTCGAGCGCTGGGGCGGCTCCATCGGCTGCGAATCGCTGCTGCATCGCGGGGCGCGCTTTTGGTTTCGGCTGCCGCGGGCGGCGCGCACGGATTCGGTTCCGGCTTCTTCGCCGGCTCCGGCAAAAACTGCTTCGTTCCGTCCCGCGCGACTCAAAATACTTTTGGTGGATGACGATCCTGCGATCCTCGAACTGAACGAGATCCTCCTCGAACGGGACGGCCACGAGGTGACCGTGGCCGCGTCCGGCGCTGAAGCTCTCCGCGCGCTTTCCAAGCGCGCGTTCGACGTGGTCTTTCTCGACGAGGAGATGCCGGGCATGAATGGCGTGGAGATGCTGAAAAAGGTTCGCGCTCGCGAAGCGGCAGGAGGCAAACGCCAACTTGTTTTCGCTCTGACTGGCAACACGGCCAGCGAAGATCGCACGCGCCTGCTTGCGGCAGGATTCGATGTTTGCCTCGGGAAGCCTTTCCGCGCCGAGGAATTTCACCAGGTTGCGGCTCGCTTTTCTCTTGGCAAGTTTGTGGCGCCGGAGACAAGCAAGCCTCCGGCCGCTGCGTCCGACGATTCCTCTCTGCTCGCGCGCGTCGGCGGCGACGCGAAGCTTTTGCGAAGTATCGTGCACACGTTCGCCAGCGACTATCCTGAAAAGCTTCGCAATATCAAACGGGCGATCGCCCGCAAAGACGCCCCCGGGCTCGCCTCCGCCGCTCACGCAATGAAAGGCGCGGTTGCCATCTTCGGAGCTGAAGACGCCGTGGAAAGTGCCGTCGAACTGCAGCAAATGGGACGCCAGGGAAATCTGGCGAACGCGCCCGCATCGTTCACTAAGCTCGATGAAGCGCTTGCCAGATTGAACGCGAAATTGAGAGAATATGCGCCCCCGGCGAAACGAAATCCTTCCAGTCCCAGCCGGGGCAAGCGCCCTGTGCGAAAATCGCGCCATCGCGCGAGGCGGAGTCCCCGTCGCTAGCAATCGGAGCTGTCTCAAGTGCGCAGAGGAGCCCGGTCATGTCCGAAATCCTCGTTTGTGATGACGACGCCACAACCCGCAAGATGGTGCAGGGGATTCTGAAGGCCGGTGGGCTGTCCGCTTCCACGGCAGCCGACGGCCAGGCGGCGCTAAAAGCTCTGCGCAAGAAGAAATACGATCTCGTCCTCCTCGATATCTGGATGCCGAAGCTCAGCGGCCTGGACTTGCTCGAGCTTCTCCACGATGAACCGCACATTCCCAAGATCGTCGTGATGACGTCGGACCAGACGTCCGAAACTCTCTTGCGCGCCCTGCGCGGCCGCGTGTTTCAGTTTCTTGCAAAGCCGGTCGAAGCGGATTCGCTGCTCACGCTCGTCAACGACGCTCTTTCGGTCGAGCCGGCGAGCCCGCCGATTGAAGTCCTCTCGGCGACCACAAGCTGGGTGGAGCTTCTGGTCCCGTGCGAACGCCTGATGGTCCACCGCGTGCAAAGCTTTCTTTCGCGCCTCGAATCCGATCTGCCTCAGCAACAGCGCGAGAGCATCGGCTTCGCGTTTCGCGAGCTTCTAAACAACGCGATCGAATGGGGCGGGCGCCTCGACCCGAATCAGAAAGTCCGAATCTCGTATATCCGCACGGAACGCGCATTGCTCTATCGCATCGACGATCCCGGGCCCGGCTTCCGCCCCGAGGAATTGAAGCACGCCGCCATCAATAATCCTGAGGACGATCCTCTCGCGCACACGCAAGCACGCGAGGAAAAAGGCCTTCGTCCCGGCGGCCTCGGCCTCCTGCTGACAAAATCCATGGTCGACGAGCTCGTTTACAATGAAGCGCACAACGAGGTCGTCCTGATCAAATATCTCTGATTCGAGTGCGCAGAGCCGCGCTTGGCAAATTCCTGCAAACAGCATATAAACAACGCCCGAGGAGATTCATGTCACTCACATTGCCTTTGCTTCCCACGACGCTGGTCGGCTCGCTCCCGCAGCCGGAGTGGCTGATCGACCGGCAAAAACTCGGCAGCCGCCTGCCGCCGCGCGTACGGCTCACGGAATTGTGGCGCGTCGCGCCTGAACTGCTCGAACTCGCGCAGGACGATGCGACGATTCTCGCGATCCGCGCCCAGGAACGCGCCGGGCTTGACATCCTCACGGACGGCGAAATGCGCCGCGAAAGCTACTCCAATCGCTTCGCCACCGCCCTCGAGGGGGTCGACATCGATAATCCGGGGCAGACAATCAGCCGCTCGGGAAAGTTGGACATCGTCCCGCGCGTTACAGGAAAGATTCGGCGCAAGCATCCCGTGGAGGTGCGCGACGTCGAGTTCCTCCGAAAGAACACCGACCGGGCGATCAAGATTACCGTGCCGGGCCCCTTCACGATGGCGGAGCAGGCGCAGAACGATTACTACAAGACCCATGAGGAGATGCTGGCCGATTACGCCGCGGCCGTGAACGCGGAGATCAAGGATCTTTTTGCGGCGGGCGCCGACTTCGTGCAGATCGACGAGCCCTACATGCAGGCACGGCCGGAAAAAGCGCGACAGTACGCGATAGCGGCGCTGAACCGCGCGCTCGATGGCGTCACCGGCACGACGATCGTGCACCTGTGCTTCGGCTACGCCGCGCTTGTCCAAGAACGGCCGAGCGGCTATTCGTTCTTGCCGGAACTCGCCGAATCGAGCGCGCAGCAGATTTCGATTGAGACCGCGCAATCATCGCTCGATTGTTCGATTCTGACAAAGCTGCCGGGGAAGACGATCCTCGTCGGCTCGCTCGATCTATCAACGAACGACGTCGAGACCGCCGAAACCGTCGCCGGCCGCATCCGGCGGGCGCTGCCGTTCATCGACCCGGCCCGGATCATCGTGGCGCCGGATTGCGGGATGAAGTACCTGACGCGCGAAGCGGCGTTTGGGAAGATGAAGTCGATGGTTGAGGGCGCGCGGATCGTGCGATCGGAATTGCAGGCGAAGGCAGCCGGGCGATCTTCCTGAGATCGCGGCTCAGATGCTCGAGCGCATCGAATTCCGCAAGGGCATCTTTCACCAGGTCGCGATAGGTCCGCCGCGCTGCCTGGAAGACTTCGCGGTGTCCTCGCCAGACCACGCATGTAGTGCCGAGCAAGAACAGCCGATGGAAACGGAAGGCGAGCCACTCGATCGCCCGCGATCGCCGCGCGCCAAGCCGTGCAAGCATCGACGCCTGAAAGCGCAGGTGCGCGGCCTCGTCTTCCAGAATCTGCTCGCTGATGCCGCGCAAAAGCGGAGACGCGGTGGCCGCGCCGAGCGCGCGGTAGTAGGGAACCGCGATGATTTCGGCGGTCACCAGCACGCGCAAGCAAAGTTCGAGCCCCGCCAGAACGCGCAGCCGCCGGAAAACAGAGTCGACCCAGTGTTTCGGCACCGTCGGTATGCCTTCCCGTTCCATGAATCGCAGCAAGTGGCCGCTGTGCCGCTGCTCCTCGCGCACGAACAACCCAAGAGCCGGGACGAACGCGTCGTCGCCCACCTTCGCGGCAAAGACGCGCGCGCGATCGAGAAGCCGCCTCCCGCTCGAACCTTCGCCGAGCTGAAACTGCTGGATCGAGCTTTGAATCGCGGCACGCTCGCCCGGCGAGAGGGACGGCGCGCCGTGCCAGGGAAGCAGCGCGGTGACGGCGAGGTTGCGCGCGAAATGATCGCGCCAGAATTCGGATTGGGAGCTGGGAGTACGGTTCGTCAGAGACACAAGCGTTCTCCTGTGAAGTACTTTATACTGCAAAGTACACTAACACAAGGAGCCTAGAGAACGCCAGCGCGATTTTCCTAGAACGGAATGTCTTCGTCGGAGATTTCGGGGCCCGCCGGTGCCGGCTCGTCCATGCCGCCTGCAGACTCGAAGTCGGCATCCGCCGAGCGCCCGTGACCCGCAGCTGCGCCGCCGCCGGCGCCCGATGCGGCGCCAGCCGCCGCGCCTTCCGCGCGCGAAGTGAGCATGCGCATCACGTTGGCGACGATTTCGGTGGTGGTGCGCTTCTGGCCGTCGCGCTTGTCTTCCCACTGGCGCGTCTGGATGCGTCCTTCGATGTAGACAAGCATCCCCTTTTTCAGATACTGCTGCACGATCTCCGCGAGCTTGCCCCACACGACGATGCGGTGCCACTCGGTGCGCTTCTGGCGTTCGCCGGAGCGGTCCTTGAATGTTTCGTCCGTCGCCAGCGTGAAATTGGCCACCGCCTGCCCGCCCGAGGTGTAACGCGTCTCGGGATCGCGTCCGAGGCGCCCAACCAGAATCGCTTTATTGACTGACATGCGCAGGAGTATAGCAGAAAGTTGAAAGACGAGAGTGATTCGCGCCGTAATACGAGGGAGTGCGCGTTCTGCTAGAATCCGCCCACGGATTCAGCGGAACCAGCCAAAGGGAGAAAGCGATGGCCGAAAAGGCGCAGAATTTCGAGAATCACACGAAGAGAGTGCCCGCATTTCATTTTGTTGTGCTGCCCATTTTGATTTTCAACGTCGTTTGGCGCATCGATCTTGTGATTCACCAGCGCACGTTCGAGACGATCGCGTCGATGCTTGTGGCGATCGCGCTGCTTCTGCTCGCGTTCACCGCTCGCGTGTTTGCACTTACCGTGCAGGACCGCGTGATTCGCCTCGAGATGAGGTTGCGGTTGCAGCAGTTGCTGCAGGCGGATCTGCGCCTGCGCATTCCCGAATTCACGCTGGCTCAGTTGGCGTCCCTGCGGTTTGCCAGCGACGCGGAACTACCGGAACTGGCGCGAAAGGTGTTGGACGAAAAGCTGAACGACCGCAAGGCGATCAAGAAGCTGATCAGCAACTGGCAGCCGGATTATTTGCGCGCATAGCCGCTCGGGGATACTCGTAACAGCCCGCCCGGTCGGATGGAATCGTGCAAACACTTACCAAACAAAAAATGTGGCAGGCCGCTGCGTGCTCCGCCTGCGCGCTTGTAGCACTGATACGAGTGGATGAAATCGGAGCTTCCGAATTCAGGGGCGGATCGGCCACCGGTCCCATTTTCTTCATGTTCAACATCGGGATCCTGTTATTCGTGGCAGCGCTGATCGTGACGTTCTTTTATCCCCGCGTCGGCGCAACGATCTCTGTCTCGGCCTCGCTATCGTGCTTGCCCCTTTACTTCTGCTGGCTCGCTCCAGGCCCCTTCCGATGGGTGTTTCGAGGCGAGTACGACGCTCCCCTGACGGCAAGCTTTGTCTGGGACAACTGGGCGGGTGCCGGGGCGCTGACTCTCGCTCTTGCCGTTGCGATCTGCATCAGCAATCTCTGGAGCCTGAGCGGCAAGAGGCGGGGACAATCTTAAGGAAGCACCCGCTCACGAGGCGACTGTCGCCTAGGCGGGTGGCCGACCCTCCGTTCCACGCCTTCGTTTGTCTGACTACCACGCATCAGCACCTCACAGCCGAGTTCATTTAGGCCCCGCAGAAGCTTGACGGGGCGCCGGCGCGTGGCCAATGCTGCCTACCCCGCCTCCGACGACCGCTCGCCTTCTACCGTGGTTACAACAAAACCAGAGTTTCGCGTCATGCAGGATCCCCGCACGCCTCGCATCAGCGCCGCATGGCGCGGCACAAGGTAGCCCAGCACGGAAGTGCTGGGTGCGAAACACAAACACGCCGCAGCGCCGTAGGTGCGACACAAACTCTCGGCGCTCGACGACTTTACAGGCTGCGGAAAAAAGCGCGCGCTGTCATCCCGAGCGAAGTCCCGCGCGGTTTTGCTTTTCCCGCGGTGTCTGCGGGCGCGGGACGCAGCGAGGGATCTGCTGTTCGCCGGCGGGCGGCTTTCTCCTTCATTGAGATGGACGATCCGTGCATCCCGCGGGCGCGCCCCGCACTATATCGCCTACGCCTGAAATCACGCTTCCGTTCGAGGGAGTGTTTCGGCGGGCGGCTTAGTTTGTCCGTGGCTTAGGCGGGCGCACAGCGGCTCCAGAAGAAGTCCCCCACTTTTTCAATCGCACGAAAACTCGCTATAATTCGGGTCCATGCCCGAAGCCGAGTATCAGGCCGCTCTCCTCGAATGGAAAAGTTTTCTGGAATCGACGCCAGCTTATGTCGAGCGCCAATTTGTAAACCTCATCGTTGATCTGAATAGGAGCCAGCCAGGGTACCAGTGGGGATTCGAACCGCCACGCATTCAGCTCTACTGTGAAGTCGACGACGGCGTCCGGTGGTTTGAGCCTACCGCTAATAAAGTCGTCTGCGAACACTACCAAACCTCATTTATTGGATACCGCTGCCGCGACTGCGGGAAGTGGAGTAAAACCTTTGCGCTATATTGTCTCCAAGTACAAAAGCAGAACGAAAGACATTAGTGGCCATGAAACTCGGTGAGCATCCCCCTTTCGGTTCCCACCTTGCGAAACGCCTTCAGAGTCTTCTGTCCAAAACTGATTTGGCGCTCTGCCGGAAGGGTCTCCGCACCGAGCGTGACGGTCATGGAATCGGCGCGGCCGCTTATTACCGGCGTGTAGTTGAAAACCAATGGAAGGCTCTTGTGGGCAAGTTGCGTGATGCTGCCGCGAAGCTCGGCACATCAACGGAAGACCTGAAAATCTTCGACGATGCTCTCCAACAGACGCAATTTTCAGCTGCAGTAGACTTGCTAAAAGGTGCCATCCCAGCGAAGTTGCTCATCCTAGATGGAAGGAACCCTCTTACCTTACTTTATAGACCCTTAAGCCAGCAGCTTCACGACCTTACTGACGAACAATGCCTTCAGCAGGCAGCTGACATCCGGGCCGTCTTAAATGAAACGTTCGACAACATTAATCGCGTTTTGACCGAGGACGCAGAACTGAAGGCCGCAGTGACCCGATTACAGGGCTCGTGAAGTTGGCGGGTGGCTCACCCTTCGAGGAACGGCGAGCGGTTCACACCCCGAAGCACGGTCGAGCCCCGAACAAATTTGCGGGGTGCCGCACCCCTTCACGTTTTTTTGTGAAGGGTGCGCGAGGTATCGCCCATCGCGGGCCCCCTCTCAACTCTCAACCCTGAGCTCTCGACTCCTCCCCGTCCCCGCCTGAAGACGTTATACCCCAGTTCGCTCAAGCCTCGGACGAAGCTGAAGGGGTGCCGCACCCTTCGGTTCTCAGAAGGGGTGCGCGAGGTACCGCCCATCGCGAGCCTCCTCTCAACCCTCAACTCTAAACTCTCGACCGCTCGCTCCCATCCGCGCCGTCAGCCGCTCCAGCTCAGCCGCCGCTTCCTGCCTCACGTCCACCGCTTGCTGGTCTTCCTCGATCATTCGAATCTCCTGCAGAAACTTCAACGCCGCCTCACGCGAAGCGAGTTTCCCGCACAGGCGGCTCAGCGACAGCTGTTCCCGCCCATCGAGCACTCGCAGTAGCGCCTTCATCATCTTGAATTGGTTCGGTATCACATCGCGAATGAACCTCTTCCCTGAAGGCGTCAACGTCATCACGCCCACGCGCCTACCTTTCCGTTTTTTCTCCGTCTTCCCCTTGGCCTTGTGGCTCTGCTCGATCGAGACGGGCGGCAGCGTCCCGACCACCCGCCGCACCCAGCCGCGCCGCTCGAGGGACTTGCTCGTCTCGATCAGATTCTGGCGCGCGCACTTCCTCTCTCGCGCGGCGTCGCTCACCGTCATCGGTCCCGCTCGGTTCAGCAGCTCGAGCACGCGAAACTCCGCCAGCGTGAGCCCGAATGCGTCGAGCGGCGGCCGCAGTTCGCTCTCCAGCCATTTCGCCGTATCGATAAGATCCAGGCAGGCTTGCACGGCGCGTCCGGTCTTCTCTCGGTTGGTCGGGTAATACCTCGTCATGACGCAAAATCGTCCAAAATCCGCCTTTTTCGGCTTCTTAAGCCTTTATAAACCCCCGCTAGACGCATGCTCCATGCGCCTCTTATTGCACGAACAGTAGCCCAATTCGCACCCCGGAAAAATCCGCACTTGTACGTCCGCAGTTCTCGCGGATCTTTAGGAGGGCGGGGTTTCAACCCCGCCGAAACGGCGCGAGCGAAGCGCGTACCTCTGCTCTGGTTACTCGCAGCATGTGTTCGAGTTCTGCGCTTACGGAGAAGCGCTAGCCGCGCCGAAAAGAGGCCGGGCTGAGGCACCCCTCCTTCGTCAGCGGCAGGCCGGCGGCAGCCTTAAACCTGGGAGGCCGCAGTATATCCAAGGGGTGCGTCGCAATGAGTGGGTGGACGGGCGAGATGCGGAAAGGTGTCGGGTGAAAAGAAGCTCGTCCGCGTTCGGCAGCCGGACTATTGCGCGCCTGGATCGCGCGTCCTAGCGGGGCGAGCGAGATGAAACGCCCATTTCATGCAACTTCGCGGCGGCGCGGCGCGATTCGTCGGAACCGGGGAAGCGGCTGATGACGGCGCGCAGATCGCGAATGCCCGCGGACTTTTCGCCGATCTCGAGCTCGGCCATGCCTTTTTTCAACTGCGAGGCGGCCAGCTTGAAGCTGTGCGGATATTCCATGAGCACTTCTTCGTAGGCCCGGATCGCAGCCTTGAAATCGTTCTGCTGGTAGGCGATCTCGCCGAGATAGAACTGGGAATTGGATGCAAGATCGTTCGTCGGAAAATGCTTGATGTAGTCGGAGAATTCCTGGTGCGCGAGGCTGTAGTTCCCGCTGGTGTAGTCCCGCAGCGCATTTTGATAGAGCGTATCCGCGGAAATTGGGGCCATGCCGGGCGTCGCACCGCCGGGGGCCGGCGAACTCATCGTGTTGGGAACGCCGGGAGAGGGCGCCGCGCCCGGAGCACTCGTGTCTGGCGCGCCCGTGGCGCCGCCAGGAGCGGGAGCGCCACCCGCCGGGGCCCCACCGGAAACTTTCGAGTCGATGCTTTGCAAGAGACTCTGCATGTCGCTGAGCTGCTGCGAGAGCTTGCCCACGCGCGCCTGGATGTCCTGCACGTTGTCGGACAGTCCCTGAGTCTGTTGCGTCACCGTGTCGAGGCGCGAGCCGTTATTGGCGGTGGAGTCTTGCACGGTTTTTTGCAGCGCGTCCATCTGGCTGTTCAGCTTGCTCACCGAATCGAGCGACTGCTGGATCAACGTTTTCAGCGTGGCGTTGTTGCTGTCAATCGCGCTGCGCATGTCGGTTTGCCCCTGCAGAAGCTGGTTCACCGTCTGCTGCAGCTCGATCATCTCGCGCGACACGGCGCCCGCCGGCTGCGGCGCGAGGATCGCTCCACCAAGGGCTCCAAAAAACATCGCTATTGCCAAGAGCACGACCCATCGTATGCGCAAAGGAAATCCCTCCTTACGCGCGCGGCACACTCAGCACGGCGCGCTTGAACAGAAAAATTCGCGAACGGCGGGCCGTACTGTGCGCCGGCCCGCCCCTCGCGATAGAAGTGTACTGCTCCTAGTGTGCCAGAACGAAGTGGTCCCGGCGATTCTGCTGCCAGCATTCTTCATTATGCTCGGTGCAGAAGGGACGCTCTTTGCCCCAGCTCACGGTTTCCATCCGGTCGGCGGATATGCCGAGCGAGATGAGGAAGTTCTTGGCCGCCTGGGCGCGACTCTGGCCCAGAGCGAGGTTGTATTCCGTGGAGCCGCGCTCGTCGCAATGTCCTTCGATCGAGATGTGCACGTCGGGATACGAACGCAGGAATTCCGCATCCTTGGTGAGAGCATCGCGAGCGTCGCCGCGAAGCTCGGCCTTATCGAGATCGAAGAATACATCTTTGACGTTCTGCTCGAAGAGCTCGCTCACGTTGGGCGGCGCTGCCGCGGGCGGAGGAGCAGCCTCCGGAGCGGAGACATCCACGTGCGCGGTGGCCGTGGCGCTGCCACCCGGCCCCGTGGCCGTGATGGTGTAGGTGGTTGAGGTCGTGGGATTAGCGGGGGTCGAGCCTTGCGGTGCGACCTTGCCAATGCCCGGCTCAATATCGAGATCGGTGGCGTTGGTCGATGACCACGACAACGTCGCCGTCCCGCCCGGATTTACCGAGGTGGGCGACGCGTTGAGGGTCACCGTCGGCTGCGCGGGCGGCGCCGGCGCTGGAGCCGGCGGCGTGGCCGCAACCTGATGTTTGCAACCCGAGATGAAAGCCGCGAAAGCGAACAGACTGAACAACACTGCATACCTTCGAAAAGTACGGCGCTGCATGTAGTGCCTCCTTCGGCGTTCCCGCGAGGGCTTAGCAGGACGGCCGAGAATGAACTTGTACCGATTGAACGTGTGTGACAGGACGAAACCGCTCTTGCACCAACAGCACGACATTCGCTCCGCCAATTGCACGGCTCGAAACTTGAAAAGCAGCTGATCGGACGATTCTCATTAGCGCCTATCGCTGCGACCAACTGGGCGATTCACTCTGCCCCTGAAATGTCAATTCACGTGGCTGGCTTCCATCGGCCAGCATGGTCCAAATCTGACGGGTGCCCGTCCGCGTCGATTCGAAGACCAAATGACGCCCGTCGGGTGCCCAGCTGGGCCGCTCGTTGCGGGCTTCGTCTTTCGTCAGCTCCACGAGCTGATGAGAAACGATGTCCATTACGTAGATATCGTAATTTCCGCTCGGCCGTCTCCAGCTAAATGCAAGCAATTGTCCATTTGGTGACCACGAGGGGTCGATGACGTACCCCATGTCCGGCAGGTCGATTTTCTGGGTGTTCGAGCCGTCCGCATCTGAGAGGTAGAGCGCCGGATCGCCCGCGCGGTCGCTTACGAATACGATCTGCTTGCCGGTCTTCGGATTCCACGTGGGCGAAGTCGCGACGCCGGCGCCAAATGTCACTCGATGCAGATGCGTGCCATCCGCCTGCGCCACGTAAATGGCCGGATTGCCGTTGATGCTCGACATAAACGCGATCTGCTGGCCATCTGGCGACCATGCCGGCGAACTGTTCGTTCCGCGAAAGCGAGGGAATCCGAGCAGATGATTCGAGGCCGTCGAATAGATGCAGATTTGCGCGGACACGACGCCGCGATAGGGAACGTAGCAGGTGAAGGCGATGCGCGTCGCATCCGGCGACCATCGCGGCGTGAGCGCGATCGAATTTAAGTGCGTGATCTGGTGCTGGTTCGCGCCGTCGTAATCCATCACCCAGATTTCCTTGTTGCCGCTGCGCCCGCTCACAAACGCAATCTTCGTCTGCGCGATGCCGGGCTGCCCGCCGCTGAGGAGCGCCACGATGTCGTCCGCAAACTGGTGCGCGAGCTCGCGAGCGCCGTCTTCCGTGGCCGCGCCGCGATAAATTTTCTGCAGCGCGAGCGGAGCTGCCGGATTGCTTACCTGCGAGAGATAGCCGGCAAACGCCAAACCCGAACTGTCTTGGCTCAGATTCCCGTAGGCGACCATGTACGCGCTGGCAGGCGCGGCGGACCAATCCTGCGCCTTCAAATCGCCCGGCTGGCCGGGATCGGTCAACGGATAAAAGCTCGGGCTGACGAGATCGATGATTCCGGAATACTGGAGATCGGCCCAGAGCACGTCGTGAAAAACCTTGGGAAGCGGCGGACCGAACGTTGATTTCCCCACGGTGTCAGGTACGGCGAGGCGTGCTTTGGTTACGCCGAGGCCCGTGCCGGTCTGGAACCAAGCCTGCGCCGCTACGGAACGTGCCGCGCAGAGAATTGCAAACACGATTAAGACAACCAATACTGAGAGGGATTTAAGTTTTCGTTTCATTCGTCCATGCCTTTGCCCCAGCTGCATATAAGTTCAGCGGTGATAATCGAAATAAAACTGCACGTTGACCGACGAGCCCGAATACGCTCCCGGTAGGCGGTCGAGAGGACTCGATGACTGAATCGCGCGCAGCCCCGAGCTATCCACCGAATAGTTGTTGCTGCTTTGCGTGATCTGTACGTTGGTGATCGTGCCGTCGCGCAAAATCGTAAATGTGACGACGACGCGAGGCGCATACGCGACGCTCGGATCGACGGTCGATTGCAACCAGTTGCCGCTGATGCGCCGCTGCACCGCTTCGACGTACCAGGAGAAGCGCGAGCCAAAATCCCCTCCGCCCACGCCGTTGAAAGAAAGCCCCGCCTGCGTGGTCCCGGCGCCCATCGCAAAGGAAGTAACCGGAATCGTCGGAGTGCCGCCCCCGCCGTACGGGATTGCGTTCGTGGGGGGCGGAATCGGGTTTTCGAGCACCTTCGACGGCCGCGAAATAATTTTCGGCGGCTCCTTCATTTGGAATTTCTGGATTGGCACGGCGTCCGGCGGAGGCTTTGGTGCGGGCTTCGGCTCAGACTTGAACAGCCCCTTCGAATTGTCGACCACGCGGTTCGGCGTGACGACATCGGGGCGGGGAAGCGGAATGGCCGGAACGCTGCCGACAATGCCCACGCTGATCGAGCCGCCCGGCCCGCCCCAGTTTTCGCCGCGATGGGTGTAAGACCACCAGCCCGCGACGACGCAATACGCGAGGATTGCGAGGTGCAACCCAACGGATCTGTAGACGAAGGGCTTGAGCATCTGGCCCGGCCGCGTTGCCGCTATCGTTGACATTTCATTCCCGCGATTTCACGCGCTCATTGCGATCCAGACCGCTCTTCGAGCGGCTGCGTCACTACGCTGATATTGGTGATGCCGGCCTGCCGCAACGCATCGACCACGGTGGCCCAACTGCCGAAGGGAACCGTTTGGTCGCAGCGCACGTAGACGGCCTGCGTTTTCGGGTTGTGCGATTGCGCGATCACCTGCTGGCCGATCTCGTGGATGTTCACCGGCTTGTCGTTCAAATAGACGCGCTGGCCGCGGTCGATGGTGATCACCATGCGCACCTGCGTGAGTTCCTTCACGGTCTTCGTCTTCGGCACGTCCACGTCGATTCCAGACTGCAGGATCGGCGCGGTGATCATGAAAATGATCAGCAGCACGAGAACCACGTCGATGAACGGCACCATGTTGATTTCGGAAAGCGACGTGCCGGTTTCGCGTTGGACCTGTGGCATCTAAGCGCTCGGCGGGTTGGGCGAACTGTGAAGGGTTTCAACCTTGGCAACGAACTCCGACGCGAAGCTATCCATGCGCGACGCGATCGAGCGGATGCCCTGGAGGTAGTGGTTGTAGGCGATGAGCGCCGGGATTGCGGCGGCGAGGCCCGCGGCCGTGGTGATAAGCGCTTCGGCGATGCCCGGAGCGACCGCGCGAAGGCTGGCCGTGCCCGCGTCGCCGAGGCCGGTGAAGGCATCCATCACGCCCCAGACCGTGCCGAAAAGGCCGATGAACGGCGAAACGGAAGCGATCGTGGCGAGCGTGGACATTCCGCTCTCGAGGCGGCGCACTTCGTCGCCCGCGGCGACGTTCATGTCGACGCCGATGGCGTTCGCATTTTTCACTTTGCCGCCGTGCGGATTGCCGCCCGCCAATTGCGACGAGAGTTCCGCGTAGCCCGCGTCGTACACCGCGATCAGCGGCGTGCCGCTCGATCCGGCGCGCAAAGTCTTGGGATTCGGAAGGCCGCCGCCCGCGCGAAACATTTGGAGGAAGCGGTTGGTTTTGCGATCGAGTCCGCTTAGCTGCGCCCACTTTTGCAGGATTAAGGCCCAGGAAAGAACGGAAAGAATCAGAAGAATGCCGAGAACAACGCGGGCCAAGCCGCTCGTCTGTTCCAGGAGCGTGAGCGGATTGGCAACTACAACAAGCGCCAGGCCAGAAATAATTTCCTCCCCAGAAGACAATTTTGCCGGGCAAATCTACCGTAGCACACGCACTTGAGCGGGTCAAACCAGTGAGATGCAAAGATTTCCCGATTTGCTGCACAAGGCAACACCGATTTCGAGCATTTTTCCGCGCGCCGTGCGAGCATCCGCGCCTCCGCCGCGGAGCTTTCACCGACATCGCGCGCGTATAATGAGATGAGGCGTTCGCATCCCGCGAGCGCCACGCCTAAAATGCCAGCCACGCCCGATCATCCGCCCGGCGAGCGCGTGTTTTTGTCCGCCGAGTGGCGCGATCTCGTGCTGCTGAACTACGAGATCGATCCGGATCTGGTGGCGGCGCAGGTTCCGCGTGGCACCGAACTCGACGCGTTCGACGGACGCATATACGTCAGCCTCGTCGGATTCCGCTTTCTCCGCACCAAGCTTTTCGGATTCGTCCCGCTGCCTTTCCATGCGAATTTCGACGAAGTGAATCTGCGCTTCTACGTGCGGCGCCGCGAAGGCCGCGAGGTGCGGCGGGGCGTCGTCTTCATCCGCGAAATCGTGCCGCGATTCGCCGTGGCGCAACTCGCGAGGCTCGCGTATGGCGAAAACTACGTGAGCCTTCCGATGCGCCACACGGTTCGCACAGACGGCGCGGGCATCAGCGCGGAATATCAGTGGCGGGTGGTGCGCCAGTGGTGCGGGCTACGTGCGGAGGGTTCGGACGCGCCGGCCTATGCGAAGGAAGGCAGCATCGAGCAGTTCATCACCGAGCACTATTGGGGCTATTCGGCGCAACGCGACGGCGGCTCCGTCGAATATCACGTCTCGCACGTGCCCTGGCGCGTCTGGACCAGCGCGACGGCAGCATTCGAAGGCGACGCCGATTCGCTCTACGGCGCGGAATTCGGCCGCATCCTGCGCCGCGCCCCCGATTCCGCATTCATCGCCGACGGCTCGCCCGTGCGCGTCTTCACAGGCCGCCGCATCTCCTAGCTGCTGTGTTCGACAAAGCCGTCTCGCGATTCGCTGAACGTATGATTTCACTTTCTGGGCACCAACGAATAAGGAAACCCAGAGGGAAGCAAATCCAAGCGCTAAACTGAGCAAAGAGTCCGGAATTGCCGTTGGCGAGACCGTGGCGCGAGGCTACCCGATGAACGACCGTTTCCGATTTTTGATTCTTCTCGTCATTTTCTGTCTGAATGGCGGCCGCGTCTGCGCCCAACAATCCTCGTTGCAAAGCACGCCGCGGCCCGCAGCAGCGCACCCAGAGGGGCTGCTGCTGGGAATGTATTTTCCGGAAACCGCGAGTTGGGACGATCTGAACAACGATGCGGTGGAGCAAAAGTGGGTTCCGGAAATTTCGATGGAGCCACAGGGGCGGTATCTGACCTTTTGGATCTCGAAGACCGGCGACGTCGTGAATATTCAGGCCGTCGAAGGCCTGCTTGTTCCGCGCGACAGTGGGTTCTGGCATATCGGAACCCGCATCGTGAAAGCGGACCATGATCCCCAATTAAACTACGACGAGCAGCTCTGGGCCGCGCCCGTGGGCGAAAAACCGAAAATGCTGGACGTGGACAAGGCGATCGACGGAACCTCTGTGCGCCTGATTACATACGTCGGGCCGGAATATGCGGCGTACCTTTTTCATTGGCAGGGCGGTGCCGGAGGTTGGGAATACGTATATCCGGGCGTAGCGAGTCTGGATAATCCGTCAAGTGCGATCAGCCTCGAAAAAGTCTTGGGGCCCGCGGCGGGGCTGGGGTACAAGCGCCTTGCCAAATCCCTCGACCACATGGACGCCCCGCCGGACGACGACGGCGGGTGCAACTGCTGTGAGGGCCGCTCAGATGAATGGGGGATTTTGCACGCAGGGGACTCCTGGCAGGCGTTCGCGCGCTTTCAACAGGGGACCAGCAGTTCCTGCGCCCAGGGCTCGGAGGACCACGTGTTGAGGACGGCGATCCCAAAGAGTCTGGCGGCCGGCGGAACATTGGGCCAGCCATGGGGTGCTTTGCGTTCTGCGGTGGAGGCTGCGCTCAAGAGCGAGCAAGGTTCCGTTCGGCATTTGTTCGTATCGCCAAAGGAGGATCTGGCCGTCGCGGTCAGCACGAATGGGCTGGCAGTCCTTGGCATCGAGAACGGACATATCCGATCGGTGTTGAAGATTCAATCGTTCGATGCGCCGAGCATTCCTGTGATGGAGCAGTGGTCCATCGGTCGGTTTGTCGCAAGCTGGGACGCTGCGATTCAGAAAGAACGCCCGGCGACGGTGCCCCGCCACGAAAACCCGTAGACCGCCGACCCTCTCCCGTCCTTCGCATCAAGCGGATGGTCTTCGAGAAATGCTCGAAGCGCTGCGGCTCTACCCTGCTAGCGTCGTCCGCCGCCGGAACTGGATCGTTCGGGCCGGAAGGATTGCCACTCGCGAATCTGTTCGGAGACTTCAGCTTTCTCGCGCTCGGTTGTCGCGGCGTCCCAGCGGCGGCGAAGCTCTTCTAGCTTGGCTTCCACAAATCCCGCTCGTCCCGTTTTCTTTTCCGGCTTGTCACGGTATCCCATCTGTGTGGCTCCTCTTTAATCTCGGCCATCTAAATTTCAGAATATGGCGATTGATCCCGGTCTCTAATAAAGGGGCAAGGCCGCATTAATTATACCCTGTTGTGGCACCTTTGCCGCCGCCGAGGCCAAGTTTGTTTCCAGTCCCCCGGGAGCACCCATTTCGTTGCAACCCGGATGATCCTTCGGCAATCAAAAGGAGTAGGATAGGGTCGTGGGCTCACGTTCGCGGGCCTATCGCGTCACGGTTTCTTGGTGGAGGCGCCGCCATGAAAAGATCCACCTTCGCAAAAGCATTTCTCGCCTCGATTGCATCGCTTGCTCTCATTCTCTTTGTGCCGAATCTCGCGCTGGCTCAGCGCGGAGGCGGAGGACACGGAGGCGGAGGCGGATTTCACGGCGGTGGGGGCGGCGGATTTCATGGAGGCGGTGGTGGCGGATTTCACGGCGGCGGCTTCGGTGGGGGTGGACGCTCCGCCTTCGGTGGCGGCGGGCGGTCGTACGGCGGATCGTTTGGCGGCGCGTATCGCGGGGGTGGAGCTTCTCGTGGCGGCGGAGCATATCGCGGTGGTGGCTTCGCGTCGCGCGGCTCTGGCGGATCGGCATATCGCGGTGGCGGGTTTGCGTCACGCGGCTCGGGATTCGGCGGCAGATCATATTCCGGCATGAATGGCCGCGGCTTCGGCAGTGCCGGCCGCTTCGGCGGCGCAAGCCGGTTCGGAGCCCGCAATGCCGTCGCGGACGGTCGATGGCATTCGTTTGGCAGCGGCGGCCATGCAATGAACGCCTCGGCTTCTGGCTTTCACGGCTCCGCGATCGCCGATGGTCACTGGCACTCGTTCGGGCGATCCGGCAATAATTTCGCGGCTGACCCGCGCGCAGTCTCTTCGGGGCGCGGCGTGTCACGTTTCGGAGGCTCCGGAGTCGGACGCAACACCTTCTCCGGCGGCGACCGCTTCGGCGGAAACAGGTTTGGCGGCGGCCGCGATTTCAACAACGTTCGCCGATGGAATGGCGGATGGGGCGGCGGACGCGGTGGCTGGGGCGGTTGGGGTGGTGGCTACGGTTGGGGCGGCTGCTGGAACTGCGGCTGGGGTTGGGGCGGTTTCGGTTGGGGCGGATGGGGATGGAGTGGCTGGGGTTGGGGTCTTGGCTGGGGCGTGGGCTGGGGACCCTACTGGGGATTTGGTTGGGGCTACCCGGGATTGTATGACCCCTATCTAGATTGGGGCTACGGTTGGAATCCCTATTGGTACAACCCGTACGGCTGGGAGAATTACGATTTCAGCTACTACACCGACAATGGGACGGACAATGGGGCGGACAACGGTGCGGACAATGGATCGGGCGATTACAACGATCAATACAATTCCGTTTATCCCGGCCCGAATTACTCCAACTCGCCCGGTGCCGATTCTCCTTACGCAGGCTCGCGTTACACGCCCATTGATTACAATAATTACGTAATGGCGCCGCCCGCTGAAAGCCACTAGATCGAGATACCGTCTGAAACCGCGACAATGCGGGGTGGTGTTTCCTAATGTAGCGCCGCCCTTCGAGGGCGGCAGAATCGGGCTGCGCTGAAGCCACGTCCGCGCCTTAGGGGTTTTCGCCCGAGGTTTCGTGCCCGCGCCGTGTGCTACACTGCGGTCCAGATCATGAGCAAAGCCTTTGATATCGGGATTGAGGCGCTCGCAACACCGGGAGCGCTGCCGGCAGCGGGCATCATCGCGAGCGATCTCCGCCAGCTCGATTCCCGCGTGGCCCCTCCTAACGGCAAGACCTTTTACATCGAGACCTTCGGCTGCCAGATGAACGCGCACGATTCCGAAAAGGTGGCGGGCGTTTTGCTCGAGCGCGGCTACGCCGTGGCGGAAAGCATGGCGCAAGCCGACCTGATCCTTTACAACACGTGCAGCATTCGCGAAAAGGCGGCGCAGAAGGTTTTTTCGCGCCTCGGCGAGATGCGCTACGCCGCACCGCGCAAAGTGATCGCCGTCCTCGGATGCCTCGCGCAGCAGGAAGGCGAGGAAATTTTCGAGCGTGCCCCATGGGTCAGCCTGGTGTGCGGCTCGGCAAGCTATCGCAAACTGCCCGAACTGATGGCGCAAGTCGAAGAAGGCGGGCGGCGCGTCAGCGGCCTCGACCTCGACACGGACGAAACATTCGAGACGGAAATCACCCGGCGCGACAATCCGATCCGCGCCTACCTCACCATTATCGAAGGCTGCGACTACGCCTGCGCCTACTGCGTGGTGCCGCACACCCGCGGCCCGGAACGCAGCCGCGCGAGCGAGTCGGTACTCTCCGAGGCGCGCCGCCTGGCCGACGCCGGGTACACCGAAATTCAATTGCTCGGTCAAACGGTGAACTCGTATCGCGATCCCTCGCCGCGCAGCCTGAATTTCGTCGGCCTGCTGCGCGAAGTGGCTGCCGTCAACGGCATCCGCCGCGTGCGCTTCACCACCTCGCACCCGAACGATTTTCATCGCGAGATTGTCGACGCAATCGACGACACTCCGGCGCTCTGCGATCACGTTCATCTGCCCGTGCAATCGGGATCGACACCGATCCTGCGCGCGATGCGCCGCACCTACACGCGTGACGAATATCTCGAAAAGATTTCCTGGATTCGCGCCGCGCGCCGCCCCATCAGCATCACGTCCGACGTCATCGTCGGATTTCCGGGTGAGACGGAAAAGGATTTCGAGCAGAGCATCACGCTGCTGGACGCGGTCGGCTACGACGGCGTTTTCTCATTCAAATATTCGCCGCGGCCCAACACTTCGGCCGCCACCATGCCTGACGCGATTCCCGAGGAAGAGAAGAGCAAACGCCTCGCGATTCTGATGGACCGCCAGCGCCAGATTCAGATCGCACGCAACGAAAAGCTCGTTGGCGGCACGTTCGAAGTGCTCGTCGACGGCCGCCACGAATCGCGCAACCAGTGGGCCGGGCGCACAACTAGCAACCGACCCGTAAATTTCACTTCGCCTCATCAATCTCTTTTGGGAGAATACGTGCAAGTGAAGGTCACTCGGGCGAGCGCAAACAGCGTCTCGGGCGAGCAGGTGATTTAGCGGGCAGCGAAATCAAAACGGGAGGGCCACATGGAACTCGAGGTCAAGATCAGGGGACTGATGATGGACCCGATGACCAACATGCCAGTGGTCGTCCTGAAGGAAACCCAGGGCAGCGGCGTTCTGCCGATCTGGGTCGGCGTCTACGAAGCCAACGCGATCGCCCTCGAAATCGAAAAAGTGCAGACGCCGCGCCCGATGACCCACGATCTCCTGAAGAACGTCCTGAACGGCCTCAACGTCCACGTGCAACGCGTCGTGGTGTGCGACCTCAAGGAGGACACCTTCTACGCGCTGATCTGGATGGAGCGCGAAGGCCAAATCATCTCGATGGATTCGCGGCCGAGCGACGCGCTCGCTCTTGCGCTACGCCTCGATTGCCCGATTTATGTCGACGACCAGGTGCTGAAAAGCTCGAAGATCACCGGCGCCACCGCCGAGAAGGGCTCCAGCGAGGAATTGCGCAAGTGGCTCGAGAACCTCAACGACGAGGATCTCGGGC
The DNA here is from genome assembly GCA_963814735.1 of uncultured Acidobacteriota bacterium. Lineage (GTDB taxonomy): Bacteria > Acidobacteriota > Terriglobia > Acidiferrales > UBA7541 > Palsa-295. The sequence continues at coordinate 132,162 of CAWFEC010000004.1, read as the reverse complement.
GATACAAGATGTAGCGGTTTGCCGCAAAACTCCCTCGACTGTCATCTCGCCTGCCCTGACGTAGGAACGGAGCGAAGCGAGGGATCTGCTTTTTTTCCGCAGCCTGGTAGCCCCCAGCGCGACCGGCACTTTCCTTCACCACAACAGCATGACGGGCCAAACTAAAATCGGATGAGCGGCAAATGGCGGAGTTTCGAAGCAAAATGGTAGACGATTCCGGAAACGCCGTCCTCGGTCGCGTGCTGCATCATGCCCGGGCGCAGGCTTTTGCGCATCGCGGCGAGCGCGCCAAACATCATCCCGTAGATCGAAATCACGATGACGCCTCTCGCGCCCTGATAGGCGTGCGCCGTTCCGAAAATCACACCCTGCAAAATCACGGCGGCCGCCACGTTTTGCGTCAGCGCAAGGCACTGCCGCTGCAGGTAGCCGCGAAACACCAGCTCTTCGCAAAATCCGGCAGTCGCGGCGAGCATAACCCACAGAATCATTTCCGGCATGGTCTGCGGCATCAGAAAACTTGCTGCTTCGTTTCCATTGAAATGCAGCGCCCACGACAGCGTCGCCAAAACCCCGAGGACAACGAGCCAGAAGAGGAACGCCACCAGCACGTCGGTCCAGAAATCCTTCCACTGCGCCCAGCGCCCGCCGATCAGATCGCGCAACTTCGTGTGCCGCAGCCAAGCCCCGAGCCACACGTAACCGACTAATACGAATTCGTAGCACATCGTGAAGATGTAGGTCGGAATACGGCTGGGAAGATGGGCCTCTCTCGCGGCGAAGCGCGGCATGGCTTGCAGCAGCGACATTCCCAGCAGAACGACGACGAAAAGCAGCGTGTGCCACACTGGCGCAACGGCTGGTATGCGGCCTGGCGGATCGGGCGGCTGCAGAACGGTCTCGGTGCTCGCCATGCACACCTTTCGTCGAGTCGGCACGCCCGTCGGCGCGCAGACACGAGTCTAGCAGGAGCGCCGGGCGCCGCCAAGTTTGGCCGCAGCTCAACGGTAATCGCAAGACGGCTCGGCCTTCGCACAGAAGCGAGGGCCGGGCAATCGCGAGCGCTTACGCCGATGCCTGCGCAGCCGTTCCTTTGAAGAACGCCAGCAGATCGGCGTTGATAATATCCGCGTGGGTTGTGGGCATGCCGTGCGGAAGGTCTTCATAGACCTTCAGCGTCGCCTTCTTCAGCAGCTTGGCGGCCATCGGGCCCGCCGCGGCGATCGGTACGATCTGATCGTCCTTGCTGTGCAAGACCAGCACGGGGATATCGATCTTCTTCAGGTCCCCGGTCGTGTCCGTTTCCGAGAAAACCTTGATGCAGTCGTAGTGAGCCTTGACGCTCCCCACCATTCCCTGCAGCCACCAATGCTCCCGGATGCCTTCCGAAATCTTCGCGCCCGGGCGATTGTAGCCATAGAAGGGAATCGTGATGTCCTTGTAGAACTGCGGCCGATTGGCAGCGAGCGCGGCGCGCAAGCCGTCGAAAACCTCACGGGACGCGCCGGTCGGATTTCGGTCGGTCTTCAGCATGAGTGGCGTGATCGCGCTGATCAACGCCGCCTTCGACACGCGCTTCGTGCCGTGACGGCCCAGGTAGCGCGCCACTTCGCCGCCACCGGTCGAGTGCCCCACCATGATCGCGTCCTTCAGATCGAGCTTTTCGAATAGCTCGGCCAAATCGTCCGCGTACGTATCCATATCGTTGCCATCCCAGGTCTGGCCCGAGCGCCCGTGGCCACGCCGATCGTGCGCGATCACCCGATAGCCGAGGTTCCCGAAATACAGCATCTGCCCGTCCCAATCGTCCGCGGTCAGAGGCCAGCCGTGGCTGAAAACGATTGGCTGTCCCTTGCCCCAATCCTTGTAGAAAATCTCGGTTCCGTCCCTGGTCGTGATTGTCGGCATGGCATCTCCTCCTTGGACTGCTGCGGGCTGGTGGGCGGCAGTATGCAGGAATAGCCCGCGCCTCACCAGAGATATAGATGAACGGAAGCCGCTTTTGATTCCCGCGCATCTGTGGAAAAGAGGGCGGCGCGATGCTGCTCGGTGAAGATGCCCGTGCCGCAAGGAAGGGCCCTCAAGAGCAATCGTGTGCCGCGACGGGGCAGCTGGAGCGGTGCGGTTCGCTGCACATGTACGAGGAATTTGCTCGTCGTCCCCTAAAGTTATTCGCCGCGTGGTTCGATTTCTCTTGTTAGGATGTTCCGAGATGCGCCGAAGCACTAAGGACGCCGGACCGCGGCACGAAGTGCCAGCCGTTGGCGCCATTAGATTTCTCTTGCGTTGGGCGCCGCAGACTAGGTACATTGTGCGCTACTCGTAGTGGACGGCAAACCTCAGGACACTAGGTATTGGTCTAGGGTTGCACTACGAGACTGAGGGGCAAAGGTTTGACCTGCGTCCTGGCAATCGCCAATCAAAAAGGCGGAGTCGGCAAGACCACCACAGCCATCAATCTTGCTGCCGCTATCGCCCTCAAGAAGAAAAGAACACTCCTGATCGATCTCGATCCGCAAGCCAATGCGACCATCGCGTTTTTCAATCAGGACGAAATCCAGACCACGATGTACGACGTCTTCGCCGACCAGCGCGCCGAGATGGCCAAAGTCATCCGTTCGACGAAGGATCCCAATTTATTCGTCGCGCCCGGTCGTCTGGCTCTCGCGCGCCTCGAGCAGCAGCTCGCCGGCCAATTCGACGCCCCCTTCCGCCTCAAGGATTCGCTCGCGCCGATCCTGAAACAGTTCGACTACATCGTGCTCGACACGCCGCCCGCCCTCGGCATCCTCACGGTGAATGCGCTGGTCGCGTCCACGCACCTGCTCGTCCCGATTCAGGCGGCCTACTTCGCGATCGAGGGCACCGACGACCTGCTCGAAACCTACGGCCGCATTCGCGCGCGTCCTAACCCCGATTTGAAAGTCCTCGGCGTGGTCATCACGCTCTACGACAAGCGCACCACCATCGCTCGCGACACCTACGAGCAGATTCGCACCGTCTTCGGCGGCGCGCTCTTCAAGACGCGCATCGCCAAGAACGTCCGCCTCGAGGAAAGCCCGGCCTACAAGGAAACCGTTTTCAGCTATGCGCCGAAATCTTCCGGCGCGGAAGATTACAAGAAACTAGCCCAGGAGGTATTGCAACGTGTCGAAGAGGATCGGGTTGCCCGTCACTCTCAAGATGCGGCATGACGCGCATTACGTAGAGACTCTAACAAGCTTCAGCGGCGCATCGGTCGGGCGCATGATCCCGATCGACAAGATCCGTCCCAATCCGGATCAGCCGCGCAAGACCATCGGCGATGTTCGCGAACTCTCCGACTCGATCAAGCAGAAGGGTGTGCTCGAGCCGCTGCTCGTCCGCTACATCCCGCACGAGGACACCTACTACATCATCTCCGGCGAGCGCCGCTATCACGCGTCGATGGCCGCCGGCCTGCACGAGTTGCCGTGCATCGAAAAGATCGCCGACGATGCCGAAACGCTCGAAATCGCGCTCATCGAAAATCTCCAGCGCAAGGATCTCACAGCCTTCGAGGAAGCGGACGGCCTGCAGCGCCTGGCCGATCAGTTCGATTACACCCACGACGACATCGCCAAGAAAATCGGCCGCTCGCGCTCCTCCGTCACCGAAACGATGTCGCTGCGCGTGATTCCGGACGAAGTCCGTCACACCTGCATCGAAAACGGAATCGCCTCAAAATCGCTGCTTCTTCAAGTCGCGCGCCAGCCCACCGAAAAGAAGATGCAGGAGATCGTGCACCGCATCGTCCAGGGCAATCTCACCCGCGACGAAGCGCGCCGCGCCCGCAAAGAGGAAATGGAATCGGCGCCGCGCCCGCAGCCCTTCGTCTTCGATTACGAATCCGAGGACGGCGCGTTCCATCTGCGCCTGCAATTCCGCAAGAGCCACGTCAGCAGCGAGGAACTCGCCGCGGCTCTGCGCGCAGTCCTGCGCCGCCTCGAATCCGGCTCGCTCTCGTCATCAGCAGCCTAGGTGACGCAGACATAAGGGCCGGAATCCAGCAGCTTCTGAAGTTCTGGCAATCCGTGCATTCACGTGATAAATAAACCGCAGAATGGGTCTCGACGTCTATGTGGGTCCCCTTACGCGATACTACGCCGGCAACTGGCAGACGATCGTTCAACAAGTCATGGCGGGGAGCGGTGTTCCCGTGCAGATTATCCGGCCGAACCGTGGATGGCTTGATCGGCTGCGTGATCGCATCGGCTTCCGCGGCCCTGACGCCGCCCGGGTTGTTCGCCGCTGGCGCGACCGCCTGCGGCGCGAACTCCGTATCGCCGGCCTTGATTGGAACGAGGATCCAGAGGCGGAATATGCAACGGACAAGCCTGCATGGGACTGCTACGGAGCCCTGGTTCTATGGGCAGCGTACGATGAGCTGCCCAGCGCAAAGCGACGCGAAACCGCGGAGGGATGGGAAAAAGACCCTGCGTACCAATCGTCCCGCGCGAACCCACAATCGCTCTATCGACACCTCCTCGCCGACACCGAGATTTGGCTACCGGTCGAATTTGATGCGCCAGCGCGAACCGCTGCGATCGTCGGAGACAGTATCGTGATCGGATCGAGTCCCCGGCTGCTGGCCGAGCTGCGTGAGCTGAATTTGCGCACCTGGAATGCCGATGACCGCCAAATCTCACAGTGGCGTCGAGACGGCGCGGATTATGGCGCTCCTCTGGAGATTAGCGCACGCTTCGGCTTTTGCATCTTCTATGAGCTGGTCAGGCGCTCTATCGCCGCCCGTCTACCGATGAAGCTCGACTATTGAGTGACGGCTGACCGAGCAGATCGAATAGGCGGCAGCAAAACTAGACGGGAACGTCGCCGGGTACGACGGACGCGGCAGGTTCTTGCCGTGTCCTCCCCCAGTCCTAGCGGTCGTCGTGATCGTCGTGTTCTGGCTCCTTCGACTTGCGCACGAGGCCATGGATCGCCTGTGTGCCGAAATGCCCCGTGGCAGGCGCGCCGAGCACCAGTGTGATGTTCGAATACTCGACTTCCGTCCCTCCGGTGACGCACACCTGCAGCGGTGACAGCACTGTCCCACCCTTCGAAAAGGGCGCCGGGCTTCCATTACCCGTAATGTCGACGTAACCATTGATCGCGAAGCGGCCGGTGGTAGCAGGATTCCCGGCAGGTTCGGGAGGGCAAGCGCTCGTATTGGTGCTGATCGTGGCGTTCTTCATGGTGAAGTGGTGAGTATGAGCGCCGCGCGTCACTGGATCGTCGGCGTTAACAACAGCTTGAGTAATCGCGTAGTCCGAGTGTTCCATGGTCATGGCTGCGGAAAAGTCGGCCAAACCCGATCGGCTGTGCAATTCCAGTGACCATGTCCCTCGCATTTCCCACGGCCCCATCAGATTGCCTTTGATGTCATGCGAAGACGTATAGTCATTGATGATCCCGCTCAGGTGCTCGGGCGTCGGAGCCTGCGCCAGGGCGCTGGTAGCCACTCCTAGGAGCAGGATCGCGACGATACGTACCGTCCACCACAAAGTTTTGCTCTTCATTAGAACCCTCCAAATTTTGACATTGCTGTCTCTATCGCAGAAAGCCTCTTCTGGGGCGGCAAGAGATGGCATATCTTCCGCAGCGAACTTCTGTCCAAGAAGTGCATTCCGGCGATTTCGCGCTCGAGGCGCTCGGCAACCATCGGACATGCTGGGTGGTACAGTCAAACAGCAATGCGCGGAACGGCCGGTTACCGCCAAATGCCGCCTTTGTTCTCGTTCAGAATGATTGGTGACACTCGGTAGAGTGTCGCTATGCAAATACGAACAGGGAAGGTGCCCAGAGAGCGCGCGCTTTCGCGCTTTAGGTGCGAGCTGAGCCGAGTCGGTCAGCTCCGGTTGGCTTGGATGAGTCATTATTTGCGTCATGGCCGCAATGCGGCTTTTACCTGCCGCCACTTTGGGATCAGCCGGCAGACGTTCTATCGCTGGTGGCGGCGCTACGATCCTCATAACCTCTCCACTCTGGAGGATCGCTCGCATCGACCACATCGGCATCGCCAACCCACCTGGACTCCCTCGCAGAGCGAAGCCGTTCTCGCTCTGCGACGCGAGTATCCGCGCTGGGGGAAGGACAAACTGGTCGTGCTGCTGGGCCGCAAAAATCTGCGGCTCTCCACGTCCATGGTGGGCCGGATCCTGAACGACCTGAAGCGCCGCGGCGTGCTGGTGGAAACTCCGGCGAGAATAGCGGTCCGGCGCCGCAAGATGCGCGGCCGTCCCTGGGCCCGGCGAAAGCCCCATTTTTGGCCTATTCGAAGGCCGGGTGATTCTGTGCAGCTCGACACGAAAGAGGTGCGACCGGCGCGCGGCGTGGTACTGAAGCACTTCTCGGCCCGCGATATGGTCTCTCGTTGGGATGTGCTGGAGGTGCACGAACGCGCCACTTCGTTGGCCGCGGCTCGCTTCCTGGACACGCTGGTCGATCGCATGCCTTTCCCCATCGCCGCTCTGCAGGTGGATGGCGGCAGCGAATTCGCTGCCGAATTCGAGATCGCTTGCCAACAACGAAACCTGCCGCTCTTCGTGCTTCCGCCACGCTCGCCGAAGCTCAACGGGCAGGTCGAACGCTCTCATCGCACGCATCACGAGGAGTTCTATCAGGTGATCCCCGACCGCTGGAACGTCGCGCATCTCAATCCCCAGCTCCGTCGCTGGGAACACATTTACAACACCGTCCGCCCTCACCAGGCGCTCCATTATCTCACTCCGCTCGAATTTCTTGAGCGCTGGAAATCTCACAAACAGAAAGCCAAGTGTCACTAATCATGTGGACGAGTACAGCCTTTTGCAGTTATCGAGGTATCGCTATACAATCAGGCTACCTGTCTGGTCCGCATCGCAGGATTCGTTTAGGAGAGCCCAATGGGCGAGACATTTCCCGGCACCGCACCGTCGGAAAGGCCCGTCGAAGCTCCGCTCGACTCGTGGAAGGAGATCGCGGCATATCTCGGCCGCGATGTCACGACCGTCCAACGATGGGAAAAGCGGGAGGGGATACCCGTCCACCGCCACCTCCACGACAAGCGCGGCTCCGTCTACGCCCTCGGTTCGGAGCTTGACGCTTGGCTGCGGAGCCGCAGCCCGCGCTTGGGCGAAGAAGAGAACGGCCAAAAGTCCGAGGCGCCTGTGGAATCGCCGGTCGACCAAAGCAGAAAATCGGCTCTATCGGCTCGCCATTGGTTTGCTCTAGCTGGCGTTGTCGCGCTCGGTTTGCTGGCGGTCGTCTACGCCGTATCTCGGCCCCGCGCCCTAAATCCGGCGCCACGCAAGATCGAGTCTTTGGCCGTGCTCCCGCTGAAAAACATGACCGGCGATGCCAGCCAGGAATATCTCGCCGATGGGATGACCGACGCGCTGATCGGCCGCCTTTCCGGCATTCAGGGCCTGCGCGTGATTTCACGCACGTCGGTGATGCGTTTCAAGAATCCGCAGTTGTCCGTGCCCGAAATCGCCGGGGCGTTGCACGTGGACGCGATTGTGGAAGGCTCGGTGATGCGACAAGGCAATCGCATTCGCGTCACCGCTCAAATGATTCGCGCCTCCACGGATGAGCATTTCTGGTCGGAAACGTATGACGGCGATCTCCGCGACGTCTTTACGCTGCAAAGCGACCTGGCCCAATCCATTGCCGAGAGGGTCGAAGCGACGACCACAGGCGCGGAACACCAAAGGCTCGCGGCCGCGCGGCCCGTGGCGCCCGAAGTTTACGACAGTTATTCGAGAGGTGAATTCGCGCTCAACAAAAGCACCAGCAAAGCCCAATTCGAGGCCAGCATTCCTTACTTTGAAGTTGCGATCGAGAGAGATCCTACCTTCGCGCCCGCCTATGTGGGCTTGGCACACGCATATAGCAATCTCGGCACGGTTTTCATAGGCGGCGTGCCCGAAGAGACGCGCCCGAAAGTCGTAAATGCCGCCGAGAAAGCCCTCGAGCTCGATCCGAATCTTGCTGAAGCGCACGTCCTGCTGGCCGATGTAAAGCAGAAGCAGTGGCACTGGGCGGAAGCAGAGGCGGAATACCGGCGCGCTCTCGAATTGGACCCCAACAGCGCTCCCGCTTACGAGGAACTCGCTTTGTGGCTGGTGTGCCAGGGACGCGTGGACGATGCTCTCGCATCAGCCGAGCGCGGCCGGGAACTCGACCCGCTGGCGGTTTCCTTCGAGGATTTCGGCTGGACGTTGTTTCAGGCGCGCCATTACGACGAGGCCACACGCGAGTTGCGCGCTGCGCTGGCGGTACAACCCGGTGATTTCGGCGCCATGATGGACCTGGGATTCGTGTTAATCGCGAACAATCAGTCCGAAGACGCAATCCCCGTGCTCGAGAGAGCGGTTGCAATGTCGAACCGCAGCCCGGGCCCCATCGGAATACTGGTCCGGGCGTATGCGCACGCCGGACGGCGCAGTGATGCACTTCGGCTCCTGGCTGAACTGAAGCGCCGCCGAAACACTGGCTATGTTCCGGCCGCCGCCCTGGTGAACGCTTACTTAGGGCTCGGCGAGAACGAGCAAGCCTTCATCTGGCTCGAGGAAGCCTACAAAGAACAATCCAATATGCTGCAGTTCGTCAAAGTGCATCCGTACTTCGACCCAATCCGCGGCGACCCTCGATTCGCGGACCTGGTCCGCCGCGTCGGCCTCAGCGAGTAGCACCGAAAATCCTGTCTGTGCCCAAGCGAATCCGAAGGGTGTCACGGACAATCCTGTCCGCGTGCTCGGGCCGATCCCGAATATACGGCCGGGGACATTCCTGACACTTTAGACCGGGCACATCCCTGACACTTTTTGTTTTTGTTGATCGAGGGGATGGGGTGCAGGGGAAGGGGGAATTTCCCCTTCCCCTGCAGTCGGCCCAAAGTCACCCGCCTTTTGTGGCAGAGGCAGGACCACTCGCTTGTAGCTGTCAAACCGTCCGATCGGGAACGCGGCAAAGTACACCGTGTAGATGCGATCATCCACCGGCAGCAAGCCGATCGATTCTCCTCGCAGCGTTTCGCTCAGAAACACGTGCTGGCATTTCCAGCGAAACTGCCCCCGCTCGTGGACGCGCCGCACCTGCATGGCGCTGCCATATTCCGGCTCGGGCACTCGCGGTGGATAAGAACGCTCCGAAGACGTGTATACGACAGCCGGCGTCTGCATTTCCAACGCTTCGTGCGGCCGCTCCTCATTGTACTCGCGCCGGAATCGATCAAACGCCCGCTGCTGCGCCCGTCGGTTCGCCGCCGATGGCGCCGCGGTCTCTTGCTGCAATGTGCGATGCATCCTCTCGTGCCGCCCGTTCTGTTCCGGATGGCCCGCCGCGATCCGCTCCGGCACGATCCCCAGCTTCATCCACCACACCGCCAGCCGCGACAACCCTGCAATCGCTCGCGACGCAAACGGCGGCCCGTTATCGGTTCGAATCGCCCACGGCAGCCCGCGCTCCCGAAACGCTCCTTCGAAAATCGCCTGTACGTGCTCGCCGTTGGTCTTCTCCACCTGCTGGCAGCGCAACAGATACCGGCTGTACGCGTCGCTGATCGTCAACGGATCGATCCGCGCCCCGTCCTGCGCTGCAAACCACCCCTTGAAATCCGCGCACCACACGCGGTTCGGAATATCGGCCGCTGCGAATGGCTCGGTGTAGGGCGGCGCGCGCCGCCGCTTCTTGCGCGCCACCACCAATCCTTCCCGCGAAAGCATCGCTCCGATCGTACTCGCCGCGGGCCAAGTCGTATTCGTAGCTCCCCGCGTCAAAACCTTCTTCAGCTTCCGCGGTCCCCAACTCATGTGCTCCCGCCGCAACTCTAACACCGCTGCTTCGATCCTCTCGGGTGTCTGGTTCGGATGCCGCTCCGGTGCCCGGCCCTGGCCTTTAAGCGCCTCCAGCCCTCCTTGCTGGTAGCGCCGCAGCCAGTAATAGCCGGTCTCTCGCGAGATCTCATAGATCTCGCACAGCTCGGTCATCGTGTATAGGTTCTGTTCGTGCTCCAAAACAAATCGCGCTCTCTCGTCCATTACACTGCTCGCTCTCCAGGGCATCTCGCTGTTCTACACGCCCCATCGCTGCAGTGTCAGGAATGTCCCCGGTCCAATCTGTCAGGCATGTGCCCGGTCTGTACCGAAAAGTGGCACAGACAATCCTGTCTGTGCTCGCGTTCTGCTTAAGATAAATATCCCTCGGTAGGGGCGGGTTTCAAACCCGCCCGGTTACGGCTCGATTATTCCTTGCCACACGAAAGCCGATGAACAACTTGAGGAGTTGTAGGAGCGCTGCTTGCTGCGCCCTCGACCGAACGGCTCAAAGCCGCCCACGTGCTCGCTTGCTTCTGAAACCCCACGGCGTCGGCCTCAACGCGAGGACGGCCGGTCAGCGAATTGTAAATCTCATCATTATGAGACGGCTGGTCAGCGAAGTGCATCGGCTGTGACATGAAGGCAGTCAGCGGGAACCCTGATTTTAAGCATCTCTCAACTTCATTTGTAGAACGGCAGAACTGGACGATTCGCACAACGATGCGGCGCTACACGCGCTTGTCAAATGGTTTCAGGTCCAAGCCGGAGAATTACGCCGCTGCGACTGCGCTAAATTATATCGCCTACAGTTTAATCAAGATTCACCGTACACTCCGCATGTCTTCAGCAATGGCGGCTGGCGTAATGGATCGGCTGTGGAGCGTCGCTGATTTGGTTGCCCTCTGGGAAGCCTACGGGCAGCGGAGGGCGGAAAGAGCGGTTTAGGTGAAATTCGCACTTCGTCTTCTCGTGGCCATTGTGATCGGCTGCGTAATGTTTCTCGTCTGCCTATTCGTTCCCCTCGTTCTGGTAAGCATTTTCCGCGGCGATCCGGGAGATATTGCCGGAGGCCTTCTCACAATCGTCGTTGGACTTCCGGTAGGCATACTAGGAGGCATCGGTAGCGGTATTTTTGCTTTCAAGAAGATTGCTTTCTCGCAATTTTCAAAGTAGTCCACTGCCGAAACCTTCGTCACCTTGATCTCGACCTTCGAGAAATCCTGCGGCTGCTCCCCCAGCGCCGCGCGTGGTATCAGCAACGGCGCCGCAGCCAGCGCGATCAACGTCATCACAGCCAGAAAAAGTTTGCGCATAGGAATCAACCTCGCTTCGGAAAGTTCCGCGTGAAGCGCCCGGATTCTACCATCGAACGTCGTGTGTCGCTGTAGCAGGGAATCGCTGCCAAACGCACGATGTGGAGTGCGGCGGCTCGCCGCCGCCCTTTGCCGCCGGGGCTTGCCCCGGCGTGCTCCTCGCACGCGCCGAAGCCACAGCCGCACGCAACTCCTCCGAGCTCTGCTGCGAGGCCGTTATCATCGATTCGCCAAAGTGGTATTCTTTTTCTGTATGGAACTAACGCCACAACAGGTCGGCTTCCTCGCGCAGCTCAGATCGCAGGGTTTCGACGTCGTCGCCTTCCCGATGTACGAGAACTTCGTCGGAGTGCGCAAAGGCAACGTCGGCGCTTTGCTCGCACCTGCCGGCACCAAGGGCTTCAGCCTCTACGGCGAGCCGTCCTATCTCGTCGGCGGACAGCTCAGCGCCCGAATGATCCAGTCCGACGGCCACTGGTTCGTGCGCAAGCAGGACAAGGTCGAAGTCACTCCCGAGCGCACCGCCGAGCTCGATGCCTTCGCCGCCGAGCTTGCCGATGCCCTGCTTCCCATCGCGTGACTAGAAGCCATCAAGCCATCTCATAAATGCTGTTTAGGGAATCGGAGCTTCAGCTCCGCGCCTTCGCCTTTGACGTTCCGGGTGCCCCACCCCTGTTTTTTTGAGGGTGGGTCCTCGCAGCGAGCACCCAGCCACCGTGCGTACTCGCTTTTCCGATGGCACACGTCACCTGCCACCGGTTTGGGCGCTTTTCACTGCGCCTGGCAGTGGCAAAGTTTCCACACGCGATCGAAAAATGCCTTCGCGCTTGAATCAACGTCGAGCCCGCCGGAGTATGCAGGGTGATCGCCCGCCAGATTCACCACCACGCTGAGCCCGTCCGAATTCCGAAACGCAAACTCGAAATTCGGCGCGAAAGCCGGGTCGTTTGCAATGAGGCTTCCCGCCTCGCAATGAAATCTTTTCCCGTAGACGCTCTCGAAAAACGCTGGCGCTGCTCGCTCGGCGTTCAGTTTCCCCACGTACGACAGCTCGTTGCTATTTGCAACCAAAGAGCCGGATTCGCCCAAGGACGACCGAAACGCGAGGTGTGTGAACAGCACCGCATCCGGCTTCGCGGCCGGCCCACCCGGCGCCACGCCTGAAGACAGCGCGACGAAATCCCGCGGATGCGCGGGTACGTCGACCGCCCCTGTCATGCCTGTCGCCGCGTCCAGCACGGCGATGCGCAGGTGCTGCGTATCCGGCTTCGCCTTAAAGACCACCACGTTCCGCACGTCCTGCGCCTGCCACGAATGATCCGCGCCCTCGGGAACGGCCCGCGAAATGTCGCGCTCGTAGATCCGAAAAGTTTTGCCTTTCGGATCGTATTCGCATACCGCCGTCTGCAAATTCAGCGCGAGCGATCCGGCGGCGGACGTTAGGCTGAGGCCGCTCGCTGAAATCGTCACGAAATATCTCGTCTCGTCCGGCTGCTTGCCGCCCTTCGGCGGCGCAATCGCCTCCGCCGTGATCGGAATCGACGTGGCCGGCAATTGCGAAGCGCACGCGTCCCGCAGCAGTTGCATCGGCTTCTGCTTGGCAAGCCCCACCGTATCCGTCGCGAAATAGCCGCGGCGAAAACGCAGCTTCTCCCCGTGCGCGACCGTCTTCACCGTAATCGCATGAAAGCTGCCGTCCCAGCGGACGTTTTCCGGATAGTAGGAAATTTCGTAGTAGGACGCGCCGTCCTTCATCGCCCTCGCGACGCATCCCGACAAGTCGTTCGTGTTCCGGCACGCGATGCCGCCCGTGTCCGCGGCCATTTTTTCCATCGTGTCCTGCGAGAAGCTCCGGTCCGTATCTTCGCGGATGAGTTGCGCGCCCATCAGCGCGCCCGCGTTGATCGCGTCCTGCGGATTGCCCGACGTCATCGCTGGCGGCTCTGTCGAAGCGGAATACAGCCCCGACACATCGAGCCCCCGCGCATCCACCGGATAAATGGTCACGCGCGCGTCGGTCAGCGCCTCCGCGGCCGAGCGCACCTGCGGCGCAAAAGACGCGCTTCCGGCGAAAGCTTGCCGCGAGTAGCTCGCGAGCTGCGCGTCGGTGTTTCCGTTGTAATTCGCGCCGGGCTCGATCCACAGCGGAAACGCCTCGGAAATCCAGACGAGATTCTTTCGCCCCGGATAATCCTTGAGGTAGTTCGCCATGGCCAGCATCGCGTCGGCGTTTTGGTCCGCCAGCACGGTCAATTGCTCCGCGTACACCATCTGCTGGGCATCCTGGAGTTTCTGGCGCTCGTCGCCCGTCGCCTTGTTCGCCGCGCTGTCGGGATCGTCTTGGGGATTCTCGATCTTGGGGACGCTCGTCCCGAAGGCGCGGTCGACGCCCTTGCGCAAGAGCGCCCGGTCGGTCGTAAATCCTTGCACCACGGTGAGCGAGTGCGTCAGCAGAAAAACGGCGATCGGCGTGTCGGCTGGCACATCGTCCAGCAGCTTGAGCGCATGGCGTTGCGCCACAGCGTGATTCCCGAACTCGATGTTGAGGGCGTCGATCAGCAGGACCGTTGGCGGAACCGCGAGATTTGCGTAAACCTGATTCGAGTACGTGCCGGCCGTTTCGTGCGCGGCCGCGCTCGCCGCAGGCTGCCCGGGTTTCGTCGACCGGTCGAAGTATACGAAGCGGGCGATTTTCTGCGGGCCGTTGCGGTCGTCGAAAATCTGGAAATCGGAAGCCTTCAGCCCCGCGATCGAATTGCCGTGCGAGTCGTTCGCGACCACGTCCACGGTGATCAGCCGCGTCTTCGAACTGAGCGCCTTCGCCGGAGACCGCGTGGACACAGGCGATTGCGCGGCTGCGGCCGGCGCAAACATCGCCCCCGCCGACAAAATCAGCATCGCAAACGTGCCAAACTTGAATGTCTTCGCTATACGCACAGCCTGCCCACCCAGAGCCGCTGCCGCTCGATTCAACTGCGACGCCATTCTATCCGAAGCCCCTCCGAACACAAATGAAGCGTTCCGAAGCAGCGCGCAGCCGGTTTTGCGGTTGTAGCTCGCTCCAAAACATTGCAATAAGAGGTGACTGGAGCAGCCCCCTAGCGGAAGCTTAAACGGCACTTAAATGGACAAAAAAGATCGTTTTTGGCGCGTTCTTGCAGAGCAGCAAGCCCGGCCCGCCTGAAAGGCGCCCGCTACGAAGACAAGTGCATATTCCACGGCGATCCGGGGCCGAAAAGCCGGAAAACCTCACCCCGGGAAAGCGGGGTGAGCTACATCGATCTGCGACGAGATCGAAAAATCTGCCCTTGCCTTGCGACGCCTTCCGAATGTAGAAGGAGGCAACTGGGCCACCGCCATAGTGGCGGTTTGAGGGGGGAATCCGGATCGCATCGGAGGCAATCATATGAAAATTTCGCGCACTTGGATCAAGCCGTTGGTGATGGCCGGCGCCATCGCGGCGTTCATGGGATACGCCGCCGCGCAAGCGCAACAGCAACCACCACTGCGCTTCGCGGGCGCGCCCTGCGTCGAGCCGCCGATCCTGCACTGTCCCGATGCGGACTGCCCGGCGGATCGCGAGATCAATCAGGGCCCCGTGGTCGAAATGAAAACGCGGCGCACCTACTTCCTCGACTATCCCTGCGACCTGAAGCCGGGCGAAAAGGTCACGCTGATTCTCAGCATTCACGGCGCGGGCGCCTACGGGAACTGGCAGCGCCACTATTTTCCGCTGCTCGATTACGTCGGCAAATACCGCCTGGTGGTCGCCACGCCGAATTCGCCGACGCGCATCTGGTCCGCAGCCGACGACGAGTATTTGCAAAATATCGTCACCTCGCTCGTCGATCAAATCGGCAAGCAAAATATCAGAGCCTTCTGGCTCGTCGGGCACTCGCAGGGCGGCATGACGTCCAACCGCCTCTTGCGCACGCCCTTTTTCGCGAGCCGCGTCGACGGCTGGCTCAGCCTCTCCGGCGGCCGCCTGGGCCCGCAGCCGCCAATCCCGGCAAGCTTCTTCGCGGCGACGCAGGCGAATCCCGGCACGCTCCCGCTTCTCAATCCGGCTGAACTGATGGCCGCGATGGCGGCGCTGCGCGAACCTCCGTCCGCCGATTTCTCGTTCATCTTCGAAACGGGCGAGTACGAACTCGGCGGCCAGCCCATGCCCGAAGCCTCGCCCTGGGCCGCGAAATATAGTTGCGGCGCGCGCGTCCGCCTCCCCGATGTGGTCGACACCAGGCCGGGCTACGTCTACGACCCCGAGCACCAAAATCCCGGCTCGGATTCCTGGGGACATTTGCCGCGTCCGGGCACCGCCGAGGTGATGCAATATCCCGATTGTAAGGACGGCCGCGTCGTCGCCGACGTCATCCGCGAGAAAGAAGGGACACACCGAAGGCCTCGAGCCGAAAATCACCGAAGAGCTGATCCAGCTCATGCTCTCGGCAAAAGGCGGCAAGATCGCAGATCTCAATAGCAGCGCGCCGCCGTGGGAACGCCATTCTCCCGAATGGCGGTTTGGCCGGTGTGCCTGAAGCTCGTAGAGGCCAATCAGGAGATTGGCGTTCCCGGGGGAACTACGCGTGGACCGGCTCTCGCCGTTTCAAACGGGGCAGCGCTTCGATCGATTTCCCGGCCTTTTGCTCGGCGAGCCGCAGTTCGTAGAGGCTCTGCAGGTTGAGCCAAAACTGCGGGCTTGTGCCAAAGAAATGGCCGAGGCGCAGAGCCGTGTCGCCGGTAATCGGCGCGCGTCCCATTCAGGATTTGCGTGACGCGGTTCGTAGGCACGCCGATCTTCCGCGCGAGTTCCGCCGCGCTCATGTCGAGCGCATCCAGTTCCTCAGCCAAATGCTCGCCCGGATGAATGGCAATCGATGTCATAGCGATTCTCCTAGTGATAGTCGACGATCTCAACGTTCGAGGGGCCCGGCGACCCGTCAGGCCACTCGAAGCAAATGCGCCATTGATCGTTGATCCGGATGCTGTATTGCCCTTTGCGATCGCCCTTCAGCGCCTCAAAACGGTTGCCGGGCAGCGCCGCAAGATCGCCAAGCGATGTGGCCGCCTCCAACCGGTCGAGCTTCAATCGCGCGGAGCGCTCGAACCCCGAGAACGCCTTGACGCGTTTCCCGGCGGCGAACTCCCTCGTCCGCTTATCCCGATAGCCGAGGATCACCGCCCAAAGATACCCGTAAAGTACGCGTTACGTCAAGCATAACGACGTTCGCTGTAGCGAGAGGCCAGCGCTGCATGTACCATCTGCGGTACACTGTGTGCGCGAGGACCCCGATGAAAGCAGGAAAGAATCCTAAGTTGAATCGCAGGGCGAAAGGCCGCAGCGGTTCGACCTTCGACAGCTTCCTTGAACAGGAGGGAATTCGGGAAGAGGTCGAAGCGGTCGCCATCAAGCGTGTGCTGGCCTGGCAGTTCGAGCAGGCCATGCGCGACCAGCAGAAAACCAAACAGGCGATGGCCAAGCAGCTTCAGACAAGCCGGTCCCAACTGGACCGCCTACTCGACCCACAGAATGTCTCCGTGACCCTCGACACCATCACGCGCGCAGCCAAAGCGCTCGGCAAACGCCTGATCATTCGCGTAGCCGACGTGAGGGCCAAGCGCGCATAGCAGCATGCAGGAAGTTGAAAGGGGCGTCGTGCAGAGCCGCGCTGCCCTTGTCTGGCCGCTTGACATTTTCATAGTATATGTATATACATACATCTATGGAGACTCCGACGCACCAAGTTCAGTTGCCTTGCGCCTGCGCGAATTTGCGCCGCGCGGCCCGCGCCGTCACGCCAGCTTTATGACGCCGAGCTGCGCGCCACCGGCCTCACCCTGACTCAATTCACGCTGTTGCAAGCGCTCGACAGAACCGGCGCCGTTACGCAGGGCCGCATCGGCGCGCTCCTCTGCATGGACAGCACCACGCTCACGCGCACGCTGCGCCCGCTCGTCGAAAATCGCTGGATCGCCTCCGCGCAGGGAACCGATCGCCGCGAACGCCACCTCCAGCTCACCGCCCTCGGACGCAAGCAGCTCAAGCGCGCGCTGCCAGATTGGGAACGCGCGCAATCGCGGCTGCGAAACCAGCTCGGCGCGCCGGCTGGAACAGCCTGCAATCGATTCTGACCGCAGCGGCGGAGGCTGCCATGGCAGCATGACTTTTTTTGAATCGCCATAGCTGTATATACATCTACTGAAAGAGGGCGATATTTCGCGAAGGGCCGACAATCCCGATAAGGAGGCCAACATGTCGTCAGAAACGATCTTCCGAATTCAACTCGTTCTTGGCTATGTCGCGTGGCTGCTTTGCTTCGGGGCCTACTTCTGGCCCAGGCTCAAGGCGATGGACCGAGTCGATGCGCAGCGCGTCATCGCCACCGTGCACAGCTTCCGCTTCTTCGGGCTGGTCTTTATCCTTCCGGGCATCCTTGGCCCGGACATCTCCGCCAAGTTCACAGTGTTTGCCGCCTACGGGGACTTTGCAACCGGAGTGCTGGCCATCCTGGCGCTTCTCACGGTAAGGGTACGTCCGCTCTTTTGGTTTTTCGTCGTCGCATTCAATCTCGCGGGAGCAACCGACCTCATCGTCGACTACTACCACGCCATTCAGACCGGCCTTCCCGCGATAGCGGGCCAGTTGGGAGCCACCTATGCCATCCCGATCATCTATGTGCCCGTACTGATGATCACGCACGTCGTCGCATTCTATTTCTTGCTGCGTCCGCTGGTCGCAAGTAGTCGACAACGATCCCATGCTGGTTTGAAACCGCACATGACCACTTGATTCCTTGTACTAAATCAGAGCATAGGAGGCCACCATGCCCGAAATGGCGGAACATCCCACTGTAAAACAGTTCTACGCGCGCGCGGCCGCCGCAGCAGCCGCCGGCGGGCCTGCCGCGGCGCCGCCCGCCGCGCCGGTCGAGCTCGATTCGCACTGGCTGCGCCAAATCTGCCTCGAGGCGGGCGCGGAAGACGTCGGCTTTGTCGAAATCGACCGCGCCGAGCTGGCTCCGCAGCGCGACGACATCCTCTCGTTTTTCCCCGGCGCGAAAACGCTGATCAGCCTCGTCGCGCGGATGAACCGCGAGCCGATCCGTAGCGTGGCGCGCTCGGTCGCCAACGTCGAATTCCATCGCGTGAATCACGATCTCAACGACATTGCCGCGCACATCGTTTCGGCGCTGCAAGAGGAGGGAATTCGCGCCGTCAACGCGACTGTCGGCTTTCCGATGGAAATGAGCCGCTTCCCGGGCGGCAAGATCTGGGTCGTCTCGCACAAGCCGGTCGCGGTGGCCGCGGGGCTTGGCCGCATGGGCATCCATCGCAACGTGATCCATCCGAAATTCGGCAGCTTCATCCTGCTTGCCACGGTCCTCGTCGACGCGCGCGTCACCGAATATTCGCATCCGACCGATTACAATCCGTGCCTCGAATGTAAGCTGTGCGTCGCCGCATGCCCCACGGGCGCGATCGGCGCCGACGGCAACTTCGATTTTTCCGCCTGCCTCACGCACAACTATCGCGAGTTTATGGGCGGCTTCAACGATTGGGTCGAGCAGATCGCCGACAGCAAGGACCGCCGCGATTATCGCCGCAAAGTCACGCCGTCCGAAGGCGCATCGATGTGGCAAAGCCTCTCGTTCGGCGCGAACTACAAAGCGGCGTATTGCCTCTCGGTCTGCCCGGCCGGCGAGGATGTGATCGCTCCGTTCCTCACCAACCGCCCCGAATTTCTGCGCGAGGTCGTGAAGCCGCTGCAGGACAAGGAAGAAACCGTCTACGTGATCCCGGAGTCCGACGCCGAATCATTCGTCGCTCGCCGCTATCCGCACAAAAGAGCGAAGCGCGTAGGCAACGGCCTGCGCGTGGCGTCGATCGCGGCGTTCTTGCCCGGCCTACGACTCACCTTCCAGCGCGGCAAAGCGAAAGGCCTCGACGCCACGTATCATTTCACGTTCACAGGAGAAGAACCGCGCCTCGCCACCGTCGTGATCCGGGATCAAAAACTCACCGTCGCCGACGGCCACCAGGGCGCGCCCGATCTGCGCATCACGGCCGACGCCCGCACCTGGCTCCGCTTCCTCTCAAAGGACGCGAATCTCCTCTGGGCCTTCCTGCGCGGCAAAGTCCGGCTTCGCGGCTCCCCGCGCCTCCTCCTCGCCTTCGCGAAATGCTTCCCGTCGTAGCCCGGCTAATCAGTGGATGCGATTTCAGCGTCGCACGATTTTGCCGCCCTCAAAGGGCGGCGCTACATTAGGAAACATCAGGAAACTTCTTTTCCCCACGGCGGGGTCCACGGTTCCGCCACAGGTTTTTGCAGCATCGCGGAACCAATCTCGGTCAGCGATTCCGCGAATGGATATTCCTGCGGCGTGCGGGAAAGCCCCTTGCGCACGGGATTCATCCAGATGTACCAGGCGATCCGCTCGGCCGACTCGTTCGCGCGCACGATGTGGTCGTAATACTTGAATTGCCACAGCCGCCTGCCGCGGATGTAGCCCAATTCGAATCCGGTCCTCTGTTTGAACAATTCGATGAATCTCATCAGGTCGCTTTCGGCGCGCTTGCCCTCGACCAGCAGGTGCACGTGGTCCGGCATCACGCAGTAAGCATGCGCAACAAATCCAAGCTCCGCCGCAGTGAGACGTAACTGCTCGATTAGCGAACGCGCGATTTCGGGATTCGCGCCCGCCCGCCGGCGCCCGAAAAAGCACAGAGTGACGAAATAAAGCCTTCGTCCGATGTAATTTTCCGGTGGCAATCGAATGTTCTTGCGCCGAAAATCAGGCATCAGCCCGCGCCTCTCCGCATTGCACGGGCCGAATCTTACGCTCTTCGGGCGCCTCTTGCCTCATGTTGCGATGTGCCCGGCGGATTTTGTTTGGTGTTTGCTTCATGTGGATTCAGCCCTGCCCAATTCTGCCGCCCGTAAAGGGTCGGCGCTACATTAGGAAACACAACCGCGTCCCGCAGGCGGTTTCGCCCAGCTACAAACGCGGCACGCGGATGCAAGCCCCGTGTCGCGCCGAACGAGACAGACCTAGCGGCTACGGCTCGCCATCTGCATCACCACCTCGCATCTCAGCCTCTCTCAGGCTCGCCCCGGCGAGAACTCCTTGCGACGGATTCCGAGATATGGCAGGGTGGGAAAGGGAGTTGAGAGTCGAGGGATTGAGGAGTTAAGAGCGAGCGGCTTCGGCGCGGCCCTCCTTCGCCAAAGGCTGGCTTCGGCGCGGCAGGCCCTCCTTCGCCAGAGGCTGGCTTCGGCGCGGCGAGCCCTCCTTCGCCACGGAGCGGCTTCGGCGCGGCGAGCAGGGAAGCGGGGTTTAACCTGGAAGGGGTCCTCGCGCGGCCGGATGGCCAAGGGCGCGTTACATTTGAACCTTACGGCAAAAGCGCCCACCCGCCCTTCGTGCTGCTCAGGGTAAAAAGGTGGCCCTTCGCCACGGCACTCAGGACGAGCCGCTACGAAGGCAGGGCAACGGCGCCCGCCTAAAAGCGAGGCGGCCCTTCGACGTAGCTCAGGACAAGCCGCTACAAAGGCGAAAAGAAGAATTGAACACGAATCACGAATCACGGGGGACGAACCCGCCTGCCGGACGGGCAGGTCACGAGGCACGGCCGGTGGCTGATCACGGGCCGTACGACGTGATCTGCATTGGCGCGGGTCCGACCGGGTTGGCGTGCGCGATCGAGGCCAAGCGCGCGGGGATGACCGCGCTCGTCATCGACAAGGGCTGCCTCTGTAATTCGCTCCAGCACTATCCGACAAACATGCAGTTCTTCACTACGCCCGAGCGCATGGAAATCGGCGACCTCCCGATGACTACTGCCGGGGGTAAGCCGACGCGCGCCGAGGCGCTGAAATACTACCGACGCGCCGTGGAACACTACGGAGTCGACACGCGGCTTTACGAAACGGTAGGGCAGATCGAAGGCGGGGAGGGCGAATTCGTCGTGCATACCCGCGCGGCGCACGGCACCACCACCCACACTTACCACGCGCGCAAGATCGTGATTGCCACCGGCTACTACGATTTGCCGAACTATCTGGGCGTTCCCGGCGAGGAACTACCGAGCGTCTCGCACTATTATACGGATGCGCATCCGTATTGGGGCCAGGACGTGGTGGTCATTGGCGCTAAGAACTCGGCCGCAGAAGCCGCGCTCGATCTCTTCCGCGCGGGCGCGCGCGTGACGCTGGTCCACCGCGACGCCGAGCTCGGCAAGAACCTCAAGTTTTGGGTGAAGCCCGATATCGAGAACCGCATCCGCGCCGGCGAAATCCAGGCGCTCTTCAAGACGCACGTCACGCGGATCGAGCCGGGGCGGGTGTGGGTGAAGAATTCATCGAGCCACGAGAAGGCGATTCCAGCCGTGCAGGTCTTCGCCATGACCGGCTATCACCCCGATTTCGATTTCCTCGAGCGGCAGGGAATTGAGCTGGATCGCGAGACGCGCCGGCCGATGTGCGATCCGGAAACGCTGGAAACGAATGTGCCGGGGATTTACGTCGCGGGCGTGGTCGTCGGCGGGCTGCAAACCAGCGACATTTTCATCGAAAATGGCCGATTCCACGGGCGCCAGATCGTCGCCGCCATGGCCGGCAAGGGACGCATCGCCGAGCCCGCGCCCGTCGCGCCCCCAGGAGAATAGCCAAGAATTCGGAACGGAGCGGCACAAAATTTGCTAGAGTGAGGTTGGAAAAAGCGATGCCATCGATCGTAGGAGAAGTCGCCGAAACGTTCGTGACGCTCGTCAAGGGCTTCAGCGTAACTTTGCGCGCGATGTTCGGCAAGACTACCACCGAGAACTTTCCGGAAGTACCGCCGAGCGTCCAGCCGCGCTATCGCGGCATCCACGTCCTGCAGCGGGACGAAAACGGACTCGAGAAATGCGTAGGCTGCTTTCTGTGCGCCGCGGCATGCCCCGCGAATTGCATCTACATCGAGGCTGCGGAGAACACTGACTCGCAGCGCATCTCGGCTGGTGAGCGCTACGCAAAAGTCTACAACATCGATTATTCGCGCTGCATTTTCTGCGGATATTGCGTAGAGGCTTGTCCCACTGACGCAATCACGCATGGCCACAGCATCGAGCTCGCCCCATACGATATCAATGCGTTAATTTACCGTAAGGAACAACTCCTCGAACCCTGGCCCCCGCGCGGCTCTGCCTCCACCAAGCCAAGCTAGGTTGTATTGAATCTAGCTGAGCCGCGTTGAATTGGTTGTTCCGGCCCGTGGCGCGGTTTTCCCCGAATCTCCACATAACAACTTTTCTCGCCTCAGCAAGAAAACATCTTCGCAATAAATTATTCTCTGGATCGAAGCTGCATTCTTAGTGTGGAGCCGTCTTCGCACACCCCTGCGGACAATCTCACCTCAGCTCGGCGCCATAAACGCCCCGCACGGATCCCCGCCACCATAACCTGCTTTGTCGCGCCATCGCGGTTAGCTGTACACAATCGCCTCTCACGTATCTCGCCTGATCATTAATAACAACATCGGTCCGCGAATGAATATTTTATGTTTGGCACGCAGCGGCTGGGCGAGAGCATCAAAGACGGTCGCACGGCTTCCACCGCGCGGGAAACGTCGAGCGGTCTAAGCCGACGAAAATGGACGAACTTGCAGCGCGATGACAAGGTGCGGCCAACTTGCCATCGACGAACCACACGACACGACCTTTAGTGGAGGTCATTCGTCGTCGTGCAGAGACTCGAACTAGGTGGCCGCTTGGGACCGCTTATATGGTTTCCAATGAAGCAGGGATTGCGACAACTAAGCAACGGCTAACCGTTGGTGCACCGTGGATTCTCATCGACGACACGAGTCGCATGGTAGGGGATCGAACGTGACAGAAGAGCAGAAGTGTCAATCCCAACTGGGAATGGCAAGAGCAGAAAGTCATCGTCCTCGGAATGACCAGCGTCGGACCGCCGGCATGGAGGAATCGATAAATGGCCCGAGCGGACAAGACGGACGCATGCATGGCTCGAGGAGCGGTCATTCCGTCAGTTCGCATCCATGAGCTTCCGCATGACTACAACTGGCTTGGTGCAATGCTTTCTCAGGTAGCGAAGCGCATCCTTCGATTGGGGCATGCTGAACGCCTGCTTTCGGCGTCTGGTCTGCTGTCACGCCCGAAACGAGAGGTTCTTCGAATTCCAACCTCTGCTGTTCTTTCGGTGATAAGCGGATGGGCATTGCGACAGTACCGGCCTCTTCGAGAGCGCTCGGCAAGCGCTTCCGGGCAACCGGCTTCGCGTAAAGTTTCCTCAGTCTCTTGGTATGCGCGTGGCTTGCGTTCTTACATTGACCTGGCATCAGAGTCCTGTCTTCCATCAATAGACACGCTCCGGTATCCTCGATCTCCCCAAGATCAGTCGACAGGCGCTTCTGGTGTGCGGCGATCGCCGATGCTCCCACAGATCCTGGCCGAAAAGAAATCGTTATATGTTCGAGCGATTTATTTTGCCAAGGATAATCCAGTTCTAGCGCGGGAAACGCCGCGTCGGTTCGTCGACATTCGAGCATCCACCGGGAAACGCCCGCATCTATTTCCGCTTCGACCCACTCATCGACTAAGGCCTGAACGTGCTTCCGCAGGTTTGCCGCTTGGTTCATGCGTGAGATTCGAAACGACTCAAGGCTCACGTCGGAGCAAGCCAGTAAGTATTCGAGCGCAGGACGAATGTCGCTCATGGGATACCTCCATTGTTTTGTTTGGCCCCCAACAGAAAGGGAGGAAATGCCGGCGCTAACTAACTATACAGCTACTTTCATTCAACGGTACCTCCCTAGTACTGCTGATATTGCCAGGCCGCCCGTGCGTGCCCCGATTTGTTTAGGGGACTACGACCGTCGTTCGATTTCTTGCGGAGAAAGGCACGAGCCAAGGCCCTCCAGTGTCTTTCTGTTTTCGGAGCGTTCGTCTATGCGTGTCACCAATTACAACGCCGGCTTCCGAGGCGTTCCATGGTCCGACGGAGCCACTGCATGTGAACTCCACGGTTCTGTTTCGACGTGTCACATTCCAGCTCTGTCTTGTTTAGGTCAACTACCCAAAACGCGCTCTGGCGCAAGACCACAATTTAGTTCATGGCCAGCCGAACGATCTCACCGTCCACACGACCCCTCTCGACACGCTTTTCGCGCAGCAAGACTGCGCGGTGCGTGGGAAGAAGCCGCGTGGCGACAACTTGCTCTTGGAATCGCCCAGGAGGCAAAGCTCCCATGAACTTACAGTTGAAATTCCGAAGGGAAGCGGGGCACGGAGCTCCGATCCCCCGCGGCTGGCAGATGGCCTGGTATGAGCCGCGCCGCCGGATTGGCGTCTACTACCCAGTTCCTTTGCACTGGATACTGCGCGCATTGCGCGAATTTGTGCACCGCCTGCGCGTCGCATTGCGCACGCCAGGTATCGAGCGCACCGATGTTCTCGCGATGCAGCGCAGCCATCGCGACCGCCAACGCCTCGCCGACGAATACGCTCGAGGGTATTTGGCGGGTTGGCGTGAATGTTTTCACACTTGCCTCGATGCGGTGGAAGAAGAGATCGCTCGCTCTGACAAGGTATGGGATCTCGGCGATCTCCTGGCCAGCATGCCAAAGCCATCTCGGGACAATTGAACGCGTTTCTTTCGTTCGGCCACGTCATTTCAATGCCCCTTCGCAGCAACGTGACAGTCATTCGTCGTTAAACTGGGAGGTTTTATGAAAGCCGTCGAAGTCTTCGACACATGCTACGCGCGCTATCGCGGTTTGCGCGAGTGGCTGAAGGATTCTTCCAAATCGGTTCGCGCCCTCAGTCTCGACATGCCATCTTCCGGATATCAGTGGCGTCCGGGCCGCGCGCGCGCCTGCGAATACATCGCTGATTTTGAACGCATCGGCCGCCACGCGTTGCGCCGCCCGGAATGGAGCGGGCGCCTCAAGCTCTTTCATTCATATTTCCTTCACGGCGCGGACTATCGGCACTCGATTCGCCTCGTAGGCGTAGCCGAGGGTACGTTCGATTACTGGTTTGGCGAAGTCAAACGTTCGGTCGGCGCAGAGTTCTCACGCACCGGGCTTTTCCCCCCGGGACGCTATTTCGAGTCTCGCGGATTAGCGGCGGCCGAACGGCACGTTCTTGGCTCGATCCCGGCCGCGCGAGCCGGCGAAGAGGTTTCGCAGCAGTGGAATTCCCAGGTTGAAAGGAACGTAAAGCAGATTCTTCAGCAGCGTTGAGCGCCGTTCCTGCCGCTCCTGAAACACATCCTGCTCAGTCTGCTTGTTCGCAACCACCGCCGTGACGTACTTCAGGAAATTGACGCCGCACTTGTCGCACGTCCCGCCGTGTCGCTGCTCGTGTTTGCAGGCGGGGCATTCGTAGCGCAGAGTTGCGTGACATCTCCTGCAAAAGCGCGCCACGTCACGAGCCTCGGCGCCACATTTGGGGCAGTTCATGTGCTGATTTTAGCGTTGATACCACCGTTCGTCGGTAAGCCCGTCCGGCTTTGCGCCTACACGGTTACCCCTGTACGGCGGGGCAGGCGCGCCGTTCTGCGGGGAAATGCACCACCAATGGTCCGTCAGTGAATCAGCCGGATTCGCTGCTGCGCCAGTCTCTTGGCGCCGTTGCCGCAAGGCCTGCGTTTCGGATCGGCTGGCCGCGGCGGGAAGGCTGCCCCCTTCGCGTGCGGCGGAGGCGCGAGTAGCTTCACAACGTGTCCCAGGCGCTCCTGCCGGTATGGTTTCGCCATGCAAACGATCGCGCCGAGCGAATGCGCGTTCGCGTAGTCGCTCGGATAGGCCGACCGCGTCATCAGCATCACAGGAACCGCCTGCAACCGCGGCGTCGTTTTCACGTGCGCGCAAAGGTTGTATCCCGGCAAGTTCTGGCCTTCGATTTCGGCGATCAGCAGCGCCGGCGTGTGGACATCCAGCACCGCGCGCGCCTCGAGACCGCTTCCCACAGCGATAACATCGTAGCCTTCGTTCTTGAGATACGCCTTCAGGCACGCGCGCAACGCCGCGTCCGCATCCATCACCACTACAAGCGGCCGCGTTGAGCCCTCTGTGCGCGCATATTCCATCCATGTGGATTTCTCGCCGAACTTGTGCCCGCCGGAATCGACGAGTTCGGCGTCTTGGCACGGACTGAACGCAATCGCTACGGCGCGGCGCCCTTCACCCAAGTCGCTTACGCGGGCCACCATGCCCATCTGCTCCGCTTGGATCGCTACCAGCGACCGGCTATATGGGAAGGTCACCGCCACTTCCATACCGAGCTCAAATGCGCCCTGCGCACTTGTGAACAGGATCCCACCGCGCGAAACGTCGAGCGTCATCGAGATTTCGTCCGGGCCGCCATTCGTCACGTCAAGCTGCCTGACGCGCACCGGCGCCGAAATCAGCGCTCGACGTCGGCTGCGGCGTTCTCTGTTCGAAAGCTCATTGTTGATGTGGCTCGCGGCCTCCGGGGCCAATTCGTGGGGTTCCGACGGCGAGCCCTGCGAGCCCACCATCTGTTCGGCCGTGGCGCCTTGCGGCCGGTTCTCGGCGCTCGATTCGAACCGGTTGCTCATGGTGCTCGATCCTCCTCAGAAATACCTTCCGTGATGGTCTAAGTTAACGGATTCAGCTGTCTAGCCGCACTAGAAGGAAAGTCACAATTGAGCGGTACCATTGTGGCATCCGTCTTTGGTACCTCCGTACCCTTGGCATCGACGTTCGCCTCTGTCGAAATATGCAGCGTTCGCCATTCCAGCGGGCCTTCGCTAGAATGGCCCATGGCCGCCTCGGACACAGCAAAACCCTATCGTCTCTCCGTTCTCGACCTCTCTCCGGTGCCCACGGGCTCGTCGAGCCGCGAAGCGCTGCAAAACACGCTCGATTTGGCCCGCCTTGCCGAGGATCTCGGCTACACGCGCTATTGGCTGGCGGAGCACCACAACACACCTCTGATCGCCAGCTCCGCGCCGGAAGTAATGATCGGCCACGTTGCCGACGTCACTCGCCGCATCCGCGTCGGCTCGGGCGGCGTGATGCTGGCCAATCAGGCGCCGTTGCGCGTTGCCGAAAGCTTTCGCGTCCTCGAAGCGCTGCATCCGGGACGCGTCGATCTCGGCATCGGCCGCGCGCCCGGCACCGACCCCATTACCACCCTCGCCCTTCGCCGCTCGCGCGAAGCGATGGGTGCCGATGATTTCCCGGTCCGCCTCGAAGAACTTCTCGGCTTCCTCGATGGCGAATTCCCCAAAAATCACCCCTTCCAGCGCATCCGCGCCATGCCTGATGACGTTCCCATGCCCGAGGTCTGGCTCCTCGGAACCAGCGATTTCTCCGCGCAGCTCGCCGCCATGCTCGGCCTTCGCTACGCCTACGCGCACCACATCGTCCCGGAAAACGCGCTCACCTCTCTGCGCATCTATCGCGAAAACTTCAAGCCCTCGGCACATCTCGCCGCGCCCGAAACGCTGCTCTGCGTGTCCGTGCTGTGCGCCGAAACCGACGAGCGCGCTGCCGAGCTTGCGGGCCCCATGGAACTCACCCTTCTGCGTTTCCGGCAGGGAAGGATGACCCGTTTCCCAAGCGTCGTCGAAGCCACCGACTATCCCTATACACCCGAGGAGCGCCACATCATCGCCCTCAGCCGCGAGCGCTTCTTCGCCGGCAGGCCCGACCGCGTCAGCAAACACATCACCACCCTCGCCGACCGCGCCGGCGTCTCCGAAATCATGATCACCACCATGGCCCACGAACACGCCGACCGCCGCCGCTCCTACGAACTCCTCGCCGAAGCCTTCTCGCTGCGCCGGCGGTCCGAGGATTCACACAGCGCGTCGCAGTTGAGCGGCGTCTGAAACGGCTTGGAGCGGTAATCAAGTCGGACCGCGAAAATGCCGATGTCCAGAATGGAGATAGGTCTTTGGGCACGGTTAGCCCTAGTACGACGCCTCCATTGCTGCTAGGTGCGCTACTGTGGTACTTATAAGGCCGCTGAACTGCACACCCGGAGGGCTTTTCTCCCTATGAAGAAAAAATATACTTTTGCCGGGAGAGAGGTCATGGGCGAAGAGATTGAGTTTGAGCCAGACGGCGCCGAGAAATGGAATGTCTACGCTCTCGCGGATGGCACTAGACTGCGCCTGAAAGCAGTCGCGGCCACCATCATCAGGCTCGACGAATATCTTCCCACCGGGGAACCCATATACTTGGTCAACGCGTCTAACATCGTAGCTACGGACGTACCCGACCAACTAAAGAAACGGCCATGATTGAGCTTACAAATTTTAACCCCGAGGCCACCAACGCAGTCAGACTTCCCAGCGGCGGGGAGCAGACCATAATCGAGACAAGGAGTCTAAAATTCCCTGCGTTCACCGGACGCGCTATTTTCAGTGTTGAAACCTGCATTCAAATCGGACTGTCCTTGGTGAAAGAAGTCGAAGCCATTTTCATCGACAGGGAGGGAGAAGCGGACTACAAGGTTATCTCTGTAATCAACGAGCGGGACGCTGCCGTGCGGGAAAAGATTTACGCCAGAGAAGAAGAAGTTATGAGAATGTACCCCACGATGAGATTTGATTTTCACGTTCTCGCTAGGATGAACCGTAGGTTGGAAGACGTTATCACCAAGGCCAACAAGACCGTATTCGAGCGGTGACAACCACTTGGCGTCGAAAGAAGACCATCTCGAAAAGGCGCAACACAACGAGTTTTTCGCATCTCAGACAGACAATCCTTTCTTCGATTGGAAGGTGACTGGCATATTCTATGCTGCGTTGCAATACGTGGATGCTTACCTAGCAACTCAGAATATTCACCCACCGGACCATGGGGAGCGGACGAAGTACATACATACCAACGCCAAATTCGGGCCGATTCGGCGGGATTATCGAGATCTGAAGAACGAAAGCAGGACGGCTCGCTATGAGCCGCCAGCCGCATTCAACCAAAACGACATCAACATCGCTCAACGAAGACTGGATTCGATAAAAAAACAATTGCTTCCGTTATGACGAGGGCCTCAAGCTCTATGCGTTAGCCGGCGAGCAAAACCGGTCGAACGCCTGCGTCAAATCCTGCGCGATCGCATACGGGTCCCGGCTCTCGATGTCGTGCCTCTCGAGCATGAACGCCACCTTCCCGTCGCGCAGCAGCGCGATCGATGGCGACGACGGGGCATATCCGGTGAAATAGCTTCGCGCCTGCTCCGTAGCTTCACGGTCCTGCCCGGCAAAAACCGTCAACAGCACCTCGGGACGCGTTGCATTCGCCAGCGCCCGTGCCACCGCCGGACGCGCCCGCCCCGCCGCGCATCCGCACACCGAATTCACCACCACGAGCGCCGTCCGCTTCTCGTTCTTCAGCGCGGCATCCACTTCCTCCGGCGTCCGCAATTCGCGGAATCCCACCCGCGTCAATTCGTCTCGCATGCCTTGCACCATAATGTCAGGAAACATCGAACTCTCCTTTGCCGCCTACTGCGCTCCACGAAACTTATTCAACGCGGCACGCTCATCCGGCTGCACATCAAAAATCGTGTAAAGTCGCGTCAGCTGAATCACGTCGTGAACTCTCTTCGTCAGGTTCGCGATTTTCAATTCGCCTCCCGCGCCGCGCACCGTCGTATACGTGTTCACCAACTCGCCCACGCCGGCGCTGTCGATGTATTGCACCTCCGCCAGGTTCAGCAGGATCTTGCGCTTCCCACCATCCACCAGCTCGCGCACCATTTTTCGCAGCATCGCGCTGCCGTCTCCGAGCGTAATCTCCCCGGAGAAATCCAACACCGACACATCCCCCGCGTCCCTGCATGTCCCGAGCAGTCTCATTGCTGCAACTATACATCACATTCGCCGCATCATCGAGACTCCCTTGGTCTCCGTGCGTGGCGCCAAGCAACTGCAGCGGCACAGACAATCCAGTCTGTCCTCCCGGGCGGTACAGACCGGGCACATGCCTGACAGATTGGACCGGGGACATTCCTGACACTGCAGCGATGGGGCGTGTAGAACAGCGAGATGCCCTGGAGAGCGAGCAGTGTAATGGACGAGAGAGCGCGATTTGTTTTGGAGCACGAACAGAACCTATACACGATGACCGAGCTGTGCGAGATCTATGAGATCTCGCGAGAGACCGGCTATTACTGGCTGCGGCGCTACCAGCAAGGAGGGCTGGAGGCGCTTAAAGGCCAGGGCCGGGCACCGGAGCGGCATCCGAACCAGACACCCGAGAGGATCGAAGCAGCGGTGTTAGAGTTGCGGCGGGAGCACATGAGTTGGGGACCGCGGAAGCTGAAGAAGGTTTTGACGCGGGGAGCTACGAATACGACTTGGCCCGCGGCGAGTACGATCGGAGCGATGCTTTCGCGGGAAGGATTGGTGGTGGCGCGCAAGAAGCGGCGGCGCGCGCCGCCCTACACCGAGCCATTCGCAGCGGCCGATATTCCGAACCGCGTGTGGTGCGCGGATTTCAAGGGGTGGTTTGCAGCGCAGGACGGGGCGCGGATCGATCCGTTGACGATCAGCGACGCGTACAGCCGGTATCTGTTGCGCTGCCAGCAGGTGGAGAAGACCAACGGCGAGCACGTACAGGCGATTTTCGAAGGAGCGTTTCGGGAGCGCGGGCTGCCGTGGGCGATTCGAACCGATAACGGGCCGCCGTTTGCGTCGCGAGCGATTGCAGGGTTGTCGCGGCTGGCGGTGTGGTGGATGAAGCTGGGGATCGTGCCGGAGCGGATCGCGGCGGGCCATCCGGAACAGAACGGGCGGCACGAGAGGATGCATCGCACATTGCAGCAAGAGACCGCGGCGCCATCGGCGGCGAACCGACGGGCGCAGCAGCGGGCGTTTGATCAATTCCGGCGCGAGTACAATGAGGAGCGGCCGCACGAAGCGTTGGAAATGCAGACGCCGGCTGTCGTATACACGTCTTCGGAGCGTTCTTATCCACCGCGAGTGCCCGAGCCGGAATATGGCAGCGCCATGCAGGTGCGGCGCGTCCACGAGCGGGGGCAGTTTCGCTGGAAATGCCAGCACGTGTTTCTGAGCGAAACGCTGCGAGGAGAATCGATCGGCTTGCTGCCGGTGGATGATCGCATCTACACGGTGTACTTTGCCGCGTTCCCGATCGGACGGTTTGACAGCTACAAGCGAGTGGTCCTGCCTCTGCCACAAAAGGCGGGTGACTTTGGGCCGACTGCAGGGGAAGGGGAAATTCCCCCTTCCCCTGCACCCCATCCCCTCGATCAACAAAAACAAAAAGTGTCAGGGATGTGCCCGGTCTAAAGTGTCAGGAATGTCCCCGGCCGTATAGGGCCGCCGTGAGACCCTTCCGGGGTCGACCCAGCCCGAGCCGCTGCCGGCTGCCCTGTGCGGCGGTGGTCCAGTTCGCAAACCGCACCACTTCCAACCGACGGCGCCTATTGCATTTCCGCCTGATTCGTGCTACGGTGTCGGTGCTTTTGTTGCTCTTGTGATCCTCTCGACTCGCACTCGATAAACGCTGCCGGGGAAGAATCCCGACAGCTTTTTTTTGTGCGGCGCTGGACCCGGGGGCACGAACAGCAATCCCGGCGGCTAATCGTCGCCCCATCAACAATCTAGGAGTAACATCGGTGAGCAAAGAGCAAGGTACTGTCAAGTGGTTCAACGCAGCAAAGGGCTACGGGTTCATTCAGCGCCAGTCCGGTGAGGACGTCTTCGTGCACTTCTCGGCCATCCAGGCCGATGGGTACAAGAGCCTTAACGAAGGGCAGGCGGTCGAATTCGAAGTCAAGCAGGGTCCGAAGGGCTTGCAGGCTGAAAACGTTGTAGGTCTGTAGCACTCCGCCGAGCAACTTCGTTTCGCACAGGCATAAGGGGCAGGGCCGGGCGCCTCAAGCGTCCGGCCTTTTCTCGCAATCTTAGTCCGTCCCAGTCCAACGTTGTAAGTATCGAAAGTTGTATGTCTTTTTGTCCTTATACGGAGGAGACGAACAGTGCAGATACTGTCCGAGGGCCAGACCATTCGTCACGAACAATACGGCATTGGCACCGTCACGGAATCAAACACGGAACGCACGACGATTGATTTCGATAACCACGGTCTGAAGAAGTTCGTCACCGCAATCTGGGTCGCGGAACTCGTGGGTGAACCGCCCGCCGATCGCCCCACGCGCCGCCGGGGCCGTCGCAAAACCGCCAAAAAGTGACCGCATAAGCGGTTTTAACATCCCTTATCTGGCCAAAATCGACCGGATAAGGGATTCGTCTTTTCGGCCCTCGTCTTCTCGATTTTTCGCCGTTTCCGCCTGCAAATTCCGCCATGTTTCTTCGCGTGGCTCTTCGAAAAAATCACGGCCTAAGGATTCACCAGATTGGCGCGAATTGCGAACCGAACGAGTTCGCTGAAACTTCCGAAATTCATTTTGCGCATGATGTGGTTGCGATGGCTCTCGATGGTCCGCGTCGAGACGCTCAGCGCCGCCGCCACTTCTTTGTTGCTCTTTCCTTCGGCCAGCAGTTGTACGACCTGCACCTCACGCTCCGTGAGCGGCGCGCCCGGAACCGGGCCTGCGTCGGCCGGTGCGGCTGTGGGTCCCTCGACGAAATTCTGAGTCATCGTCCGGGCGAGCGTGCTCGTGAAAAACGGCAAGTGTCGCCGCGCGTGATCGACGGCCGCCAGCAGCTCGGTATCCGCATCGGACTTCAGCACGTATCCGAGCGCACCAGCGCGCAGCACCTCGCGCGCCAGTTCCTCGGAAAAGTGCATCGAGAGAATCAGGATCTGAGTTGAAGGCGAGTCCTGCCGGATCGCGCGCGCCGCATCGAGACCGTTCATCTCCGGCAGCGTCAAATCCATGATCACGAGATCAGGCTTGTTCTTCTTGACGAATTCGACTGCCTGAACGCCCGTCGTGAGTTCGCCGCAGACATTGATTCCGGATCGCTCGTCGAACAATGCCCGCAGCCCGCGTCGCACCACGGGGTGATCGTCTACGATGACGACGCGGTAGAGCCGGGCGCCCGCCCTTTCCGTTTCAGGCGCGTCGAACGGATTACGCCCCGGCACACCTCGTTTTTCGTCCTTGTTGCTTTGCATCTTGGCTCTCGCTTTCGTCGGAATCCAGAACTGCTTCCTTCGCGCGCGGAGCGAGTGGGAGGGTTGCGCGCAACGTGGTGCCTCGTCCAGGAGCGCTCTCGAGTTCGAATGTGCCTCCAAGTTGTTCGACACGTTCGCGCATACCCGAGATACCAACCCCTAAGGGCGCCGCCTTCGTCAAGGCCTTGCTGTCGACTTGGAGTCCGCGGCCTTCATCGCGAACCTCGGCACGAATTCTTCCACCCGTGCGCATGATCCGAATCCACGCGTTACGGCTTCCCGAATAACGATGGATGTTTGTCAAAGCTTCCTGCACCATGCGGAAGAGCGTCGTCTCGATCTCCTCAGACTGCCGGCCCACGTGATCGTCCACTTCCAAATTCACGTCGATGCCGCTGCGATCGGTAAATCCGGTTACGTACCAGCGCAGCGCGGCGGCCAGCCCTGCTTCATCCAACAGCGGCGGATGCATCAGATACGAAACCGTTCGCACTTCGCGGACGGCGGCTTCCGTGAGTTCGACGGCCGACTTCCAAAGCTGTTCTGCCTTGTCTCCATCATCGGTCATCGCGCGTTTCAGCCGGCCGAGCGTCATCTTCAGCGCCGCCAAGCTCTGCCCCGCGGATTCATGCAGCGCCCGCGCGGCCTCGCGGCGCTCCTGATCGCGCGTACGCATTACCTCCTGCGAGAGCCGGCGCAAATCCTGCACCACACGCCGCTGGTCGGTAATATCCTGCACCACCCCGATCGATCCGATGGGCCGACCTTCGGGGCCAAGGATGGGAACGCCGCGAACGAAGTGGACCCGCGTGCGGCCATTCGGTCTGCGGAAACGCGCCATATAGACGAACGGCTTGCCATTGCGCCAACCTCGGTTGGCAAGGATGCGCGCTCGGCGACGGTCGCTCGGGTGCACTTGTTCCCAATACCATTCGCGCGTGAATTCGGCGGAGCAATCGAGTCCGTAGAGCCGCAACAGGGATTTCGAAAGTGTCGTTTTTTCCGTCTTGAGATCCAACTCCCAGCTTCCCAGATTTGCCATATGCTCCGCTTGTGCAAGTAGGGCTTCGCTCAGGCGAACACGTTCTTCTTCGCGCCTGCGATCGGTGATGTCCTGCGACATTCCCCGAATGCAAATCACCCGGCCAGATTGGTCCTTGATGGCCACCGCCCGCGAATGGAAGATGCGCACCTCACCCTTCGGGGTCACGAAGCGCAATTCGTTCTCGAGCGGTTTTGCGGTTGACTCGATCGCCTCCAGGTCGCGCACGGCATCTTCGAGGTCATCGGGGTGAATCACTTTGTGGCGGTCGTCTCGGGGAATCGGCCCGTTGCTAGGGTCAAAACCAAGCATGCGACAGAAGTGCGCCGACCAGGTCAATGTCTTCGATGACACTTCGTATTCCCAGCTGCCGAGATTGGCGAGTTTCTCGGCCTGCGCGAGCAGCATCTCGCTCTTGCGCAGGCGATCTTCCTCTTCTTTTTTGTCTGAAATGTCTTGGGACAATCCGACCAAGCCGGTCACACGACCTTTGGCATTGGTGAGTGGAACGGCGCGCGTGTAGAACGTCCGAATGCGCCCATCCGGCAGCACGAAACGCGCTTCGTGCTCTAGATATTCGTCGGCCCCGGACGCCAGACCGGGAAGCTTCTTCATTTTTTCCCGGTCGTCCGGGTGAACCATTTCGAGAAGACGCGTTTTGTCGATCGGCGGGCCCTTCGGATCCAGGCCCAGCAGCCGGTACAGTTGCTCGGACCAAGTGCCTTCGCCTGTTTCGACGTTCAGCTGCCAGGAGCCTAACTTTCCGATTTCCTCGGCCTTGCGGAGAAGGGCCTCGCTCTTGCGCAAGGTCTCATGTTGGGCCTTTCGTACGGTGACGTCGCGCGCATAGATGCAGCAGATCGGCAGGCGGGAAGATGAGTGGGCAGCCGGCAAGACACGCACCGCGAACCAGTGCAATCCGTCGGCGAGCTGAACCGAATACTCGACCTCGTCCTCGAAACGGGTGATGCCGCCGCGCTCAAGCCATCCGACGAGCTGGATATACGATTCGGCGGCAAGTACGTCTTTGGCTCGCCGGCCGAGCAGTCCCGTGGTTACTTGATCCGCTAAATCGGCATTCGAATTCCAGGCCACTTCGATCTCGCCGCCGGGATCGAGGACGAGCACAAATTCCTGAAGCATCTTGACGAGGTCTTCGAACGTGCAATGCTTGAAAACGATTGGGTGAGTGGAACCGTTCCCGTTGTAGGGCCCGCGATAATCGGACGAATCGGAAAGGCGGCTCAAATTATGTACTGAACGGGAAAGAGGTGAATGCGGGTTCGTTTCCCCCGGTGGTGCTGGATGTGAGGCCATGCTCCGCTGGGCCCTCCTGCTCCGTAACTGACCCGACGCGTACCGTGCAGCGCCGAAGCCGCTGCCCAAAGTTGCCACGACGCAAACGTATATTGCGGGGAATTTACTCTCACGTTACTTACGTGTCAAGGGGCACGCGTTCCAGAACAGTACAATTACTACGTACATTGACCTTCCGGTAGCCGCAGAGTCAGTTCCGTATTGTTTCGGGTTGAAACAGACTGCAGGAAAGCATAGCGTGCACGCAGCGTTTTGGAAGGGGTGTTAGGACTAACGTTCAGCGCCTCGTTTTCCGATAAGCACTTTTGACGGGAAGCGGAGGGCGCGCCCACCGGGCTGGACTCGCGCGCAGCCAGATCTGCCCGCAGCTTGGAGTGATTTTTTCCAAGCAATCGCGGCGGGCGCTGGCTGCGTCTCTGGCCTGGCGAACACACGCTCGCGAAAGTCCCCGGGGCACATTCTCCGCAAACGATTCGCCGCTGCTCGCGCGGCCTGTCCGAAATTGTAAATTCCCGCTGAAACGACAACGAGCCTGGGGAGCAGATCATGGCAGCAACGACAATGCGCATTCTCTATGCCGGGAAGCCCGCCCCGATGATGGATGAAGTGCTGGCGGGGCTCGCCGTTCGCGGTTTTGGGGCCTACCGGGCCGAGAAACTGTGCGAGGCGTGCGACTTGCTGGGGGCCTTTCGGTTGGACATCGTGCTGGCGACGGAATTACTCAGCGACGGGCGCGGCTACGCACTCGGCGACGCGATGAGGCAGCGTTCGGGCACGCTGATCGTGGGCGTGGCGCTTTCGGAAAGCTCTCTCTGGTTGCCGGTGATCGAACGCGGCGTCACGGTTCTCGGAAAGCGCGCGCTCAGTCACGCGATGCTCGAGCCAGAACTCGACAGGCTGCTCGGCATCCGGCTACTCGAAGAGAGAAGTGCCCGCAAGGTCGCAGCACGGCTCAGCGACGGGCGGCCCGATTCCGACCGCACGATACAACTGGTCACGCAACCGCTACAGCGAATACGCGCTTGACTGACGCTCACACGCGGAGGTGTTCCACGAAAGTGCTGAGGGGAAGGATTCCGATCGCGAAACCAAGCGCCTGCGCTCGCGACGCGAAGGATCGCCTGCCTCCGGCGAACTCCAGGCCGCGAAAGCAGCAAGGGCCGCTGCGCGAGTACGTCGCGCTGCACGACCTGACCGCGTGCCTCCTCGAAGCGTACGATTGCGTGACGCGGCGAGCCCACGAAAAATATATCGAGCGGGGCAGCAGTCCCGGGAAAGAAATGGACGATTGGCTGGCCGCGCAGAAGGAACTCCTGCCGTCTCTGCCAACGAATGTGAAAGAGAGCGGCGACTTCGTCTACGCGCTGGCGAACGTGCCGGGCGCGACGGTGAGCGAAATTGCCGTCGGGGTTGAGTCGCACTGGCTGGTGATTCTGGTTGGCTCGAATGCGATGGTGCACTCGGCCGCGCACTCGTTCTGCGTGCTGGAATTGCCGGCGAAGGTCGATCCCGAACGGTCGGTCGCAATCCTGACGGATGGGATGCTTGCTATCCGGATGAAGAAGCTATCGGCAAAGGTGTGAAGGCGGCAGACGGTTAGCGTGCGGGGGAGCGGCGGGAAATGGCGAGCCAAAGAACGACGCCGGCGGCAACCGACAGAAGGCTGGCGGCTTGGGCGTTGGTGAGGCCGAAGAACGAGCGCGGGTTGATGCGAATGAACTCGACGAGGAAGCGCGCGACGCCGGTAAAGACGAGATAGGCGGCGAAAACCGAGCCGCGGCTCTGGGGGCGTGTTCCTAAGAGGCGTCCGCCGAGACGCCAGAGAATCCAGGCGATCAAGCATGCGACGATGAGCTCGTAGATCGGGGTAGGATGGACGCGCTGCGTGGTCGGGACGGTTCCATTCGGGAAGCTCATGCCCCAGGGCAGAGAAGTGGGCTTGCCGTAATCGCCATCGCCGGAAAGCAGGCAGCCGATGCGGCCGACGCCGTACCCGAGCGCAGCGGCGGGCGAGCCGGCGTCGAGCATCTCGAGCAACGGAATCTTCTTCGCGCGTGCAAGCCAAATGAACGCTGCAAATCCCGCGATCAATCCTCCGAACCACGCCAGGCCGTAGCGGCTTAGAAGCTCTCCCATCGGATCGGCAAAAAGCTGGCGCGGTGATTCGAGGACGTGGTAAAGCTTTGCTCCCACAATCCCCACGAGGCAGGGAACTGCGATGAACATCTCCGCCAGCGGCGAATCTTTCGGCGCGAGGCCGCGGCGGGCCATGTCCGCGCGCAGGACGTAGTAGGCGGCGACCATGGCCGCAGCAACCATCAGCCCGAACGTGGGAACCGCAACCGGCCCGATGTGGATGAAGGGATACACGCCAATCCTTAACTCTCACCGTTCGGTTGCGAAGTGTCAATGTTTAGTCAGAAAGTACCCCGGAAAACAGCCGGCGAGACGCCCCTCGACCTCACTCAGGGTAGGCGGCGCTACGTGAGCCGTGGCGGGCGTGGTCGCCGCATCGAGTGGTTCGGAAGGTTGTTCTTGAAACCGGGGAGGCGAAAAGCGCATCTTATCGACAGGGTTAGATAGCAGCACTCGTCCCGGCTGCCCTGCTAACTGGGAGCGGAGGGTGCGACGATGAGACTACGGACGCGGGATCCCGAAACACTTCCAGGGAAACATGATGCTTGGGCGGGCTCGGTCAGCTACGGAGTAGAGAATTCCTTGCCAGCGGCTTCGACTCGACGAAGCAAGCTTCGTCGGACAGACAGCGGCGGCGAGCCGCCGCACTCCACAAGCCTCCTTGGACCCGCCTCGATCCAGCTCAGGAACTTGCTGCTAGCGGTTGTCGCCGCAGGGGCACTGGTGTGTGTGCCGCAGGCTGCATTTGCGCAACGGGGTGGCGGCGGGCACGGCGGGGGTGGTGGCGGACATTTCGGCGGCGGGGGCCACTTCGGCGGTGGGGGCGGAGGGCACTGCGGGGGTGGAGGCGGCGGCCACTTCGGGGGCCGAGGCTATGGCGGTTCACACGAAGCAGCGCGATCGGGGATGCGTTCGGGCAGTTCGCGGTCAGGCGCCGCGGGGCGGCGTGTGGCCGCACCGATCAATTTCGGACACGGCAATCCTGCCGTAATTTCGCAGGGCGCATCGCCTTCGAGTTTCGAGCATCCAGCTGGGCCAGCCGAGGATTTGCCGCGAGAATCCGACGGCGAGCCAGCAGCGGTCCGCAGCACGTGACGATTGGCTTTCCGCCTCGACGCCGGACGGTGGCCGCGCGGCAAGGACTCTGTTGCGGCCGGTTGGACCGATTCATGGCAGTAGCGGCGGCGTGTTGAGTTTTTCAGGGCAAGGGCACGAAATCTGGCAGAACGGCTCGAACAGCGGGACTGCACACCAGGGCCGCTCAAGCGCTTTCCTTGAGTCGAGGCCGATGGAATCGCAGCGGGTACGTCCGTTTCCGCCGCGGCGGTTTCACGGCGGATTCTTTGGCCCGGGATATGGGTATGGTTACGGATACGGGGGATTCTACCCATGGGGATTCGGGATCGGCCTGGGTTTTGGCCCGGGCTGCGATCCGCTTTGGGACTTTGGCTGCGATGCCTATGGCTATTCGGGATATGGCTACTACGGGCCGTACGCGCCGGGGTTCGACCTCAACTCTTACTCGGGCGGCGACATAGCGGCGGCGCCGGATACATCACAGGACTACGGCGTGTACTCGGATCAGAATACGGCGCCGGATAACTCGCCGAACGCCAGCGCGAACGGCACGACGGTGTTGTATCTGAACGACGGCACGAGCTTTGCGGTCACCGACTACTGGGTGGCCGACTACAAGCTGCACTACATCACCGACGGCGCGCGCGAAAATGTGATCGATCTCGACCAGATCGACGTGCAGCGTACCGTCGATGAAAACGCGGCGCGAGGCGTGAATTTCACGCTGAGACCCGCAGCGGGTTCGGCGCAGAGGTAACTCCGCAGCGCCGCCGGCGACAGCGCCCGCACCCAGCCCGTCGCCGGATCCAAGGGCTTCGCGATCACAGTTTGATTTCTGCACCGCCTGCAAGTCGAGCAAACGCAACGGCGAAGCCCTTCGGCAAGCTCAGGCCGCGGAAGCCGGCGCACTCCATGGGCGCATGGCGGGAGCAAAAACCGGGCGGTGAGCGGGCCGGAAACGCGAAGCTGCCTTGGACGAAATTGATATACACAAAAAAGCACTTGACAGATTTAGAGAATGCGCGTATAAATATTTTCATTATCCTCGAAGAGTGCGCGAACGAGCAGTAGCCGCCTCAATTTCAGATTTCCCTGTAGCGAAACAAAGCAAATCCACATAACGAGTTACGTGTGTGTCTACGCGATTCGGCGAGCAATCGTCGCCGCATGAGCTTCCGCCCGGCGCAACAGCCTTGCGTCCGCGGGTAGGGGCGGGCTAGGCCCGCCCCTACGAAGAACGAGACGACACCCGGGCCGATCGGCGGCGCAGGACGCGAACAGACCGGCTGCCGGGATCGCTGAGGCTGCGACCCGCCGCTACAAACTGCAGACGAAGAACCACTTCGCATAAGACGGATTCTCAATTTTCTCTGGAGACATTCATGCCGAATTACAACGCACAGGTACCGCCGTATTCGATTTTTCCGGGCGACGTGGCGCTCGCGTTCAACAGCGAGGCGCCCGGCGCGGGGCAGGCGAGCCAGCAGTTCGCGCTGCCGAGCTACGCGGGAATGCCCGACAACGGACGGACGATTGTCTGGCAGACGATTTATGGCACGGCGCCGTCGGCAATCAGCGTCGTGCTGCAATCCGCGATGCACGACGTCGATGCGCAATACGCGACGATCGACACGTCGACGGCGACGGCGGGCGAATCACGCACGGTGACGAATGTGCGCGCGAATTTCGTGCGCGTGAAGGTGTCGTCGATCACCGGCGGCGCGGGGGTGGTGGTGCAGATTTTGGGGTAGGCGGGCTATCACGCTCAAAGCAAACCCTGTAGTGCCGCGGGATGGGGTAGCATAGCCTCAGGATGCTGAGAGGCTTTGCGGCGGTGGTGTTGGCGATTTTGGCGAGCGTGACGATTGCAGCGAGCGGAGCGCCAGCTGGCACGTTGCAAGCGGCGCAGGCACCGCAGAAGCTGCAGGCCTCGGAAACATCGCAGAAATCACGGACAGCGAGTCAATCGTCGGGCCAAACTTCAGGCCAGACCTCGAGCTCGACGCAGGGAGGCCAATCGGCGACGACATCGCACGGCTGGCACTTCGTGAGCGTGACATTCGACTACGACTTCGCGAAAACGCCTGCGTGCTCGGCGACGGTGAAGACGGCGTGCGTGGAAGGGTTCGTCGCGTACGACATTTCGGCGGGCGTGAAGCACCGGACGAAGCTCTTCGAGATCCCGTTACCACCGAAGCCCGCCGGCCTTGTGCACGGAATCACCGGGAAAAGCCCGAAGAAGCTCGATTTCGAGTCGGGAAAGCATCTCATCTCCGTGAGTGCGCGCGAGTCGGATGGCAAAGAGTCCAAGCATCGCGCCTGCACCACCTGGATCGATATCCCTTAGCAGACCATTCCGGTTACCGGACCCGCCGGCCTGCGCGGGGATGGCATGCGCACGCACGGGCAAGCCCGTGCGGCACGCGGCGACGGCAAAGGCGTCGCACTCCGCATGACTTTGGCTGGGCGCTAACAGCAGGATCGGCACCGCTACATTGCATGGCACGTTGCATCAGCTTCGTTCAGTTGCAGCAACACACGGCAGCGTGGGCACGGTGCGTGCGCCGCGCCCGCCCGGACGACGTGTTCTGCACGATCCATCGAGACGCGATCAACGGCGTCATGATGGGCATCCTCCATCACACAGAACCCTACCATGTCACCAAAGAACAGATCGAAGAGGCGTGCCTCGAAGCAGGGGCGAGGACGATCGCGTTC
Organism: uncultured Acidobacteriota bacterium; assembly: GCA_963814735.1. Classification (GTDB taxonomy): domain Bacteria; phylum Acidobacteriota; class Terriglobia; order Acidiferrales; family UBA7541; genus Palsa-295. The sequence goes on along the minus strand of CAWFEC010000004.1, from coordinate 90,656 downwards.
GAAAACGCCATCGCGATGCTCACCGTCCCAACGGGGATTGGGATCCGCCCGGGCCGAAAAGGGCTGCGCAAAATCCGGGCTCGAAGAAAACGCACGGGCGAAGCGGAACACGCCGGAGACGCCGGACATTCCGGACGAGAAGAAGCCACAACGGCGGCGACGGTTACGGAAGCGGATGCAGATGGGCGAGGCGCTGCGTAGGGAGGGGCTCGACGAGCACACCGTTGCGGAGAGATACGCGGGCGTCGTCTCGAGGCTGAAGAAAGACCCGGGAGATATTGCCAGCGGCGATAAGTTGCTCGTAGAAATTCTGAAGGAATGCTCCAGGCAGATGGAAGCAACGCAAGCGGCGGGCGAAGGCTCGATTCAGGTGAAGTTGGTGCACAACGTCGAGCGGCCGGCGCGGAAGCCGGTGGCGGAGGCGGAACCGGACGGAGAGAAGTAGCGCTCGCGGAGATGCGGAACGGGCGCGGCTGTGGCACGTCCTTGCAGCACGCCTGGGCAAGCCCAGGCGGCAAACGGCGGCGGCGAGCCGCCGCACTCCACACGCACTGTGCGCGAGGCGATTCCTATGGTGACGATCGCGTCGGGAGTCGAGCGGTGGGCAGCGGAGGGGGGGGCGCGAGTGGATCTTGGCTACGCGCCATTTCCGAAGCAGCAGCAATTTCACGCATCACCGGCAAAGTACCGGCTATTCGGCGGAGCGGCGGGGCCAGGCAAGACGAAGGCGCTGCTGATGGAGGCGATACTTCAGGCGCATGAACATGCGGGCGCGAACACGCTGCTGCTGCGGCGGACGTTTCCAGAACTCGAGCAATCGCTGCTGCTGTATTTCCGGCGCGAAGTGCCGCGCGAGCTGTATCGCAGCTTCCACGAAGCGAAGCACGTGGTGACGTGGTGGAACGGTTCGACCACTCGCTTTGGCTACTGCCAGAGCGAGAGCGACGTCTATCAGTACCAGGGCGGGGAATTCCTTTTCATCGGCGTGGACGAGCTGACGATGTTCACGCTGCGGCAGTGGCAATTCCTGACGAGCCGCAACCGGTGCCCGGTGCCGGGCGCTTTTCCATGCATGGCCGGCGCGACGAATCCGGGCAACATCGGGCACGCCTGGGTGAAGTCGCTGTGGATCGACCGGCAGGCAGCATCGGGAATGGAGCATCCTGAGGAGTACGACGCGGCCGATTACGAATTCATTCCGGCGCGTGTGTGCGACAACCCGATCTATGCACAGGACGAGAATTATCTGAAGACGCTGCGGGCGCTGCCATCGCATTTGCGGCGGGCGTTTCTCGATGGCGACTGGGATGTATTCGCCGGGCAGTATTTCGACCGATTCGATTTCGCGCGGCACGTTAGGCGGGCGGAAGAGATCGACTGGAAGCCCTGGTGGCGACGGTGGATCTCAGTCGATTGGGGATTCGAGCATCCGGCGGCGGTGTACTGGCACGCGGCGATACCGGGCATCGAGGCGGGCGAGGGCGAAGCGAACCGAATCGTCACGTATCGCGAATATGTGACGCATCGAACGCCGCCACGGGAACTGGCGCGGGATATCATCGCACGCGGTATTGGCACGAATGCAAGAGCACGGAGAGATCCTTCCGGCCTGTACAACGGCCCTCAGAATGACGGCGTGGGCGAAGGCGCCGAGCGGGAGAAGATCGAGGCGGTATATCTTTCGCCGGATGCGTTTGCGCGGCGGACGGACGAGGCGTCGATTGCAGAGCAGATGGGCGATGTGTTCGCGGCGGCTGGGCTGCCGCGTCCCATGCCGGCGGACGACGATCGTGTGGGCGGGTGGATGCTGATGTACCAGATGCTCGATGCGGGCGAGTGGGTCCTCACGGAGAATTGCATCGAGTTGATTCGCGCTCTGCCAAATCTGATTCGCGATCCGGCGCGGATCGAAGACATCGAGAAGATGGACGGCGACGATCCGGCGGATGCGGCGCGATATGGACTGAAGTCGAGATATGCCGTTCACCGCGGCGGCGAACGGCGGATGCCGCTTGCGGACCGACTCGCGGCGCGGGCGCTATCAGCCGATCCTACGATTCGGGCGATCCAGGCACGCAAAGCTCAGATCGAAGAGACACGAGGGGCGCGTCCAATTTCCTTCCTGCGCCGACGACCGATAGTGGGCGTGGCCACAGAGGCATCGAGACACCGAGCAAATCGAATCAAGCGCACCCCAAAACATCCGTAGCGCGGAATGCGCCCGTTTGCGTCGTCCACGAAAAACTCATGACCATTCGAGAAATCTGGCGGCGGATTACGCCGACGCGCTACGCGCGTGCGCTGGAAGAGGAAAGCGCCCGGCTACGGACGGAAATTGAGCGACTGCGCGCGGAGAATCGGGCGCTGCTGAATTCCATTCTCGGAATTGCGGGCGTCCCGCCGATTCCGACAGATATTCCAACAAGCTGCGCTGAACCTCCACGCATCACCCACCCCGTACCCCGGCCCGGCCTCGAAGCTCCCCCTTCGGGGCCGGGTACCTCATCACACGGGCGGCTAGGGCGATTGGGGGATGGTGGGGCTCGTGTGACAGCGCCGCTGCGGCGACGATCCTGGCAGCAGATTAATCGGATGTTGGAGTTTGAATCAGCGAGAAAGGCAGTGGCTGCAGTGACTGACTATTGGCGAGAAAGAATCGTAACTCGTGATTTGTGATGGGTGATTCGTGGCGAGGGGCGAGGAGCGAGGAGCGAGGAGGAAACATGCCATTTATTCGCGGGCGGTACCACATCAATCCGACGATGGGCGAGGCGCTGGAAGCGGCGCGCGAGGCGGAGGCAGCCTTGCTCGCACTCGAGCAGCAGGCTCGGGCGCAGCGCGCAAGCGGCACCGACCCGGATTCCGACGTAGACGGCGAATCTGGTGACGGCACCGAGTCGACCGGACCGGTTGGGCCGGGCACGGGACCCGTGCATCGTGTCGAGATCGAGGCGGCGGCAGTAGTGCCGTCGCACTCGGGGCGCGCTGCACGAGGGTTCGTGGCACGGGTGCATCGCTCGGGAACGGCTGAAAATGGAAGCTCAAATGCGACTCGCGGAGTGACGCCGCCGGAGACGCATGTGTTCTCCGATCACCACGACCTGGTGAATTTTCTCGGGGACGAATTGGCGAAGGGGGAGTAGGCACCGGAGAAACATCGGCAAGCGGCAAAGGGAATCGATCGAACACGGCTGCGAGAAGCGATTTGCGAAGCGCGGAGGAGCTGGGTCGTGCGAGGCCTCCCTCCCTTACAAACCAAAGGGTGGGGCACCCTTCCGAGGAATGGGGCTGTCCGACGGGATGGCGCAGTGGCGTGGTCCGCGCAACGAAGGCTCTCACGGAGGGGCGGCGTGTCCTACAATGGCGGCGAGGGGACGCGCTTGGGAGGCTGGCAAATTCCGCATCGGCCGCCGGGCTCGCTGCACAGAGGGCGGCGACGCCGGGTGATCAACGCAAGCGGACGGAGTCCGTGGCCGCGGTATTTGGCGTGGGTGGTCGTCATTGTAGCGCTGGCGCTGATCGGGCGGCTTGCGTGGCAAGGATGGCGATACCTGTCGCATCGCGAGCAGCCTGCGGCCGTGGCGCAAATGACTGCGCCGACGCCAGGCGGCAATGGGGACGTTCCCGCGCCTTGGGAGCGCGACATGCTGGCCTCGATCAACGAGGGGATCCAGGACGCAGGCGCGGGAAGAATGGCGGCTGCGGAAGTGGATGTGGATCGGGCGGCGTCAATGGCGACAACAATGCGACTGGAATCGCGCGCCACGCAGACGACTTTTTTCGAGACATCGCTCCGGGAACTCGACCGCGTTCTCGCGGCTGGCTCCAGCGACGCGGACATGATGGACCACGTGACGCAGGCGCGGATCGCGCTGGCGGAACTGCGGTCGTCACAGAATGGCGGGCCGGAAGCGCAGAAGGCAAGTGATGATATTGCGCCGATTGCAACGAACGCGACCGGCGCAAAGCGGGATGTGAATAGAGTCTCGATCGACGCGCCGCGTGAACTGGCGGCCGATAGCGTGCTTGACCCTGCGACGCTCGGCGGTAAGTATCTCGATGCGACGTTGATGCCGGATACCGCGGAGATACTGCTGCCGCCGTCGACGCGGGCATTTGCCGATAACGTGCGTGTCGAGAATGTGACGATTGCGGGCGCCGCCCAGACGCTCGACGGAATCCACTGGCGCAACGTAACGTTTGCCGGCACGCATCTGCGATACGAGAGCGGGGAACTCGATCTACAAAACGTGCATTTCGTGAATTGCCGATTTGGGTTTCCGCCGGATGAGGGTGGAGCGCGGCTCGCGAATGCGATTGCGCTGGGCGAAACGTCCATCACCATCGATCAGCCTGAGGTGCAGCCGACACAGCCGTGATTGGCCGCACGGGACGGCGAGGCCTTTCGGCAGGCGCAGGACAAGCAAGCGTCGCCTCAAAGGGCGGCGGCGAGCCGCCGCACTCCATTCAGTGCCGCTTGCCGGCGCGGATGGCGAGGATGATGACAAGCGCGCCTCCTGCCAAGGCAAATGGCGCAAACAAAGCGGCTGTCGGGAAATAGGGATTGAATTCTGAACCTTCGAAGATCGTAGCCACGCCGGTAACAATCATCATCGCGCCCAGCAAGATTACGGCGAATTGCTGAAAGCGCGAGAGCCGCCTCGGTTGCTGTTGTTGTTCTTCTTCCTGCTCATCCATCAAGTCGTCAAGATAACAGAAGGCGCACGCCACAAGCGAGAGACGAATGTCCACACAGACACGAATTCCGAATGCGAATCCGGCGATTGTGCCGGTGGAAGGGCCAGTGCCTTCGGCCGCTGCGAAGAGAGATCCTTCAGCCGACGAAAACCAAAACGTCGGCTTCAGGATGACGACGCTAACGGAGGGATGGCCAGCGGTGGGGCAGAGGTGGAGCGCGGCGCGAATCCGTACGGGGCGAACAACGAGCAGCTGCCGGAGCGCTTGCAGGAAGCGCTGCGGAGGCTGGTTTTCCAGTTTTCGACGGAGTCGGAGCTTTCGCGGCGCCAGGAAATCCGCCGGATCAAGCAGGCGCACCAATTCTGGCGCGGGCTGCAATATTTGTGGTGGGACGAGCGCGACCAGAACTGGCACTTGCCGTTCGAGCAGAAGATTTTGGACAACAGCTCGATCGAAGACTTGCCGCGGTACGAATTCGTCACGAACATTTACCAGGCGTTCGGGCTTTCGCTTATCTCGGTGCTCTCGCAGGACGTGCCGCGCGTGCGATTTTTCCCATCGTCGGCGCAGGCGGAAGAGGACGTGGCTGCGGCGAAAGCCGCGACCGAAGTGGCGGCGCTCGTCGAGCGGAACAACCGCATCGGGAACCTGATCGTAGATGAGGCGTTTCACCTGTGGACCGGCGGAAAAGTGGGGGCGTACGTGCGGTTCGTGGTCGACGGGCAGCGGTTTGGATTTCATCCCGAGACGGAAATCGGGATGCGGGAAGTGAAAATTGGCAGCGACGTGTATGTGTGCCCGGAATGCGGAGAGGAGACGGAAGCGAGAAGCAAGGCAGGTGACGGCGTGCCCGATCACTCCGGTCGCGGTGAAAGACAAGAGCAGATCCCTCGCTTCGCTCCCTTCCTGCGTCAGGGCGGGCGGGATGCCAGCGCGAAGTTGGGCGACGCTGGGACGCAGGGGAGTGCTCGGGTTGACCAAACCGACCGCCATATCCGATGTCCTCAATGCGGGGCGATGCTGACGGAGGAGGACTTTGTCGCGGCGGAGACCGTGAGGGTGCCGGCGGCGCAGACGCGATTGCGCGTGGCCAATGGCGAAGAGGTGGTGACGATTACGGGCGGACTTGAGCTGAAGACTCCGCCGTGGGCGAACGATATGCACGAGTACCCGTATCTCCAATGGAACATGGAGGTGCACCAGGCGCGGCTGCGCGCAGCATATCCGCACGCTGCAGACAAAATCGGGCCGCCGGTCGCGACGAGCATGCAGGAATATGAGCGCCTCGCGCGGCTCGCGCAATCGCAGGGCGGCCCGTTGACCGAGGGCGGCGACTTCAACATCAATCTGATTACGTTCCAGCGGACGTGGCTGCGACCGTGGGCGTTTTTCGCACTCGATGACAAATCGCTGCGTGAGGAACTGCTCCAGCTTTTTCCCGACGGCGCCTACGTGGCGTTCGCGGGCGACGCCTACTGCGAATCGCGCAACGAAAATATGGATGACCACTGGCGCGTACTGCATGCGCTGCCTGGCGATGGGTCGAGCGGACGGCCGGCGCTCGGGGATGTCCTGATCAGCGTACAGGAGCGATTCAATACACTGTCGAATTTGCAGATCGAGACCTACGAGTACGGGATTCCGCCAATCTACGCGGACAGCGAAGTGCTCGACTTCGATTCGCTGCAGAACCAGACGGCTGAGCCCGGCGCACATTATCCGGCGCGCGCGAAACCGGGGCAATCACTGGCGGCGGGATTTTTCCAACCCGAGCCGGCACAGGTGCCTCCCGATCTAGCGGAGCACGCGGCGAATCTGATGGGACCCATCGCGCAATTCTTGACGGGGGCGTTCCCAGCGCTTTTCGGCGGAGCGATGGCGAACAACGATACCGCGGCGGGTTACTCGATGGCGCGCGACCAGGCGATGGGGCGCATCGGGCTGGTTTGGCGGCGGATGAAGTTTTTCCATGCGGACGTGATGCTGCTGGCGGTCGATTGTTTCCGGCAGAACCGGCCGAACGACGTGGAAGTGACGCTGCTCGGGGCAGGCGCGGCATTCGAGTCGAAATGGATTCGGCTCGCGGATCTGAAGGGCAATCTCTTCAGCTATCCGGAAACGGACGAGCAGTATCCGACGCTATGGTCGCAGCAGCGCGCGGTGATGATGCAACTGCTCGCGAATCCCGATCCGCAGATTCAGGCGGTGCTGGCGCATCCGGAGAATATGGCGCTGATCAAGCGGCTGATCGGGCTGGAGGAGTTCGTGATTCCGGACGAGGAGTCGCGAACGAAGCAGTATCGCGAAATCGCGCAGATGACAGGCGAAATGCCGGTGGTGCATCGGGACGACGCGACGGGCGTGGAATTGCTGCTGCCGAGCGTGGTGCCGGATGAATTTGCGGATAATCACGCGGTCGAGCTGGAGATTTGCATGCGATGGTTTTCGTCTGATGCGGGGCAGGTGGCGAAGATCGAGGCACCGGCGGGATATGCGAACGTCCGCGCGCACGCGATGTTTCACCGGGAGTACATGCTCAAGCAGCAGCGCGAAGCGCAACAACAAGCGTCGTCAGCGGCACCGACACTGGGAGCGGCAAGATAGGAAGCAGCGATCGTCGCGGGCGTCGAACGGCACGTTCGTCCTCGCTTGCGATCCCAGATGTTTCTAGAGGTTGCGGTCGACGCCGCCGGAGACGCGGGTACCGTAGTAGCTCTTCGCGCTTGGCGGCGGTGAGACGAGCCGTACGACATGGGCGAGGCGGTCCGGCTGAAAGGGCTTCGCCATACATACCACCGCACCCATTTGATGGCTCGCGGAGTAATCGGCGGGCTGGGCCGCGCGTGTGAGCAGAATCACGGGGACGCGTTGGAGGCGTTCGCTGCGCTTGACGATGGCGCAGAGATCGTGGCCGGAGATCTCCTCGCATTCAACCTCGGCGATGAAAACGTCCGGGACATTTACGCGGAGAAAATCGAGCGCTTCTTTCGCAGTCTTAACGATGACCACGTTGTAGCCATCCTGGCCGAGGACATTGCGCATCATGTCCGAAACGCGGACATCGGATTCAACCGCGAGAACGACTGGCTGGCGGTGTTCTTTGGCGGGCTCGGCAGCCGCGGGCACGCGGTTGTGCGCGGTATAGCCGCGCTTCTTTTCGCCGACGGCGTCAGCTTTCGCGGTAACGAAATGGACGGCCACAGCGAATTTGCCGTCCTGCGGGGCAACGCGCACGATTTCGGCCGGCTGCGACTGGTTGAGGGCACCGGGGCCTGTGGAGTACGGGAAAGTGATGTCGAGCATCTGGCCCTGGGCATAGCCCGGGCGCGAGGCGAGAAAGAGAAGGCCGTCGCGCGAGACATCGATTGTAGTGCAGACCTCCTCGAGGCCTGAGGGAGAATTCGTGAGTTGGATGCGAAGCTGAGCACTAATTCTGGCCCGGCGGCGCCGGCGGCGCTCGATGCCATTGGCGCCTGAATTGGCCGATCCTGCGGATTTTGCGTTTGCGGAAACGACGGTCGTCAAACTCATTCACCACCTCAGGGTATTCACGGGGAGAGACGCCAGAGCTTGTACTCGGGCGCTGGGAGGGTTCCCCGCTATAGGCAGATTCGCAAAATGCAACGGCGGTGGGAATAGTACCTTGGTGCCAATCTGGGCCCTGGTGGTTTGCGCATAAACAAGCGATCGAAGGGAGGCTTCATCATGGCAGCTACGAAGACGTCCCCGCAGGCCGCTTCGGAGACGCGTTCAGCCGGAAAACATTCGGGTGAATCCCGGGTGAACCCGGCCCGGCGGGCGGCGACTGACGATGAGATTTTGGGGATCGGACAAGGAGAAGAAAACGCGGTCGAGAGTCCGATGGCGGCGCTGAAACCGCCGTCTACGGGACGAGAGCGCGACATGGGCTCGGATTCGGCGCCAGAACCCCAGACAGAAGGGTTGGCCACCGATCCGGAGAATCTGCGGGCCGCTTTCGACTCGAATCCGGAATTGCGCCAGGCGTGGCGGGACGCGCAGGCTTACCGCGAAACGTTTGCGACGCCGGAGGAGGCGCGCGCCGCGACGGCGTTGCTCGCGGACCTCGATCATATGGATTCGCTGTTCTTTTCCCAACGCCCTGAAGATCACGTCGCGCTGGCGCGTGCCGTTGCCAGCCTCGATCCAGCGGCTTTTGCTTCGCTCACAAAAGCGATGAACGGATTAGCCCCCGAGACGCCGAGGCACGGAGAGAACCCGACCGGGGCAAAGAGAACAGAACAGGGAAGGGCTAACAACGAGAATGCGAATGCCGTCGCATCGACTCCGAGCACGGGCGACGGACTTGGGAGAAATGGTACGACCGCCGCACAGGAAGAATTCTTCCATGCGACCAACGCGGCTGCGGTACAGAGCGTGCTTGATGCGATCGAATCGCAGGTCGAACGGCTGCTGCCGGAGAGCGCGTCGAAAAGCGCGCGGAATCGCGTGGTGGGCGAAATCTACCGCGAGCTCGACAATACGCTGCGATCGAACCGACAGCTTGCCCAACAGATGCGAGAAGCATTTCGTTCAGGAGGGCTGGACGCCGATCACCAGCGTGCGATCGTTTCGCTGATCTCGGGACGCGCGCGCCAGGCGCTGCCGGGTGTGGCGAAGCGCGTGCTCAACGAGTGGACATCGACTGTTGTGGCGGCGAATCAAGACCGGCGGTCGCGGCAACGCGCGGCGGAGCAGCGCGTTGATATTGCAGGATCGAACGGGGCAGGGAACGAGGGACGACGACAAACCACTCCGCGCGACATCGACTACGCACGCATGTCTGACGCCGATATTTTGAATCTGTGACAGCCGTAATGGATAACAGCCTCCCATCCATCGGAGACTGTGTCCACAGGTTTGCTGCGTCCATATACGTCAATTCGCACACCATTTTTTTGCGTCCGAGGAGGACATCCAAGCACGAGCGATCATTCGACGATGCTGTTCGCTTCCCTAGCATCGTCATTCCAAGGGGGACCCCAGTCCAATGGCACAAATGCAGAACTCACAATCGGTTGCGCTGCAACTGGAAAAGGTGCGGGACAAGCTTCCGCTGCTCTACGAGCGGGACGACATCCTGCTGACCATGATCCAGCAGCGCGGCGACGTGGAACGCGTCAGCTCGCGCAACATGCGGCTTCCGCTGCAAATCCGTCCGGGAGGCAAGGCCGGCCTCGCAAACATGGACGGCGGAGACCTGGGCCGCGGTTCGGGCACGATCTACGACGTGGCGCAGGTGACTCCGGTATTTTTCCGGCACGCGGTTGAAATCACGAAGCTTGTGGAATACGCATCGAATGCGCCGGAAAAGGCGATCGAGAACGCGGCAAAGCGCGAAGTAAAGAACGCGATGGTGCAATTCCGCTCGTTTCTCGACAAGGTGATGCAGACGAACGGCAACGGCGTGCTCGGCACGATCGGCTCGATTACCACGAGCGGACTGCCCTCGGGTGTCGCCGCCCAATTCACGATGGCGAAGCCACCCGGCGCGCAGCTCTTTTACTACAACCAAACGGTGCAGGTGTACGACCCAACGCTCACGACCAATCGTGGGTCGGCCAACGTGCTGCTCGTCGACCCGTTCAATTCGCTGATCCAGGTAGATGCGCTGCCCAGCGGCACAAGCGCCAATGATCTGGTGGTGCACGATGGCCTCACCGGTGCGCAGCCCGTTTCACTTTTCGGCGTCCTCTACCATCAGACGAACGCAACCACGGGCACGTGGCTGAACCTGAACCGGGCCACGTACCCGGTCGAGCTGGCAACGCCGCGCGTGAACGGCAACAATTCTGCGATCACGCCCGGTGCTGTGCGGCTCGCGATCAACAAGGTGAGGAAGTCTCTCGGCACGAACCAGGTGAGCAAACTGATCGCCTACACGTCGCTCGAGCAGGAGCACCAGTGGGAGCAGCTCGGCGTCACGATCTCGCAAATCATCAAGGAGGGAGCGGGCGGGCGCGCGAGCGATCTCGATCTGCTCTTCACCGGCGAGAAGTCGATGGCGGGCGTTCCGATTAAGTCGAGCATCAATGCGAATCAGTCGCGCATCGATTTCCTCGATTTGTCGCACTGGGGACGCGCCGTGATGCAGGACATCGATTTCTATGATGTCGGCGGGCAAACGGTGTTTCCGATTTACGGCGCGAGCGGAGGGCTCGCTTCAGCGTACATCTTCTACTTCGTCACTGGCTTCCAGGTGTGGAATGAGTCGCCACGGTCCGGCGCCTACATCGACAACCTGGCCATTCCGACTGGGTATTAGTCTTGGATCGTAGCGGTTGCCTTTAGGAAGGGCTGCCTTTCTGCCCATGCTGGGCAATTTGCTGGCACTAAAGGCCACCGCTACGAAACCATCTCAGGCGTTGACTCTCAGCCACAGTGGCCGAGATACGAAACGGATAATCTCTCGAGGTTGACGCGTGTGGGCGGACAGGGCTACTATCGGCGATGAACAGGGAAGTCGACGGTGGACTTGGCATCGGGAGGTTACGATGAAAACGTCTCTTGCAGTGATGGCCATGATGTTGGCGGCGATTCTGATCGCCCCGGCAGTATTGGCACAGGATGATTCCGCGGTTGTCGATCCTGCGGCCGATCCAACACTTGTCGCCCAGGCAGCCGTTCCCGTGCAGACGATCGCGCCCGCCGACGTGCTGAAGATGATGCAGGACAAGGGTGCTAAGTTTGCGGTTGTCGACACGCAACCGGTTGACGGCTACTCAGCGGGACACATTCCTGGCGCTATCAGCTATCCCTGGACGATGCAGATTAAGAATTTCCCGATCCCGTTGCCGCGCGATCGCGTTCTGATATTCTACGGATCCTGCCCCAACGACACCAGCGACATCGTGAAGAAACTTGGGGAGTTCGGCTACTTCAACGTGAAGATCATGGATGGCGGCTGGTATAAGTGGCTCCAGCTGAAGTACCCCGCCGCCGGCACCGAGAACGCCTCCCCCGATCTCTCGCAGCTTACCGGTCCACAAAGCAAGAGCGATAAGGCAATTTCCCGTTAGACAAGAAAGGCGGCCTTCCGGCCGCCTTCTCAATGACGAAACACACCTGAGATGAGGGTCCGCGCGGAGTTAGTGCTCGATTTCGATCTTCGCGTAGGTAAGGCGCAGCTGCTCCATGGGCGCGTCGGTGCCGCCGTTGGTGCCGCCGCCACGAACCGAAATCACCGTCGCATCGGTAAATTTATATCGCGCCAAGACTTGATCGCCTTTTGTAAGGGCAATATCGACCACGGGAAATCGCTGATGGCTGGTCATCGCGACAAGCAATTCGAGCGAGGATCGGTCGCGGTCCTTGACGAGAACAATCGGGCGGTGCACGGATTTGGACTCGCTTGCCGCCGAAACGCCCTTCGATTCCTGCGCGATGGCTGCAATTTCGGAGGCGGACGGCATGATTGCTTGGCGCAAGGGGATCCAGCCGTAGTGGGCAGGGTCCGTAGATTCGCCCGTCATCTGGCGCCCGCTCGAACTGACCATACGCATGTAGCCCGCGTCTTGCGCATGAGCCGCGCCGCCGAGCGATAAACAAGCAGTCACGAGCGCGGTCGAGGCTATCGCACGCAGCGCCACAAGAACTGATCCGCCGGGCAAGCTTAACGGGCTACTTCGACGCCAACGTTGGTATCTCGAGCGAATGTGCATTTCGATCCTGCTCCCAATGAATTCTCTTCATTGTCCTACGGATTCCGGGCCAGACAACATTTCCGTGATTCAAGTGACGCGAGAAACGCACGAGGCGCCGCTCCCCGCCCAGCGGCGCCTAGCGCTTGCGGGAGGAACGAATTGCTACGGCGAGGCGAATTATCGAGTGGTGTGGGGCGGCTCGAGGCTCACATGGATCGGGGGCCGCTGGATCGATCGGGATGCGAGCGGTAACGTCGTCCGCGAAACGGTCGAACTGCGGCGCGTCCCGAAATACATTCCGCACGATCGCTGGCACATCGAGCGCTGGATGCCGCCCGAGTTTTTCGGCTCGCCAGAAATGTGGTACGAGCGAACGGCGGAAGCCGAAGGCGGAATTCGCATACCCGCGCTCGGCCCGTATCCATCTCGCGGAGAATACGAGCATTGCTTTACGCTCGAGCACGCAAACGGGCAATTCATGCCGCTCGATGCGGCGGCGTGCGCCTGGATCGCGCGCGCGATTGAGTGGTCGCGTCGTCAGCCGCAGCAGGCGACGCGACAGGCGCTCGTCGCACGGGAATCAAGGCGTGAACACGATTTCGATTGCGCCGCAGACGCAGTTCTCAATGAAAAATAGCTCGAACCACAGAGCTGAGACGCCCCCCCTTTGAAAGGACACTTCCTTGCAAACTGAAATGGCACCGACAGCAAATCTCGCGGGCAGTGACGTTCCACGCCCACTCTCGCATTTTGGCGGCGGACGACGCGACATCTTGATTGAGACGCAAGCGAAAGGCGACACGGCCGCGACCGTGGCGATTGCGTCCATCTCCGACCAGGACTGGTACATCTCGCGCACACACGGTGTGTATCACATTCCGGCGCGCGCGAAAGAGGAGGCTTACGCGCTCTTGCTGATCACGGCGCGCGGTGACGCGATCGATTTGGGAGACAATCGCCGCTTTCCTTTCACGATTACCGCGCGCGAAATCGCCGACGATCTGCTGCAGGACTTACAGGATCACGGCATTTTCGTCTGCGCGGGCCCACGGCCAACCGGCGAAGAACTCGCCGCCGCGACGCAGCGTCGCGACACGTACTACCACCGCCTCATCGGCGAGGGCGACACCTTGTGGGCGCGCGGCCATTCGTTCAGGGAGATTTCGGACTTACACCGGCGAGCCGCGATGACGCTAGGCGTCGAACGGGAGTGGGCATATGTGCCGATGCGCATGAGCGAATGCCCGGCGTGCGGAGAAAAAGTGAAGACGGGCGTCGCCATCTGCAAACATTGTCATGCGATTCTCGATGCAGAGAAAGCCGCGCAACATGGTTTGGGCACGCGCACCGCGAATCCTTTACCCGGCGGAAACAACGAGCCGCCCGCAGTCGCGCCAGCCTCGGCGACAAAGAGCGGTGATAGCGGCAAAACACCGAGTCCGAGGCCTTGACCCAGATTTGTCGCCCGCGGGCGCGAGGAGAATTACAATCGTCCGCGATACCGGATCTACTCGGTGGAAGGGAAGGAACGATGCCAATGACGCTCGAGTTGCTATCAGCCGTGATGCAAATCGGGGGGCGATGTCGCGAGGTCCTCGCGCAAAGCCTGCCTGCCGGAAGCCGGGAGCGGCCGACAGCGACCCAACGAGGCATTCGCCGGTGGCCCGCGCCTGCCGCGTTCTTAATCGCGGCGGCAGCCGTACTTGCGGTCATGGCGCCTTGTACGCGAGCGCAGGGATCACGTAAGGACGATATCGTCTTCGGTCCCAGCGGGCATCCGGTGGCGGGGGCCACTGTGCGTGTTTGCCAAGCGACTGCGACGGGCACACCGTGCATGCCGCTCGCAACGGTGTACACCGACGCGACGCTGACCACGACCTCGGCGAATCCGTTCCAAACCGACGGCATCGGGAACTACCACTTTTACGCGCCGGCGGGCCGGTATCTCTTGCAAATCTCGAGCCCGCAGATCAACGGCACGCTTACCTATCCGGATGTGATTTTGCCTACGGACGTTTCGTCATCCGGCGCCGGAAACGACATCTCGGCATTCGGATTGACTCTGGGTGGTGACCTGTCGGTTGCGGGAAACGCCACTGTGAACGGCACGCTAACCACCACGAATTTCAATCCGGGGGTGCTCACTCCCTCGACGCTGCAGGTGAGCGGGAACAGCTGTTTTGGAGGTCCGCGACCTTACATCGATGTAACGTGTCCGGCCTACGGGGCGCGCGGCGACAGCGGAGCGCTGACAGCGACGTGCAGCATCGCACTGAGTAGCAATAGCCTGGTCTGTGGGTCGAATCCCGGATTCGTGGTGAATAACGGCCTCGTGATTCCGGGAGCGGACGGAACCGGCAATCAATTGGCCGCGCAGATCACGGGGATCGCCGGGAGCACTTTCACGCTGAACGTGGCGGCGGGCACGGGGGTGACGAACGCCACCGTCCACGACGACGACACCTATGCAATTACGAACGCGATCAATGCATCGTGCGCCTCGACATTGAGTCCGAGTGGCTCGAAGCCGCCCGTGTACTTCCCGCCGGGAGTTTACGATGTGGCGCAAACGCAGGGATCGTCGACAACGCCTGTGCTGCCGTCGTGCTTTGGGCAGCAGTTGGTCGGGCCTTCATCTGGCTCGGCCCAAATCATAGCGCAGCATTCGGGCACGAATCCGAGTCCGGCGGCGCTTCTCTCGGTGGCCCAGAGCGGCGAGTATAGCAACCTGTCTTTTAACGGCTACAACCAGTCCCTCCTTTTCAGCAGCGTCGCCGTCGTCAATTTGAACAACGTGTCGGCGGGAACACTCTTCGCCACGGGACAGACGGACAACGCCACGGTGATGATGCAGGGAAGTTTCGAGATCACCTGGATCGGCGGATATATAACGAGCAACCAGACGGGCGTTCCGAACTTGCTTATCACGGACAACGGATTGGGACAGCCTTCGTACCTGCTTGACTTCGAGAACCTCCGGCTCGGACCAGGCACAGATGTAATCCAGGAACGCGGGACCTGCATTTCGCTGGCGGCGGGCTATATCTTCAAGAACATCGTCCGCGAAGGGGCCGACACGGACTTTCTGACGTTCAATCAGTCCAGTTCACACGGGTGCCAATACAGCGGCATCATCATGGATCAGATTCAGGACGCTGACAACTCACTCTCGACACCCGCACTTATCAACTTCGACCAGGCGAATGGATACCCAAATGGTGTCATGATCGACTATTCGCTCTCGCCCAGCGGAATCGCGATTCGGAACACGGCCTCTTCCAATCCGCCGACGAGCGTTGACATTCGTGGTGGACACGACATGGCAAACACAATCGTGGATGCTTCTGGAAACCCGATAGGCAATGCGGTCGTTGTCGAGGAGATCAACGGAGGTCGCGATCACTTCAATTCCCTCGCCGGGACGACCGGGCAGCCTGTAGCCGCGGCATTCGGGTCGGGGATTGGGGCGGTTTCCGACAGGTGGTTCAAAAACGGCGCGGGGTATTCGACGCTTGCCGAGGACCCGAACTTCGGCGAACTCTTTGGGGACGGTACGACGGCGGGATACAGCGGGCAACTGTTGCAAACCACGCCCGAGACGCTGGACGTGGGGTTCGCGAAGCTGCTGCCGCCGACGAGCTTCAGCGGAACGCCGACGACAGGCGGCTCGCTTGGGGCCAACACATATTACAGCGTCGTCTTTGCGACCACGTCGGCGTCGGGCTGCAATGTGGTGACGGCCTCGACTTTCGCCTATTCCGGGGCCATGGCGGTGGGCGGATCAAACAACGCGATCAACTTCACTTGGACTGTGCCGCTGGCTTCGGTGCTGCAACCAGCGGGCTATTGTCTGACCGTATTAACGACCCCAATCTTGCCGAATGCTTATGAGGTCCAGGCGCTCTACATTTCCGGAGGGAGCACGACGAGCTTCCTGTATACCGGGCAAACGCAATCTTCTATGGCGGCCGTTCTTCCGACCGGCTCATTCCAGGCGCAGCACCGATTCACCTCGAACGCGCTGGGAATCAATACGACGAGCCCGCAGTACAGCCTCGATGTAAATGGAAGCGCTGCCGTGAATTCGCTCAACCAGGTGCAGAAGGCCGAACGATTCTCAGGCTCCGACGCCGCGGCGAAAATCAACGCGTGCCTCACCGCCGCGAGCACGACGAGCTCCCTTTGCGATGCGCGTGGGCTGACGGGGAGTCTTACGGGCACATCGCACATTCAAATTCCGGCGGGAACAGTACTGCTTTGGGGCTCTGGTCAGCTTACTATCAACGACACAACAAATCACGATGCGGTCGAATTGATGGGGGACGGCAGCGCGCTGATCGGCTACCAGGAAAGTGGCACGGGCACGATACCACGCCCGGACGGCGGTGGGTTCATCTCGTGCCTGCCGTCGGGCTGCACGACCGTAAAGAATCCAAACGCCGCTACACGCAACGTGGATTGGGTTCACGTCACCGGGATGAACCTCCAAGCCACTGGTTCAGGCTCGAAGGTGATCGACCTCACGAGTATGGGCCACGCAGACATCGAAAGCAACCGGCTGATCATGGGCACGGGCGGCTCATCCTACGGAATCTTCGGAGACACATCGACAGGCGATTTCGACTCCACGAACACGCTGATCAAGCACAACGAGTTCGATCCCCAGTATCAGAACGACCGCTGCTTGCATCTCGCCGGTGTGTTCAACGTGATCGAAATGGAACAGAACACGTGCATCTTGCCCGCGTCGAACACGGGCACGGTCTGCTTCGAGCTGGCCAAGGATTCGAGCGGCAACTATCCTAACAACGACGAGTTCTACGGAAACGATTGCGAGGCATCTTCGACATCATTCGGCCAGATTGGCTACAACATCATCAATGCGGACTCGGTTACGATTGGACCGAACAACCGCTGCGAGAATGTCTACAGCTGCTTTCAATTCCCCACTGACGGTAGCGCCGTCGGCATCCACATCCTTGACCCGTATATTTCAGTTTCAGCGACCGAGGTCGTGAAACCAAACGAGCCTTCTACCTCGCAGGTTGCGATCGACAACAATGGCCCAAACTGGTTGCCCTCAATGCACTTCGGCATGAACGACCTTGCCGGGCGCAATCTGCTCGGCAATGCCGGATTTGAGGGATGGTCGAATTCGACTACGCTGTACTACTGGGGTGGCGTCAGCGGTACGAATATCAATCAGGCTGGCAGCGGAATTTACGCGCAGCAGGCGAGCGGCACTTCACCGGCAGACTCCACCACACAGGGGAGCTACAACGTCAAGATCGGCGACAACGCCACGGCCGGCCTAGGCATCAATTCCGGCTGTATCCAGATAGATCCTACGATGAACTACACGCTTGCCTTCCGCATCGCCGCCAGTTCCACGAGCGTCAATTTTCGGCCGGGCTTCCGTTTCTACTCCGACCCAAACTGTACTGAGGCGGATAAGATCACAAACGTCGCCACGAATGCGCGCGTGCTCACTCCAGCGAACTACGCGGGCACGTCCGCGTTGGTGGGTACGGGGCCGAACTGGCAGAGTTCGAATGCGTCGCTCACCTACAACAACGGCATCACGTGCAACTGCAACGTCACAGGTTCGGACTGGCAAGTTCCAACTGCGAGCGCGTGGACGCCCACACGCAATTTCGCGGTCACATTTCGCGCGCCGAATGCCTACTCGAGTTCTTCTACCGTTGCGCAGTCGATGCGGGTCTTCATTTTGGAAAATACGGCGGCGAATCCAAATACAATCTTCGTCGACGACGCGGTGCTGAGCCAGGGTCCCGTCAGTCCGAATGTTCCGTTCGCGGCAGCGTTGCCTGACAGCGGTAACCCGACGATCTACGGCAATCTGACCGTGGCTGGCGGGCTTACCGTCGGGACGCAGCCAGCGACGCTCACCACAGGCACGCCTACGGCGAACGATTGCGCGGCATTCACCGGCACAAATGTCCAGGATTCGGGTTCAGCGTGCCCGACGCAGTTCACGAAATTCGCGATGGGATTCCTGTCGGCAGGGCAGGGGCCGAGTGCGGCGAATGCCGTGAACGTTTCGGTGATCTATCTTCCGAACATTCAGTTCTCGCATCTCACGGTGGACGTTTCGACGACCGATTCCAGCTCCAGTGATTTCTATGGCTGGGCGATCACCGATCTATCCGGCAACGTGAAATGCTCGGTCACGGCTGTAAATTTGACGGTAGGCGGCGCAAACGATCAATCGTGTACGCAGGGAACCGTGACGCTCCCTAGCGACGCGTACATTTTCGCCTTCACTGGCAACGCCACGGCGGCGAAGATCGCTTACAGTGGCACCGCACCCCTCGCACTTTCTGGCGCGACTTCCAGCTCCACGAGTTCGAGCGGAGCGATGACCTTCCCGATCTCGGTTCCGTCGGCTGGCGCGACATACAGCGGATACGGTCTCCCAGCGATCATTCTGCACTAAGCACGATATGCTTCCGGTGCGTCTCATAGCCGTTGACACTTCTTGTTCACTGGCTCTCAAATAACTGCAACATGCGTCCAATCTGACTGCATTCCCCCGATCAGCAAATGCTGATGCCCGGTAATCGCCGCTAATCGCTTGACATCGGATTTTCCCCGGAGGATTACATGCCTGTCGTCCCTACCACCGCATATTCGCAGGCGGAAGACGCGCTGAACCTGGCACGGGCGCTCGTCAACGACGCGGCGGGTGCCGTCTTCACGGACACGGTACTGATGCCGTTCCTCAACTCGGCGTATCGCGGACTCCAGCGTGAGCTCGCCGAATGCGGCGTGAGCGTGATTGCGGAGCAGCAAGATCTCGAACTCGATACCGACCCTGCCAGCGGCGTGACGCCTACCGAGATCAGCGACGTATCGAGCCCTCAACTGCCAACGGACTGTCTGGCACCGCACATGCTCTGGGAGCGCGCCACCGCGAACAGCACAGACGTCTTCGTCCCGATGGAGAAATTCACAAGCGGGGGCGGCATGCTCAACTTGCAACCCAGCACCTATCTCCGGCTCTGGGAGTGGCGTGAGGACAAAATCAACTTGGTGGGAGCCACGCAATCAATTACGCTTCGCATCCGCTACGAAAAGATTCTGCCCCTGCTCACGCTAGGCACAGATCCCGTACAGATTCGCTCGGCCACGGACCCGCTTGCATTTGCGACGGCGGCTCTGGCGGCGCGGTCACGCGGTGCGCGTGCACTCGCGCAGGATCTGCTTGGCACAGCGCAGATGGCAACGGAGAACCTGATCGAGAGATACGTTCGGCCGGAACAACTGAAGGGGAGACGACGGATGCCGTATAGCTACCACCGGCGCGTGATTTATCTCTGATGGGCCGTCGCCCGACCGCCGCAGAAATCAGGGAAACCCACCTCCACCGGTCGACTGCGCGACGACATCAAGCGAAATCTGCGGCATCGGGCGCGACGTGTTCAGAGAGTTGCCGTTCGCGTCCAAGGCCTTGCCCGTGACGGTCATGGTCGTGGTTCCGACGGTCGTCGCTGGACCAATGATGTTGCCCTTGCCATGATGGCAACCCATGAGAACCGCCACGGCAAATCCAGCAATTGCGAGAGTAAAGGGTAGGCGCTTACCCCCTCCCGGCTCTGTCGTTGCGCTCAATCGGCCAAGAAATAGCGCGAATGCGGCGAAGGTTGCCAGCAACAGGAGGGGAGGGAATCGTCTGCCATCCAGCGGATCATGCGAGCGCGGCTCCGGCGCGACGAGCGACGTCGGTGGCGGGCCATACGAAGTGCATCCCGTGCTCTGCGGCGGCACCGACGCGACGCTCGTCGCGGACGAGGTGACGAACGTAATCTTGAATGGAGTGGCCATGCCCGGTGTGATCGTGGCCTGGCAAGGCGCGATGACGCAGGACGTATTGCTTGGCATCGTCGATGCCTTCGGGCACATCAGCTGGACGGATTCGCTGTCCTGCCCGAAAACGCTATCCGGCGCCACCTGCCCGTTGAAGACGGCCGTGCCACCCTGCACTATTGTGAGCTCGATCTGCTGGCCGCTCGCGAGTTGCAAACTGTAGTCATCGCCCGTGCCGGCAAGGCTTACCGTGGCCGCGTCCGCTGGATTCGAATCCGTCACGCTCAGGGCACTCGTCAGCGAGCCGATGGTCTGCGGTGTAAACGCGATGTTGATCTGGCACGTCTGGCCAGCGCCGAGGGAGGCGGTGCAACCGTTGCTCTCAACCGTGAAATTTCCCGGTGTGGTCGCCGGAATGAACCCAACGGTCACTCCACTGACCATGCTCGCCGAAGTGTTCGTCAGAGTGAAAGCCGCCTGCTGCGATGTGCCGCCGGAAGGAGTGTTGCAGAACGTAAACGGATTGCTCACCTGCGGGCATGGAGCGGCAAATACGGGGGGCGTTGTCAGTGAGATGGCGCTCGCCGGATCACCGAGTTGCGGCAGTTCGATCAGCCGGGTCAGACCCTGCTCGGATATGAAGAGATCGCCCTTCGAATCGAAGGCGATGTCGCCCGGAGTACTAAGGCCGCTCGCCGCGACCGTCGTTTTGTTCCCAATCGCATCGACCCGCAGAATTCGCCCTGTATTTGCGTCTGCTACGAAAAGATTTCCACGTCCATCCACTGCCAAACCCGCAGGACAGATTGCTTGGTTCTTTGGCGCCACAATTGTGCCATTCTCAATCGAAGGACAGGCGCTCGGCCCAGAAGCAATCGAGGAGGTTGCCGCGGCGGTGGCCGCGAAACCCGCGACGCCGACAATCGCGTGAGTACTGGTCGTGATCGCAAACACTCCGCCCGTTTCCGGCGACGCGACGAAGACTTTCGTGCCATCGAGCGTCACAGCAATGCTCGCCGGCGAGACTACTTGCGCCAGAGTCTCGAGCCGACCGGTCGCCGCGACAAACACGTCGACCGCCCCTGCAGCATGGTCCGCGATGTAGAGATTTCCCGCGCGGTCGGCGGTAATTCCTATCGGATCCGCGAGAGCGACGTTCTGTCGAGCTGCCCATCTTCCGGCGACGCTGCGAATGATTCCGGGTTCGCTGCTGGCTGGCCCGGCGACGCTTCGGATCGTGCTGTTCTGTGAATCGGCAATGAAAATCGTGCCATCGGATGTGACTGCGATTCCACTGCGCTCGATCAGCGAATCCGGGGCGAGATCGAGTTGCGCCCCCGTCGCCGCGCCCCCGTCGCCGAGGGATCCAGCATGGCCAACACCGGCAATCGCGGTGAGCGTCGTCGCCGGCGGCGCTGAGGTCGTTTGTGGCACTATCGCACTGCCAAGTGCAAACACGCGATTTGGCGCTGCTGCGGTCGTGAGGTCGGGCTCAGCATGCGGATCAAGAGCGAGCGCGCGAACCACGACCCCCTTGGCGATGATGATCGCCTTGGCTGGCGAAGACTGCCCGGGACTCGCCGCCAACGCCAGCCACGGCTCTCTGCGTACCACGCCAAATATGACAAGAATAGCCGCCGCCAACGCACAGATGCCCAGCAGTCGCCGCACAAGTTCTCCCTCTTCTGGAATATATCGACGCTTTGGATTCACATGCAGGCGTTCGGGTTGCGTCGCAAGCCGCCCATCATACCAGCGAGGAGTGATTGGTGAAAGCTTCGGGGTAGCTGCTCGAATCGCGACTTACAAGTCCGCTACTCGCTAATCACGTTTTTTCATCGGAGGAACACATGGCACTTACATTTTCGCTCGTCGACACGTGGGAGGACGGCAGGCGCATTCACGTGTCTGGCACCGTTATCGCGTCAGGCAATTACGCGACCAGCGGCGACACGCTCGATCTCTCGCAATTTCCGATCATTGCCGCAACACAGACACCTATTCAAGGCACCGCTTGGATGGACGGCCTCTCCGGCTACGATTTCGTTTTCTATCCAGGCTCGACCATGAACAGCGGCAAGGTGAAAATCTTTCAGCAGGGGGCGAGCGCCGGCGCCTTTCCGGAGCTTGCCTCGGGCGCGTATCCCTCCGCGATTACGTCGGACACGATCACCTTCTACGGCATCTTCAAGAAAATGCAGTAGGAAATACTGTGGCCGCTAGCGGGAACCCGCCCAAGCGGTCGGCAGAGCATTTAAGTCACCATGTTCCCTCACGTGGGAAACCTATGAGCATCGAAACTTTCTCTCCGTTGCCCCTCAACGTCTTCGGCACGTGGGTCACGCTGCTCGACCCCTCCGACGTGCCTGCCGGCATGTCCCCGAATCTTGCTGACGTCGATTTCTTTCCCGGGGGAGTGCGCACGCGCCCAGGACTTGTCTCGCAATATGCCGCCCTCGCCGGTGTGCCGCAAATCAACGGCGTGAAGACGTACATCACCACGAACCTCGTGCAGCGCACGCTCGTCCTCGATTCGCTCGGCAACCTGTACGAGGAAATAACGCCCGGCGTCCTCTCGTTAATCGCAGCCAGCGCCGTAGGCCCTAATCTCTATCTTGCGTCGACCACCCACTTCGGCCGCGAGTACATGGCTTTTGGCGACGGCTCCATCGGCCAAGACTTGCCGCGTCAGTATGACGATTCAAACTATGATCGGGTCAGCCAGGTCGGACCAGGGGAGGGACCAACGGTCGTAGATTCCACTAGCGGCGGTAGCATTTCGCCCGGCGTGCATCAGGTGGCTGTGGTGTTCGTCACGCGCCAAGGCTATTGGACTGCTCCCTCACCTGTTGTTTCGTGGACCGCCGGAGGCGCCTGGAGGGCGAACCTGACCAATATTCCCACCGGCCCGTCGAACGTCGTTCAGCGGTTGCTCGCGTTCACCGCCTCGGGCGGCTCGAACTTCTACAACGTGCCCGCCACGATGACGATCAACGACAATACAACGACTTCGCTCAGCGTCGATTTCACGGATACGATACTGCTTTCTGGCACAAGCATGGACTATCTTTTCAGCCAGATCGAACTGCCCGAACAGCTCGGGGTTGTCGCGTATTCCGAGCGCCTCTTCTGGTGGGGCGAACGGGCGCAGATGGACAACTGGCGCAACCTCACGTTCGACGGCGGCTGGGATTCCTCCGCGAGCGGGCGCCCGCTTGGCTGGCATCCTGACTCAGTTCTCGGGCCTGGCGGGAGCCGTGAATCGAGCGACGTGGTCTGGGGCGATGCTTATCGCATCACGGCTGACGGTGTTTCAGCGGCGCGCGGCTACATTTCACAGGGCGCTATCGCCGATTCAGCCGGGAATCCGTTGATCGTACCGAATACCGATTACTCGGTGCGCGCACGCATCAAGCGCAGCGCCAATCTTTCGGCCGGCACACTGCAAATCAACCTCTTCAGTCCGACGATGAGCCAAGTCGGCCTCGGCCTCGCCGTGACGGCTGCGCAAGCCACCATCGGCTATCAGGAATTCACCGCCGAGCTTTGCCCTCCGCAGGCATCGCTGCCGCCCGACCTAACACTGCGTGTTTTCGCTGGCGTCACTCCCGCGCCGTCGGGCGAATCCTTTCTCGTCGACAATATCGAAGTATTCCCGACCGACGTGGCGCAAAATCCATCGCTCGTGCGCTGCTCCGGCACCGAAGAACCCGAAGCTTACGACGGCGTCACCGGCATCATGAGCATCGCTGAGAACAACGGGCAGGGAATTCGCGCGGCGTTCACGATTCGCAATAATCTCTACTTCGTTAAAGAACGCAGTATGTACGTCACGGCCAACGACGGCATCAACGAACCGGCGCTCTGGCAGGTAGAAGAGGTGTCGAACCAGGTGGGCACGCCGTCCGCGCACGGCGTCGGCATCGGTGAGGAATGGGCAGTGATTGCCGGGCGCTCCGGCCTGTACCTCTTCGACGGGAGCGAGCCAACGAAAATCTCGCAGGAAATCCAGCCCACGTGGGACGCGATTAACTGGGAGTATGGCAAACTCATCTGGGTACAGGTCGATACGCAGCACAAGCGCATTCTCGTCGGTGTTCCGATGGGTTCGGCCACGCAACCGAATCAAATTCTCATGCTCGACTACACGGAAGGTTTCGGCGACCCGATCGTCGCCATGCTCACTGCGCCGGAACGCTCGCGCAAGTGGGCGCCTTGGAGCATTTCCGCGAATTCCTGCGGACTGATCGAGCGGGCAAACGGCGTCGCGCAAATATTCTTCGGATCAAACAATTCCAGCGGCAAAATCTATGGACTCACACCGGGAACATATTCCGACGACGGCGGCGCCATCAATTCATATTACTCGACCGCATTCCTCGCCGCGACGGGCCTCAGCGGGCGCAATCTTTTCGGTTACCTCACTGCTTATGTTCAAGGTTCGGGCTCGCTCGCGATATCGGCATTCACGCCCGGTGATGCCTCCTCGCTCCCGCTCGGATCCTGGACGCTCGGCTCGCCGGCCTCGCGCGATATGGAGCAATTCACAAACGTGTTGGCCGAGCGCGCTTCGTATCTGCTCGGCACCAGCGCTCCGAGTTCATGGTTCTCGCTGACGAAACTTGTCCCGTGGGCCAAGCCGGATCCGTTTGCGATTGTTCGGGGCGGGAACGCGTGATCGCCTAGCGGTAGAGTGGCGGGCTTGCTAACGCCACACGGTGGGTCATCCCACTGCTGAAGCAAGTATCCCCTGACTTGCTACTCTCATTTCAGCGAGATTCAACCGAGATGCTTACGGTCCCTCAAATCGAGGCACTTCGCAAAACGAACCCGCAGCTCTACGAATCGCTGAAGCGCTTGGCCGGTGTGTCGCTCGGCCCTAATCAGGGCTGGAGCTTCGACAACCAGATTACGGACGGCAACAACTACGCACGCGTGGTCAGCGGCGCGCTCACGGCAGGAAAGATCGATCCCTCAAAGTCCGGCGTGCTGATGAAGGGCTCCGTGCCGCCGACATGGTCCAGCGCGTTTACCTACCTCTCGACCACCTCGAGCATCACGTGGAGTTGGTCTGGGCTCACGATCTCCCGCGCCGATGGCACTACCACCGCTGTCGCAGACGGCTCAGTCGCGCTCGCCGGCCTTACAGCCGGCACCACCTATTACTTCTATCCCTATTGGGACGATAGCGCGTCCTCGCTCGGCTGGGTAGCGGGCGGCGCGGGCACGCCGACCTACGCACAGTCCGCAAGGACAAATTCCGCCGCGCAGCAGCAGGCGCTGCAAGGGCGTGTCCCCCTTTCACAGGGCGCGGTCGCCGCGGCCACTACGACAAGCGGCACGGGCGGCGGCTCGGGCGGCGGTAGCGGAAGCTGCCTGCGCGCGGGCAGCGTCGTACTGACCAAAGAACGCGGCACCGTTGCGATCGAGACTTGCAACACTGGCGAGCATCTCAGATGCCCCTCAGCCAGCGGGGGCGAAGCGTGGACGCGCATTTTGCGGATCGAAGTGCGCGACGCCGACACGTTTCTCCGCCTGCACTTCTCAAACGCCGAATCGCTCGACGTCACGCCGCACCACATCTTCACGCTCGCCGACGGCGCTCCGGTGCGCGCCGAACGTCTCTGCATGTGCGATGTGCTGGTGGGCAGATTTGGCCGCGTTACGCTCTCTAAAATCGAGTTAGTGGTCGAAAAAAGCCAAAAAGTGACGCTCAGTTGCGCCCCCTCGCATCAGTTCTTTGCCGGGCGCTTCGCCGCCGCCGTCCTCACGCATAACTACACATTTTCATCTTGAGCGCAGAGCTGATTGTAAGGGAGCGAGCCACGCGATGGTGCCATCTCCTACGGACGCCGCTAGTTCAATGTTGCGGCAAACAATTCCGTGAGTTTCGTAAACGCGCGCTCGGCTTGCGGCTGGTTGTACACCGGGGAATCCGGGACGGTCCAACCGTGCAGCGCGCCGCCATACACTTCGCTTTCGTGCTTGCCGCCCCAGGTCGCGAGCGCGGCGTTCAATTTGTCGATCGCCTCCTGGGGCATAAACTGATCACTCGTCGCGTGCCGAAGTAGAGTCGCGGTCCGTCCGAAGCCGGAATGCGCGATAGGACGAGATGTGGGCTAGTCGGCGCATCGGCGTAAAGCGCGCCACCGTGAAATGACGCACCTGCACCGATGCGGTCCGGCCGCGCCGCAGGGAAGCGCAGCGCCGCCATGCCGCCGCTAAAGCAATATCCCACCACGCCCATGCGCGTTTCACTCACCGAATCGTTTTTGGTGGTAGAGAAAGGCATCGCATGTTCCGTCGGCGATCTTGGACGGTCCCCTCCAAGCGCTCTTGACATTTCATGACTTCCCCTCGCTCAGGCTATCACACGTTTCTGCAGTCCCTTTCGAAATGCCATGTGTAAGCTGCTGGTGCGCCGCTCTGCTATCCTTCGGAAGAAGTAATCGAGAGAGGTGAGCGGGCATGGCCAGCAACGGGTTAGTCGAATACGCAAACGCAAGCTCCGACGTGCGTACCGTCTACGATGACATCATGGCGACGCGCAAGACCGACTGGATCAACAATTTCTGGAAGGTGCTCGCTAACGATCCTGTCACGCTGAAACGCACCTGGGAATCAATTAAGCAGATCATGGCGCCGGGTGCGCTTGACCCGCTCACCAAGGAGATGATTTACGTTGCCGTGAGCGTGACGAATCAGTGCGGCTACTGCATCGCGTCGCACACTGCGGCGGCGCGCAAGCGCGGTATGACCGATGCAATGTTTCACGACTTGATGGCCGTCGTCGGCATGGCCAACGAAACCAATCGCCTCGCCGCCGGTTACCAGGTCGAAATCGACGATCAGTTCAAGTGACAGGTGCAGGTCGATGACTAGCAGAGCCTATTACCTTACGACACTCGGCGACTGGCGACGGCGGGCCGCTCGCTTTGCGAATTCGCATTTCGTCGTGCTCGGCGCGGGCAACGCGTCCGCGGAAATCATGATCCACGCTAACCCGGCGGTTCCGAGCGCCGACACGAAGATACTTGTCCTCATCGAGGCTGACGAAGGCGTGCACCTCTCGCTCGAGGACGAACCCGCATTCGAGCCGCTACCTCACCCGCTCGCGCAAAAGCCGCTTTCGCCCACCGTGCAGGTTGCACTCGAACCGCACGGCGTCGCTCCTGGCGTCACAACCTTCGACGCAGCCGAAACTTTCGGGCGCATCCATCCGCTCCTCCGTCATCGCGTATTTTGACACGCCGAAAACCGGAACGGACTAGAGCGGCCCGACGGACCGCCGCCAAATTCATGCTCGTTCGCGAATACACGCCCTCGGACTTCGACGCGTTGCGCCACATGCACGCCAGCCAGGGCTTCGACTACACCTTCCCGAATCTGGCTGACCCGATCTTCGTCTCGAAGCTTGTCGTCGAGAACACCAATGGCCGAGTCGTGATGGCCTCGCTAGCCCGGCTCACGTGTGAGATGTACCTGCTGCTTGACCGGGAAGGAGAAGGGAACCGCGGCGCTGAGAAATCAGGGGCACACGAACGATACACGTACCTCCTCGCCCTTCATCGCGCCGCCGAGAACGATCTTCTTGCACGCGGCCTGGACGATGCGCATGCCTGGCTGCCGCCATCAATCGCCCGGCGGTTCGGACGACGCCTCGAATCGCTCGGTTGGATTCGCGACGACGCATGGACGCCCTACTGTCGACGGCTGCGCGAACCCTGATCGTCGACCGAGCATCCAGAGAAAGTCTCTCCTCTGCGCTCGCGACAGCATATCCACGAGCCACGCCGCGCGGGAAAACTCTTATGAAAAAATCGAATCCAGCCTTTGCCGCGCTCATGTTTGCATTTGGCCTCGCTGCGGCACCAGTGCGCGCGCAGCATAACGTCAGCCTCGCGTGGACCGCAAGCTCCTCTGCCACCGGCAATCCCTCCCTCACTTATAACGTCTACCGCTCATCCGGCTGCTCGGTCACGTTCGTGCTGCTCAATACTGCATCCATCAGCGCGACTAGTTTCCTCGACGTCGCCGTTCCGCCCGGGACTTACTGTTACCAGGCCACGGCGGTCCTCGCGGGCCTCGAAAGCACGCCATCGAACGAAGCCTCGGCCGTCGTACCCGCAGTCGTCGTCATTACCGTGCCGCCCGGCGCGTCCAACGGTTGTTCGCATCACGGTCCGTTGATCGGCTGGCTCCGCTGTATCGTCTCCCGACCGCACGGATCCAAGAAGCCTTGACGCGCGGTCGGCAAAAAATTATTCATCGACGCCATTCACTGCCCTAAACGGAGGTTCTCATGTCACGCGGAGCCCAACGCACCACACGCGCGCTTACCGACCAGCAGCTCGCGCAGCAAAATCAGCTCATCTCGCAATCCGACCAACAAAACCAACAGGACCGTTCGCAGATGATGCCGACGATCACGAGCCTTCTCAACAGCCATGGATACACACCGCAGCAGCAGTCCGCCATCACCCAGCAAAGTCTCGGCGCAGCCAATACCGCATTCGACGCACTTCGCCAACGCGCTGCCAATCGCGTCGCCGCCACCAACAACAGTGCCGGCTACGGAGATCTTGTCTCGCAGCTCGGTCGCGAGCAAGCACAGACAGATGCAAGTCAGGCCCAGCAGAATCAAATCTCATTCGCGAATCAACAGCTCAAGGAACAACTAGCCGGCCTTAACGCTCTGGGCCAGACCTATGGCATAGACACGAACCTTCTTGGCAAGGCGATGGGCGTCCCGGCACAGTTGCTCAGCGTCCGCCAGCGGGCCTCAGGCAGTTCGAGTAGCGGACTGGGCGGTCTCTTCGGCATCGGTTCTGGGATTGCCTCGCTCTTCGGCTGAACACTGGACTGCCACCCCCATCACCGGCGCACGTACCATAACCCGCGAGCCAGAAGCCACGATTTGCGAATCGTGACAGCCGCTTCCATCGTCGTCTTCTATGCACACTCTTCTCAATCCATACTGGTGTACCTTCGCGCTTGCCGCGATCGCGCATTTCG
Organism: uncultured Acidobacteriota bacterium; assembly: GCA_963814735.1. Taxonomy (GTDB): domain Bacteria; phylum Acidobacteriota; class Terriglobia; order Acidiferrales; family UBA7541; genus Palsa-295. The sequence goes on along the minus strand of CAWFEC010000004.1, from coordinate 61,455 downwards.
CAGTTTTCGTGCGCTGGCTTTATCGCCGCGTTCGCAACGATGAGATCACGCGCAACTTCGTCCACGACATGGCGACAAACCACCTTCCGCACATCTACGAGCGCCTCGAAAGGCTTTGCGACCAGCAGGGAATCGAACACGCTCCGCTCCCACCCATCCGTTGGGTCGACCTCAGTGACCGCCACCACGAATAACAGACACCCGCGAGCATCCTCGCAGGCCACCTTTGTGCGAGGATAGTCGTGGGCGAGACCACGCTCGGATGGTAAGCCATGATGGAGTCTGATGTCCGGCCCTTCGAAGACACGCCGTCGGGAGAAGTGCCTGTTCGCGGCTACCTTCACGTTCCGGCCAATTCTTCGAATGACGGCCTCGTCCTCACCCACGGCGCCGGGGCAAACTGCCAGTCGCCGTTCCTCGTCGCACTCGCAAATGCCTGCTGCGTGTCCGGACTCACGGTTCTCCGCTGCGATTTGCCGTTCCGTCAGCTGCGGCCGCACGGACCTCCTCAGCGGGGCAGTGCGGAACGCGACCAGAACGGCTTGCGGCGCGCGGTGGAACTGTTGAGGCGACAAGTTCCAGGCCGGATCTTTCTGGGCGGCCATTCGTACGGCGGGCGACAGGCGTCGATACTGGCCGCTGCCGGCCCGGAGCTCGTCGACGCCTTGCTCTTGCTGTCATATCCACTTCATCCGCCCAAGGCGCTCACGCAACTGCGCACGGATCATTTTCCGGCCCTTCACACGCCGGCACTGTTCGTTCACGGCACGCACGACGGCTTCGGCACCTTCGCTGAGATGAACGCGGCATTGAAGCTGATCCCGGCACGCACGCAGCTGTTCCCGGTCTCAAGCGCGGGCCACGAGCTCATGACGGCGCGAAATCGTTCTGTTTTGCCGCAGATGATCGCCGACGCATTCGCCGCATTCCTCGAAGCACGCGCGTAGCCGATCAAGCTTCTTTTTTTACCTTTACCCTCTCAATACACGAATTTGTCGCCGCTCGCCCGCATTGGCGCATGTATCGAGACATAAGGAGTCGACACATGTGGGAATGGATTATGGCACGCAAGCACGAGATCGAGATTGTGGGTGCCTGCTGGTTCGCAGTGCAGATAGCGGCGGGAATGCCCACACCAAACGGCTCGGGTCCGACGTCAAGTTGGTGGTATCGCTGGCTTTTCAACATCGCCCATTCCATCACCAACCTGCCGCGCCTCCTATCAATAACGTTTCCGCAAGTGGCGTGGATAGCGGCCCTGTTCGGGATCCATCAGCAAGCAGGGCCAAATCCGGGCTAGACCCGAGACATCGTGGCGGCGCGAAAACAAAAGAATGTGGACATTCGTTCAACAGACGGGAGCCATTCTCCACGACGGTCAGCCAAAAGGCGCAGGGTATTCGGGCAACGGCGCCGGAAGAAACAATCCGACGATGGAAGGGGATCGAAATGTGGGACCTATACCGTCCGGCTTCTACACAATCGCGGGGCTGATCAAAGAAGACCCCGTATGCGGGGAATATGTCCTGGTGCTGGCGCCGGACGCGGCAAACGAGATGTTCGGACGCGTCGGATTCCGCTGGCACGGCGACTCGATCGAACATCCGGGCCAAGCCTCGCACGGATGCATTGTGTCGGCACGTCCGTTGCGTATCGACGCGTGGCAAGGCACAGACCACAACTTGCAGGTCGTGAGCGGAATTTAGAGGCCGTGAAGGGCAAGAACTTTAGTTTTCGAGATTGGCGGAGTTGACCTCAGCCATGATAGATGGCAACCCGCGAGGAGAAAAAGAATGCGCGAAAAAACTTCGAATGCGGCGGGCTCTGTGGCAAAGCACCCGCTCTATCAAACGCTCGCCGCTGGAAGTTTTATGCTCCTACTTTTGATGACCACAGGCTGCAACGCAACGACGACGGCTCAGGATTTCGCGAACGTCATCGCGGGAATTTTGAATATCGCGAAGGCCGAGATCCCAGCACTGCCCCCAGCCGACGCCGCGATCGTCACCCAGTGGACAACCCTCGGGACGACACTCGACGCACAGCTGCAGACATGCATCACGGACGCAACCGCGGCGGGAGGGAAGAAGGCCGCGTTTCTCGCGTGCTTCAACACGTTCGCGGCAGGGATCGCGAGCCCGGCTGAGCTGGCCCAGTTGCGCGTGCTAAGCGCAGGATCGCAAAGCAAGGTGCAACTGTGGGTGACCGCGATCATCCTCGGCGTCAATGCAGCGCTGACGTCATTCGGTGGGACTCCGGCGGCGACTCCTCAGGTGGCGGCGCTGCCCGCGTCGCATGAGGAGCTGGCGCAGCTGGCGCGGCAGATCGGCCTGCCTCGCCGGCAGGCAGGCGTCAGTCCGTCGGACGGATTCTAAGGTGGCCGGGGCCGAAAACGCGGCGCTGTTTGCGGCGGAAGTAAACGCCGGGATCGAGGTCTTCAAGCTCCTCGAGCCGGAAGTGCAGAAGGCGTTCGTCGCGCTATTCCATCACTTCCACCATAAGCAGCAGATCAGCGCGGCGCAGTTCTTGGCCGAAGCGGCAACGGAGCTGCAACAGGCAAAGGCAGCTCAGCCGAAGGTGCCAGCGATACCGGGCGCCGCCGGAGAAGATTTGTCGTCGACGAGCCTGAATGCGGATGTGCCGACGGGGTGAGATACCCACAATAAGGTGAGGAAGAGAGGGGCCGGTCGGGCGGTCGGCACAGCAGAAGTTGGGCGAGAGAAAACGGGGTGCGAGAGAACCGGAGCAGGACCGGGGGTACCCACCCACACCAAAACCGATCGGCCCGCCGGTTCCCTGGCCACACCGCCAAAAATCTTTAAGAAAGAGCAAAAATACGGATTGACAGGTTTAAGAGGCGGGGCGTATGAGGGTTGCACGACTTACGCCGCGAATGAATATTATGTTTACGTGTCTAGCGGCGACACCGAGGTCGTGGACGCCTGAGAGATGAAAGCGAAGTGTGTGCGAAGGAAAGTGTGCTGGCTGCGTTGCATGGAACGCTAGTCCTACGGGCATTGGCAAGGGGGCTACGATTTCGATACGACTTTGAGGCTGGCGCGGGCTGCGGCAATGGTGCGGTCAATGTCCTCGTCAGTATGAGCCGCAGAGACGAACAGTGCCTCGAACTGCGACGGCGGTAGAAACACGCCGCGGGAAAGCATCTCCCGGAAGAACGCGGCGAAGCGGGCGGTATCTGATTTCTTTGCGTCCGCATAATTGCTGACCGAATCTCCGGCGAAGAAGAGCGTGAGCAGCGAACCTGAGGCGTTGATCTGCCCCGGCACATTGGAGTCGCGCAGGGCTTCGCGAAGCCCTGCCGCGAGACGGTCGGCCTTGCGGGCAAGGCCATCATAGAGGCCGGGGCCATTCAGCTTGGCTAGCGAGGCGAGACCAGCCCGCATCGCGAGAGGGTTGCCCGAGAGGGTGCCAGCCTGATACACCGGGCCGAGCGGGGCAATCAGGTCCATGATCTCCCGGCGGCCACCATAAGCCGCAACCGGCAGTCCCCCACCGATAATCTTCCCGAGGACGGTCAAGTCCGGGCGGATGCCGAAAGCTGTTTGGGCGCCGCCATAGGCGAGGCGAAACCCGGTGATTACCTCGTCGAAGATGAGGAGTGCGCTATCGCGTTCTGTGATCCGGCGAAGGGATTCGAGGAATCCGGGCGCTGGCGGAACGACGCCCATATTTGCGGCGACCGGCTCGACGATGATCGCGGCGATCTTGCGCAGATGCTGGGCGAAGATTTGTTCGACGGCGGCCGCGTCATTATATGGCGCATTGAGCGTGAGCGCGGCGAATCCGGCGGGCACGCCCGGGCTTGCGGCGATGCCGAGCGTGGCGAGGCCCGAGCCCGCCTCCGACAGGAAGCCATCCGCGTGGCCGTGATAGCCTCCCTCGAATTTGAGGATGAGGTCGCGCTTCGTGAAACCGCGGGCGAGGCGCACGGCCGACATGGCGGCTTCCGTCCCCGAGCTGACGAAGCGGATGCGCTCGATCGACGGCACGGCAGTGGCGATGCGTTCGCCAAGCTCGATTTCGAGCGGCGAGGTCATGCCGTAGCTGGTGCCGCGGGCGGCCTGGTCGGCGACGGCGGCAACGACATCGGGGTCGGCGTGGCCGAGAATCAGCGCGCCCCAGGAGCAGACGTAGTCGATGTACTCGCGGCCGTCCATATCGATGATGCGCGACCCGCGGGCGCGGTCGATGATGAGCGGTTCCCCACCGACGGCACGAAACGCGCGGACGGGGCTATCGACGCCGCCTACGAGGATTTTCTGCGCGCGGGCGAAGAGATCGTGGGATGTGGTCACGGTCGATTATTTTATGTGATGACCGATGTCGAGGCGAGAAAAAGCGTGTGCGAGAAGTTGGGTTGCGCGTGGCGACGCCCGACGCCGTGGAAAACTCGAAAACATGCTGCGACTAAACCGGCGCAGCGGAATGCGCTTCGCGCACGTCTTTTTGGCGGGGTTGAAACCCCGCCCTTCCACCGGGACGATCCGGGCAGCGGGCTTCGCCGCTGCGTTCTCCTTGCGCGAACACTTCTCGGGATCGGCGCGCCCCAGGAGCAGACGTAGTCGATGTATTCGCGGCCGTCGCCATCGATGATGCGCGAGCCATGGGCGCGGTCGATGATGAGCGGTTCCCCACCGACGGCGCGAAATGCGCGGACGGGGCTATCGACGCCGCCAACCAGAATTTTCTGTGCGCGAGAGAAAAGATCGGATGAGATGGTCACGGTGCATATTTTATGTGATGACCGACGCAGAGGCGAGCAAAAGCGTGCGGAAGAAGCTGGCTCGTACGTGGCGACGCGCGACGCCGAAGAGAAACTCGAAAACATCTGCGGGCGAACCAGGCGTTACAACTACGATCTCTACCGCTATCGTCCGCCCTGCCTCAGTCCCCGCGCCCGTCGCATTTGCACGTCCACGCCTGTCACGTTGAAACGAAAACGCAGCATGGCGGCACTGACGCCGTACTGCGAACATGCGTCTTCGTCGGGTATGCGTCTCCGCCTTATGAACATCAATGCTTCGCGCGGCAGCAACAAGCACCCGGCAAGCCAATTAGCTTCCTCTTCTTGTTCCTCGTTGTGGGTTCGAAGTGCCGCGCCACTACTAGGACTCATGAACATCATCGAGGGCTCGTGACCCAAGATGATGTGAGCAATCTCATGCGCCAGGTTGCTGTGCAGTCGTGTTCGAGCGTGAGCAGCATTGACCACAATGAGGTATCCGTTCCCATCCGTCACCGTGATTGCGGACCAGCAATCACGATGTTCGTTCACAAGTCTCCAGCCAACGTCCTCTCCCAAGTCGGGTAAATCCCTAGGCGCCACAACCGGCACGCCGAGTAGCTCAGCCAGCTTAAAGGGATCGAGTGGGGAATCCGGCGAAACCCGGAGCCTCTCGCGCACCCGCTGCGCAGTCCGCTCGGCCCACGTCTTAAATCCACGACGAAACATCGGCCCTACGTTTAAGAGCACGGCGTGCCAGCTCACGCTGTGCGACGAGGATTAGTTGCGCCAAATCAGAGGCAGCGTTCTCTGGCAGCGTCTGGTCGGCGCGAAGATGAACTGCTGCAGCCAGGGTCTCGCTTGGAGTTGTGCTCTCCACAGGAACGTCTAGAATCTCTGCGGGATTGACCTTCAGCCAAGAGCAGATTTTCTGAAAGGTCGCTAGATCTGGGAGACGCCCACCCTCGACGCGAGTCAGCGTCGCAGCGCTGATACCGATTTCTTGTGCCACTTCTCGAATCCCATGGCCACCCCTTCGATCCCTAAGCATTGGCCCGAGGCGAAGAAGGGTCATTCACGCCTCCTGTTCCATAGTTTGACAAACGCCAGATCAGGTAGTACCCTCGTGACGATCATTGGTGAGTTTAAATGCTCACGGATGACAAAAGCAAGGGGAAATTGCGTTAGATGAGCGACTTAGCCCAGCCACAGGCGACCACAAATTCCCAATCCCCTGTCGTGCCACGGCTGGACCTCGTGGGCATTCCACTCTTCGAGGGCGTGCCTGACAGCATCTTAGCCCAGATTTCTGACGATATGGTTGGCTGTTTCCCGACCGCTGCGGAGATCGTCCGCGAAGACGATGCCGCTGGTGGCCTCGTCGTGCTCCTGCACGGACAGGCTCGTGTACTTCGCAACGGGACGTACTTGGTCACACGGCGAGCGGGTGAAATCATTGGAGAGCAAGCAGTCTTGGACCGCACCCCTCGCAGCGCAACAGTCATCGCCGACGGAATGGTGAAAGCGCTGATCGTGCCAAGGGTGATTGTCGATTCCCTGCTTCGCGATGCAACATTCGCCGGCAACATGGCGCGCGTTCTTTCCGCGAAGCTGAGGGAAGCAACCGCTGAGCGTTCGGTTCGCTACCGCGACGAGGAACGCCTATTCGCAGAATTCAGTGCTCACGTTTCGCCCCAAGTTGCCAGTTGGCTGCTGTCCAAAGGCAGTTCGTATGGTGACCCGCGCTTTATTGACGCGACGATCTTGATGGCAGACGTTCGCTCGTTCACTGAGAAATCTTCCCGGATGGAGCCGAAGGACATTGCGTCTGACCTTAGTTCTTATCTCGATGCCATCGTCCACGTGATTCACCGATTTGACGGGTTTGTTGACAAATTCATTGGCGACGCAGTTCTCGCCGTGTGGGGAGTCGTGCCCTCCGAGGTGAATTTGACGGCGCAGGCGTTCGAGTGTGCCCGTCAAATGGCGCAAACAGCCGCGACCTTGCGCTTTGGCCATGACCCGATAGAGATAGGAGTAGGACTGGAGCGCGGTAGAGTTTTCGTCGGTAATGTCGGAGGCGAGGGTAAGCGGCAATTCACGGTTCTGGGAACGCCCGTTAACTTAACCTCTCGTTTCCAGAGCGAGTGCAAGGCCCTCGAGTCAAGCATCGTGGTCGGGCCAGGCGCTTATGAGGCCCTGCCTGAGAATGTGCGGAGTCAATTGCGGCGTCACGAGCAGCGCCCCATCAAGGGTATCGGTTTGTTGACACTGTACTCTTGGGCTCCAAATGTCGAGGGCCATCTTCTGGCTTCGAAGGAAGGGAGACGAACATGAGTTGGAACTACGAGGCAAGCAAGGAGCGGATCAAGGACCATCTCGCCTCTATGGGAACGATAGAGATCGAGAAGCTCGTTCGAGATGCGAACCTTAGTGCACTGCTATCCGAGACCACTTGTCGCGAGATCTTCGGTGCACACGTCTATGTGGATGTTCCGAATTTCGCCCAACTCGCAACACAGGTGGAGGGAGCAGAGTACGCCCGACTCATCCAGGCGGTTCATCTCTACCAGCGCGAGGTCAGTCGCATCGTCGAAGACTCAGAAGCGTTTGACGGAGTAAGGATTCATTTTCAGGGGCCAAAGCTGCACGCATTATTCTACCGCCCGATTGACGCTCAGGCCGATTTGGCCATGAAGGCAGTCCTCCTTCAGGCTGTGCTCCGCGAGTTCGTTCAGAGTGTATTCAACCCCGCATATCCCGGCCTTGCGGACCTCGCAATTTCTGGTGGTGCCGACATGGGAGATGCTGTCGGTACACAGGATGGACTCAAAGGTGACCGAGAGCTCCTCTTCATCGGCGACCCCGCTAATCTTGCCGCACGCATCGCCGGCGGTCATGGTCGGCTGCGCCTAACAAAACGGGTTTATGAGTCGCTGACAACGGAAATCCAGCAGTTATGCCCCAAGTCCGACGATGGCAACTACGAATTGGCGAACTTGCGATGGCCCATGCTCCAACAATTGCTCGAAGACGCTGGCGTGAAATGGTCCCCAGAAACAAGTGCTGGACGGCTGAAGGACGACAAACTGAAGTTTCCCCTCAAGGATATTGCGTACAGTGATGCCGATGTGCCGATTGATCTGGATAGTCTCGGCATTACGAACAACAAGCGCGTCAAAGCGGTTTCACTTTTCGCGGATGTAGATGGATTTACTCGTTACGTTGCCTCGGCAAATACTGATGAGCAAAAGCAATCCGCCCTGAGAGTGTTTCACGCCGTAAGGAAAGAGATGGCTGCAGTTATCAAACAAGACTTCGAAGGACTACGCGTCCAATATCAGGGCGACCGAGTTCAGGCTCTTTTCCACTTGCCCAAGGACGACCCAAGCGCGATGGCGGCAAAGGCCGTCAACGCAGCCGCGGGATTGCAGTCGTCAATGCAATACAGCCTAAAGGAATGCCTGCCGGAACTCAGCACACTTCAGCTCGCTATTGGCATTGACTTCGGCGTCACGCTTGTGTCGCGACTCGGAATTCGAGGTCAGCGTGATCGGATCTGCCTCGGCAACCCGGTTCAGAGCGCGGCATATACCCAAGACAAGTGCAAGGGAGGCGAAATCGGAATCACGTCGCCTCTCCACATACTTCTTGATCAAACGGCGCAGCGCCAATTCAGTTTTGACGAAAAGCGGGGCATTTACATCGCGACCGGACTAACAGCTGAGAAGACAGATCGCCTAAAGAGAGCAGCCGCCTACGCAACCGGCCAGCCTGTTTTTCTGAAATCATCGCGGTCGAGCGTCAGTATAACCAATACAGAGGCATCAGGTGCGCGACAGGTTCTTCCGTCGAAATCGTACGCTGATTAGACCATGGTATGAGCGCAACTCAGCTCGATTCAAAAACGATCGCGCCCTAATTGTGGAGAGCTATCCCTCTCTTGAGTTTCAAATCGATGACTCACGAGGATCGGCGTCGCTCGGAGGCAACATCGTCATTTCCACCGAATGCGGGCTTGCGACTCAGATTGCCACGGTGGTTAGGTTTCCTTGGGATTATCCCGGTAGCGAGCCCGACGCCTATGATGCGGACAAGCGATTCCAGCCGTGGCCCGGAAAATCGCTTCGCGACCGCCACGTCACGGACGGCGGTAGATGCTGCCTCTGGCTCCCTCCCTGCAGCCCGTGGAATTCGGCCGATCCGCTTGCGCTCAGGCACTTTCTTGACCAACTGGCCATTTTCTTTGATAAGCAGCTAATTTACGACATCGTCGGCGAATGGTTGTGGCCGGCATATGGGCATGAGCACGACGGTTATGTCGAATTTATTCGAGAACAGCTAAATCACGATGCGGCGCTAGCGGACACGCTAATGGATGTAATCACTATGAGGGCCTCAGTCGGCCCTAATGAGCCATGTCCGTGTAACTCTGGGAGGAAGTTTAAGAAGTGCCATCTTCGTGCGGTCGATGCCATTCAAGGTCGAATTGGCGTTGAGCGCATAAGAGCTAGCTTTCCAAGGAAACAAACTTCTCCGTCTTCTGACTGAAATGCGTTTCGTGTAATTCAACCGTCAATCCTCGACTATCGACCCAATCCCGAAAGCGCGCCCGGCTTTCACTCGATCCGCGTGACCATTTCCCGACCTGACGTTTCCGTTCGGACGCGGCCGGGCTACTATCTCCCATCTCCGTGAGGCTGCTACTTCGGTTGAGGAACGATTCGTAGGTAAGGCTTGGGGGCCTTCCAGCCGCCGGGATACTTTTGCTTCGCTTCTTCCTCCGGCACGGACGGGAGGATGATCACATCCTCGCCCTGTTTCCAATTCACCGGTGTAGCCACTTTGTGCTTGGCGGTGAGTTGCATCGAATCGACCACTCGCAACACTTCGTCGAAATTGCGGCCGGTGCTCATCGGGTAGCTGAGCATCAGCTTGATTTTCTTGTCGGGGCCGACGACGAACACGGTGCGCACGGTGGCATTCGTGGCGGCGGTGCGGCCTTCGGAACTGTTGCCGGCATCCGCCGGCAGCATGTCGTAGAGCTTGGCAACCTTGAGTTCGGGGTCGCCGATCATCGGATATTTCACCTTGTGCCCCTGCGTCTCTTCGATGTCCGCGGCCCATTTGGCGTGACTGCTGACGGGGTCCACACTGAGCCCGACGATCTTGCAATTGCGCTTCTCGAATTCCGGCTGGAGGCCGGCCATGTAGCCGAGTTCCGTGGTGCACACCGGCGTAAAGTCCTTGGGATGCGAAAACAAAACGCCCCAGCTGTTGCCGAGCCATTCGTGGAAGTTGATCGTCCCCTGCGATGTTTCGGCGGTGAAATTGGGTGCTTCGTCGTTTATGCGCAGCATGAAGTGCCCTCCTGAAAGCGGCGGCCATTATACATAAACCATTCGATGCCAGCCGATCCGCGGGGATGCAGCGCGTTCGCGGCCCTGGGGTTGCCTCAATTCATGACGTACCCGAGTAGTTGCGGCAGGTCGCGGGCCGGAAGAGAGATCCGTTCGACTGCGTGCCGCGCCCGCGTTCCGCGGGAAATACGAAGACGCGGGACTTCGCTCCCTTCCTGCGTCAGGGCGAGCAGGATGACGATCCTTCAGCCGTCACAAGACAAAGACGCCGGCTTCAGGATGACGATCCTCATCGGATCGTCAGCGTCTCGACCGACAGGTGGGCTCAGACGGGAAGGGAGATCCTTCAGCCGGCACACCACAAAGACGCCGGCTTCAGGATGACGATCCTCATCGGATCGTCGGCGTCTCGATCGACAGGTGGGCTTAGACGGGAAGAGAGATCCTTCAGCCGGCACAAGACAAAGACGCCGGCTTCAGGATGACGATCCTCATCGGATCGTCAGCAGCGCTTGAGCCAGCGGGCGGCGTCCTTGGCGTGGTAGGTGAGGACGATCGAGGCGCCGGCGCGCTGGATGCCGGTGAGGATTTCGAGCGTGATGCGCTGCTCGTCGATCCAGCCTTTCTGCGCGGCGGCTTTCACCATCGAGAATTCGGCGCTCACATTGTAGGCGGCGACGGGGACGTCGAAGCGCTCGCGCACGCGCTGGACGATATCGAGATACGGCAGCGCGGGCTTGACCATGATGATGTCCGCGCCCTCTTCGAGATCGAGCGCGACTTCGCGCAGCGCCTCGCGCGCGTTGGCCGGGATCCATCTGATAGCTGCGGCGGTCGCCGAACTGCGGCGCGGACTGCGCGGCCTCGCGAAACGGGCCGTAGAACGCGGAGCAATATTTGGCGGCGTAGGAGAGGATCGCGACATCCTGAAAGCCGTTTGTGTCGAGCTTGCTGCGGATGGCGGCGACGCGGCCGTCCATCATGTCGGACGGCGCGACGATATCGGCGCCGGCGCGCGCGTGCGAAAGCGCGGCATTGGCGAGCAGCGCGATGCTCGGGTCGTTCGACGACTTCCCCGCCCTCGATCACGCCGCAATGGCCGTGGCTCGTGTATTCGCACAGGCAAACATCGGTGATGACGAGCAGGTCGAGCTTCGCTTTGCGAATGGCGTCGATCGAGCGCTGGACGGCGGCGTTGGGATCGGCGGCCTCGGAGCCGGTTTCGTCCTTGTGCTCGGGCAGGCCGAAGAGAATCACGGCAGGGATGCCGAGATCGGCCACTTCCCTGCACTCCTCGACAATCTGATCCGGCGATTGCTGATAGATGCCCGGCATCGAGCTGATTTCAGTGCGGACCTTGCTGCCCGGGCACGCGAACATCGGATAGACGAAGCCCTCGGTCGAGAGGCGCGTCTCGCGGACGAAGCCGCGTAGCTTCTCGGAGCGGCGCAGGCGGCGCGGGCGATGGATTGGAAATGTCATGGTCGCCTCACAGCGGCAGTGCTTCCTTGAAAATAGCTCGCAATCGCGTCCACGAGTCCTTCCGTCGATGACTGAGTCGCCTGAATATCAACGGGTATGCCTGCCTTGCGAATCGCGCCGGCCGTTGTCGGGCCGATTGCGGCAAACGGAATGCGAGCCGCAAGCTTTGCGAGCTCTCGCGCGTCGATAAAGCGGCATAAATTGTTGAATGCCGAGGGGCTGGCAAAAGTTAGCACGTCGATGTCTCCGTGCCGAATACGGTCGAGGACCGTCCGATCCGGCGCTTCAGGCAGATCCGTCACGTAGGCGACGACCTCAGTCACCTGCGCGCCGGACGCGCGAAGCGCATCCGAGAGCCGGGCGTCGCCGAGGTTGCTGCGCGGGAGTAATACTTTGCGCCCCGCGAGTGCCGTCCCAAGCTCGCGTGCGAGCGATTCGGACGTGCCGCCTTTCGCTACGTAATCGACTCGCAATCCGCTGGACTCCAACTCTTTGGCTGTTGCCGGCCCCACCGCCGCGATGAAACGGTCCGCCGAATCTCGCAGCTCGCGGCTTACTCCAAGCTGCTGAGAAAATTTACGCGTGCATGTTACTGCATAAGCGCTCAGGAACAACACTGCATCAAAACTAGCGAGATCGCGCAGAGCCTTATGGAGGTGCTCTCTATCCGCTCCTTCCGGTGCCTCGAAAGTGACCATGGGAAGCATGAGGACCTCGGCCCCCTTTTCTTCAAGCTGTCGCACCAATTCATGCGCCTGCTTGAGCGCGCGCGTGACGACAATGCGCTTCCCTGCCAGCGACTGGGCGTCCATCAGCTCCTCGGGCGAACCAAGCGCCCCGCACGCGCTCAGCCTCGGCATGCCGCGCTGAAGGCCGCGGCGCTACATTTAAATCTTAACCTCCGCGCTGGCTCAGGACGAGCCCACCGAACGCCCCGCGAGGCGGAGAATTTTGTCCGCGCCTGCTTCGATCAAGACTTGCGCGAGGCGGATTCCGATGGCCTCGGCTTCGGCGGGCGAGCCGGCTTCGTCAAAACGCACGGATTCGGTGCCCGCCGCGGAGAAGACCGCAGCCTCGAGATGCAGCTCGCCCTTGCGCATGCGTCCCCAGGCGCCCAGCGGGACCTGGCAGCCGCCTTGCAGCTCGCGCAGGAGCGCGCGTTCGGCCGTGACGCAGGCGCGCGTTTCTTCGTCGTCGAGAGCGGCAACGAGGCGCGAAGTCTGCGCGTCGTCCGCGCGGGTTTCGATTCCGAGCGCGCCCTGCCCTACCGCCGGCAGCATGAGATCCTCGTCGAAAATCTGCGCGACTTTCGCGCTCGCGCCAAGCCGCGTGACGCCCGCCATCGCGAGCACGATCGCGTCGAATTCCCCGCTCTCGAGCTTGCGAATGCGCGTATCGACGTTGCCGCGCAAATCGACCACATCGAGATCGCGTCGACGATGCCGAAGCTGCGCCTGGCGGCGAAGGCTGCTCGTCCCGACGCGCGCGCCTCGCGGCAGCGCATCGAGCGCGAGGCCTTCGCGCGAAATCAGGCAGTCGCGCGGATCTTCGCGGCGCGTGATGGCAGCGAACGTGAGGCCCGTGGGGATTTCCGTGGGCACGTCCTTCATGCTGTGCACCGCCAGATCGATGGCGCCCGAAAGCAGCGCGTCCTCAATTTCCTTGATGAAAATTCCCTTGCCGCCCTCGGCGCCGATGGCGTCGTTCACTTGCGCCACGGAGGCGGATTGCAGCCGGTCGCCCGAGGTGCGGATGCGGACGAGTTCCGTCTCGACGCCGTGGAGCTTCGCGAGCGAATCGGCAATGTGATTGGCCTGCCAGAGTGCGAGCGAGCTGCCGCGCGTCCCGATTCTCAGGCGCGTCACTCGCGGTCCTCGGGCTTGCGGCCGCCCGCGCCAGTGGCTTCAGGGGCGGCGCCATCGAGGCCGAAAAGATCGCGCACAGCTTCGATCGCGCTCAGCCGCCCACGCAGGCCGCGCCCGCTGCGCAAACGGTCCCCGGGCTCACGCAAGAGTTGCTCGATCAATTCCTCCGTAATGGCGGCAAGGCGTTCGCGCTCCGCGGGTGATGCATCCTGCATTTCCGCGAGGCGCTCGCGCAGCAAAGCCTCGCGCTGCTGGTGAAAGCGGCCGCGCAGATCATCGACGATCGACGCCGCCTCCATGCCCGCGCGCCAGCCTTCGAATTTCTCGACGTGCTCGGCGATGATCGCTTCGGCGCGCGGAATCTCGGCTTCGCGCGCGCGCTTATTCTGCTCGACGATCTCGCCAAGGTCGTCGATGTTGTAGAGGTAAAGATTGTAGAGGCCCGTCGCGTCGGGCGCGACGTTGCGCGGAATGCCCAGATCGACGACGAAGATCGGCCGCCCGCCGCGCGCCGTGAGCGCGCGATCGAGCATCTCGCGCGTCAGCACCGCGCCGATGTTGCCGACCGACGTGACGATAATATCCGGAGCCGCGAGCACGCTTTCGAGCGAGTCCCACCCAACCGCCTCGCCGCCCATCCTCGCGGCAAGCTCGGCGGCCCGATCGAACGAGCGATTCGCGACGCGTAGCAAGCCGATGTCGCGATTGCGCAGGTGCTCGACGACTTGCTCGGCGACGGCGCCAGCCCCGACGACGAGCGCGGCGCGTCCTTTGAGGTTGCCGAAAACGCGCTCCGCGAGCTTTACGCCCGCAAGCGCCACCGACATCGGCCGTGCGCCGACTTCCGTTTCCGACCGCACGCGCTTCCCTACTTCGAGTGCGCCCTGAAACGCGCGGTTCAGCAGCGGCCCGGTCGAGCCGTTTTCGAGGGCCTTGCCGTAGGCCGTGCGAAGCTGCCCGAGAATTTCCGCCTCGCCCAGCAACATCGAATCGAGCCCCGCCGCAACGCGGAAGAGATGGCGTAGCGCGTCCGGCCCGGTCCAGCGATAGGTGCGGCCGTCGATCTCAGCGCGGGAAATTCCGTGAAACGACGTGAGGAAGTCCTCCAGAGTCTCGGTGATCGGCGCGGAAGCCGCGTCGGCAACGCCATACAGTTCGCTCCGATTGCAGGTCGAGAGAACGACCGCCTCCTCGAGAATCCCCTGCCGGCGCAGCTCGGAGGCGGCGTGCAACGCCTGCTCCTGCGTGAACGCTACGCGCTCGCGCAGCTCAACCGGCGCGGTCCGATGATTGCACCCGATCAGCACGATGTGGACACGCCCGCGAGCGCCGCTCTGGGAGCGGCCGGAAGTGCCAGTCTTCGCATTGGCAGGCGCAGCCATCAGTAGAACCGATGAAACCCCGTGAGATACAGATTCACAATCGTATAGCTGAAGAGCACGATCGCAAAATTCAGCGCGCAGATACGAGCCGCGCGAGCGCCCCGCCACTTGACGCTGCGCGAGAGCCGCAAGTAGGCGACATACACCGCTACAATCAAAATCGTCACGATCACCTTCGGATCGCCGAACGGATACGTTCCCGTCAGGCGGTGCGCCCAGATCATGCCCGTCACGATCCCCACCGCCAGCGCCGACAGCCCGATATAAACGCTGCTGCGCGACATCCGGTCGAGCACATCCAGCGACGGAAAGCGCCAAAATGCGGCGCTCGGATGCCGCGACCGCAACACGCGATCCTGCACGAGATATACCAGGCTCAGGACGAATGATAGCGCGAAGGCCGAATATGCCCATGTGTTCAGCGTCACATGAAATGCAAAAAGTGCACCCCGCGCGGGAGGCACCACCATGGGCGGCTTGGGGACTAGCGTCTCGAGCGCGGCCAGCCAGATCACCATAAACAGCGTCACGCATGCCCCCACCGACCGCTGCCGGTGCAGCAGTTCCAGGCCGAGGTAGGTGATGCCGAGCAGCCAGGCGAAAAGTGACATCGAGCCGTAAAGATCGTCGTAGGGGATCGTGTGCGTGCCCTGTGTGCGGTCGAGCAATGCGAAATAATGCGCTACGATCGCCGCCACGAGCAGTAGGGTCGCCAACCGCCCGAGCCATAGGTTCGGAGCATAGAGAATCCGCGCGTAGCAGACGAAGCTCGCGGCGTAGAGCGCAAGGCTCAGATAGGCCAGATGGATCGGCATCAGCAATGGGCGCACAGGGGCGAAGCGACGGCAAACCCCAGGGCGTTCAAATCGTGAATTATAGCGCTGAATCGGTTCCAAAAGGGCGCGAGCGGGTGGCGGCCGTTCTCCGTGTCCTCGTGCCTACTCTGTGCCCTCTGTGTTTGGGGCGGCGTCGATATGGCCAGGCGGCAGCGTCCCGCCGGGAAGTGCTATCATCATTGTGCAGCCTACTAAGAACGAGATGCAGCCGAACGGCGAAAACAAACGAGATCTATTTCTGCGCGCGTGCCGGTTCGAGCCGACCGAACGCGTGCCGGTCTGGCTGATGCGCCAGGCGGGGCGCTACCTTCCAGAATATCAGGCGGTGCGCGCGCACCACACCTTCCTCGAAATATGCAAGACGCCGGAGCTGGCGGCGGAAGTTTCGCTGCAGCCGTATCGCGTACTCGGTGTGGACGCGATCATCGTGTTCTCGGATATTTTGATCGTCGCCGAGGCGATGGGCTTGCCGCTCGACGTCCCCGATTCCGGGCCCGTGCTGCAAAATCCGGTGCGCGATCTGGCGGCGGTGCGCAGGCTGCGCGATTTCGATCCCGAATGCGACACGAGATTCGTTGGCGACGCGATCCGCGCGATTTGCCGCGAGGCGGGCCCGGACGTGCCTGTCATCGGATTCGCGGCGGCGCCGTGGACGCTCGCGTGCTATATGATCGAAGGGCGCACGCGCGGCGACGTCTCGCGCGCCAAGCACATGTTGCGCGAGGAGCCGGAAACGGTGCGCGAGCTGCTCGCGCGCATCACCACGGCAACGGTCGGCTACCTGAAATCTCAGATCGCGGCGGGCGCGGCGGTGATCCAGTTGTTCGACACCTGGGCTACGGAATTAACCGCGGAGGAATACGAGGCGTTCGAGCTGCCGGCCACGCAGCGAATTTTCGAGGCCCTGGGCGCAGAAGGCGTGCCGAAGATTATTTTCGCAAAAGGCTCGGCGCGACATCTCGAGAATCTCGCGCGAACGGGCGCGGATGTGGTAAGCATCGATTGGAATACTGATCTTGCCGATGCGCGGCAAAAGCTCGGCCGGCGCGTGGCGCTGCAAGGCAACGTCGATCCATCGATCCTGCTTGGTGATGAAGCGGGAGTGCGTCGCGCGGTCCGCGAAGCCATCGAGAAAACCGGCGGCGCCGGCCACATTCTGAACTTAGGCCACGGCATTTTGCCGACAACGCCAGTCGCGAACGCCAAAGCATTCGTGGAAGCGGGCCAAACAGCGCTGGCCGGAGCGCGAGCAACGGTTTAAGGTTTAAACGTAGCGCCGGGTGCTTCAGCCCGGCTGTGTTGGTTTTCGCATCATGGCAGACACAACCACAAAAAACGGCGCAAACCTCGAGATCGCCCAAATCTCCGACGCAATCCTCGAGAAATACAATCGCCCCGGCCCGCGCTACACCAGCTACCCAACCGCGCCGGTCTGGAAAGACGATTTCGGGCCCGCCGACCTCGAAGAGTTCTGCGCCCGCGCCGACGAATCGGCCACGCCGCTCTCGCTCTACATGCACCTGCCGTTTTGCGAGAGCCTGTGCCTCTTCTGCGCGTGCAACGTCTCGATTCAAAAGGACAAGTCCGTCGCAATTCCCTACCTCGCCTCGCTGAAGCGCGAAATCGATCACGTGGCGCACATGGTCTCGCGCAAGCGCCCGGTAGTCCAATTCCATTGGGGCGGCGGGACGCCTACGTATCTTTCTCCCGCGCAGCTCGAAGATCTTTTCGGCTACGCGCGCGAGCGCTTTTCATTCGGCCCGGACGCCGAAATCGGAGTCGAGATCGATCCGCGGGTCACCAGCCGCGCGCACCTCGAAGCGCTGCGGCGCATGGGCTTCAACCGCCTCAGCATGGGCATCCAGGATTTTGAACCGAAGGTGCAGCAAACGATTCATCGCGTGCAGCCATACGAAATGACGCGCGACCTGATCGCCGCCGCACGCGACCTCGGCTTCGAAAGCCTCAATGTCGACCTGATCTACGGCCTGCCGTACCAAACGGCCGAAACCTTCCAGGCCACAATCCAGCAGGTGCTCACGCTCGCGCCCGACCGCGTCGCCATGTTCAGCTACGCACACGTGCCGTGGCTCAAGAAGCAGCAGGGCTCATTTGCAACGCATCTGCCCGAGGGCGCGGAGAAATTCCGCATCTTCCGTGCGGGCCTCGAAGGATTTCTGCAAGGCGGCTACATCTACATCGGGATGGACCACTTCGCGCGCCCGGGCGACGAGCTCGCGACCGCGCAGCAAAATCGCACGCTGCACCGCAATTTCCAGGGCTACACGACGAAAGCCGGCGCCGACCTTTACGGCATGGGCGTCAGCGCGATCAGCTCGATCGGCACCGCCTACGCCCAAAACCGCCGCGAAATCCCGGCGTACCAATCCACGGTCGCCGAGCGCGGCCTTGCCACGATGCGCGGCTACCGCCTTTCAGCCGACGACCGCCTCCGCCGCGCCGTGATCGGCCGCCTCCTCTGCCACACGGTGATTCCCAAGCACGAAATCGAAACCGAGTTCGGCATCTCCTTCGACGAATATTTTCAGCCGGAAATGCAGCGCCTCGAAGAACCGCGCGCCGAAGGCCTCGTCACCCTCGCGCCCGGCGAAATCCGCGTCACCCCGCTCGGCCGCATCTTCATCCGCAACGTCGCGATGGTCTTCGACCGCTACCTCCACGAGCAGCAAATGGACCAAAAGCCGCTCTTCTCGAAGACCTTGTAAGAGCCTCGCCCCGCAACGCGCTTGCGTATTCGCATCCGAAATCAGTCGTATTATCATTCGATTCATAGTATTATTAGAGTGCTTTTGCATTCAAAGGAGCTTCCCCCCATATGGCATCGAAGACTCGCCAGGCTCCGAAACGCCCCCTGCCACCGACGGGGTCACGCAAGTCCAAGTTTCAGGCTGATTTGGCCCCGGCCGAAGATCGGATCGTGCGCGGGCTGAAACAGGAATTGCAACTCGGCAGTAACTCGGATTTTCTCTCCGATGCGCTGGCATTGTTTCGTTGGGCCGTCTGGGAAAGAAAGCGCGGCCATCGTATCTTCAGCGAAAGTGAAACAGGCGAACGCAGAGAACTGGTGCTGCCGCGTCTCGAACGTGTCGCCCCCGACCTCACGGTGCCTCTCGTCGAGATCGCATGGACGCCGCGCGAACTGGAGACTCTCGCAGAGCTTGCATCGGGAGAGCCCGCCCATCCCACGGAGGCTCTCATCCGCGCCGTGCGAGGCTGAGTGGCAGTCCTCATTCGCCGTATCGAGGAATGGGACGAGGTTGAACGCTTCGATTGCGGCGACGAACCCCTCAATAGTTATTTACGGCCCCACGCATGGGCGAATCAGCAGAAGAGCTCAATTGGAGTCACTTACGTCGCCCTTGATGAAGCGGCCCCGCGAACGGTCATCGGATATTTCACTCTCGCCACCGCGAGCGTGCCACGCGACGCCTTCCCAAAGAAATACGTGCGCGGCCTTCCGCCGTATGATTTGCCGCTACTTCTGCTCGCTCGCCTCGCGGTGGATCGGCGATTCTCGGGAAAAGGGCTCGGCCACGCCCTCATCTCCGAAGTCTTCAAGATTGCGATTCGAATTGCGGACGATGTGGGATGCCGCTGCATCATCACCGATGCATATCGCGATCGAGTTGACTGGTACGGGCGCTACGGCTTTGTTCCCCTGGAGGGTGCCGCGGCAAGTGGGCCGCAACGGATGTTCCTCGATGTCAGGACGATTCGCATGGCCCTCAAAAGCCCTCCATGAACGCTCGCGCACGACGCTTCGGCACCTCAAGCGCTTTGACACCGAAGAAGAAAGAGCGCATAAGAGTGGCACATCCGCCCACCTCAAGGGCGCGCCTTCTACTCTGCTAAACAAAGTTTCCGAGCGATACCCGGAGGTTCAGGCCGAGTTTCGTTAAGGTGACCGCGCACAGCCCAGCCGGAAGTGCGTCCGTATTGCGCATCTGCCGGAGATGTAATACAATCAGCTTTATGAAAACCCTGACCGTGCGATTGCCCGAGCCGCTCGTGGCGGATATTGAGGCGGAATCGCGAGGGCGCAAAATCTCGAAGTCCGATGTGGTCCGCGAACGTCTGGAGCGCGGTCCACGTAAGCGGCGCCAAAAGGCATCCCTCGCTGCCATCGCCGATCTGATCGGGTCGGTCGATGGCTTGCCGAGCGATCTGGCTGCCCGCAAGAAGGAATATTTGCGCGCCGGTTATGGCAAGAAACGTTCTCGTTGACGCTAGTTTCGTCGTTGCGCTGTTCGGCGCCCGCGACGCTCACCACGCATGGGCTGTGACGCAGGCCTCCGAGTACCCGCCGCCGTGGTCGACATGCGAAGCCGCGCTGTCGGAAGCTTTCTACCTTCTCGGAGAGCACGGCACGTCAAGTCTCGCAGCACTCCTTCGTCGCCGCGCTCTCGCAGTCGCCTTCACTCTTGCCGACAACGTGGAACCAGTCGTAAAGCTGATCGAGAAGTATTCCGACGTTCCCATGAGCCTCGCCGACGCTTGTCTCGTTCGCATGACCGAAACGCTTGCCAACCCCGTCGTCCTGACGACGGACCGCGATTTCCGCATTTACCGTCGCCACAGCCGCCAGGTAGTTCCGTGCGTAACACCCGAATGACGGCACGTTCCCGCGCGGTCACGACGGCTACGTGGTATGCTCTGATTTGCCGCACGGCATATTCATGAGCCTCCCCAGAAGAAAGCCACGGACATTTTTCAAAAGCACCTTCATTCCCGCACTTGTATTGCTTGCGGCGGCGCTGGCAATCCCGAGGGCGGTCTTGGCGCAAACCGACGAGATCCAGGTCTACGACGCCGCGATCGAAGAGCCGGGTGTATTCAATCTGATGGTCCACACCAACTTTACCCCCATCGGCCGGACGACTCCGGCTTTCCCCGGCGCCATCATTCCGAATGATTCGGTCAACGGCACCTCGGAATGGGCTTACGGCGTAACTCCCTGGTTCGAGCAGGGCCTGTATCTTCCCGTCTACAGCTTTTATTCGAATGGCCGCGGCGCCACGATCAACGGCTTCAAAATTCGCGAACTATTCGTCCGGCCTCACGCTCGCGAACACACGTTTTTCTACGGCGTCAATTTTGAGTTCAGCGTCAATGCCCTCTACTGGGAGTCCAAACGCATCACCTCCGAGGTCCGGCCCATCGTGGGATTGCACCTGCATCAATTCGACCTGATTTACAATCCCATTGTCGACACGGACTACACGGGCGGTTTTGGCAACCTCGAGTTCGTTCCCGCGGGTCGAGTCGCTTACAACCTCGATGACAACTGGGCCATTGCCGCCGAGGAGTATGACGATTTCGGTCCGCTGCGAAAGTTCCTTCCTCTGGACGACCAGTTTCATGAAATCTGGGCCGTGATGGATCACACCAGCAAGTTCGTGGATATTGAAACGGGCGTCGGAGTTGGCCTGACCTCCGGGGCCGACAAATTGACGTTCAAGCTGATGCTGTCGCGGGACCTCAACCCTCGGCATTAAACGGTGAACGAGGAATTCGCCCGCCGATCGGGCGAATCGCCGGCTCCTCGGAAACTGGCCCAACCTTGTGAACTACATCACAGACTTTTTAGCCGCTTTGGTGGACAATCTCTCGCGTGAGCACTCCCACGAATACCGTGGTCGTGATCGGGGGCGGCATTTCCGGGCTGGCCTGCGCGTACCGGCTGAAGAAGCTGGGCTTGCCCGTGACGCTGCTCGAAGCCGCGCCGCGCGTGGGCGGCCTGGTCGAAAGCGTCGAGAAAGCCGGCTTCCTCTTCGAGAGCGGGCCTCAGAGTTTTCAGGGCACCGAAACGCTGCTCGGTCTGATCCACGATCTCGGAATCGAGGACGAGTTGCGCAAGGCCGATCCCGGCGCGCCGCGCTATGTCCTGCGCCAGGGGAAGCTGCGCAAAGTCCCGATGTCGCCTCAGGCGATACTCACCACTTCCCTGCTCAGCTACGGAACGCGCTGGAAGGTCGTGTCGGAGCCCTTCAAGCGCACGCGTCCCCCGAATGATGAAGAATCGGTGGCGGATTTCGTGCGGCGCAAATTCGGCCACGAAATACTGGAATACCTCGTGTCGCCGTTCGTTTCGGGCGTCTATGCTGGCGACCCGGAAAAACTGAGCCTGCGCGCGGCCTTCCCCACGCTCGAAGAATGGGAACGCGAATACGGCAGCATCTTGCGCGGCGCGATCAAATCGCGATCGGCATCGAGCGGCTCAACCACCGCACGCAAAGGGCCGCCGCCGCTGTGCTCCTTCCGCCGCGGCCTCGACACGCTGATGCGGGCGCTGGGCGCGAGCCTCGGCGAAACCGCGCAGACGGGCGCGTGCGCTAGCGCGATGCGCCGGTCGGGAAATCTCGGCGATGCGGGATGTGAGGTGCGCGTGGCGCGCGGCGGGCGCGAAGAAACGATTGTCGCGCAGGCCGTCGTGCTGGCAACGCCGGCATACGCCGCGTCGCACCTGGTCGGCTCCGTCGCACCATCGTTGGCCAGCATTCTTTCCGGAATCGCGTACGC
The DNA here is from genome assembly GCA_963814735.1 of uncultured Acidobacteriota bacterium. GTDB lineage: Bacteria > Acidobacteriota > Terriglobia > Acidiferrales > UBA7541 > Palsa-295. The sequence goes on along the minus strand of CAWFEC010000004.1, from coordinate 39,246 downwards.
ATCGCTCGCCGTGGTCGGCACGGGCTACCACAAGCGGCAGGCCAGCGCGCCGCTCGATGGCTTCGGCGTCCTCATCCCGCGCAGCGAGAAGCATCGGACGCTCGGCATCGTGTGGAATTCGTCGCTTTTCCCGGGGCGCGCGCCCGAGGGGCAAATGGCCGTCACCAGCTTCGTCGGCGGCGCCACCGATCCGGGAATCGTCGCGAAGACCGACGAGGAAATCGTGGCGATCGTCCAAGACGACCATGCGAAGATTCTCGGCATCACGGGTTCGCCGGTCACCGCAGCCGTCTGGAAGCACGAAAAGGCCCTGCCGCAGTACAACCTTGGCCACGGCCACGCCGTCGAGGCAATTCGCGAAGCCGAGCGCACCGTCCCCGGCCTCTATTTCGCCGGCAACTACCTCGAAGGCCCCTCCATCGGCAAATGCGTCGAAGAAGCATTCCAGACCGCCGATGCCATCCGCGATTATCTCGCCGCCCACTGATCGTGGCGCGTGAAAGCACCTCTTCCCAGAAGCGGACTTCTGGCCCTGAATAACTTCCGGTTACGACGTTACCCGCCCAGAATCTGAAACGGGTCAGTCCGGATTCTGAGCGCCAACGCCTGATTTCTACAGCTGACCGGAGATTCGCAACATTTGGATTAGAATTCCCATGGCGTGCTTGCCTGTCACTTGCCCTTGTCTTCCCCCTACTTGATTACCTCGTCCTTCTCTACCTGGAGTTGTGTGTTCACAAGGTGCATGTCAATCGGCAAACCGCCCACCATGGGAGCAACGTCACGCACGATGGCTTCGAAACTGCCCACCCTGCTGGGACCGTTCCAGGCCTCGCCGAGTATGACGAACGCGAGAGTCGTGCCGTCGTCATCGTGCCTGATCAAGAACACGTTGGCTCCCTTACCCCGAAAGAAGCCCATCGATTCGAACCGTCGGCCGAGTGCCTGCGCTTCGGTCTTTGTTGCCGAGCCCTCATAATAGACCCCGTCGCTGCCATCGAAACTTACCTCGCCCACTGTCGATGTCTCTTCCATGTCCATCTTGCTGTCGACCAGGCGGACCTGGACCGGGAGCCCGCCAACTGTCGGAGCTACTTCCCGCGCAAGGTCTTCAAACGAAGAGAGCATCCCCGCCTGGTTCCAGACACCGTCCTGGACTACGAACGAGATGGTTGTGCTGCCAATTCCCTTGTTGAGTAGAACGGACGATCCGCGGTCCTGGAAGTATTCATCGCTCTTGAGTGCCTTGCCGAGCGCCATGGCACTGGCTTCGGTGGCTAGGCCGGAGTAGATCACCTGGTCTTTGGCTCCAATCACCACGATTTTCCGATATTGATATACGTAAACGACAGCGCCAATCACGACGACCAAAGCCGCCAAAGTTGCGATCCCGATCCAAGCGGCTGTGTACCTCGAACCGAGCTGGCCGCCGCGGGCAGTGTGTTCTTCAATGGCATCACCCTGCAGCTCCTTTGCGGCCTTCCATGTGCAGATCCACGTACAGATCAAAAACAGGATCTCAAATGCGTCATAGCCCAGCCGGCCCAGCGAGCCCGAAGACGTATTCCAATTCCACTTGATTAGGATGCTGAGCGCGGTAGCAGTCAACCCGAGGGCGACTACGGGAACGCCTTTGCCGGCTTTTTCCAGCCTGCGGTAGTTGACTGCTATGAGAATGGCACCGGCAAGAGGGCAGCAAAAGAATGCGGCTGCTCCTATGGCACCGGAATCATACAACCGGTACTCAGGCCGGCGTGTGATTGCTTCTTGAGGCATGCCCATACGAGTACGCCAATCATAAAGGGTGAGCGCGGTCGGCACCTAGCCTCACTTGGCGACAAATCGCCTTATCACTCACGATGCCAGAATCGGCTCGTCACTGGGGTGTGGTTGGCAAACCGGAAGTTATCCAGAAACGGGGTTCTGGGAGGATAGTCGGCGATCCGGATACAGTCCGAATAGACACCTAAACGCTGGCCACTACCGTCCCTCGGCTGATCTACCTAGCGCTTTGCTTTGCCATCCACTCATCCGCCGCAAGCCTCGCATCGCGCTTGGATCGCGTCGCCGCGCTCGTTATAATACGGGCTCGATTCCCATGGCCACCGCACAGAAATCGCGCCGCGAAATTCTCGAGCAATTCGTCGCCGACAAGCCGGGCGACGCCTTTGCGCGCTACGGCCTCGCGCTCGAGTGCGTCAAGCTAGGGGACGACACCGCTGCCACTGGCCACTTTCACAAACTCCTCGAAATTCATCCCGAGTACGTCGCGGGATACTTCCAGTTCGGCCAGCATCTGGCGCGCCTCGGGCAGGTCGATGAGGCGCGCAAACTTCTTTCCGACGGCATCGTCGTCGCGCAAAAAACAGGCGACGCGCACGCGCGGGACGAAATGCAAGCTGCCCTAGCTATGCTGCGTTAAGAATTTCCCGGCGCCCGCGCGGCGCCGCAAATGCTGAGACCGAAACGCATTCCACTGTTCCCGCTCGACGTGGTCCTGCTGCCCGCGATGGCGCTTCCTCTTCACATCTTCGAGCCGCGATACCGATTGATGATCGCGCGCTGCCTCGATGAAAAGCTCGAATTCGGCATGATCCTCGCGGCCAACAACAACATCGCCACGATGGGCTGCACCGCCGAGATCGTGCGCAAAATCCGCGATTACCCGGACGGCCGGCTCGACATCGCGACCGAGGGCCGCGCCGTTTTTCGCCTCGCGGAGCTTCTCGACGAGAAAGACTACTACGAGGGCGTCGTCGAATATGTGACCGACGAACCCTCAAGCCTCGATGCGGGCAAGCGGACCAAACTCGTCGCGGCATTCGAACAGGCCCACGAGTTCCTCTTCGGCCGGCCGTGGATGCAAGGGCCAAAGGACGACGAAGCGACGCTCGCCTACCGCATGGCCGCGCTGCTCCCCATCGAACTCGAGAAGCGACAGGCGCTCCTCGAATCCCGGTCGGAGAGCCACCGCCGGGACCTGGTCCAAAGCTTGATCAACGCGCTCCTTCCGAAGCTCTCGGACCGGGAGCGAGCGCGTAAGCGGGCCAGCGGCAACGGCCACCTTCCAAACTGATTTCAAGCGAGAGTATCCGTGCGCGCGGCGTTACTCTATAATGGCGGCAAGGTGCGCGATTGAACGCGCGCTGTGTCTTCATAAGGAATCGGTGACCCGATGAGTCCACAACCCAAGAATTTGGGCGAGCTTCGCAAGAGCCCCTGGTCGGAAGATTGTTACGCGCACCGCACCGTGCGGCAAGAGCTGCGCGAAAATCTTCTGCGGAAAATGGAAAAGGGCGACACTCTTTTTCCAGGCGTGCACGGCTACGACGACACGGTCGTCCCGCAGATCACCAACGCGCTGCTTTCGCGCCATCACTTCATTTTGCTCGGCCTGCGCGGGCAGGCGAAATCGCGCATCCTGCGCGGACTCGTGGGCTTTCTCGATGCGCAGGTGCCTGTCCTCGCGGGCTGCGAGATCAACGACAATCCGTACACGCCGCTGTGCCGCGCGTGCCGCGAGCGGATCGCCGCCGAAGGCGACGCGACGCCAATTTCATGGCTCGGGCGCGAGCAGCGCTACGTCGAAAAGCTGGCGACGCCCGATGTGACCATCGCGGACATGATCGGCGACATTGATCCGATCAAAGCCGCGCGCGGCGGCCGAAACATCTCCGATGAATTGACGATCCATTACGGCTTGCTGCCGCGCGCGAATCGCGGAATCTTCGCCATCAACGAATTGCCGGACCTGGCGGGCAAGATTCAGGTCGGCCTTTTCAACATCATGCAGGAAGGCGACATCCAGATTAAGGGTTATCCGGTGCGAATGGCGCTCGATGTCCTGCTGGTGTTCACGGCGAATCCCGAGGACTACACGGCGCGCGGCAAAATCATCACGCCGCTCAAGGATCGCATCGGCTCCGAGATTCGCACGCACTATCCCGCGACCGTGAGTGAAGGCATGTCGATCACGCAGCAGGAAGCGTGGACGGCGCGCGACGGCAAGCGCCGCGTCGAAATCCCCGAATACATTCGCGAGATCGTCGAAGAAGTGGCGTTTCAGGCGCGCGAGGACAAGCGCGTCGACCGGCGCTCGGGCGTGAGCCAGCGGCTGCCGATCAGCACGCTCGAAAACGTGCTGAGCAGCGCGGAGCAGCGGGCGGTGCGCAGCAAGGATTCGGCGGTGGTCGCGCGCGTCGCCGATGTCTACGCGGCGATTCCTTCGATGACCGGGAAATTCGAGCTCGAATACGAAGGCGAGATGCGCGGCGCGGACAACATCGCGCGCGAGCTGATTCGCGCGGCCGTGGGTAAAACGTTCACCAAGTATTTCGCGAACGTCACTTTTCAGCCGGTGGTGCAGTGGTTCGAGATCGGCGGCGAGCTGAAAGTGCCCGCGAATGCCTCGAGCGCCGAACTCCTGAGCCAGCTCAAGAAGATTCAAGGGCTTTTCGAGCACCTCGAAACTCTCGGCGTCAAAGAAAAGGACGACGCTGCGATTCAGGCCAGCGCGGCCGAGTTCATTCTCGAAGGGCTGTGGGCGCACAAGCGGCATCAGCCGCAGCGAAGAGCGCGGGTATTTCGCGGAGGTCCGCAAGACGCCCGAGCCGCGCGATCCGCGCGAGCCTGCGCAGGGCGGCGGCCGCATGCCGCGCCGCCAATTTAATTAGCGCGCATCGCGGCGTTGCCACAGCCGAAGAGAGATCCTTCGCTTCGCTCAGGATGACGCCGAGAAAGTCTCGGCGACGAGAGAGTCGGGAGGAATGCTATGAAATACATCAAGTATTCCCGATACGCACCGGATGCAGCCGATGACCTCGACCTGCAAGAGCTGATGAACCGCCTCTCGGATTTCTTCCTGCAAAGCGGCTTCGAATCGCCTTACGGAATCTACGAAATGGACATGGAGAAGTCGCGCGAGCAGCACATGGAACAGCTGCGCCAAGCGATCCTGCGCGCGCTCGAAGAAGGCGACCTCGTCCCGCAAGAGCTGATGGACAAGCTGCGCGAGAATCCCGACCTCTCGCAAAATCAGCAGCTGCGCGATCTGATCGACCAGATCATCCAGCGCATGGAAGAGGAAGGCTACATCACGCAGCAGCAATCCGCGCGCGTCACGCCGCCGCCTTCGGAAACGCCCGGCGGGCAAATCGGGCAGGACCAGCCGAACGTCGAGGCGCGCTTCGAGATCACGGACAAGGCGCTCGATTTCCTCGGCTTCAAGACGCTGAAGGATCTGCTCGCCTCGCTCGGCAAGAGCAGCTTCGGCCGCCACGACACGCGCGATCTGGCGACGGGCGTCGAATCGGGCGGCAGCTCGAAGGCCTACGAATTCGGCGACACGCTCAACATGGACATCAGCGGCACTCTCTTCAACGCCGTGCAGCGGCAAGGCGCCGGGCTGCCGATCGAGCTCGATTATCCCGACTTGATGGTCCACCAGTGCGAATATCAGAGCTCCTGCGCCACGGTGCTGCTGCTCGATTGCAGCCACAGCATGATTCTCTACGGCGAGGACCGCTTCACGCCCGCCAAGCGCGTGGCGCTCGCGCTTTCGCATCTCATCCGCACGCAGTATCCGGGCGATTCCCTGCACTGCGTCCTATTCCACGATAGCGCCGAGGAAATTCCGCTCGGCAAGCTGGCGCGCGTGCAGGTGGGTCCGTATTACACGAACACGCGCGAGGGATTGCGCATGGCGCAGCGAATTCTCGCACGCCAAAAAAAGGACATGCGCCAGATCGTGATGATCACCGACGGCAAGCCTTCCGCGCTCACGCTCGAAGACGGCCGCATTTACAAAAACGCATTCGGCCTCGATCCCATGGCCACCGCACAAAAATCGCGCCGCGAAATTCTCGAGCAATTCGTCGCCGACAAGCCGGGCGACGCCTTTGCGCGCTACGGCCTCGCGCTCGAGTGCGTCAAGCTCGGGGACGACACCGCTGCCACTGGCCACTTTCACAAACTCCTCGAAATTCATCCCGAGTACGTCGCGGGATACTTCCAGTTCGGCCAGCATCTGGCGCGCCTCGGGCAGGTCGATGAGGCGCGCAAACTTCTTTCCGACGGCATCGTCGTCGCGCAAAAAACAGGCGACGCGCACGCGCGGGACGAAATGCAAGCTGCCCTAGCTATGCTGCGTTAAGAATTTCCCGGCGCCCGCGCGGCGCCGCAAATGCTGAGACCGAAACGCATTCCACTGTTCCCGCTCGACGTGGTCCTGCTGCCCGCGATGGCGCTTCCCCTTCACATCTTCGAGCCGCGATACCGATTGATGATCGCGCGCTGCCTCGATGAAAAGCTCGAATTCGGCATGATCCTCGCGGCCAACAACAACATCGCCACGATGGGCTGCACCGCCGAGATCGTCCGCAAAATCCGCGACTACCCGGACGGCCGCCTCGACATCGCGACCGAAGGCCGCGCCGTCTTTCGCCTCGCGGAACTTCTCGACGAGAAGGACTACTACGAGGGCGTCGTCGAATACGTGACCGACGAACCCTCAAGCCTCGATGTAAACAAGCGAGCAAAGCTCGTCGCGGCGTTCGAACAGGCCCACGAATTCCTCTTCGGCCGGCCGTGGATGCAAGGGCCGGGCGAGGACGAATCCACGCTCGCCTACCGTATGGCCGCGCTGCTCCCCATCGAACTCGAGAAGCGGCAGGCGCTCCTCGAATCCCGGTCCGAGAGCCACCGCCGGGACCTGGTCCAAAGCTTGATCAACGCGCTCCTTCCGAAGCTCTCGGACCGGGAGCGAGCGCGTAAGCGGGCCAGCGGCAACGGCCACCTTCCAAACTGATTTCAAGCGAGAGTATCCGTGCGCGCGGCGTTACTCTATAATGGCGGCAAGGTGCGCGATTGAACGCGCGCTGTGTCTTCATAAGGAATCGGTGACCCGATGAGTCCACAACCCAAGAATTTGGGCGAGCTTCGCAAGAGCCCCTGGTCGGAAGATTGTTACGCGCACCGCACCGTGCGGCAAGAGCTGCGCGAAAATCTTCTGCGGAAAATGGAAAAGGGCGACACTCTTTTTCCCGGCGTGCACGGCTACGACGACACGGTCATCCCGCAGATCACCAACGCGCTGCTTTCGCGCCATCACTTCATTTTGCTCGGCCTGCGCGGGCAGGCGAAATCGCGCATCCTGCGCGGACTCGTGGGCTTTCTCGATGCGCAGGTGCCTGTCCTCGCGGGCTGCGAGATCAACGACAATCCGTACACGCCGCTGTGCCGCGCGTGCCGCGAGCGGATCGCCGCCGAAGGCGACGCCACGCCAATTGCATGGCTCGGGCGCGAGCAGCGCTACGTCGAAAAGCTGGCGACGCCCGATGTGACCATCGCGGACATGATCGGCGACGTCGATCCGATCAAAGCCGCGCGCGGCGGCCGAAATATCTCCGACGAATTGACGATCCACTACGGCTTGCTGCCGCGCGCCAATCGCGGAATCTTCGCCATCAACGAATTGCCGGACCTGGCGGGCAAGATTCAGGTCGGCCTTTTCAACATCATGCAGGAAGGCGACATCCAGATTAAGGGCTATCCGGTGCGCATGGCGCTCGACGTCCTGCTCGTGTTCACCGCGAATCCGGAGGACTACACGGCGCGCGGCAAAATCATCACGCCGCTCAAGGATCGCATCGGCTCGGAAATTCGCACGCACTATCCGGCGACCGTGAGCGAAGGCATGTCGATCACGCAGCAGGAAGCGTGGACGGCGCGTGACGGCAAGCGCCGCGTCGAAATCCCCGAATACATCCGCGAGATCGTCGAAGAAGTGGCGTTTCAGGCGCGCGAGGACAAGCGCGTCGACCGGCGCTCGGGCGTGAGCCAGCGCCTGCCGATCAGCACGCTCGAAAACGTGCTGAGCAGCGCGGAGCAGCGCGCGGTGCGCAGCAAGGATTCTGCGGTGGTCGCGCGCGTCGCCGATGTCTACGCTGCGATTCCGTCGATGACCGGCAAATTCGAGCTCGAGTACGAAGGCGAGATGCGCGGCGCCGACAACATCGCGCGAGAGCTGATTCGCGCGGCCGTGGGTAAAACGTTCACCAAATATTTCGCGAACGTCACTTTTCAGGCGGTGGTGCAGTGGTTCGAGATCGGCGGCGAGCTGAAAGTGCCCGCAAATGCCTCGAGCGCCGAACTCCTGAGCCAGCTCAAAAAGATTCAAGGGCTTTTCGAGCACCTCGAAACTCTCGGCGTCAAAGAAAAGGACGACGCTGCGATTCAGGCCAGCGCGGCCGAGTTCATTCTCGAAGGGCTGTGGGCGCACAAGCGCATCAGCCGCAGCGAAGAGCGCGGGTATTTCGCGGAGGTCCGCAAGACGCCCGAGCCGCGCGATCCGCGCGAACCTGCGCAGGGCGGCGGCCGCATGCCGCGCCGGCAATTTAACTAGGGCGCTCGCGGCGTTGCCGCAGCCGAAGAGAGATCCTTCGCTTCGCTCAGGATGACGCCGAGAAAGTCTCGGCGACGAGAGAGTCGGGAGGAATGCCATGAAATACATCAAGTATTCCCGATACGCACCGGATGCAGCCGATGACCTCGACCTGCAAGAGCTGATGAACCGCCTCTCGGATTTCTTCCTGCAAAGCGGCTTCGAATCCCCCTACGGAATCTACGAAATGGACATGGAGAAATCGCGCGAGCAGCACATGGAACAGCTGCGCCAGGCGATCCTGCGCGCTCTCGAGGAGGGCGACCTCGTCCCGCAAGAGCTGATGGACAAGCTGCGCGAAAATCCCGACCTCTCGCAAAATCAGCAGCTGCGCGACCTGATCGACCAGATCATCCAGCGCATGGAAGAGGAAGGCTACATCACGCAGCAGCAGTCCGCGCGCGTCACTCCGCCGCCATCGCAAACTCCCGGCGGGCAGGTCGGGCAGGACCAGCCGAACGTCGAGGCGCGCTTCGAAATAACCGACAAGGCGCTCGATTTTCTCGGCTTCAAAACTCTGAAGGATCTGCTCGCGTCGCTCGGCAAGAGCAGCTTCGGCCGGCACGACACGCGCGACCTCGCGACGGGCGTCGAATCGGGCGGCAGCTCGAAAGCCTACGAATTCGGCGACACGCTGAATATGGACATCAGCGGCACTCTCTTCAACGCCGTGCAGCGGCAAGGCGCCGGACTGCCGATCGAGCTCGATTATCCCGACTTGATGGTCCACCAGTGCGAGTATCAGAGTTCGTGCGCCACAGTCCTGCTGCTCGATTGCAGCCACAGCATGATTCTCTACGGCGAGGACCGCTTCACGCCCGCCAAGCGCGTCGCACTCGCGCTTTCGCATCTGATCCGCACGCAGTATCCGGGCGATTCCCTGCACTGCGTCCTATTCCACGATAGTGCTGAGGAAATTCCGCTCGGCAAGCTAGCGCGCGTGCAAGTCGGTCCCTATTACACGAACACGCGCGAGGGATTGCGGATGGCCCAGCGAATTCTCGCGCGCCAGAAAAAAGACATGCGCCAGATCGTGATGATCACCGACGGCAAGCCCTCCGCGCTAACGCTCGAAGACGGCCGCATTTACAAGAATGCATTCGGCCTCGATCCGCTCGTCGTGACGCAGACGATGGAAGAAGTGGCCAAGTGCAAGCGCGCCGGAATCCTGATCAACACCTTCATGCTCGCGAGCGATTACAGCCTCGTCCATTTCGTCCAGAAAATCACCGAACTTTGCCGCGGCAAAGCCTACTTCACCACGCCGTACACTCTGGGCCAGTATCTGCTGATGGATTACGTCGGCCGCAAGACGCGCAACATTCACTACTATCAGGTAGCAGGTTTACGGTTTCATATGGATGCATCCGATCAAGCCGCAGCGCTCTCGGCCGTGGCCAAGGAACGATGTTGCGCGTTCTTTGGCGGGTGTGGCTCGGCTTGAATTCTCCTCGATCAATTCTCGGCAGGGTTTTCTTGTGCTCCTCGGCTCCTGGCTTGTTCGCGGGCTCGCTTCTCCTGATTCTCGATGACGCGCTCGGGCGGAGGCATGCCGACGCCGAGCCGCGCGCGGCGTCGCGCTTCCTTGGGAATTTTCAGCCGAGGCTTCTTGCGCGCGGGCCATTGCGCAGAGCAGCATAGCAGATGCGACGCGGCGATTCATGCCCGACAGATCACAGCGATTTCGGAATCCACTCGGCCCAGCGCATGGCTTTTGGTCCGCGGCTAGTGATCTGGCCGCACACCCTGCTGTAGCGAGTGTCACTGAGAGCTGCTGGCCGCCATGAAAGCATTCAAATACACCGTAATGGGTCTGCGAAGTGGTTCGCGCCCACTAGGGCGGATGCTTTAATTATCTCCGGCGGAGCTGTCATCACCGGCGTAGACCCTCTTCGGCTCCTATTCTCCAGTGTTGAGCCTGGCGTGTGGCCCTTGAATCTGCCGGCTGCCCCAGCAATCTCTGGCCCTGATTTCCTCGATTAATTCGGCGAGTCATCTTGTCGACTTTGGAGGATGATCAGCTGTCTCTCGACAAGGCTGAACGCGGGATGCTGGCCGAGCACGCACGGATCGCCTTCCTTGGAAATTTTCAGCGAGGCTTCTTCCGGCAGCGCCTCGCAAGAAGCGTGCATATATCATCCTTGCCGTGATTTCGGGCACCCTGGTACTGGCAAGTGCAGGCGTGTGGCTCTGGATCGGACTTACGCATTAGTCCGCTGGCCTAGCGCCCTGCTTTGGTGAGCGTAGCTCCCGTGATTTTCTTCGTCTGCTGCGCCTGATTCGGCCCCGGGTAGCCGAAGAGCAAATCGTAGCCGGGCGATCCGCCCGCAACGATGATGTGAAAATCATCGGGGCTTTGGACCACGGGCACTCTTCCTCCCGGCTTCAGCGCATCGCGGAAAATCGGCGCGCGGTCAGGACGAATCCGGCCGTCGGCGATCACGTCATGCAGGAAATCGAGCAGCGGCGTGTTCGAGAATCCCGCCGTCGCGCCGGCGATCTCCTCGTATGGGACGCGCGAGCGGTCGTACAAATATTCCTGCAAGCTCTTGCGCGTGTAGCCCGCCTTCGCGAGATCGGCGGCGCAATTCGGATGCAGCACCAAAACGTAATTCTGCGAATGGAACCAGCCGAAGCGCAGCGGGCTTATCGTCGCGACGACCGTGTCGATCACTCCCTGCCCCGTCCACGGAAACACCGCGCCGCCGCCGAGCACCATCGGCGCAGTTCCCGCGGTCGCGACCGTCGCCGTGCTTTCCTCGGGCTTGAAACCGAGGCTCACGTGATACGGCTCCCACGGGCTGCTCGCTTCGTTCTCCGCAAACGTGTAAAACGTGTACGCCTCGAAGCGCCCGGTCAGCGACATGTCGTTCACCGCGGGCCACGTCCATCCGAGATTCAGCAAGCAGAGCCGCAGCGCGCGGCCGATCGTGCTGTTGGCGCGCCATCCGTGGCCGAGCAGGCCGATCCCTGAATTGAACTTCAATTCCCTCGCGAGCGGGCCATTGAAAATGATCACTGGCGTAAACGCGCCGGTGGACGCTTGCATATGCGTGGTGTCGTAGTTCTTGTCGGTAAAGGCTTCCATCGCCGCGATGATCGCGGGCAAATACTCGGGCTTCGCGCCGGCCATCACGGCATTGATGGCGATCTTTTCGATTGTGGCGATGCCGCCCTTGGGCGCGACCGGGCCGAGCACTTCGTCGCGCGAGCGCGTGGTGCGCGGCGAGCATCCGCTCGACGGCCTCGGCGGTGGGAGGGACGATCGGCAGGCCGTCGGCCCACAAATTATCGAGGAAGAGCTGATTCACTCGCTCGGCGGCTTCGTTGTAATCCTTTCCGCCGGCGTGGATTGTCGCGGTTTGCGCTTCCTTGCGCGGGGGCTCGGGCGCGGCTTCATCCGATGTTGCGGCCCGCGTGAGATCGTCGACAATCTCTTCGAAGACATCGTCGACTACCGGCTGCACCTCGGCGGCGTTCGAGCGCGAGCGATAATATTTTTCCGCGTTGAGCGCTACCACCCTCAGTCCTGGCATGCCTCGATCGCGCGCCGCGGAACCTGCGTCGTGGATGAATTCCGTCGTCGTGATGTAGACGCCCGGCTTCCCTGCCTTCTCGATTTCAATCGTGTCGTGGGAACCCCACCACGTGCAGCTCCCTCAATCACCGGTCGCGAAGATGAATGTGTCCACCTGCGCGGCCACCTCCGGGTACCAGTCTTTCGTCAACGTGATGGTTTGCGCGGCGGGCTTTGGCAGCCGCAGGATGCTCGCGCTCGGATATTTCCGCTTCAGCATGCCCTCGAGCGCGTCGAGGAAGAAATTCGCGCCGTACTTTCCGTTGTCGCACAGCCCGATTTTTTTGCCCGCCAGATCGCCCACGCGCGGACGAATCCCCACGGTCGGCGGCGGTGGAATCTCGCCCCGCGGATTCATCACCGCAAGCTTCACGGCGGCCGTTTCGGCGCCTTCGGTACGCAGCGCCCCAATCGAAAAGACAAACTCAGCTGGCAAATTCTTTATCTCGCTCATAGCCGCTCCTGATTCCCCTTCTCGCTGACCGCAGGCGTGACGCGCGGAAGCTCGAAACGTCGACACCGAAAAACATCGGGCAAAGGGATCGCCAAACGGCCCAATCTTAGGCCGCGCCCCACATTGTTGTCAAGACAACTCTGAGTGCCTCTAATACGCGGAACAGGATTCAACTGGCGCCGGCCGGTTCCGCGTTCACTCAGTAGCAGTATCGTGCGGAAGCTTGGGCTACCATCCCTAATACGTGAGCAGGAGACGATCAGCGACAACCTCTTCCTCAAGAGTCCGTCCATCCATCTGGAAGCGGCGCAACATAGACCGGCCGCAGTGCACAAAAATCTCCCGCTCAAAGAGTCCTGTAGGGATAGGCAGTTGGCATAGCTTTGAACCGGACTTCTTGGTTCCATCAATGCTGAGGGCGACGTAGACCCCCCGCCGCTTGCAATCCGCTATCACTTGGAACAAATGCTCCAAATCAAACGATTGGGCACCATCAAGATCGTTTGGCTGTGACTGTACGGCGGGTCGCAATAAACCAAATCGCCTTCCTTGGCTGCAGCCATAGCGTCCTCGTAGGGAATGCAGAGGAATGTTGCCCCTTTCGTTCGTTGGTGCCATTCGTCAACTCGTTCCCCAAAGGACGCTGGCGATATCGGTTCGTGAATACCGCAAGGCGTTGACATGTATCCGTCGCTTTGCCGAAACCGCACGACGCCCCCATAACAGCTGCGGCACAGGAATAGCAGGTCCGCCCCGTTGGGTTTGCGGTTGTACGATGCTTTTATCTCTTCGTATCCCTTGACCTTATTGCCGGCACGCTTCACGCGGTCCCAACGTTCGCGATACCAGTCCTTCAACTGCTCTGGGTCATCGTGTAAGGTCTGCCAAATTTCGATCAGCGGCGGAAAATTGTCGGATCCGGTTGCCTGCTGCGGCGACAGGGTGGCGAGCACGCCGCCGCTTCCAATAAACGGCTCAAAGTAGCCGCTGAACTGCTTTGGGAAATAAGAGACAATCTCGTGCGCGAAACGCTGCTTGTTGCCAATCCACTTTAACAGCTGCGCGGTGAAGGGTCTGACCGAGCGCAGGGCAGTCGATTCGTCAAAAAGTATCAGCTGCATCGTCTAGGCTTTCACCCCTGCCTCAGTTATATCCTGTTTTGGGATATGTATCAACCGCTCCTATCATCCTACCACCTATGGCAAAGAGCAGCGCCCGAAAAGGACACCTGCTGGAATTGTTACGGCAGCTGCGAGTTGAAGCGGGCCTGCGCCAAGTGGACCTTGCCAAACGGCTGCATCAGCCACAGTCGTTCGTCAGTAAGTACGAGTCGGGTGAACGCCGCCTAGACCTGCTGGAACTCGCCCAGGTTTGCAAGGCGTGCGGGAGCTCGCTGGCCAAGTTTGTTGAACGCTTTAACGGAAGCGAAGTATGAAGCCCGACCAGCGCTTCGTGAAACAGCCGAAACATTTCTGGGCAAACGTTCGCTCCATCAGTCAGAAGCTCGGCTACACCGGCCCCGGAAGTCAGATCAAAGTCTTCAGCATTCCCGAAATCGTCGAGGGGCTGAGGTCCCTAAATCTCTCGGTTGCCCACGTCACCAACGCCAAAGGCCGACCTACAGAGCTTGGCGCTGCTCTTCGCGACTATTTTGCTCACCGGGCGAACGTCTTGAACGACTATGTTCGGCCACGGCTCATGAACAAAGAGCGGGCCGCTAAGGAATTTCGCGCTCTCTACAAAAAGTTGAGGCCTCGCTGCCCGATCCCGATGAACAAACAGAAAGGCGACAAGCGGGCTGAAGCATACTTGACCGGCATCGTTAACATGCTGGTAGAGCAGGCTATCGGCAGCGCGCCATGCGACTACGACCCGCGTGCGCTGACAGCGATCACTCGGGGCGGCGTTCCTGTGAGGACATTGTCCCGGCGGATTGATGGAGCATTTCCAAGTAGCGTCAACCCGGTTGCCGTTTGGGAAGTGAAGGAATACTACAACACAAGAACATTCGGAAGCCGCGTTGCCGACGGCGTTTACGAAACACAGTTGGATGGTATGGAGTTGGAAGAACTTCTGGAACACGAAAGAATCGAAGTCAAACACTACCTCATGGTGGATGACCAATTCACGTGGTGGCAATGTGGCCGTTCGTATCTGTGCCGCATCATTGACATGCTTCACTGGGCTACGTGGATGAAGTGTTGTTTGGATACGAGGTAGTCGAGCAGCTTCCGGGAATCGCAAAACGATGGGCAGAGGTTGCACGCAAACGTCCCAAGACCGCTGTCGCCCAACCCAAGGGCTGAAACTGCGGTTGGCGAGTGGCACACCGTTATCCCCTTGCGGTCCAATCTCGTCCACATATGTGATCGGGCGGTGGGCGGGTGGCACGGAAACTCTTCCGGATTCCGGAAAGTCGACCGGAAATCTGGATTTCATAATATTGTGGCGACGAAAGCCGCCCGCCCTCCCGGCGAGGGCCGAAACGCTCTTTGAAAATTCGCGACGAGCAGTCAACCCTGTTCCGGGAAATCTATCTGCGCCGCTCGCCCCGTTTCTTGGTTTTCACGAATCACGAGTCACGAGTCACTGTTTTCTAATCGACATTTGGCGATTAGAAACGTCCGTAATCCCATGAAAACAAACGAAGGGGGTACATCCTAATCGACACGGCTGCGGCGGAGCGTTTGTGGCCATTTTCCCGCGAAAGCGACGGGAAATTTGGCGGAAGCGTGTGGGAGTCGAACCCACCATTCTGGCCGCGAAGGACAGAATCAATGGCTTTGAAGGCCACGAGGGTCACCGGACCCCTTTCGCCTCCGACGTGATGACTGCAAAATTCAAACAACGAGGGTTCACGCTTCGCAACGGCGCTCAGCGCAGGCCGGACCCCTTTCGCCTCCGACGTGATGACTGCAAAATTCAAACAACGAGGGTTCACGCTTCGCAAACATCGCTCAGCGCAGGCCGGACCCCTTTCGCCTCCGACGTGATGACGGCAAAATCCTAGCAACGTCGGGTTCACGCTTCGCAAATATCGCTCAGTGCAGGCCGGACCCCTTTCGCCTCCGACGTGATGACGGCAAAATCGTAGCAACGTCGGGTTCACGCTTCGCAAATATCGCTCAGTGCCCGCCCTTCGCAACTGCGCTCAGGGCAAGCCGGACCCTTTTCGCCTCCGATGCGGTGACTGCAAAATCTTACGCCATTCCGGGCTACCCTTCCCGCGTCAGGGTAAAAAGGACCCGGCGCTACGTTTAAATCTTAACTGGAATCGGCGGGAGATTATATCGAACGCCGCGCGATTGCGCTAAGCGCGCGCACCAGGTTTCTCGAGTTTCGCATTTCGAGTTTCGAATTTCGGATTTCAGGCTTTGGGCAGGGAGCCGACTCTTTTGCGGGCTAGCTCCAGCAGCTTGGGGTCGGTGCAGACTTCGTAATACGGGCGCGTGCCTTGCGCGCCGACTTTCGCGCCGGGCAGCAACTGGCGGACGAATCCTTTGCGAATCACGATCGGCTCGAGCGATTCGCCCAGCGGAACTTCGCCGAAATAGAGTTGGACGCGTTCCTTGCCCCACGGCAGCGGGAAATTGCCGCCCATGGGAGCGAGCGAAATCTCGGCGCTCAGTTTCTGAAAGCCTTCCTCGTTCAGCTCGATGCCGTTCAGGTTGTAGCGCACGAGCAATTCCTCGCCTTCGTCCTCGACCGGCATCTTCCATCAGGCGTTTGCAGCAGGTAGACGTTGAACGGCGCGGGATTCTCCTTGAACAGGCGCTTGGCCATTTTCGAGCAGCTCGAAAGGCGGTCGGAAAGATTCAGCGCGCGGGAAATCATGATGCGCGAGTCGCGTCCATCCAGAGCGACGGCGCGGAATCCTGGAATGCGACGCCGACGCCCAATTCGAGCGGCGGCAGGCCGCTCGTCTTCGCGCGGACGTTGTACGCCTGCGTGACGGCGAGGATTTCGCGCGCGAGGACGCAGGCGCGCGCCACGGCGCGGCGGCTGGCGCGCGTCGACTTCCGTCTTCGTAGATGGCGAGAATGATGGCGTCGCCTTCGATGAAGACGTTGGCGGCGCCGTAGCGCTCGAGCATGCGTTTCACGGGCTCGTGCAGGTTCATGCTGAAGTGCGAAGCGGGATTCATGCCGCGCGCGAGCAAGTCCTTCGTGATGCCGGTCGAGCCGCGAACGTCGGCCTTGATCACCACGTGATTGACGATGGGATCGTCGGCGACCTGGCCCTCGTCCGGGTGCAGAAATTCGTAGAGGCTCTTATTCGCGCGCGAAAGCTCCCGCGATTTTTCGGAGCGCACGAGATTGATGCTGCTCCATCCACGCGGCCACTTGCTGGTAGTTGCGGCGGTCGCGGCGAAGGCGCATCAGATCTTCGGCGAATTGCAGGCAGACCGCGAGCGTCTCTTCGTGGCTGCGGCGGCGAATCGCGCGCGACGACTCATCGAGCTTCTTCATCGAAATCTTGCGCGCGGGAAACTGCTCGAGAATCGCTTCGACGCGCTTGGCCTCGTCGCGATTCACGAGCGCCTTTTTCAGCTGCTGCAAGTGGATCGGCGGCGAGTAATCGGACGCGATCTTGCGAAGCTCGTAGCCGGCGAGCGCGTGCATCAGCAGGTCGCGTTCCTCGAGCCGGTGCACCCATTCTTCGAGCAGGCGAGCGCAGGCTTCGGACGCGCCCGCTGCGCCGCTGGACCCGGACTGCGCAAACTGCGCGTCGAAAAGCCGCCGCGCGTTGCTGGGCTCGTTCAGATAATCGCCGAGGCGGCTCTGAAGCTCGCCGGCAAGGAAGTCCATCCGCTGTTTGGCCGTTTCGATTTGCGGGGCGAGATCGGCGAGATTCTTTTCGAGAGATGCGGATTTGCGGCGGAGATCTTCGAGTTCGGCGCGCGCCCCGGAAGACCCCGCCGTCTTTCGCTTGAAGAGCCGGGGAAAAGCTTCGTCGCTCTGGCCGACGCGAGAGGCGGCTTCTTCCTGCTCCTCCTCGATGCGCGCGAGCTCGGAGCGCAGCAGGCGCGCCTGTTCGAGCAAGCGCTCGTGAGTCTTGCGCGCCTTGGCCAGATCCTCGGAGTTGTCCCCGGAGAGAACGTATTCGCGGACAAAATCGAGGAGCTGCGCGTCGAAGACATCGAAGCGGTCCGGGTCGTTGATGAAATTGCCGAGCAGGACGTAGTGCTCGAGGAAAAGATGATCGTCGTTGCCGTTTTCGACGAAGAGCAGGCGATTCTGAAGAAGCTCGTAGGTCTCGCCGAAGTCTTCGCCGAAAAGGGCGCGGCGCGTCTTGGCGATCGTGTTTTCCTCGACTTCGCGCCAGATGCGGCAGAGCGTGCTCGCCCACCTCGCGGATCACGTTCTTGCGGTCGGTCTGCAGCTCCGAGATTTTCGCGCGCAGCACGTGAGCCTGCTCGCTGTGCTCGAAGACCTCGCCGCGCCCGCGAATGTAGTCCTTGCACTCGACCAGGATGCTCGAGAACTGGTTGCTCGTTTCCTGGCCGATGAATTTCAGGAGCGCGAGCCGGTGCAGGATGTCTGGCTCGATCGACTGCTGGAATTTCGCGCGGGTCACCGATTGCTGCAGCACTTCTGTGAGGATCTTGCGGAAGGCGGCGTGTTCGGGCTGGCCGGCGCGGTGCTTGCGTTCGCGCTCCCAGTCCTGCTTGTAGAGCAGGGTAATGTTAACCGTCTGGCGGATCAGGTCGAGCAGGTACTTGCGCGTAAACTCGACGAACTTGGGGCTGAGGAAAACGTCATAATGGATGTTGTCGAGACCGACAGCCAGCTTTGAGAGGCGAATTTCGGCGGAGTAAGGCTCAAGCCTGATTGGCGCCGGACCGGCGGCGGACGTGAGGATTCGAGTCTCTGTCATTCGGGACCTGCTGGCAGACGAACTTTTACTTTATCCGAGGCGAAAAGCCGGAGCAATGGAACGAGACCTAAGGGTTAATGCCGAGTACTTCGAGGACTATCCAGAGGGCACCGAAGAGGAGCGCGCCGGGATGCTGGTGGGCCCCGCCGACAACGCGGATTACGGCCCGTGCCTCTATCTGGGCCCTGCGGGCCAGCGGTGCGGCCGGAGGGCGCTTCAGGGAGGATTCTGCGCGCTGCACCAGCCTGGCACCCGCCGCCCCGCGGCGAGTAAGCCCAATGCAAAACGAGTCGCCGCCGTAATCGGAGCGCTTGTGGCGCTGCTCCCATGGCTGGGCGACTTGATTCGCGAGCTGATTCGGCTGCTTCGGTAGGGCCGCGAAGATCGTTTGGACGGAATCGAAGATGTGCTCGCAAACGCGCGATTGCGGGTAAAATGTCGAGCCATGCCAAAACTACTGGAAGGCAAGACGGCAATCGTCCTGGGAGTTTGGAACAAGTGGAGCATCGCGTACGCCATCGCGCAGGCGTTTGTGCGCGAAAGCGCGAACCTGCTGCTGACATATCAGAATGAGCGGGCCAAGCCGACGGTCGAAGAACTCGGCAAGGAACTGGGAGCCACTGGCTTCTTTCCCTGCGAAGTGCAGCAACAGGCGGATATCGACCAGCATGGCGGAGTCGCTGAAGGCTGCGGGGCACAAGCTGGACGTGGTGGTCCACAGCCTGGCGGCTGCCAAGCACGAAGACCTGAACCAGCCGTTCGTCAACACATCGCGCGAAGGATTTCAGCTTGCGCTCGACGTGAGCGCGTATTCCCTGCTCGCGATTTCAAAAGCGCTTTCGCCGCTGATGACGGACGGCGGCGCGATCATGACGCTCACCTATCTCGGATCGACGCGCGTGGTGCCGAATTACAACATTATGGGCGTGGCGAAGGCGGCCCTCGAGGCGGAGGTTCGTTATCTCGCGAGCGAGCTCGGGCCGAGCAACATTCGCGTGAATGCGATTTCGGCGGGCGCGATCAAGACCATCTCCGCGCGCGGCGTGAAGGACCTGGGGAAGATGCTGGAGATTTCGGCGCAGCGCGCGCCGCTGCGGCGGAATACGGATATCGCGGAAGTGGCGGATACGGCGGTATTCCTCGGGAGCGATTTAGGGCGCGGCGTGACCGGGAACGTGATCTACGTCGACGCAGGATTCCACATCATGGGGCTGTGAGCTGCGGGAGCAGGATGTTGGCGGGGTCGTCGATCGAGATGCGGCGTTCGTCTTCGGCGACGTGATCGAGGTGGATGCGCACGATCGGCCAATCGGTGCGCAGCGTGAGCTTGTTGGGCCATTCGACGATCACGATGGCGCGCTCGGTGAAGACATCCTCGAGGCCGAGCGTATCGAGATCGTGCGAATCGCCGATGCGGTAGAGATCGACGTGATAGAAGCGGACACCGCGATCGTATTTGTGGACCAGCGTGAATGTGGGGCTGGTGACTTCGTCTTCGTCGGCTGCGCCGAGGCCGCTCGCGATGCCCTTGGTTAGCGTCGTCTTCCCTGCCCCGAGATCGCCGGAAAGCAAGATCAGGGCCGGCGGTTTCAGCGCTGCGCCAAGCTCGCGGCCGCGCGCGATTGTTTCTTCCGACGAGTGAGTGACGATTTCGCGTTTAGACCTATTAGGCACGGGCGGACTCGGCGTAGAACTGGGCGTAGGCGCGCGGAATGGCGCGGATGAGGTCAGAGGCCATCAGCGGCGCGCCAGCGTGATCGGCGTACGCGATATCACCCGCGAGACCGTGAAGATAGACACCAAAGGCGACGAGCTGCGTGTAGCCCGCGGTGTTCAATCCTCGCCCGTACTGAGCCACCAATCCCGCTAGCATTCCTGTGAGGACGTCGCCTGTGCCGCCCGTGCCCATGCCCGGATTGCCAGTCGAGTTGATGTAGGCGAAACCGTCGGGCGCGGCGATCACGGTGTGATGGCCTTTGAGGACGACAATCGCATTCCAATCTGCGGCCGCTTTCAGGGCGATCTCGATGCGACTCGACTGAATTTCCTCGGTTGTGCGGCCGGTGAGGCGCGACATTTCGCCTGGATGCGGCGTCACGGCGAGCAGGCCCTTGCGATCTTTCAGCTCGGAGGCGCGTCCGGCGAAGGCGTTGAGGCCGTCGGCGTCGAGGATGACGGGGACATCCGAATGAGTTTTCACAACCGTGCGTACGAACGACTGCGTTTCGTCCTGCGTCGTGAGCCCCGGGCCGATCGCGAGAGCGCGCTTGCCCTTTAGGAGCATTGCGAAGAGATTGCCCTCGAGCGAGCGCTCGGAGATAGTCCCGGCGCGGGTGGCGGCGAGCGGCTCGGTCATCACTTCAGGCGTGTGTGCGGCAACGATCGGCAGGACGGGCTCGGGCGTTGCGACCGTGACCAGCCCGGCCCCTGCCCGCAGCGCTGCCCATGAGGCGAGGACCGCGGCGCCGCTCTTGCCTACCGATCCTGCGACGATGAGCGCGTGGCCGTAGTCGCCCTTGTGCCCCTCGGGCCTTCGGGGAAGACTGAACATCGCGAACTCGGCGGGCTCGCTCCAGCGCAGATTGCCTTTGCCTGTCTCCTCGATCAATTCGAGCGGCGAGCCGATCGGGCGGACGAGAAGTTCGCCGACATGCTGCGCGCTTGCGCCTAGCAAAAGGCCAGGCTTGGGTGCCGTGAACGTGACCGTGTAGTCGGCTACCACGACGGGGCCCAAAATTTCGCCTGTGTCCGCTTGCATCCCCGAGGGAATATCGACTGCTACAATCTCGCAGCCAGGCTTGTGATGATTTACGTTCGCGGTCACCTCGGCGAGCCGACCTTCGACTGGGCCGCGCACGCCGGTTCCCAGCAGCGCGTCGATGACGAGCGCATCATCGGCGAATTCGGCGGCAACGGTTGGCTTGCCGGGGCGATCGACGAAAAGCTTGCCACCGGCTCTCTTCCAGCGGCTCAGATTCGTGGCGGCGTCGCCTTTTACTTCGCGCGGATCGCCGACGAGATATGCCTGGACGTTCGCGCCCATTTTCAGGAGATGGCGCGCGGCGACGAAGCCGTCGCCGCCATTATTGCCTTTGCCGCAGAGGACGACGATCAGGCGGCGCTTGAAATCCGGGAAACGCGAGGCGATGAAATCGGCGATGCTCTTGCCGGCGTTTTCCATGAGGGTGAGGCTCGGAACGCCGTAGCGCTTGGTCGTGAGGCGATCGACTTCCTTCATTTCGGCAGCGGTGAGAATTTTCATTGCTGAGTTCAGTATAAACAACTGCAACCAAGAATACGTCGGGACCGAGCTATCCCATGCGGGCGACGACGACGGTCATGTCGTCCGCCTGCTCGGGCGTGCCGGCCCACTGCTCCGCCGCAGAGATCACGTTCTTGGCAAGAGTCTCGACGGGCAGATCCCTCTGGCGCACCACTTCAGCCTTGAGCCGCTGGATTCCAAACTCCTCGCCGTAGACGTTTTCGGGCTCGGTGATACCGTCGCTGAAGACCACCAGCACGCTGCCGGGAGGCACTTCGACGGTTCTTTCCGTGTAGCCGGGATTTTCGAAGAGGCCCACGACCGTGCCGCCCTGCTCGAGTTGCTGCACCTCGTTCGAGCCTCCGCAAACGAGCAGGGGGGCGAGGTGACCGGCGTTGGTGTAGGTAAGAGTTTTGGCATCCGAATCGTAAACTGCGTAGAAGAGAGTCGCATAGCGGTCCTCGGAAGTGTTGCGGAAAAGGTGCGCGTTGACGCGGGAGATGAGATCGGCCGTGCATCCGTGACCGTCGGAGACCGCCATGCTGCGCAGCGCCGCCTGAAGGCTGGCCATGAGAAGCGCCGCGTAAATTCCCTTCCCGCTGATGTCGGCGACGGCAATTCCGACGCGGCTAGGGTCGAGTTGAATGAAATCGTAGTAGTCGCCACTGACGACGCGGGCGGGGCGGCAGATTGCGGCGAGCTCGAGACCGGGCATGGAGGGAAAAACGCTGGGGAAGAGCTGCTGCTGGACTTCGTGCGCGATGGAAACTTCGTGCTCGAGACGCTGCTTCTGCTGCTGTTCTTCGATCAGCTCGGAGATCGAGCCGGTCATTTCATTGAATGACTCACCGAGGGCGCCAAGCTGATCTTTCTGGCGGACCTGGATGCGATGACTGAAATCGCCGCGGCGAACGTGGAGCGTGGCATCGTAGAGACCCGCCACCGAACTCGTGATGGTGCGCGTCAGCATAATTCCGACGGCCAGAGCCGCGATCTCCAGCAGGAGAAAGACCACGGCAACGGCTTCGAGAAAGAGGACGAGCGTCGAACCCAGCGCACCCACCGAGGTCAGGAGGTCTCGATTGACCTCCGATATCCGCAGCGAGAAGTGGGCGAACACAGGCAGATCTTCCACCTCGGAGCCCAAATCCGCGCGCACGACCTCGAGCGTGGCGAATCCATCGATGTGCAGATCGAGCGGATACAAAGCCGGGGCAAGCGTACGCTTGTCGCTGGCAATCTGCTCTCCGAAACCGTAATGGGTGCCGTCGAGCGTGATTCCCCCGGATGAAGAGTCCGGCGCGGGCTTGAGCAGGGTAAGGCCGATGGGACCGAGTTTCGACGGCAAGCCGTCGAGCACGGCTGGGGTGATCGGAGCGACCGCAAGCAGCGTCGCGTGGCCATCCGGAATCGGAATGCTTTCGGCCGACGCAAACCAGAGCCGATTGCGGAACTCGGCCAAGCCGGAGAACTGCTTGCCGTGGGTTTCACGCACGACTTGCTGGCCATGATTCAAAACGACGAGGAGGCCCGGCGTTTCCGCCCGCGCCGCGTCGATAATTTTGGCGATTTCCGGGCGCAATAGGACGGGGTCGACGGGCGCGGTCGAGTTGGGAGGCGGAACCGACTGGTCAGGCTTCAAGCCCGGCTCCCGAGTGAGCGCAGCGGCGATCGTATTCGTATCGGTGGCAATGATTGCGCTGCGGCTTTGAAGGTCGTCGCGGAGCAGGTGCGCGCCAATCTGAAGTTCGAGAAGGTACCCCCCAACGAACACCATCGCGAACAGAAGCACGACGGGCGCAACCGCCATAAAGAAATAAGCAACGATGAGGCGATTCCGCAGCGCCCACATTCCCTTCGCGCGGATAAACAGAATCAGCCGCACGAGAAAGTAAGCGGCGGCGGAAACACCGAAAAAGATCACCAGGGCAGTGAGCGGGAGCGAACGCCCGGAGGCGCGGTTGATGGCCAGCACCAGCCCGCATAGGACGAGGAGCGCCGCAGCGACACGGTCGAGCAGCGACATATGCCGGAGCCAGACGGCGAAGCGGCGCGGAGAGATTCGACTCATAGGCAATGCGTGAGGCGCCGAAACCAAACGGAGACGTTCGGCCCTCCTCGGTCAACATACCTTAGTCGAAGGAACATTAGGGATACTTTACCGGGCGCTATCAGCGGCTGCCTTACGAACCTTGCTGTGCTTCTGCCCGTAGGAGAAGTACACGACGAGGCCAATGACGAGCCAGATGAGCAGACGCCACCAGGTCTTGGCCGGAAGGCTCAGCATCGCGGCGAGCGACGTGAGAATGCCTAGAATGGGAACCAGAGGCACGAGCGGCGTCTTGAAGGGCCGCGGAAGATCGGGGCGCTTGCGGCGAAGAATCCAGACGCCCGCGCAAACGATCACGAACGCGAGAAGCGTGCCGATGTTGACGAGAACGGCAAGATCGCCAATCGGGATTAGCGAAGCAAAAATTGCCACGGCGACGCCGACAACCATCGAAGAGATCCACGGTGTGCGGAAGCGCGGATGGATCGCGCCCGCCCAGGGCGGGAGAAGGCCGTCACGAGACATGGAATAGAAGACGCGCGATTGGCCGAGCAGCATGACCAGCATGACGCTGCCCAGGCCCGCTACGGCCCCCGCCTTCACGAGCAGGCTGCCCCAGCGCACGCCGGTGGCATCGATGCCGATCGCAACCGGATCGGCCACGTTCAAGGCGGTGTAGGGCACGACGGCCGTCAGGAGGCCGGAAACGAGGATATAGAGAACCGTGCAGATGACGAGCGAGCCGATAATTCCGACCGGCATGTCTTTCTGCGGATTCTTAGCTTCCTGCGCGGCTGTGGAGACGGCGTCGAATCCGATATACGCGAAGAAGATCACCGCGGCGCCGCGCGCCACGCCCGACAGGCCGAAATCACCGAACTTGCCGGTATTCGGTGGAATGAACGGGTGCCAATTGGCGGCGGCAAGCGCCGGATGGCGGAGAACGTACATCCCCGCGATGCCGATGAAGACGAGGACGATCGCCACTTTAAGAATCACGATGGCGGAGTTGAAATTGGCCGACTCCTTGATGCCGACGATCAAGATGTAGGTGGCTACCGCGATGCCGAGAAACGCGACCAGATTGAACACGCCCGTTGCGTGCGGAAGGGTGGATGCACTGATACCGGCGGCCTTCAGCATTGGCTGCACAGAACCGATCGACGCCCAGTGGCCTTTGTAGAAGACCATCTGCGTGCCCGGCGTCGCGATCCATTTGGGGCCGATGTGAACGCCGAAATCATCGAGAAAACTGACGACGTAGCCGCTCCAACCGGATGCAACAGTGGCGGCGCCGAAGGCGTATTCGAGGATCAAGTCCCATCCAATGATCCAGGCAAAAATTTCGCCGAGAGTGGCGTAGCCGTAGGTGTAGGCCGAGCCGGCGATTGGGATCAGCGAAGCGAATTCCGCGTAGCACAAGCCCGCGAACGCGCAGATGATGCCCGAAAGGATGAACGAGAGCACGATGGCGGGTCCCGCGCTCTGCGCGGCGGCCTGCCCCGTGAGCACGAAGATTCCGGCCCCGATGATCGCGCCGATCCCGAGCGTGATCAGGTTGATGGGACCCAGCGCACGCTTCAGGGAATGCTCGTGCTCCTCCGCAGCCTCCTGCATGATCACATTCAGCGGCTTCGTCGCCAGCAATGGATTTCCCATTCGGGATTTCCCTCCCAAGAACTCAGATGCGCTTGTGCTGCGCGCCTCGCAACCACACGATTGATTCTGCGCTCTTTCAGGCTTGCACTAGGACTCAGCCGGCCGCCTGCCCAGCCAAGCCCACAGGCCGTACACCGGCAGCCCCAGCAGGACGATGATCAGCCCCGGCCAAGTGTACTGTGGTTTATAGCGCAAGAGCTGGATTTCCAGAAATATCGCCATCACCAAATAGAGCGCCGGCAAAACCGGATATCCGAACGCGCGGTACGGGCGCGGCGTATCGGGGCGCTTCGCCCGAAGGACGAAAAGCCCGAGCAGCGTGAGGATGTAGAAAATCAGCTCGGCGAAAATCAGGAAGTCGAGCAGCTGGCTATAGGTGCCTGAAAGACACAGCAGCGAAGCCCAGACACACTGCACGACGAGAGCGACGCTGGGCACGTGATAGCGATTGACTGTGCCGACGGAGCGGAAGAAGAGGCCATCCTTGGACATCGCGTAGTAGATGCGAGCGCCGGAAAGAATGAGTCCGTTGTTGCAGCCGAACGTGGAAATCAAGATGGCGAGCGCCATGAGGATCGCGCCCGCCGGGCCGAAGATGACCTGGGTGACGGCGGTGGCCACACGTCCATCGGCTGCGAATTCGATGCCGCGGGCCAGCGGCGTCGCGCCCTGCGCGCTGCCCGAGAGCGGGAGCACCCGCAGATAAGCGACGTTGGCGAGCGTGTAGAGGAGCACGACGAGTCCTGTACCCATGGCGAGGGACAGCGGCAGATTGCGGCCCGGGTTCTTCACCTCGGCGGCGGTGAAGGTGACGTTGTTCCAGGCATCCATCGCGAAGAGCGATCCGACCATCGCGACTCCCATCAGGGTGATGGTTGTGACCATCCACGTGGGATTGTCAGGGGGATATGCGTGCAGCGTGTGCCAGCCAGCGTTGCGCCAGAAATGGGTGAAATTCGCGGAGCGTGCGACGGCGGTCGTGAACCAGAATCCCAGGATGACCAAGACGGCGAGCGCGCCTGTTTTCGTTACCGTGAAGATATTCTGCACGATCTTGCCGAGGCGCAGGCCGCGCGTGTTGATCCACGTGAGCAAGACGATAGACAGAATCGCGAGAAGATTCTGGCGATTCAAGCCGACGTTATACGGGCCGAGTTCGCCGAACCACAGGTGCCACGGACCGAACGTGCCGATCTTCCAGATCCAGTGCGCGGGTGAAAACCATGGCGCGAGCACTCCGGTAAATTTCGCAAAGGCGATGGCGACGGCTGCGATCGTGGCCGTCTGGATGACGAGCAGCATCGTCCAGCCGTAGAGAAAGCCCCAGATTTCGCCGAGCGATTCGCGCAGGTAGACGTACTGGCCGCCCGCATGCGGCATCATGGCGGCCAGTTCACCATAGCTGAGCGCGGCGACGAGCGTCATGACGCCAGAAGCGAGCCAGACCGCGAGCAACAAGCCGGGACTTTGCACCTGATGGGCGATATCGGCGGAAACGATGAAGATGCCCGAGCCAATCATCGATCCGACGACGATCATCGTCGAATCGAACAGGTCGAGGCCTTTGACGAGCTCGACGGAGGGCCGAGCGGCGGAAGTTTCGGTGCTGTGCGCCTGTTGCGACATGTGAATGCTGATGGCCGCCTTCTACCGATGCGGCGCTTTCCCGAGGCGAAGATGCCGCGCTGAAGGCCACGGCGCTACATTCAAGTCTTTCGCACGCGCCGCGAAATTTCCAAGTACTCGCGCGCGCGGCCTGCCGGATCGGGGGCCGACAGCAAATCTCGAATTACGGCGACGGAGTCGGCTCCCGCGCGAAAAACGTCCGCGGCGGATTCGACCGTGATGCCGCCAATCGCCACGATCGGCTTCGGCGTCAGCCGGCGTACGGCGCGCATGAAATCGATTCCGACAACGGGGTCGGGATTCTCCTTTGCGGCCGTCGGGAAGATGGGCCCCACGGCAATATAATCCGCCGAAGTGAGGGCAGCTTCGCGAAATTGCTCGATGTTGTGTGTCGAAATGCCTACCCAGAGGGAGCGGCCGCAGATTCGGCGCGCCTCTTCGACCGGCAGGTCTTCCTGGCCGACGTGCACGCCGCCTGCGCCCACCATCGCCGCGATGTCGGGGCGATCGTTGATGATGATCCGCACGCCCTTGGGAGACAGGCGCGCGACCAACTCTGACGCCTGATCATGGATTTTTCGCGCCGTCGCACGCTTGTCGCGCAGCTGGATCAGCTCGACGCCGGCGTCTACCAGTTTGAGCGCAAAATCGACCGGGGGCTCGGGCGCGAAGGCTGGATCGATGACCGCGTAGAGCGCTGGGAACAAGCTTTCTCCCGATTACTTCCCTGCTGTGCCCGTGAGCCGGTCGAGGAAGTGCGTGTCGAACTTTCCGGCCTGGAAATCCGGCTCGGCGAGGATGCGCTTGTGAAGCGGGATCGTGGTCTTGATGCCTTCGACGACGAAGCCATCGAGAGCGCCTTCCATGCGCACGATCGCCTCGGCGCGGTCGCGGCCATGCGTGACGAGCTTCGCGACCAGCGAATCGTAATACGGCGGGATTACGGCGTCGGAGTAGGCAGCCGTATCGACGCGAACGCCCGGGCCACCGGGTACTCGAAAGGCTGTGATGTGGCCGGGAGACGGGCGAAATGTCTCGGGATCCTCGGCGTTGATGCGGCACTCGATCGCGTGGCCGCGAAACTCGACCGAGCCGACCACGTCGTCGAGGTGTTCGCCGGCGGCGAGGCGAATCTGGGATTTCACGAGATCGACCTGCGTCACCATTTCGGTGACGGGATGCTCGACCTGAATGCGCGCGTTCATCTCGATGAAGTAGAGCTCGCCGGTGACATCGCGAAGGAACTCGACGGTGCCGGCGCTCGAATAGCCGACCGCGCGGAGGGCGTCGATCACTTGTTTGCCGGCGCGCTCGCGCGTGGCCGCGTCGAGAACGGTGGACGGCGACTCCTCGAGGACCTTCTGGTGGCGCCGCTGCAACGTGCACTCGCGTTCGCCGAGGTGGATCACGTTGCCGTGGCGATCACCCATCACCTGAAACTCGATGTGGCGGGGATGCTCGATCAGCTTCTCCATGTAGACGTTGGGGCTGCCGAAGGCCTGTTCGGCCTCGGAGCGCGCCGTCTGAAACGCGGGAATCAGCTCTTTTTGGGTGCGCACGACGCGCATGCCGCGCCCGCCGCCTCCTTCGGCCGCTTTGATCATGAGCGGGAGGCCAACCTCAGCCGCCACCTGCTTGGCGGCCTCTTCATCGGGGACCACTCCGGCGCTGCCGGGAATCACGGGAAGGCCCGCTGCGGCCATTTCGGCGCGGGCGCGGTCTTTTTCGCCCATCATGCGAATCACGTCGGGCGATGGGCCGATGAACGTGATGTGCGAGGCCTCGCACACCTCGGCAAAATTCGCGTTTTCGGAGAGGAAACCGTACCCGGGATGAATCGCGTCGACATCGGTGATTTCGGCGGCGCTGATGACGTGCGGAATATTCAGATAACTGTCGGCGCTGCGTGGCGGGCCGATGCAGACTGCCTCGTCGGCAAAGCGAACGTGGAGCGCGTGCCGGTCGGCCTCCGAATAGACGGCTACAGTGCGGACGCCGAGTTCCTTACAGGCGGAGAGAATCCGCAGGGCAATCTCACCGCGATTAGCAATCAGGATCTTTTTGAACATGTGTCAGGTGCGGGAAATTCGGCGGCCGTTCTGCCTCGCCGCGTCTGGCCCGAGCTATTTCTTGCCCTGCGAGCGAATCCCGAAGAGCGGCTCGCCGTATTCGACCGGATGCCCATTCTCGACAAGGATCTGGACGACCTCGCCCGCGACGTCGGATTCGATCTCGTTCATCAGCTTCATGGCTTCGATGATACAAAGCACCTGCCCCGATTCCACTCGGGCGCCCACGGCAACGAAAGGCTCGGCTTCGGGGCTCGGCGCCGAATAATACGTTCCCACGATCGGCGACTTGATCAGATGCACATCCGCCGCGAGAGCGGCCGGCTTAGCTGAATCATGCGTCGGCGCAGCTGCAGAAGCGTGCGCCGTTGCCGGAGCAGCCACAGGCGGCGCTGCGGCCACGGCGGGCACACCTGACGCGGCCGACGCCTTCTTGAGGCGGATGTGCACGCCTCGGCGCTCGTATTCAAATTCTTCGAGCCCATTCTCCTGCATGAACGCGAGGAGGCGCTTGACTTCGACCAAGTCCACGCCCTCAGCGTGCGCACCTGCGCCAGATTCAGATTTCGCTTTCTTCGCCATTTAGAGTTCGAGGAAATCCAGGGGAGCCGTCGTCAAATCCACAGCGCCCTGCGCTGTTACAACCACATCATCCTCAATGCGGATACCGCCAAGCCCTTCCAGGTAGACGCCGGGTTCAACCGTCACGACCATCCCTTCCTGGAGTAACGTTTCTTCGCCTTTGCCAAGGCGCGGCATCTCGTGCACTTCGATGCCGAGGCCGTGGCCCGTACTGTGCGTGAAATAACGGGCCAAGCCGAATCGCTTCAAGGTCCGTCGCGCCGCCCGATCCACGTCTCCAGCCTTGACGCCGGGCCGGATCACCTGCTTCGCGGCTTCCTGGGCCTGCAGGACCGCTTGATACATTCGCCGAATCCTGGCAGGCGCTCGCCCAACGAACACCGTCCGCGTCATGTCGCTGCAGTAATTTTCGAGTATAGCACCCTGATCGAGGACGACCAATTCGCTTTTGCCCAGGTGCTTTGAGGTGGGACGCGCGTGGGCCCAGGCGGAGCGCGGACCCGAGGCGACGATTGTCTCGAACGAGGGGCCGCTTCCGCCCATTTTCTTGATGCTGTATTCAATCTCGGCGGCCAGATCGAGTTCGGAGGTCCCCGGGCGAATGAGCGGCAGAACCTTGCGGAAAACGCCACTGATCAGATGCGCGGCGTCGCGCATTCGTGCGAGTTCGCCCGCGTCCTTCACAGCGCGAAGCTTTTCGACCACGTTCTCGTCGCTCGTCCACCGCACCCTGCCCCGCGAAATTCCGTCGAGCGTCTGCTTCTGAGCCACCGTTGTGTGGGCGGTCGCGTAGGCCACGGCGCGCCGGCGGCGCTGAGGTTTCAACTCTTCGCCGACCGCGCGCAGCAGGCCTTGCTTTGCGATGTGGATGCGCGCCCCGTGCACTTCCTGCCGCGCCTGGAACGTGTAGCGGCTGTCGGTGAAGAGCATGGCTTTGGATTCGTCGATGAGCAGCAACCCTGCGCTGCCCGTGAAGCCGCAGAGATACTGGATGTTCGGCAGGTGCGAAACGAGGATCGAATCCACTCCGAGTGTGGAAAACGAAAGCCGGAGGCGGTTCGTTCGTTCTTCGAACCCGCTCCGGCCTGAACTCTGCTTTGCCGATTTCGCCGCCACGTCAGGCAGCCAATCCCCTCCGCCCGATCCTTCCGCCCAAGCTTAGCTCGGGAGAATCCGAGGCGTCAGGAAGAACAGCAATTCCTGAGAAGAGGAGCTGACCGTCGTGTGTTTGAACAGATTGCCGATCACTGGAACGCTCCCGAACAGTGGAACCTGCTGGATATCGGTGCGTTGCTGCGTGACGATGATTCCGCCAATCATCACCGTCGCGCCGTCGTTGACGGTGACCTTCGTTTCCGCCGACTGCGTGTCGATCGCCGGGATACCCTCGATCCGCGGGATCCCCTGATCGATCTGATCGTTTTCGACTGTCACGTCCATGTAGATCGTGCCATCCGCCGTAATCTGGGGAGTGACGTCCAGTTCGAGAACCGCGTTCACGAACTGGACCGATACCGTGTTGTTCACGACTGTCTGAACCGGAATCTTGGTTCCTTGCTTTACGCTCGCCTTCTGATTGTTCTGCGTGATTATCTTGGGCTTCGACAACAGCTTGCCGACACCCTTTTCCTCCGCCGCGGTGATGATCAAGTCGAGCGCGAAGTTGTTGGTCCCGAAGGAATATGAGAAGCCGCTCGTCGGAGCGCTCGCCGGCAAGTTCGAGTTCAGAGGAATGGAGCCGGAAGTCGGGGTCCCTGTCGAGCCGCCGCTTGAGACGATGACCGGAGGAATCGGCGGAAAGTGAATGATCGGGCTGGTCCCGGCCGAGCTCGCACCGCTCAAGAAGCTTGTCGGGTTTCCTCCGGCCGCGGAGATTCCAAACTGGCTGCCGATTTCGCGCGAGAACGAGCGGTTGGCCGCAACGACGCGAGCCTCAATTTCGACCTGTTGCGACCTCCGATCGAGCTGTCGAATCAAGTTGTCGAGCACCGGCAAGGTGCTCGGAATGTCGCGGATGATGAGCGTGTTGGAACGATCGTCGGCAATGATATCGCCGCGCGACGAGAGAAACTGCTTGAGCGTACCTGAAAGCTGGGTCGCTTTCGCGTAGCTCAGTACGCGCGTCGTAGTGACGACGTCGGCGGCTTCGGCCTGTGCCTTGGCGAGATCGCGGCTCTCTTCGGCTTCTTTCTGCAAGGTGGCCCGCGTCGCGATGCGTAGGACGTTTCCGTCGAGCTGCTTATCGAGATCGTTGTTCTTGAGGACGATGTCCAGAGCTTGATCCCATGGCACGTCATCCAAAACGATGGTCAGCGATCCCTTCACATTCGGATCCAGCACGACATTCAACCCGCTAATTTCATGTATCAGACGGAAGAAATCGCGCAGGTCCACGTCCTTCAGGTTCACCGAAATGGGCTCGCCAGTAAACTTGGCCGTCGCGGGAGCCGGTGCGGGAGCTTGGGCAACCGCCGTTGTTCCTGCGAGAGCTGCGGCCGGCGCAGCGCTGGGCTGCGCAGCGGGTGCAGCTGACGCGACTGGTTCGTCGGCAGGCTTGAACGATGCTGCCTTAGTGTCCGCCGCCGGCGTCGCGAGAGCCGCTGAGGTCCTCGTCAACGCAACCGGCAACACAGCAGCCGGCGCGGGAACCTCGCCGGGCTTTGTTGCGGAAGTCTCATGCTGCAAGGGAGCCAGATTACTTGGCGCCGGTGCCTTTATCTTCACGACGCCGGTCGATTGGTCCGACGAATCGGATTGCGCCGCACCAGACGAAACCGCCTCGGGCGAAAAAGATACGCTCACCGTATCGCCGTCCTGGGCGATGTTGTAAGCCGCCGGCTGGCGCAGATCGATTACGACTCGCGAAACTTCGGGCGTGAACTGAGCAAAGCGGATTTCACGAACGGGCTCAAGATTGCTCGCAAGATGACTTTCGGAAGTCTTGAGACGCGCATTTGCGAAATCCAGAACCAACCGGTCGGGATTGTGGAGCCGCATTGCGTGGTAGGTCAGCGCTCCCGACCCGGAAATATTGACCTCGGTCCGGCCGCCATCCTGAGTGAGGTGAATCTGGCGGATCGAGGGAGAAACCCCGTTCTCCTGAGTCATGTCGGCAGCCTTGGCCACAACGGGAGCCATTGCCGGCGACTTCGCGGGCGTAGTCACGGACGCTGGCCCCGCAGAAGTACGCGACACCAACAGAGTGAGATCTTCCGGGTCCTTGCGTTCGAGGCGCGGGTCGACGCCCTGGGCCATCAGAATTTCCACGCGCACGACCGGCTTGGCACCCGAAGAGTAACTCGTGATGCGATAGCTCTTCACGAGGTCGGAAGGCACGACGCGCGCGCCAGCCGCATCTCCGGCGGAGACGCCACTCAGGTCGAGCACGTAGAGGCTCGCGCTCGGACGGTAGGTGGTGTACTCGAACGGAGCGTTGGCTTCGGCGTGCAAGCTCACGGCACCGTCCTTCACCTCCGCTTTCACATGGACCACCGGCGCGTCGCCCGCCACAGCCGGCATTCCATTCGACAGCACTAGACCGGCCGCTATCAGCGCACCGAGCCCCCACCCCCGCCACATGATCCTCATTGCTGCTCTCCTGCACTCGCGTAGATTCGTTTCGTCACGATTCGTTCGACCGGATGGCCAAATGCGTCTTTCGAATTCTCTTTGAAAGTGACGCCATCCAAACTGATCTTCTCCACGTCACCGTCATACAACTGATCGCCTTCGCGGATGAAATAGACGCGCTGATCGGGATTCGAAACCACGGCAATCATTCCGTTACCGGATTTCACCGTCCCGTCCACGCGCACCGATGCGATCACAATGCCGGCCTTACCCGGCGGCAAGTGCGCCGCACCCGTGTCTTTTTTGTCCGAAACCAGAGGCACAAACGGATCGCGCTTGCCCTCCATGTTGATCGTGCCTGCATCCACTGATTCCTCAGACGGCGTGGCTGGAATCGCCACAGTCGGGGCGGCAGCCGGTGCAGCAGTCGGTGCAGCAGTCGGTGCAGCGGCGGGCTTCGGGACAGTCTGTTTCTGGGCTGACGCGACGGCCTTCCGTGCCGCCTTCGCTCTTTTGACCGCCGTCATCTGCGCCCACGCGCCGGGAATCAAGCACAGTGAGATAGTCAGCGCTGCCACCAGGTTCGCGGTTGCCTTTGCAAGTCTCATCGTTCTCGCCCTATCGCCTTGCCGGCGCGCTCTTCGCGCCCTTCCCACCCTTTGTCGTTGTTGCGCTTGCCTGTTCAGCCGGGTTTGTAAAGAACGTCGTAACCGTGAACGTTCCCGTAACCGACGTTCCAGGCACGACCCGGAACTTGCTATTATTATTAGTTCCGATCGCTGAAAGCTTCAGGTCGCCCACGTTGATGATGCGCGAGAGGCGCCCGAGTTTGGAAAAGAAGTCGAGCACCGAGTAGTACGGGCCGTCAGCCTGTACCGCAAATGGCATCTCGAAGTAGTACGGCTTCTGCGCGACCGGCATCGCCGTCAAGACTCGGATCGAGACGCCCGAGCTCAGAGCGGCGCGTTGCACCATCAAGATGAACTCATCGGTCTGTTTTTCTTCCGGCACGATGGTTTGCAGCGTCGCCAGCTGTTTCTGCAGAGCGTCCATCTCGGTCTGCAACTCCGCCCGGCGCTGTTTGTAAACGCGCAAACTCTCGACTTCGGCTTCGAGCGGCTTCAGTTCCGCCTGCTTGCTCTCCAGCTGCGCGCGCACGCTCGCAAGAGGCAGGCCGGGAATGTAGAGTCCGGCCAGAATCAACACAACTGCCAGGCCCACCGACGCGAGGGCTTGTAACGGCCAGGGCCAGTCCCGGAAACTTGTGGCCATCGACTAGCTCCTTCCCTTCCGCGCGGGCGGAGGCGGCTGAGCCGCTCCCGTCGCTTGGGTTGTGGGTGCACCGTTCTGCTGGGGGGCGATCGTCACAGACATCGAGAAACTGTATGTCTGAACCGCCGGGCGTAAGTCGTTTTCCTTGGCGTCCTTGATCTCGACGTTTGTGAAGTAGCCGCTTCTCTTCAATTCTGTAATGAAATTCGCAACGGAATTGATCGACCCCGCTTCACCCTGGATATCGAGCGAATCGCCAGTTCTTGTAATCGACGTTAACCAGAGCGCGTCCACTCGAACGACCGTATTGGCCACCATCTGGAGCAGGTCCTGCGCCCCGCTGCGATTCTTCTGGAGCGTCTCGATCACGTCGATCCGCTGCTGGAGCACGGCTTTCTGGCTTTCAAAGGTATCCACCTGGGACTTGATCTGCTGCAAGCTGGCTTTCTCTGTCTGCAGATCGCGAATGCGCGCTTCTGTCTGATTGAGTTGTCTGCTTTGCGACATGTAGACGACGAAAAGAACGACAGCCGCAACGACAACCGCCGCGCCAAACAGCAATATCTGTACGGTCGCCTCGAGAGGCACGGTCTGCTTCGCGGCTTTCGGACGAGCCTGGCCTAGTAAGTTGATCCGGATCATGGCGTGTCAAAACTCCTCAGCGCCAGACCCATGGCGATTGCCAGGCGCGGCGCCAACTCGCGAAGCTGACTTTCATCGTGACGCGCGGGGTTGATGGCGACTTTTCGAAATGGATAGAGCTCCTCGACCGGCATCGCGAATTCTTCTTTGAGCAGATCGAGCAAACCAGGCACCCGCGCCGTCCCTCCGGCCACAACGATCCGGCGAATGTTCTCGCCGCTCGCCGTCGCGCGGAAGAAGTCGAAAGTTTTCTGAATCTCGAGTATCAAAATGTCGGAAACGGAGCGCAGGATCGAAGTTCGCTGCTCCTCGCTCACTCCCGCGTGCGTTCCGCCCATCTTGAGCTTCTCGGCGTCCTCGAAGCTGAGGTCGAGTTCCTTCTGCAGGGCGTCGGTATATTGATTGCCTCCGACCGAAACGTCGCGCGTGAAGAGGGGCGTCCAGCCGCGAATGATGTTGATGTTCATTACGCTCGCGCCCACGTTCAATAGTGCAACCACCTGTGAAGGATCCGGCTCGTAGTTGACCTCGAAGGCGTTCTGCAGGGCAAAAGCGTCGATGTCGACCACCATCGGCGTCTTCCCGGCCTGGGCCAGGACGTTCGTGTGGTTCAGAATCTTGTCCTTCTTGACGGCCACCAGTAGCACGTCCATTTGGTTCTCAGTGGCTTCGAGCAGTTGGTAGCTGAGGTTGACGTCGGCGATGTCGAAAGGAATGTGCTGGCTCGCCTCGGCTTGGATCCGGTCGAAGAGCTCTTCCTCGGTCATCAGCGGCATGCTGACGCGCTTGACGATCACCGAATGTCCCGAAACGGAAGTGGCGACGTCCTTGGTCTTAATCTTCTGTGCGTCGAAGATGGAAATGATCTTCTCGGCGACCGAAGGGGCGTCCATGATGGCGCCGTCCACGACAGTATCCTGAGCCAAGGGCTCCAGCCCGAAGCTCACCAGCTCGTAGCCGTCTTTGGCCTTCTTCAACTCGACGGCCTTCACCGAACTCGATCCGATATCCAGACCGATTAGTGACTTGGTTTTCCCGAGATTGAACATCGTGCGGCCCCTCACTCCTCAGTTCGTCCCATTTCGCAGGACGAATCCGCATCACCCTTTTGCTGCGCTTTCGCCAAGCTGGCGTCCGCGCCTTTTGTTTCTATTTCGCCCCAACCCTTCAGGCCCCTTTGCCACACCCCGGAATGAGCTACGGTACTAATAGAACTGGTACGCTCCCCGTGGACCGTTTATCACATCCCGCGCCGCAGACTGTCAATCAACATGTTTCAAGTTTGTGCTTCTGGTAAAACCCCGCCCAGAGGACAGGGTGCACATTTGGACATGCCCTGGGAGGGACGCGCGGGCTCGCTTTCCGCCCCGGAAAGCGCTTTTTGCGCGGGAATTTCGCTTTTGCCTTTTGTTCCTGGTTAAAGAGGACTGCCCGAAGGAGCAGTTCGAAAGCCTATCGATCCAGCTTCAATTTTGCCCAGAGTTCGTCGATGCGCTTTTTTGTTGCACTATCCATCTTAATTTCGTCCGGCCAGCGGCCCGTGTAGCCCTCTTCCCGCCACTTGCGCGTTGCGTCGATTCCCATTTTCGAGCCGAAATCCTGCCGGCGAGCCGCATGATCGAGGGTATCGACCGGGCCCATCACGAACTGGATGTCGCGCTCCGGATCGATCGCGCACAGAGCCTTCCACACCACCTCGCGCGAGTCTTGCACATTGACATCGTGATCGACGATCACCACAACCTTCGTGAACATTGCCTGCCCGAGCGACCAGATCGCGTTCATCGTCTTCCGCGCGTGCCCCGGATAGCTCTTGCGGATGGAAACAATCATCAAGTTCTGAAAGATCCCCTCGGCGGGCATCGCCACGTCCACAATCTCAGGGTGCTGCATCTTCATTACGGGCAGAAACACCCGCTCGATCGCGTGGCCGATGAAATAATCTTCCTGCGGAGGCGGCCCGACAATCGTCGTGAGGTAGAGGGGATCCTTGCGGTGCGTGACGCACTGCACGTGGAAAACGGGATACTCACCTTCGAGCGAATAGAAGCCCGTGTGGTCGCCGAAAGGGCCCTCCGTACGCGTTTCTCCCAATTCGACATACCCTTCCAGCACGATTTCCGCGTTCGCCGGGACTTCGAGATCGACCGTCTTGCACGCCACGAGCTCTACCGGCTCGCGCCGCAAAAAACCTGAAAACATGAATTCGTCCATATCGGGCGGCACAGGCAGAATCCCGGAGAAGCAAGTCGCCGGATCGGCGCCGATTGCGACGGCCACTTCGAGCTTCCCTCCCCTGTTCTTCGAGAGCGCGCTGCGGTAGTGCTCGGCCCCATGCTTCTGTGTCTGCCAATGCATCCCAGTGGTTCGCGAATCGAAGACTTGCATGCGATAGCAGCCCACGTTGCGCTTTCCTGTTTCCGGATTCTTTGTAATGACCATTGGCCACGTGATATAGCGGCCGCCGTCCTGGGGCCAACATTGCAGGATCGGAAAATCGAGCAGCGAAAAGCCATCCGTGCGGACCACATCCTGGCACTCCCCGTTGCGCACCGTCTTGGGAAAAACCGAGCCAAGCTCGGCGAGTTTGGGAAGCATCTTCACCTTGTCCAGAATGCCCTGCGGCGACTGCATGTCCAGAATCGACGAAATGCGACCCGCGATCTCGTCCAGAGAATCCACCTCGAGCGCCAGATTCATGCGCCGCTCGGTACCAACCAGGTTCGTCACCGCGGCAAACCGCGAGCCTTTTGTGCGCTCGAACAGCAGGGCCGGGCCGCCCCGCTTGACCGCACGGTCCGAAATCTCGGTGATTTCCAGCACCGGATCGACCTCGGCCGACACGCGCTTGAGTTCGCCCTCTTTTTCCAGTTTGCGCAGAAAATCTCGCAGATCGCGATACGCCACTTCCCCTCCCTTGAGATACGAGTCGCCCACTCTAACACGGCTTGCCTTCAGCGGCCTTGGGAGACGACTACAGACTACGTTCGAGGGGCGAAGTCGAGAAACCAGTTGGGTGGGCCATGCGTCTTTACTGTTGAGAGGCCACAGCGCGGGTGTAAAGAGTCAGAAGCTAGACAGACGACCGCTAGATCGTGACCGTCAACTCCCGAAGGTAGAGATTAATGTCGCTAAGAGAATCGTATCAACAGCATAAGAAGCTGTATCTGATCGGTGCGGCCGTTCTGATCGTGGTGATAGCCGGCTGGTCATATGCCAGGAGTCGGGCCAACGACCCGAAGTTTACGACGGCCGAAGTTCGCACAGGTAATATCACGGCCAGCGTCCAGGCCACCGGGACAATCAACGCGCTGACTACGGTACCCGTAGGCTCGTACGTGTCCGGCACCGTCGAGTACATCTTCGCGGACTACAACACGCGCGTACACAGCGGGCAGGTGCTCGCTCAACTCGATCCGGCGATCTATGAGGCGCAGGTGACTCAGGCGCGCGGCAACCTCCAAAACGCCGAGGCCAATCTCGTCACCCTGGCGGCAAGCGTCCAGGTCGACGAAGCGAATCTCGCCAAGGTTGAGGCAAACGTCAAGTATGAACAGGCGACGGCGAAGCGCTCGCTGGACCTCTACCAATCCGGAATTGTGTCCGCGGATTCCAACGATTTGACGCAATCGAGCCTAGG
This sequence comes from uncultured Acidobacteriota bacterium, assembly GCA_963814735.1. Lineage (GTDB taxonomy): Bacteria > Acidobacteriota > Terriglobia > Acidiferrales > UBA7541 > Palsa-295. The sequence goes on along the minus strand of CAWFEC010000004.1, from coordinate 526 downwards.
GCAGGCCAACGCGGATGTCCAGGCGGCGCAGGCCCAGGTTGATCAAGCCAAGGCTCAGCTCAACCAGGCAAGATCGCAAGTCACCTCGATGCAGGGTGCTCTCAAGGCCTCGGAGACCAGCCTGAAATACACCACCATCATTTCGCCCATCGATGGCACCGTCGTCGCGCGCAACGTCGACGTTGGCCAGTCCGTCGCCGCGACCCTCCAGGCGCCGCAGGTTTTCACCGTCGCGCAGGACTTGACCCGTATGCAGGTCTACGCGGCGATCGACGAGTCGGACACCGGCAATATCAAGGTCGGCGCGCCAGTCACATTTCAAGTCGATGCGTTTCCGAACCAGCAGTTTCACGGTCGGGTAAGCACCGTTCGCCTGAATCCAACGACCGTGCAAAACGTCGTGACTTACAACACAGTAATCGATTTCAGCAATCCTGACGAAAAACTGCTCCCGGGAGAAACCGCCTACGTCACGATCCCGACGGGCCACGCGCAGAATGCCGTTTTGATCCCGAATCCGGCGCTC